>NZ_JACAPJ010000016.1:0-88839 GCF_013385765.1 Pseudomonas sp. C8002
TACTTTTGGGGCGTTTGCCAAAAGTGACCCGCTGTAAGAGCGGAACCATAAGCGGCCGTTACCTAAATAACGGATATGTACTCAAACAAGATCAAGCATTCCCCGCCAACCTCAACCGAGCCGCCTGAGTAAAATCCAACATCCGCTTCAGCGGCCTAACCGCCTGCGGAATCACCGAAGGCTCAACAAAAATCTCATTACTCCCCTCACGCAAGCACTGCAGCGTGCGCTCCAGGGTATTCATCGCCATCCACGGGCAATGCGCACAACTGCGACACGCCGCCCCATTCCCCGCCGTCGGCGCCTCGACAAACACCTTGTCCGGGCACAACTGCTGCATCTTGTAGAAGATGCCGCGGTCGGTGGCCACGATAAACGTCTTGTTCGGCAACCGCTGCGCCGCCGCAATCAACTGGCTGGTAGACCCCACCGCATCCGCCAACTCAATCACCGAAGTGGGCGACTCCGGATGCACCAGAATCGCTGCATCCGGGTACAACGCCTTCATGTCCTCCAACTGCTTGGACTTGAACTCCTCGTGCACGATGCACGCACCATCCCACAGCAACATGTCTGCACCCGTCTGACGCTGGATATAGGTGCCCAAGTGCTTGTCCGGCCCCCAGATAATCGTCTCGCCGTTATCCATCAGGCTTTCGACAATCTCCAGCGCACAACTGGAAGTCACCACCCAATCAGCACGGGCTTTCACCGCCGCCGACGTGTTGGCATATACCACCACCGTGCGCTCAGGGTGCTGATCACAGAATGCCGAGAACTCATCCACCGGGCAGCCAAGGTCCAGAGAGCACGTGGCTTCCAGTGTCGGCATCAGGATGCGTTTTTCAGGCGTGAGGATCTTGGCCGTCTCCCCCATGAATCGCACGCCCGCCACCAATACGGTCTTGGCCGGGTGCGCCGCGCCGAAGCGGGCCATTTCCAGGGAGTCGGACACACAACCACCGGTTTCTTCGGCCAGGGCCTGAATCACCGGGTCGCAGTAGAAGTGTGCCACCAGCACCGCGTCCTGAGCCTTGAGCTCGGCGGCGATGGCGGCGCGGTAGCCCGCCTCTTCTTCGGCGCTCAGCACTTTGGGCTGCTTGGCGTCGAGGTGGGCTTGGACCAGAAGGCGTTCGGAAATTTGCGTCATGTTCGCAAGACCTGCAGGCGCAGTTGCGCGAAAGTCGAGTGTACCACCGGCTCTGGAGCCTTTCGGGCGCCGCCGGACGAAGTGATTGTGTTCATCAAGCACGGTGAAGCTGCGCAAGGCTACAGAATATCGAATGGTTTCAAAAGCCTAATCTGGGATTCGGCCAGGCATGAAAAAGGGAAACCCGGCCAGGGGTTTCCCTTTTTTACAACGACCGGTTTAACCGGGCAAAGCGGACGGATCGTCTTGCAGCAACGCCCACTGATGCATGTTCGCCAGGGCATCCTTCAGGATGGTTTCATCGGCGCCCTTGGCACTCTTGCCTTCCCGCGCCGCATATTCCAGCAGTACCAGGTAGTCGCGATGGCTGGTGGCCTCGTTCGGTACCACGCTGTCGTTAACCAGTCGAGCCATCTCGTATCGCTGGGTGCGGGTGTTCTGGCTGGCGCTTTGGTCCACGGAGGCGTTGGTCAGGAAGCCATCCTTGTAGGTGATGTTCGCCGCACTGCTGGCCTTGTCGTCGACCTGCACATAGAGGTAGTTCTGCGACTCGCGCCTGGTATCGAAAGCCGGCGGCTTCCCGCCATCCAGGCCCTGATGGAAACTGGCCTCGAGGCTTGATCGCTGGACCTGATCGATCGTGCGATTGGAGAGGTCATTGCCGCCGATGCGCGTTTTCTGGGAAATCCCATAGGCAAACGTATCGGTTTCCCCTGGGCGCGCCGGGTTGGGGGAGCTGGCCGCCTGGCTGATGGAGGCCTTGAAATCCGCCAGGCCCGTCAGCAGGCCTTGATCTGCCGCGCTGCGGGTCAGCGGCGCAGGCGCTTTGGCGCCCTGCGGGTAGTTGCTGTTCATGGCGGTAAACGCATCCTTGAACATCGCCATCAGGTCAGCATCTGCCTTGCCCCGCGCCTGGGCCTTGTCGAACTGGGCCAGGTAGCTTTTCAGCGCGATTGCCTGTTGCTTGGCGTTGCCGAGGATGCCGGCGTTCTTCAGGTCGACCGAGAGATTCACTTCCCCCGCCGGGCTACTCATGCGCGTGGTGCGGCCCTGGCTGTCCGCATGGAATGCAAGCGTGAGGTCGTCAGTATTGCTCACTTTCAATTTGCCGCTGAGGTCCACCGAAGCCAATACGCTGGAATCAAACTGCGTCAGCTTGCTCAGCTCGAGCTTCGGCGGCTGGGCGGCCAGGCCGTCGATCGCGTCCTGGAAAGCTTCGCCCAACTTGGCGACTTCCTTGAGTTCGGCGGCGCTGAGGGCGCCACCGTCCACCTTCGCCTGCGCGGCCAGGCCTGCGGACTGGCTGGCCAGGCTGAAGGTGACGGTCTTGCCGCTGGCCGTCTTGACGGTCAGGCTGACCAGGTTGTCGGCCTTGCTGTGCAGCAGCGCCTGTTGAACCTTGAGTTCGGCGGGGCTTTGGGTCCTGGAAGAGCTGGTGCTCAGCGCCGACTGGGAAATGTCGGTACCGCTCTTCGCAAATTGCTCGATCAGGGTAGCGCCCAGGCCGCTGAAGCCTGTGCCTCTGGGCAGTGCAGGGAAATTCGTGCTGATCGCTTTGGTGACCGCATCGTCGCTGTCACTTTCCCAGGCATTGATCGGCCCATGGCCGGGCAATTGGCCGTTGCGGGAATACGTCTCGGCTTGAACGTCTACCGTGACATTGCCAAGGCTGACCACCGAGGAAGGTCGCACGGCAGCGGCGTCCGTTTCTGGCGCCTGCGTAGCTGGCGGGTTAACGGCGGGTCGATTGGTAAGGGCGATGGCGGAGCTGATCGGCGAAAGCGTAGTCATGACGATCCCTGTCTTGAACTGGATTGCAGCCAATTTAACCAAGACAGGGAAGGTTTGGTAGCACGATTGATACAATTGCTAGCAAAGAGCCATGTCAGAAAACTGACTCTTTGCCCTCTTCCGGTGCATCAGAAGCGGTAAGTCACCGAACCGCCGAAACCGTTGGCGCTGTTTTCATACTTGGCGTCGTAGGTCAGCGCCAGTTGCGGATTATTGTCGCGGACCTTGATCGGCTCTTCTTTCAGGTAGGAATAAGCGACGTCGAAGGTCAGGTTATCCACTGGCGTCCAGCCGGCGCCCAGGCTGAACACCGTGCGATCGCCCGTAGGAATACGTACGGACCGGTCGGTGTTGTTGGTGGGCGTCTGGTCCACCGAAAAGCCGGTACGCAGCACCAGTTGCTTGTTCAACTGGTACGACAGGCCGATGGCGTGAGACCAGGTGTCATGCCAGTGCTGTTCTTCGGTGATGGAGTTCAGGCCGGCCAGTTCGGTGGCGAGGTCAGAGACGCCACTGTTGTTGATCGTAATCTTCTTCAACTGGCTCCAGCGGGTGTAGGTGCTGCCGACGTACAGGGTCCAGTCATCGTTGAGTTTATGGGTGACCGAGAAGTCCACGGACGACGGCGTGGTGACATCCAGCTTGGCGTCATACCGCTGCGGGCCGCCATCCACCAGGTCGGTGAGCACCCCCGAGGCGTTGGTTTTGCCCGACAGGTGATACACAACCTGCGAGTGGTAGGTCACACCAATGCGCGTGCTTTCAATCGGCTGCACCAGGATACCGGCGTTGAAACCGGTGGCGGTGTCGTCGCCCTTGACCTTCACGTTTTCCGTGCCGAGGCCAAATGCCGGGACCTTGGAGTCCAGTTCGCCACTGATACGGTTGAAGGTCGGACCGAAGCCCACCGAAACCTTGTCGTTGAAGGCATAGCTGACGGTTGGCTGCACGGTGATGACTTGAACCTTGCTTTTGTTGCCAAAGCCATTGCCCTGGAAGCTGTGTTCATAGTCGGTCACGAGGCCGAACGGCGCGTAGATTCCCAGGCCAAACGCCCAGTGTTCATCAATCGGCGTCACCAGGTAGCCCATCGGTACGGCGATGCCGGGGACCATATCGCCTTTGTTGGTGCCGGGGTTGTCCACGCCACCTTGGCTGGAACTGGCGTCCTTGATGTTCGACTTGGCATCCAGGTAGGTCGCCCCGATGCTCACTTCATTCTGCTTGAGGCGAGACATGCCCGCCGGGTTGCCAAACACCGTGCTGGCGTCATCCGCGGAGGAGGAACGCCCGGCGTAACCGGTCCCCATTGAACTGATGCTTTGTTCGTTGAGGGCGAAACCACCGGCAAACAAGGAAGTGGAGGCAAGGGAAATCGACAGCGCCAAAGCGCTCTTGAAGAGTTTTTTATTCATTATTAGAACTCGAATTATTGGGCAGCGAGGGGAAGCTACCAATCTTCGAGCGGGCAAATTATGAAGAGTTTTTCATGCGCAAAATTGTCCGACAATCCTATTTCTTTCAAAGACTTCGACGGTTTTTCCAGCACTTATTCAGACCCCGGAACCTGAATATGACTGACGGGTTTTAATCTCGCCGTCACGCTTGGAGCATGCCGGATTGCCTGCCATCGAATAAGCGTGAAGGCGCTGGTGATATAAGTGTCGCAATGACATGATGACGGCCATTTAACACGCGTGGCAGCACTCAAATGAATAGCACTATCGGGACGGGTCCTGAGACAAACAGCCCACCTGAATCTGGCGAGAGTGATTTGTCCGCCGCGGGCCTCAACCACAGCGAAGCCTTCACCGAACGCGTGCTTGCCAGCATCAACGATTGCATCAAGGTGCTGGACCTCGACGCCCGCCTGACCTTCATGAGCGAAGGCGGCAAGCAGATCATGGAAGTCAGCGACTTCAATGCGATCCGCGGCTGCCCCTGGCCCGACTTCTGGCACGACCAGGGCAATCTCGATGCCAAGGCTGCCGTTGAGGCCGCCAAGGCCGGTCGCAATGCCAGCTTTGTCGGCGCTGCCCACACCCTGGCCGGCAACCTTAAATGGTGGCACGTGAACGTCAGCCCGATCATGGGCAGTGACGGCCTGCCGGAGAAAATCCTCTGCGTGTCCCGGGACATCACGCCCCTGCGCGAAGCCGAAGAGTCCCTGCGCAAACTCAACGAGTCCCTGGAACAGCGGGTGGTCGAACGCACTCGCGATCGCGACCGTATCTGGCGCCTGTCGCCGGACCTGATGCTGGTGGCACAACTCGACGGTGTGATCTCCGCCGTGAACCCGGCCTGGACACGCATGCTCGGCCACGCCGAAAACGACCTGGTGGGCAGCCAGTTGCTGGCCCTGGTTCACCCCGACGACCTGGCCGTCTCATCCTCGGCGGTCAGCCGTTTGGGCGATGGCAAGAACTTCCCCAATTTCAAGAACCGTTACCGCCACCAGGACGGCAGCTACCGCATGATCGCCTGGACGGCCGTGCCCGACAGCGACTACATCCACGCCGTGGGCCGTGATATCCAGGCTGAGGAAGAAGCCAAGGAAGCCCTGCGACTGTCGGAAGACGCCCTGCGTCAGTCACAGAAACTGGAAGCCATCGGCCAACTCACTGGCGGTGTCGCACATGATTTCAATAACCTGCTGACGGTGATCAAGTCCTGTGCCGACTTGCTCAAGCCACCTGCCCTGAGCGAAGCACGCCGCGTGAAATACGTGGAAGCCATCGCCAGCACGGTCGATCGCGCGGCCCGCCTGACGGCCCAGTTGCTCACATTCGCCCGCCGCCAGGCTTTGCGACCCGAGGTGTTCAACGTCGGCGAAAGTGTAAAGCGGGTGGGCGAGATGATGGACAGCCTGACCGGTTCACGGGTCAAGGTAAGCATCCAGGTGCCTGACGACGCCTGCTTTATCAACGCCGACGAAAGCCAGTTCGATACCGCGCTGGTCAACATGGTGGTGAACGCCAGGGATGCCATGGCCGGCAACGGGCATTTGACCATCACCGTTTCGACGGCAAGCTGGCTACCCTCGGTTCGCGCTCACCCGGTACGTGTCGCCGATTACGTGACCATCGAACTGGCGGACACCGGCTCGGGTATCCCGCCGGAAAAACTCGACGCGATCTTTGAGCCCTTCTACACCACCAAGGGTATCGGCCAGGGCACCGGCCTGGGCTTGTCCCAGGTGTACGGCTTCGCCAAGCAATCAGGCGGGGAAATCCTGGTACAGAGCGAGTGCGGCAGGGGTAGCCAATTTACGCTGTACCTGCCCAAGGTCGAGCCAAGTGCCATGCCGGTACCTCAAGACACCAGCGCTTCGCCCATCATCTCAGGCTTGTGCGTGCTGATGGTCGAGGACAACGCCGATGTGGGCCTGTACACCTCGCAAACCCTGGAACAGATGGGCTTTCACGTGCTGTGGGTGCCGGATGCGAACAGCGCGCTGGAAGCCCTGGCCCCCAACCCAGAAAGCTTCCAGGTGGTGTTCTCCGATATCTCCATGCCCGGCATGAGTGGCCTGGAGTTGCTGGACGCAATCGAAGCCTTGTACCCATGGCTGCCGGTGGTGCTCACCACCGGCTACAACGACGAATACGCGCGTATCGCCCAGGAAGAAGCCAGCCGTTTTGTCTTGCTGCAAAAGCCGTATTCCACCGAGGTGCTGGCCCTGCTGCTGCAAAAAGTCGTCAAGAGCCGCCTGCCCCTGGTCGCACAAGGCTAGACCGCAGGCCGGGTCGTGTCCGGAACATTCCCCATCTCCAGGGCCAGATCCAGCCAGGCCCGCGCCGCCGGTGGCAAGTGCGCCTGTCGCCGCCAAGCCAGGGCGATGTGCCAATCAGTCTGGGGCTCGTCCAGCTGGATCAGGGCGATGCCGGCGTGCAGGTGTTTGTAAGCCAGCATGCTCGGTAGAAACGCGACACCCAGGCCTGCGGCAACCAGGTCGACGATAAAGTCGATCTGGGCACTGCGGGCGGTGATACGCGGGACTACGCCTCTGCGCTCGCAGGCTGTGAGAATGATCCGGTTAAGCGCAAACCCGGCCTCGAACAGAATAAAGGGCGAGTCAGCCAGGTCGGAAAAATCGACGCTTTTACGCCCGGCCAAAGGATGGTCGATCGGCATCACCACCATCAGTGGCTCGACGCGCACATCCTGATATTCAAATTCTCCCGCCACCGGTACCAGCAACGCGGCCAGGTCCACCTCCCCGGCCTCCAGGCATTCGCCCAACTTCTTGCTGCCATGCTCGATCAGCTCGATCTCGATTTCCGGATAACGCTGTCGATACAAGGCAAACATCGCCGCAAACAGCACCCCACTGCCCACCGGCGGCAAGCCGATGCGCAATACACCGCGCTTGAGCCCCAGCAAGTCGTTGATCTCGGCCACCAGGTCACTGCGCTCCGCCAGCAACACCAGCGCTCGGCGGTAGGCAATTTCGCCGGCGGCCGTGAGCTCGCTCTTGTGGCCGATGCGATTGAACAGCGGCGTGCCCAATTCATCTTCCAGAGTCTTGACCGCCTTGCTGACGGTAGACTGGGTGAGCGAAACCACCTCGGCTGCTTGTGAGAAGCTGCCCTGGCGAACTACTTCGACAAAGGCCAGCAACGTACGAAGGTTCATGAGTATTCCGTTTGCGACTTGATTCAAGTTGGAAAAGTTGTTTTTACCATGAAAGGCCTTTGTCTATCCTCACCCCACCGTTTTCTTTACTCGGGGCATCACTGTTCATGATCATTTCGTCTGCATCGGATTACCGCGAAGCCGCCCGCCGCAAACTGCCGCGTTTCCTGTTCGACTACATCGACGGCGGCGCCTACGCCGAACACACCCTCAGGGCCAACAGCTCGGACCTGTCGGATATCAGCCTGCGCCAGCGCATCCTGCGCAACGTCGAAAGCCTGAGCCTTGAAACCACGTTGTTCGACCAGCCATTGGCGATGCCGGTGGTCCTCAGCCCAGTGGGCCTGACCGGCATGTTTGCCCGGCGTGGTGAAGTCCAGGCGGCGAAGGCGGCAGCGAACAAGGGCATTCCGTTTTGCCTGTCGACCGTTTCCGTGTGCCCGATCGAGGAAGTGGCGTCCCAGAGCCCGCAATCGATCTGGTTTCAGCTGTATGTGCTGAAAGACCGCGGCTTCATGAAAAACGCCCTGGAGCGAGCCCAGGCCGCCGGGGTGAAAAACCTCGTGTTCACGGTCGACATGCCCACCCCCGGCGCGCGTTATCGCGACGCCCATTCGGGTATGTCCGGTGCCTACGGGCCGCAACGCCAAATCCTGCAGGCCATGACCAAACCGGCCTGGGCCTTCGATGTGGGCCTGCTGGGTCGCCCCCACGACCTGGGCAACATCTCCAAGTACCTGGGCAAGCCCACCCAACTGAAGGACTACATCGGCTGGCTGGCCAACAACTTCGACCCTTCCATCAGTTGGAAAGACCTGGAGTGGATCCGCGAATTCTGGAAAGGCCCGATGATCATCAAAGGCATCCTCGACCCACAAGATGCCAAGGACGCGGTGAGCTTTGGTGCCGACGGCATCGTCGTATCCAACCACGGCGGGCGCCAGTTGGATGGCGTGCTGTCCACAGCCAAGGCACTGGCGCCTATCGTACAAGCCGTGGGCAGCGATCTGACGGTGCTGGTGGACTCCGGCGTACGCTCGGGGCTGGACGTGGTGCGCATGCTCGCGCTGGGCGCCAAGGGCGTTCTGCTGGGCCGTGCACAGGCTTACGCACTGGCCGCCGACGGGCAGCGTGGCGTGGAGAACCTGCTGGATATCTTCGCCAAGGAAATGCGCGTGGCCATGACGTTGACCGGAGTCACGTCGATCGCCCAGATCGATGAGTCGATCCTGGTGCGCAGCCAGGGTTGATCAGTGCAGCGACCTCGGAGCATCCCTTCCGGGGTCGCCCACAGATATTTCTAAATGTTTCTTCATAAAGCCAAACCGTCATTAAACAGACACATTTCAGGAATTAAATCGTCACGTCCCAGGCCGGTGGAGCCCTCCACCTGCCCCCTTCCTTTGAGGTGTCGTCGTGATGTTGCTGACCAAAAAGAGTCTGTCAGTGTTGTTCACTGCCCTGTGCCTGAGTGGTGTCGCTCACGCCACTGACGTCACGGGCGCAGGCTCCAGTTTCGTCTACCCGGTGCTGTCCAAGTGGTCCCAGGAATACAGCAAAAGCTCCAGTGACCGGATCAACTACCAGTCCATCGGCTCCGGTGGTGGTATCGCCCAGATCAAGGCGGCTACCGTGGACTTCGGTGCGTCCGACGCGCCGCTGTCGGCGGATGAACTGAAGGCCGGCGGCCTCGGCCAATTCCCAAGCGTGATTGGCGGCATCGTGCCGGTGATGAACGTCGAGGGCGTTGCAGCTGGCCAGCTGAAACTCGATGGTGATGTGCTGGCGAAGATCTTCCTCGGTGACATCAAGGCCTGGAACGACCCGGCGATTGCCGCCCTCAACCCCGGCTTGAAACTGCCGGGCGCGAATATCACCGTGGTCCACCGCTCGGACGGCTCGGGCACCTCGTACAACTTCACCAACTACCTCTCCAAAGTCAGTGATGGCTGGAAAACCAAAATCGGTTTCGGCACCACCGTGCCGTGGCCGGTCGGTGTGGGCGGCAAGGGTAACGAAGGTGTTTCGGCCTACGTGAAGCAGATCAAGAACTCCATCGGCTTTGTTGAATACGCCTACGCCCTGCAAAACAAGATGACCTACGCCTCACTGAAGAACGCGTCCGGCAAATTCGTCGAGCCCAACGCCAAGGCCTTCCAGGCAGCGGCTGATACTGCCGATTGGGCCAACGCCCATGACTTCAACCTGATCATGACCAACGCACCGGGCGAGAACGCGTGGCCGATCACGGCGACCACCTGGATCATCATGTACAAGCAGGCAAAAAACGCCGAGCAAAGCCAGGCCGCTTTCAACTTCTTCAAATGGTCGTTGGAGAAAGGTCAGCAGCAGGCTGCGGCATTGGACTACGTAGCGTTGCCCGATTCCCTCGTGACCCGGATCGAAGGTTACTGGAAGTCTGACTTCGCCCACTGATCCGCCTCTATAGCCCCCTTCCTCAAGCATGTGCATGCTTGATGGAGGCGGGTGAGCACTTCTGATATGAACGACACCGTGCAACCCCTGGTTATGACTACTCACGCAAGCGACGTGTCGGGTGATAGCCGCGCCGCTCGCGATCAGCGCCACGATCTGTGGTTCAAACGCTCGATGTTCGGGGCCGCGATGCTGGTGCTGCTGCTCTTGGCAAGCATCGCCGCCTCCACCCTGTGGGGCGGTGGCCTGGCCTTCAAGACCTTCGGTTTCGGTTTCATCACCAGCACCGAGTGGGATGCGGTCAACAACCACTTCGGCGCCCTGGTACCGATCTACGGCACCTTGGTCACCTCGTTGCTGGCGTTGCTGATTGCGGTGCCGGTGAGTTTCGGCATCGCGATTTTCCTCACCGAAGTGGCGCCGCCCTGGCTCAGAATGCCGGTCGCCTCCGCCGTTGAATTGCTCGCGGGCATTCCCTCGATTATCTATGGCATGTGGGGCCTGTTTGTTTTCGGGCCCTTTATGGCTGAACACTTGTCACCCTGGATCAATGACTACCTGGGTGCGCTTCCGTTTATTGGATCGCTGTTCCAGGGGCCACCGCTGGGCATCGGGATGCTGACCGCCGGCATCGTGCTGGCGATCATGATCACGCCGTTCATCACGTCGGTGATGCATGAGGTTTTCCGCAGTGTGCCGACTCAATTGAAGGAGTCGGCCTACGCACTGGGCAGTACTACCTGGGAAGTGGTGTGGGACATCGTCCTGCCCTACACCCGTTCGGCCGTGGTCGGCGGGATCTTTCTCGGCCTCGGCCGCGCCCTGGGTGAAACCATGGCCGTGACCTTCGTGCTGGGCAACGCGCAACAGTTCTCCGCCTCGTTGCTGATGCCCAGCAGCTCCATCGCGTCCGTCATCGCCAACGAGTTCAGCGAGGCGTACACCGACCTGCATCGTTCGGCGCTGATCGCCCTGGGCTTCCTGCTGTTTATCGTGACATTCGTGGTGCTGGCACTGGCGCGGCTGATGCTCATGCGCCTGTCCCGCAAGGAGGGCCTATGAGCAGCAACGAACGCCTGTACCGCAAGCGCGCCTTGAAGAACCGGGTGGCCATGCTGCTCAGTTGTGGCGCGACAGTCTTTGGCCTGCTGTGGCTGGCGTGGATTCTGCTGACCACCATCATCAACGGCTTTCAGGCGCTCAACCTGCGCCTGTTTACCGAGATGACGCCGCCACCCGGAACAGACGGCGGCCTGGCCAACGCGTTTTATGGCAGCGCCCTGATGTCCGGGATTGCGCTGCTGATTGGCACGCCCATCGGGCTGATGGCCGGTATCTGGCTGGCGGAATTCGCACGGCACTCGCGCCTGGGTACCACGGTGCGTTTCATCAACGACATCCTGCTGTCCGCGCCGTCGATCGTGCTGGGCCTGTTCATCTACACCGGGGTGATCCTGCCGCTGAACCTGCTGACCAATCACCAGGTAGGTTTCTCCGCCATTGCCGGTGCCCTGGCGCTGGCCTTGCTGGTGATTCCGGTGGTGGTGCGCACGACCGACGAGATGCTCCAACTGCAACCTTCCACCATGCGCGAGGCGGCCCTGGCCCTGGGCGTACCCCAGTGGAAACTGACGTTGCAGATCGTGTTGAGAGCGGCCAAGGCCGGCGTGGTGACCGGCATCCTGCTGGCGCTGGCGCGGATTACCGGGGAAACCGCGCCGCTGCTGTTCACCGCCTTCGGCAACCAGTTCTGGAGCAGCAACCTGCTCAAGCCGATTGCCAGCGTGCCGGTGGTTATTTTCCAGTACGCCATGAGCCCCTTCGATGACTGGCACTCCCTCGCATGGGCAGGCGCCTTGGTACTGACGATGTTCGTGCTGGTGCTGAGCTTGCTGTCTCGCCTGATTCTTTTGCGCAATAGGTCCCACTGATGCAATCGACCCGCCTTGATCCTGAAAAAACCAAAATCCGTGTCCGTGGGTTGGAGTTTTTCTACAACAACCAGCGTTCGCTGAAATCCATCGACATCGACATTCCGGAAAAACGCATCACCGCGATCATCGGCCCATCGGGCTGCGGCAAGTCGACCTTGCTGCGGGTATTCAACCGTATCTACTCGATGTACCCGAAGCAGGAAGCCCGCGGTGAAGTGCTGCTCAATGGCGAAAACATCCTCGCCCCCGGCTACTCGATGAACCGCCTGCGCAGCCACGTCGGGATGGTCTTCCAGAAGCCGGTGCCGTTCCCGATGTCGATCTACGACAACATCGCCTATGCCGTGCGCCACCATGAAAAGCTGTCACGCCGGGAAATGGATGATCGAGTCGAGCAAGCCTTGCGCGGCGGCGCGCTGTGGGATGAGGTGAAGGACAAACTCAAACAAAGCGCCCAGAGTCTTTCCGGCGGACAACAGCAACGCCTGTGCATCGCCCGCACCATTGCGCTTCGCCCACAGGTATTGCTGCTGGATGAACCGACCTCGGCGCTCGACCCGATTTCCACCGGGCGCATCGAGCAGTTGATCACCGAGCTGAAAGAGCAATACACAGTGATCATCGTGACCCACAACATGCAGCAGGCCGCCCGGGTGTCGGACAGCACGGCGTTCATGTTCATGGGCGAACTGATTGAGCATGGCAATACGGATGAGATCTTCACCAAGCCGAAGATGAAACAG
Organism: Pseudomonas sp. C8002; assembly: GCF_013385765.1. Lineage (NCBI taxonomy): Bacteria > Pseudomonadati > Pseudomonadota > Gammaproteobacteria > Pseudomonadales > Pseudomonadaceae > Pseudomonas > Pseudomonas sp. C8002. The sequence goes on from NZ_JACAPJ010000016.1 coordinate 12,690, forward strand.
ACCGAGGACTACATCACCGGGCGGTTTGGCTAGCTTTAACAAAAAAGCCGATCACTCTCTGTCGCGAGAGTGATCGGCTTTTTACTGGGCAAAAAAAAACCCGGAAATCCTCACTTGCGTGGGCCTTCCGGATTTTCTAAACCGCCAAAAATGGTGGGTCGTGTGGGATTCGAACCTACGACCAATTGGTTAAAAGCCAACTGCTCTACCAACTGAGCTAACGACCCGCTGTGTGGTGGCGCGTATAATACTGATTTCTAAGGATTATTCAACACCTTATTTAAAATAAATCAGAAATAACGCGTTGGGTCAGTAATTCCGGCCGCTTGGAAGCCCTCTGCACGCAGTCTGCAGCTGTCGCATTTCCCACAAGCGCGACCATCAGTGTCTGCCTGATAGCAGGAAACAGTCAGCGAGTAATCGACGCCAAGCCCTACGCCAGCCATCACGATATCGGCCTTGCTGCGGTTCTGCAGCGGCGCCAGGATGCGAAAGCCCTGCCCTTCTACACCGGCCTTGGTCGCCAGATTGGCCATGCGCTCGAACGACTCGATGTACTCGGGGCGGCAGTCCGGGTATCCGGCGTAGTCCAGGGCGTTGACGCCGATGAAGATGTCGCGGGCATTGAGCACCTCGGCCCAGCCGAGGGCCAGGGACAGGAAGACCGTGTTGCGTGCCGGCACGTAGGTCACCGGAATGCCTTCGCTGGGGCCTTGCGGCACGTCTATGGAGCTGTCGGTCAGCGCCGAGCCACCCATGCCGTCGAGATTCAGGCCGATCACCTTGTGCTCAACCGCGCCCAGGTCTCGGGCGACACGGGCGGCAGCGTTCAGTTCGGCACGGTGACGCTGGCCGTAGTCGAAGCTCATGGTGTAGCAGCTGTAGCCTTCTGCACGGGCCATGGCGACCACGGTCGCGGAGTCGAGGCCGCCGGACAGCAGGATCACCGCACGTTTTTGATCAGTCATCTCAGCGCCCCGGCTCATCGTTCCACAGGTACTTGTGCAGCTGCAGTTGCAGACGCACCGGAAGGTTGTCTGCAACGACCCAGTCGGCCAGGTCGCGAGCATTCAGGTCATGATGGCTGGGGGAAAACAGCACTTCGCCGGCCCGGCGGTCCAGGCCATACTGGATCAGCTTGGAGGTCGCCCAGTCGTAGTCTTCACGGGAACAGATGACGAACTTGACCTGGTCGTTGGCCGTCAGCAGCTCAATGTTCTCGTAGCGGTTGCGGTGCACTTCCTTGGAGCCTGGGGTCTTGAGGTCGACGACTCGGCTGACCCGAGGGTCGACTGCAGAGATATCGAGGGCGCCGCTGGTTTCCAGGGACACCTCGTAACCGGCATCGCACAACTGCTTGAGCAAGGGAATGGCATTGGGCTGTGCCAAGGGCTCGCCACCCGTGACGCAGACATAACGCGGCCGGTAACCGGCCACCTGCTCAAGGATGTCTTCAAGGGTGCGCACGGTGCCGCCGCTGAAGGCGTAGGCGCTGTCGCAGTACTGGCAACGCAGCGGGCAACCGGTGAGGCGCACAAATACAGTGGGCAGCCCGGCAGTGCGCGTTTCACCCTGCAACGAGTAAAAAACTTCGGTGATACGTAATGTGTCTTGCATAGTCGCCACGGGCGTAACAGCTAAACAGGCTGTCCGCCTCCGTCAGGCACTTCGAGGAATTCCGCCAACGCGTAAACCCCAGGAAGCGTGTTTCATAAAAGGGCGTGGATTCTAACGAAAAAACCCGCGCAGGGCGCGGGTTTCTTCTGAACGGGTTGCGACGCTTACATGCGTTGCAGATCCCGCTGAGCCAACTGGGCCGCAGAGGTACCCGGATACTGGGCCACCACCTGCTGCAGAATGCCTTTGACCTTGTCGGTATGACCCAGGCGGCGTTCTACGTCAGCCAGTTTGTACAGCGAATCCGGCACCTTGGCGTGCTTGGGGTACAGCTGGCTGACCTTGGCAAATGCCTGGCCTGCGCCCTGCAGATCACCCTTGGCCAGGTTCACCTCACCCAACCAGTACTGGGCGTTGCCCGCGTACTGGCTGTTCGGGTATTTGCGCAGGAATGCGGTAAAAGCCTGGCTGGCCTTATCGAAATCCTTGGCTTTGATCAGGTCGAAGGCTGCATCGTAATACAGCTTTTCCTTCGCCGGATCACCCGGTTCGCTGCTGGCGGCAGGGGCTTGGCTCGCAGCCGCGGCCCCTGCCGCTGCACCACCGGCGGCGCTTGCGGCGCCACCGGCAGAAGAATTATCAGGAGTGGCGGCTGGTGTAACGCCGGCTCCAATGCGTCGATCAAGATCCTGGTAACGCTCCAGGCCTTCTTGCTTCAGCTGGTTCACTTGATTCTGCAGAACCTCAATCGTGCCTTGTTGCTGCGACAATTGATCCTGCATGCGTTGCAGCTGGTTGAACAGTTCGCCCTGTGCCGAAGGCGCGGCAGTTGCCGCGCCCCCGGCATAGGCGCCGTTCGTGCCATAACCCGCTGGCGGATAACTGCTCCCGCTATTGTTATAGCCAGAGTTGCTATCTTCCACAGGAACCGCAGCCCACACCGCAAGCGGTGCCAGGCTGAGAGCCAATACAGTTAGAGCACGACGGCACGTTCGCATGACGAATTACTTACGCAGTTCGACGCGACGGTTTTGAGCCCAGGACTGCTCGTCGTGGCCAGTAGCAACTGGACGCTCTTTACCGTAGGAAACCAGTTCCAGTTGGCCTGGAGCAACACCTTGCAGAACCAGGTAGCGCTGAACGGCTTTCGCACGACGCTCGCCCAGTGCCATGTTGTACTCACGAGTACCACGTTCGTCGGTGTTACCTTCCAGAACAACGCGAGCGCCGTTAGCTTTCAGGTCCTTCGCGTGAACGTCCAGAGCGCGCATGGCTTCTGGTTTCAGGTCCGAACTGTCGTATTCGAAGTAGAAAGTGGTGATAGCGCGCAGAGCAGCTTCTTCGCTCAGGGAGCCGTCAACTGCACCAGTGTTAGCGCCGTAACCAGCGTTTGGATCAACAGCTGCGCCTTCACCGGCATTGTCGCCGCCTTTAGACGAGCAACCAACGGCTACGGACAGAGCCAGAGCCAGAGCAGCAAACTTACCAAACTTCAGCATTTCCATCGTGAAACTCCTAATGAACCCCAGTGTGTTAAGTACTTCTTTTTGTAGCGCCGCGTCAGTTCAGGTAAGGGGACCAGGACGGTTCTCTGACTTCGCCTTGAGCGGTAGGAAGCGGGAGCCTTACGCGTCCATTAATGGACACGAGCATCAAGACTCCCCGGCCCTGCTGGCGGGTGGCGTAGATTACCATGGTGCCGTTGGGCGCAACAGTAGCTGACTCATCAAGGTTGGTATCTGTAAGGATTTTTACGGTTCCACGCTGCAAATCCTGGGCCGCAACCCGGAAATTAGTGAAACCATCCTGACGGTGAATCATCACCAACGTCTTTTCATCAGCCGAAAGCTTAGGTGCAGCGTTGTAGTTACCAATAAAGGTCACTCGTTCGGCGCCGCCGCCGTTGACGCTGGTTTTGTAGACTTGCGGCTTGCCGCCACGGTCGGAGGTGAAGTAGATGGTCGAGCCATCCTTGCCCCAGAACGGTTCGGTGTTGATGCCCGGGCCGCTGGTAACACGGCTCAGTTGGCGCGAAGCCATGTTCATCACGTAGATGTCCGGGTTGCCATCCTTGGACAATACGAATGCCAGGCGTGAACCATCCGGCGACCAGGCTGGCGCGCCATTCAGGCCTTCGAAGTTGGTGATCTGCTCACGGCGACCGGTATCGATGTGCTGGACGAAGATCCGTGGACGCTTCTGTTCAAAGGACACGTAGGCGATACGCTTGCCATCTGGCGCGAAACGCGGCGACAGGATCGGCTCACGGGATTGCAGCAACGTCACTGCACGCGCGCCGTCATAGTCGGAACGCTGCAAAGTGTAACGAGTGTTGTCTACCGAAAAACGCTCGGCCGTTACATAGAGCAAGCGCGTGGAGAAGGCACCCTTGATCCCGGTCAGTTTTTCAAACGACTGGTCGGAGATGTAGTGCGCCATGTCCCGCAGCTGATCCGTGGTGCCCGACACGCTGCCGGTCAGCACTTGCTGCTCGGTCGCGACGTTGAACAGGGTGTACTGGATCTGCAGGCGACCGCCTGCGGGCGTGATGCTGCCCACCATCAGGTACTGGGCGTTCAGCGCTTTCCAGTCACGGAAGATGACTTCGCTGGCCTGGGTCGGCTGGCTGATCATGTTGCCTTTGTCGATCGGTGCGTAGTAGCCGGAGTTGCGCAGGTCATCGCTGATGATCTGCGACATGTCGTCCGGCAGCACGCTGCCGCCCTGCCAGCCAAACGGCACAACGGCGATCGGGGTGGCCCGATCGCTACCGCTGGTGACCAGGATGTTCTTTTCATCCGCCGCCGCTATCCCTGCCATGCAGCAAATAACGACAAGCATTCCTCGAAGAAGGTTTCTCACAAGGCTAGATCCTCAGGTGTGAATGTCATCTTGAATGAACGGTAGGGAGCGAAGTCGCTTGGTTTCATTCCCTGCATCTCGGTCAACCGGCCAATGTTCTTGACCGCTGCTACCGCCGAACTGTCGAACGAACCGTCGCCACTGGACTTGGCCACGCTGACCGAAGTCACCGTACCGTCCGGCAACATGCCGATCTGCAGCACTACTGTCATGCCTTTACGTGCCGAAGGAGGACGGGTCCACCCTTCCGCTGCCCGTGAACGAATCAGGTCGTCGAAACTGCCCGCGACTTCATCACCACGTTCATCGGCCAAGGCTTGCTGGCGCTGCGGCGTGTCGGAAAGCAAATCGGCCAAGGCCTGGGCCTTTTTGTCTTCGGTCGATTTACGCGCTGCTTCCTGGGCCTTTTTCTTGGAGGCATCGGCGGCAGCTTTCTTCTTCGCATCGTCGGCGATCTTCTTCTTCGCCTCGTCAGCTTCAGCTTTCTTCTTGGCGTCGTCCGCGGCTTTCTTCTTCGCGTCTTCGACTATCTTTTTCTTCGCGTCTTCAGCGGCCTTTTTCTTGGCCTCTTCTTCGGCAGCCTTCTTGGCTTCTTCTTCAGATTTCTTCTTGGCTATATCAGCCAATTGTTTCTCTTCAGCTTTCTTGGCTTCGGCAGCTTTATCGGCTTTCTTGGCTTCATCAGCCTTTTGCGCCTCTGCAGCTTTCTTCGCCTCGTCAGCCTTTTTCGATTCCTCGGCCTTTTGAGCCGCCTCTTCTTTCTTTTGTTCCGCAGCAGCCTTCACCGCTTCCTGCTCGACCTTCTTCTGTTCCATCTGCTCGACTTCAGTCTGGCGCGCAGCCGACTTCTGGGCCTCACCCGCAATCTTCTGATTGGTCTGGGTGGTGGCCTGGCTTTTCGATTTCAGCTGATACAGGGTCGCCTGCACGATCGGCTTGGCTGGCGGCAGGTCCGGGGTCATGGCAAAGCTGACGAACAGCATGCCAAACACCAGGACGTGCAGGGCAATTGCCCAGACGCTAGGCCAGAAGTAGCTTTCCGAGGCGGACGGCTCTCGCTGTTGGTGCATCAGGGCGCCTCGGTAATCAAGCCAACATTACCGACCCCGGCCTTCTGCAGCCCGCCCATGGCGCCCATGACGGAGCCGTAGTCGACGACCTTGTCGCCGCGAATGAACACCTGGGTGTGCTTGCCACCTTCGTTGCCGGCGCGAATGATCTTGGTCACGGCATCAGTCATCTGCGGCAAGGTCATGGCCTTGTCCTGCTGTTTCTGAGTGTCGACTTCGCTGCCAAGGTTCCAGTAATAGGTCTTGTCAGCCTTGATCGAAATGGTCAGGACCTGGGTGTTGTTGTCCTGCGGCAAGGCTTCGCTGGAAACCTTGGGCAGATCAACCTTCACGCCCTGATTGAGCATCGGCGCGGTCACCATGAAGATAACCAGCAGCACCAGCATCACGTCGATGTAAGGCACCACGTTCATCTCGGCGACCGGCTTGCGCTTTTTGCGAGCTCGAGCGATTAAAGCCATTGGGAATTACCTGCTTATTCTTCGCTGGTGTGCACTTTACGGTGCAGGATCGCCTGGAATTCATCGGCGAAGGTGTAGTAACGGCTGATCAACGTTTCGCCACGAGCGGCAAAACGGTTGTAGGCGATTACTGCGGGAATAGCTGCGAACAGGCCGATGGCGGTGGCGATCAGCGCTTCGGCGATACCCGGGGCCACGGTGGCCAGGGTCGCTTGCTGGGCCTGGGCCAGGCCGCGGAAGGAGTTCATGATCCCCCATACGGTACCGAACAGGCCGATATACGGGCTGACGGAACCTACGGTGGCGAGGAACGGCAGGCTTTGCTCAAGCTTTTCTTCTTCGCGGGAGATGGCGACGCGCATGGCACGGGCCACACCTTCCATGACCGCTTCCGGGTCAACGCCTGGCTGCTGGCGCAGACGGGAGAATTCCTTGAAGCCGGCGCGGAAGATCTGCTCGACGCCCGAATCCGGGTCCGGGTTGCTGCCCGCCTGGCGGTACAGCTTGGACAGGTCGATACCCGACCAGAAGCGCTCTTCGAAGCTCTCCAGGGCACGTCGACCAGCACGCAGCAGGTTGCTGCGCTGAAAAATCATGACCCAAGAGGTAACCGATGCGGCTACCAGGACCAGCATCACCAGTTGAACCACGACACTGGCATTGCTGACCAGGCTCCACATGGAGGAATGGTCGACGACGGTAGGTTCCACGCTAAATCTCCTGCTCTGAATGTTTACCCGCGCCGCTCACGCCGGCAAAGGCCGCGCGTAGAGTTTCGGGAATGGCCCGGGGTTTCAAACTATTGGTGCGAACACAGGCCACCAGGAACTGCCCCTCACAGAGCAGCGTTGCATCCGTAGCCCGCCTGACCTGCTGTTTAAAGCGCAGGCTGGCACGGTTCAATTCGGTTATTTCTGCGCTGACCAGCAGCTCGTCGTCCAGTCGCGCCGGCGCGTGGTAACGCGCCTCGCTGGAATGCACGACAAACAACAGGTCCTCCCCTGCCAGCTGGGATTGGGCAAAGCCCAGCTCCCGTAGCCGCTCGGTTCGAGCCCGCTCCATGAACTTTAGGTAATTGACGTAATAAACGATGCCGCCAGCATCGGTGTCCTCGTAATAAACGCGACAGCGATGTGCGAACGACTGATCCCCGTTTTGCGCGCGCATACTCTAGTGCTTACTCCTCAGGTTGCCAATCCGGCCAGGCAACTGTTTTTCATTCTGTGGCACATTTCTAACGAAAGAATGACGACGCCAGCCACTAGGACAGCACAAACTCCGAATAAATCGAATCGCCAAGCGTTTTTAATCGTCTACTGCATCGAGGAATTCGTCTACTACGGGCATCTCGCCCAATCGTGACGGAATGTTTAACCCAAAGTGCAGATACGCATGCCGGGTGACCACACGCCCCCTTGGCGTGCGCATGATGTAGCCCTGCTGAATCAGATACGGCTCCAGTACATCCTCAATCGTATGCCGCTCTTCGCTGATGGCGGCGGCGAGGCTGTCCACGCCCACCGGGCCGCCGTCGAACTTCTCGATCATGGTCAACAGCAGGCGCCGGTCCTGGTGATCAAAGCCATGCTCATCCACATCCAGCAGGTTCAGCGCCAGGTCTGCCACGGGCTTGGTGATATGCCCCTTGGCCCGCACTTCGGCAAAGTCGCGCACCCGGCGCAGCAGACGGTTGGCAATCCGCGGGGTACCACGGGCGCGGCGGGCGATTTCAAAGGCGCCTTCCGGGTCCAGGGGCAAGCCAAGGATGCTCGCCGAACGGCTGACGATGGTGGCCAGATCCGCCGTGCTATAGAACTCTAGACGTTGAACAATCCCGAAACGGTCTCGCAGCGGGTTGGTCAGCATGCCCGCACGGGTGGTCGCACCCACCAGCGTGAACGGTGGCAGGTCGAGCTTGATCGAGCGCGCCGCCGGGCCTTCACCGATCATGATGTCCAGTTGGAAGTCTTCCATGGCCGGGTACAGTACTTCCTCGACGATGGGCGAAAGCCGGTGGATCTCGTCGATAAACAGTACGTCGTGGGGCTCCAGGTTGGTCAGCAGCGCCGCCAGGTCGCCCGGGCGCTCCAGCACGGGGCCGGAGGTGGACTTGATCGACACGCCCATTTCCTGGGCGATGATGTTGGCCAGGGTGGTCTTGCCGAGCCCGGGCGGGCCGAAGATCAACGTGTGGTCCAGGGACTCGCTGCGCCCGCGCGCGGCCTGGATGAACAGCTCCATCTGCTCGCGCACGGTGGGCTGGCCGATGTATTCGGCAAGGCTCAGGGGGCGAATCGCCCGGTCCTGGATTTCTTCACGATCACGAGGCCCGGTGGCCGCGATCAGACGATCAGCTTCAATCACTTAAATCATTCCCTTCAGGGCGCGGCGGATCATGTCTTCGCTGCTCAGGTTCTTGTCCTTGATGGCTGACACGGCCTTGCTCGCCTCTTGCGGCTTGTAGCCCAGGGAGATCAGCGCGCTGACCGCATCGCTTTCAGCGCTGGCCACCGGCACACCCGGCGCATCAGGCTGGTTGGGCACCAGGGCAAACATGCTCGGCACAACCTCCCAGGCCTTGAAGCGGTCTTTGAGCTCCACCAGCAGGCGCTCGGCGGTTTTCTTGCCAACGCCCGGTACCTTGGTCAGCGCGGACGTGTCCTGGGCCGACACACAGCGCACCAATTCATCCACTTCCAGGCTCGACATCAGCGCCAGCGCCAGCTTCGGCCCCACGCCGTTGAGGCGGATCAGCTCACGGAAAAAATCCCGGTCACGCTTGCCAACGAACCCATAGAGCAATTGCGCGTCTTCGCGCACCACCAGGTGAGTGTGCAGGGTCAGCGGTTCACCGACCGACGGTAGGCGGTAGAGGGTGGTCATGGGCACTTCAAGCTCATAACCCAGCCCGTTTACATCCAGAATCAGGTGCGGTGGCTGTTTCTCAGCCAGGGTGCCGCGCAAGCGTCCAATCACGTTCGAATCCTTAAGAATCGGCTCAAATCAAGGCCTGGCCGGTAATAACGCGGGCATGCCGGCCGACAGCACAGGCCGTTCATGCACCCCACGCAGAATGAATGCGCTGATGCTATCAGAGACGCAGCCGGCCGCCACGACTGCGTGCGGTCCCCAAGCCATGGGGCATCAGGCTGGAACGGGTATGGGCATGGCAAATGGCAATGGCCAGGGCGTCGGAGGCATCGATTTGCGGTTTGGCGGTGAGTTTGAGCATGTGCATGACCATCATCATCACCTGCTCTTTATTGGCAGCACCGGTACCGACCACGGCTTGCTTGACCTGGGTCGCGGTGTATTCAGCGATCTCCATGCCCTCCTCGGCTCCGGCCACGATGGCCGCACCGCGGGCCTGGCCGAGCTTCAGGGCGGAGTCGGCGTTTTTCGCCATGAACACTTTTTCGATGCCCATGGTCACTGGCCCATAGGTCTGGATCACTTCACGCACGCCGCGATACACGATCTGCAAGCGCTCGGCCAACTCGCCGGCGCCGGTACGGATACAGCCCGACGCCACGTACACGCAGCCTCGCGGGGTCTGTTGGACCACGCCAAAGCCGGTGATTCGCGAACCGGGGTCGATACCTAGGATTAGAGTCATAACGCCTGCAGTTGGATAAAAAATTCTTGATATAGCCAAGATCAAAATGTGGGAGCGGGCTTGCTCGCGAAGGCGGTGTATCAGTCACCGTATTGACTGACTGACACGCCGCCTTCGCGAGCAAGCCCGCTCCCACATTAGATCTGCATCATCCTTCAGCCTAGCTGTTCAGCCACCGATTCCGGAATATCGGCATTGGAATAGACGTTCTGCACGTCATCCAGGTCTTCAAGCATGTCGAGCATCTTGAGTACCTTCTGCGCCCCGTCCAGGTCCAGCTCGGCGCTGGTGGTCGGCAGCATCACGATTTCCGCGTCGGTGCCTTTGAAACCAGCCGCTTCCAGGGCGTTACGCACCGAATAGAAGCCCGCGAACGAGGTGAACACGTCGATGGAACCGTCTTCGTTGGTCACCACGTCGTCGGCATCGGCCTCCATTGCCGCCTCAATCAGCGCATCTTCATCCACGCCAGGCGCGAAGGAAATCTGCCCCTTGCGCTCAAACAGGTAGGCCACCGAACCGTCAGTGCCGAGGTTGCCGCCACATTTGCTGAACGCATGGCGCACGGCAGCCGCGGTACGGTTGCGGTTGTCGGTCATGCACTCGACCATCACCGCCACGCCACCCGGGCCGTAGCCTTCGTAGCTCAACTCGACCATGTCGTCTGTATCGGCCGCACCGGCACCACGGGCCACGGCGCGGTCGATGATGTCGCGGCTCATGTTGGCGCCGAGGGCCTTGTCCAGGGCCAGGCGCAGGCGCGGGTTGGAACCCGGGTCACCGCCACCCTGGCGCGCGGCAACGGTCAGCTCGCGAATCCACTTGGTGAAGATCTTGCCTTTCTTGGCATCCTGACGCTCTTTGCGGTGCTTGATGTTCGCCCACTTGGAATGGCCAGCCATAACACAACTCCGAAATTCTGTAGAAACCTGTCGATCCCGCCCCAGGCGGGACTTCCCTCTTTAACGTGCAGCCCTTGTAACGCAAAGGCGCATCCGAAGATGCGCCCTTAGCTGACAATGTAAAACCCTATCGCGCTTTCACGCTGCGGCCTTACTCAGCCTTTGGTGTCTCGCGCAGACGGATATGCAGCTCGCGCAGTGCCTTGGCATCCACCACACCCGGCGCTTGCGTCATGACGTCGGCAGCACTTTGGGTTTTCGGGAAGGCAATCACTTCACGGATCGACTGGGCACCGGTCATCAGCATCACCAGACGGTCCAGGCCAAAGGCCAGGCCGCCATGGGGTGGCGCGCCGTATTTCAGGGCGTCGAGCAGGAAGCCGAACTTCTCTTGCTGCTCATCTTCGTTGATGCCCAGCAGGCGGAAGACCGATTGCTGCATTTCCTTGCGGTGGATACGGATCGAACCGCCACCCAGCTCGGTGCCGTTGAGCACCATGTCGTAGGCACGGGACAGAGCGCCAGCCGGGTTGGCTTCCAGCTCTTGCGGCGTGCACTTCGGCGCGGTGAACGGGTGGTGCAGTGCGCTGAAGCTGCCGTCGTCGTTTTCTTCGAACATCGGGAAGTCGACAACCCACATCGGCGCCCACTGGCAGGTCAGCAGGTTCAGGTCGTTGCCGACCTTGATCCGCAGTGCACCCAGCGCTTCGCTGACGATCTTCGACTTGTCGGCACCGAAGAACACGATGTCGCCGTCAACCGCACCAACACGATCCAGGATCACATTGAGGTTGGCTTCAGGGATGTTCTTGACGATTGGCGACTGCAGGCCTTCGACGCCCTTGGCGCGCTCGTTGACCTTGATGTACGCCAGGCCCTTGGCACCGTAGATGCCGACGAACTTGGTGTAGTCGTCGATCTGCTTGCGCGGCATGCTCGCAGCGCCAGGCACGCGCAGTGCGGCGATACGGCATTTCGGGTCGTTGGCCGGGCCGCTGAACACCTTGAAGTCGACATCTTTCAGTTGGTCTTCAACGTCAACCAGTTCCAGCGGGTTACGCAGGTCTGGCTTGTCGGAACCGTAACGGCGCATGGCTTCTTCGAAGGTCATGTGCGGGAATTCGCCGAACTCCAGGTTCAGCACTTCCTTGAACAGGTTGCGGATCATCTGCTCGGTGATGCCCATGATCTCTTTTTCATCGAGGAAACTGGTTTCGATGTCGATCTGGGTGAATTCAGGCTGGCGGTCGGCCCGCAGGTCTTCGTCACGGAAGCACTTGGCGATCTGGTAGTAACGGTCGAAGCCGGCGACCATCAGCAGTTGCTTGAACAGCTGTGGCGATTGCGGCAAGGCGAAGAAGGAACCGGCGTGGGTACGGCTCGGCACCAGGTAGTCGCGGGCGCCTTCCGGGGTAGCACGGGTCAGGATCGGCGTCTCGACGTCGAGGAAGCCGTTCTCGTCGAGGAAGCGACGGATGCTGGTGGTCATGCGCGAACGCAGGCGCAGCTTCTCGGCCATTTCCGGGCGACGCAGGTCCAGGAAGCGATAACGCAGGCGGGTTTCTTCGCCAACGTCAGAGAACTCGTTCAGCGGGAACGGCGGGGTTTCCGACTCGTTCAGCACTTCCAGTTCGTAACCCAGCACTTCGATCATGCCCGACGCCATGTTGGCGTTGGTGGCACCGGCCGGACGCAGGCGAACCTTGCCGGTGATCTTCACGACGTACTCGCTGCGCACGCGATCGGCGGCGGCGAAGCTCTCGGCGCGGTCCGGATCGAACACCACCTGGGCCAGACCATCACGATCACGAATATCGAGGAAGATCACCCCGCCGTGGTCGCGGCGACGGTGAACCCATCCGCAAAGGGTGATTTCCTGACCTTCCAGGGTCTCGTTCAGTTGGCCGCAATAGTGGCTGCGCATCATGATAGTGGTTTCGCTTCTCGTAATTCGAAATTCGGTGGAGGCCCGCCTCATCACCGTACAGCTAAGTCAGGTGACGGATAATGCAGGAGCCTGCGCGTAGAGTTCAACTCAGTCTGCTTTGTCGCCGCCGGCCAGATTCTTCTTCGAACCGGTCTTGAAGTCGGTCTCGTACCAACCGTTGCCACTCAGGCGAAAGCCCGGCATGGACAACATCTTCTTGAGCTCCGGTGCCTGACAGGCAGGGCAATCGACCAGCGGCGCTGCGCTGATCTTTTGAATGGCTTCCAACTGATGACCACAGGAAGCACATAGATAGTCGTACATGGGCATGGAGATGTCTCGGCGATCAGATCATTACTGCGCCACGCCCTGCCCTGGCTCTATCCTGTGGGAAAGTCCCGGCATGCGCAGCAAAGCCCGGGATTATATCTGGTAAATCGAGGCTGTGCAGCCGTAGCGGCGCGCTGCTCTTTATATAGATGACTGCAGCAGGCTTCTGCCGGGCGCCCGACCCGGGGCAATCCCGGGACGGGCGCCCGGCACAAGGTTCATGCAGGGTCCGGCTGGACACTGGGCGCGACAAGCCGCCCTTTCAATACATGCACCACGCAAACCACCCTGACCAGACCGCTGAAGTTCTTTACACCGCCATAACGCAAGTGCACTTCCCGGTCCACGTAAGACAGCAGCGCACTGACCGAACACGTATTGATCCTGGCGATCTCCGCGAGGATATTCCAATACACCTCTTCGAGCCGCAAACACGTCGAAAAACCATTAAGCCGAACCGATCGGGACAATGGCCTGGCCAAGTTCATATCGAACCCCTTGGCAAAGGGATCTACCTTTATCTTGTGCAATCCGCACGTTTCCATAACTCCATAACCTGCTCCGCGTGACATACACTTGACACTCCATTGCCTGACGGCCACTCATGTTCTCGTTGGCCGTTGAGCTATAAAACATCAAGACGACAAGTGCAGCCAGAAGACAGGGAGCCGATCACCGTAGGACAAGCCAACGCGCGTATCAGGAAGCTCGCGGAATCGCGGAAATCGCCGGGAAGCAGGCATGCGAGGGGCGTCAGCTCGACGCCCTCCCGCCACCGGTGTTATTTGTTTTCGAGCAGGGAACGCAACATCCATGCGGTCTTTTCATGCACTTGCATACGCTGGGTCAGCAAGTCCGCCGTCGGTTCATCACTGACTTTATCCAACAACGGGAAGATCCCCCGGGCTGTGCGAGTCACCGCTTCCTGGCCTTCGACCAGTTGCTTGATCATGTCTTCAGCGCTCGGCACACCCTCTTCTTCCTTGATCGAAGAAAGTCGCGCATACACCGAGTAGGCACCCGGTGCGGGAAAGCCCAGGGCACGAATACGCTCTGCGATTGAATCCACCGCCAGCGCCAGTTCGTTGTACTGCTCTTCAAACATCAAGTGCAGTGTACGAAACATGGGCCCCGTTACGTTCCAATGGAAGTTGTGGGTCTTCAGGTAAAGTACATAGGTATCGGAAAGCAGTCGCGAAAGTCCATCAACGATTGATTTACGGTCTTCTTCACTGATACCAATATCGATTGCCATGTGTTTCCCCTTCAATTGATAAAAATTCATTGATCAGGTGCAGGACCACTCTAGCAAGAGTGCCGGCCGTGCGCAGCCTGGCCGACCCTTTCGAGGTGCGGCAAATCGCCCCTTGCAGAGCGGGCTTGCCCGACAGGCAAGGCTTCAACAGCTACCGGAAAAATTACCCAGCACCTGCGAAAAAGCCTGCACCTGTCTAGGACAAGTGTTTGACGCAGAAATGCCGTGCCCCTTGTAACAGCCTGAAATGCTTGATTTGAGTAGGCACAGGCTTTGCTGTTAAATAGGCAGCGTGTCGCCGCCGATATTTTTCGCGGCAAGCGGCATAGGCTGATACCCGTGCACGTGCCCAACGCCTCCCATTGTTCAGAAGCGAACCGTGCCCGTCAGCTCTTCCTTGTGATCCGTCTTAACGTGAGTTAATCAAAATGTTGAAAATCGTCCACCTGCTAACGGGCGCTGCAGCTTTGCTGCTGTCCTTTATCCCCAGCCTGCGATCAGAGACCCTGCCTTACCTGCAGCAACCTGACGCTCTCTACCTGACCTTCTTTGGTCTTCTTAACCTGACACTGGCTCCAGTCATTCCATACTGGAACAAAGGCCCGCGTCATCAACTGCAAAACCTGGTCAGCGCCCTGCTGGTCCTGGCTGTTGTCGTGCAAACCCTCACCCTGCTGGCGCCTATGCCTGAAGTGGGTGGCCACCCGGCCGTCCTGCTCAGCCTGGCAATCGCACTGGTCGCCATCGTTCTTCATCTGGCCATCAGTTTTTACCGCTCCTCCCCGGCCGCTGCGTCGCAAAGCTACGACATGACCAACCGGGATACCGGGACCGTCAAGTGGTTCAACACCTCCAAGGGCTTCGGCTTTATTTCCCGGGATTCGGGCGACGATATCTTCGTCCACTTCCGGGCGATTCGCGGCGAAGGCCATCGCGTACTGGTGGAAGGCCAGCGCGTGGAGTTCTCCGTCATGAACCGTGACAAGGGGCTGCAAGCTGAAGATGTGATCGCCGCATTGCCGCGTCGCTGATTCCAGCACCCCGAAAAAAAGAAACCGCGATGCAGCCTGGCTGCATCGCGGTTTTTTTATGCCAGGGGTTCAACCCCTGCCTTATTAATAATGAGGGGGCGGCGCCTCTTCCTCGGACGACTCGAACTGGCCGCCCATTTCTTCCTGGCGCTTGAGCAACGCAGTCATCTGCAACTGCAGGCGTTCCACGGCACGCTGCTGGGTGACCAGGATGTCATTCAGGGTCTCGATGGTGTCGTCCTGAAAGGCCAGGCGGCTTTCCAGGTCGGTCACGCGGGCTTGAAGATCCATGGCTCAAGCCTCCAGGAACGTGAAGTCGGCCGGCAGGATCTCGCGCAGGCGCGCACGAATTGCCACCACTTGCTCGTCACTGTAGGGCTTCGCCGGGTGCTTGCCCCAGACCGGCGCAGGCCAGGCCGCGTCGTCGCGCTTGCGTACGATCACATGCACGTGCAGTTGGCTGACCACATTACCCAAGGCACCGATATTCATTTTGTCGGCGCCGAACCCTTCGTTCAGCCACTGGGCCAGCGCCGTGCTTTCCTGCCACACTCGCTGCTGGTCGGCGACATCCAGTTGAAACACTTCGCTGATACCGTCAATGCGCGGCACCAGGATGAACCAGGGGTAATTCGAGTCATTGGAAAGCAGCAGCCGACACAGGGGGAAATCCCCGATAGGCAAGGTGTCTTGTTGAAGACGTGGATCTAAGGCGAACACAGCAGTCACTCCCGTTCGGCGGGTCAGGTTTCAGGCGCCCAGCATACCTGCGAATGCCAGTCGCTTCACGGCGAATGCGCGTGGCCGAATACGCGCCCAAACAGGACGCCACGAAAAAAAGCGCACCATTTCGAGACAGGCCAATATTTCAGCTACGCTAAATGACCAATGTATCCAATTCTGGTCAAAGTCGGGACGCGGAACATGCTTCAAGACCTTGAGCCAGACGGCTTTCAAAAGGCGAAGGCAGAACGGGAGCAGAAACGCAGTCAGTGAAGCACTGCACCAAAATGACCCATTTGTGCTTCAAAGGGATCCGCCAACTACCCACCGAACGGGGTGAACCGGTAACGTTTTGCTCTGGTACAGGTTTTATGCGCCACCGAACCGGAGTGCGGCAGGCGCGTCAAGGCCAAACCAAACGGCGTAAAAAGCCCGTGCTTATGCGGTTTTTACAGGCCGTTGACACTTTTCACGAAAAAATCACATTCGGTTACGGGTTTGTGCACGCTTGTTGCATTCACACCCATATCGTCGACAACGGCACCGGCGGGAAGCAGGTGTTTCGCGACGGAAAATAACAGCGGTTCAATGCCTGGCAGGGATGAGTTGAAACTTTCAGGGGTGACTTTTCCACCCCGCTTCCAAGGTTTTAAAACAGCATTGAAGTTGTCAGTCCGGTTACAAGTGGACTGTGAATTTGCGACATGGAGCTAGCAATTTACGACAGGCCCGTAAAGAAGCTGAAAGGATAGATGTGCAAGTATCGTCAATAATGTCTGCGTGATATAACTTTGCGCCGACACAAAAAAGAAAGAGCCGCCCAGACAAAAATATAGGTGGGACGGCAGTACTCTTCCTAAAACCAAAGGAGCAAATCACGATGCGCGTGATGAAGTGGAGCATGATCGCCCTGGCTGTTTCAGCAGGCACCTCGCAGTTCGCAATGGCGTCCTCCCAGGACGATTCCAAGGGCTTTGTTGAAGACAGCACTTTCAGCATCAACACTCGCCTCCTGAACTTTAGCCGCGACTTCCGTAACAATGACACCGGCAAGAGCCGCGTCGACGAAACCGGTCTGGGCTTCAACGGCCTGTACCAGTCGGGCTTCACCCAAGGCACCATCGGTGTGGGTGTCGACGTCATCGGTCTGTTGGGCGTCAAACTGGACAGCGGCAAGGGTCGTTCCGGCACTGGCCTGTTTCCAACTGGCTCCGACGGTCGCGCTCAGGATGATTACTCCAAGGGCGGCGGCGCAGTTAAGTTCCGTATCTCCGATACGGTCCTGAAAATCGGCGACCAGTACACCACCGCGCCTGTATTCGCTTCCGATGACAGCCGTCTGCTGCCTGAATTGCCACAGGGTATCTCGCTGACCAGCAACGAGATCAAAGGCCTGAAACTTGAAGGCGGTCACTTCACTTCGAGCGTGGCACAAGCCCAGACCTACCGCGACAGCCTGGGCCTGACAAAAACCGACTTCATCGGTGGTGTCTACGCCCTGACTCCAGAAGTCAGCGCCAGCCTCTACTACGCGAAGACCGAAGACTACTGGAAAAAAACCTACGCCAACCTGAACTGGACCCATGCGCTCAGCAATGAGCAGTCCCTGGCGGTCGACTTCAACATCTACAGCACCAAAAGTGATGGCGCTGGCCTGCAACGGGCTGAGAAAGACGGCACCACCAAACTGGACAACCGTGCCTACAGCTTGCAAGGCGCGTACACCATCCAGGCTCACACCTTTACCCTGGCCTACCAGAAGGTCAGCGGTGACGGTGACTACGGCTACGGCGTAGACGGCGGCGGCACGATCTTCCTTGCCAACTCCATCGCTCGTTCCGACTTCAACGCTGAAGACGAGAAGTCGTTCCAGGCTCGCTACGACCTGAACATGGCGACTTTCGGCGTACCAGGCCTGAGCTTCATGACTCGCTACGTCAAAGGTACCGGCGCCAACACCGCCGACACCTCGAACGGCAAAGAGTGGGAACGTGACATCGAAGCCAAGTACGTGATCCAGAGCGGCCCGGCAAAAGACCTGAGCCTGCGCGTGCGTCAAGCCACTTATCGCTCCAGCGATGGTGTGTACTACGGTTCGGCGTCCATCGACGAACTGCGTCTGATCGCGCAATACCCGCTGAACATCTTGTAATTGGCAGTTTGATTACAACGATGACTTAGGGTTTCGGCCCTAACTAAAAAGCCGCTCACTTGTTCGCAAGTGAGCGGCTTTTTTATTGCAACTTGATCTCAACAACCACATAACTAGCAAGCTAACTATCTAGTTTGATCCTACACATCAAACCTGACACATCTGACAAGTTTGATCCGCAAGTCATAGCATTACTTCGTAGCGCTTTCCTGCATTACTCGAATAACCCGCTGGGGAAACGGAATATCGATTCCCGCGCCTTTCAAACGATCACGTGCCAGTTCATTGAACATGAACATCACATCCCAATAATCCGAGGTCTTGGTCCAGACTCGCAGGGACACAGTGATTGAACTGTCGCCCAGGGTCGAAACCACGGCTGCCGGCGCAGGATCAGCCAGTACCCGTGGGTCCTTGGCCAGTTCCAACAGCACTTCGCGCGCTTTCTGCAGGTCGGCTTCGTAGTCGACACCCACATCAAATACCACTTTACGGGTCGGCTGACGGTTGGTGTTGGTGATGAGGCCGTTGGACAGGCTGCCGTTCGGGATGATCACCGTCTTGTTGTCGCCGGTGCGCAACACGGTGTGAAAGATCTGGATGCTGTCGACGGTACCGGAAGTGCCCTGGGCTTCGATCCAGTCACCAATGCGGAACGGACGGAACAACAGAATCAGCACGCCGCCGGCGAAGTTCGCCAGGCTGCCTTGCAATGCCAGGCCGATGGCCAGGGTGGCGGCGCCGATCGCGGCAACGAACGAGGTGGTTGCGACGCCGATCATCGAGGCCACGTTGACCACCAGCATGACCTTGAGCGCAATGTTCGCAAGGCTGGTAATGAAGTGTTGCAGCGCCAGGTCCGCATTACGCAGTGCCAGCAAACGCCCCACTCGGTGGGTCAAGACGTTGATCAGCCACCAACCGATGGCCAGGGTGACCACCGCCAGCAAAAATCGGCTGCCGTATTCCATGATCATCGGTAACCATGACTCCGAGCTCTTGATCAGGTGATCCACTTCAGCGTTCAAGTCCATCTACATTCTCCTGTTTACCGGATGCTCGGCCTATTGGTTGGCCCTAAATACAATTGAGCCCCGTAGGGCTCAATGGTGGGCGCAGGTTCTGGGGCGTGGGACGTCAAAAACGCCCACAGGTTCCCCAAAGTGCTATCAGTCGCGGAAGTTATTGAACTGCAGCGGCATGTCGAAGGTCTTGGCGCGCAGGGCAGCAATGGCCTCTTGCAAGTCGTCACGCTTCTTACCGGTGATACGTACCTGCTCGCCCTGGATGGCGGCCTGGACCTTGAGCTTGGCGTCCTTGACGTGAGCGACGATTTTCTTCGCCAGCTCCTTGTCGATGCCTTCCTTGAGCACGGCTTCCTGCTTCATCAGCTTGCCGGACGCATAGGCATCCTTGATTTCGAGGCATTGCGCGTCGATCTTGCGCTTGACCAGAGACAGCTTGAGGATCTCAATCATCGCTTCCAGCTGGAAGTCGGCTTCCGCGGTCAGGTTGACGGTCAGCTCTTTTTCCTTGAACTCGAAGCTGCCCTTGCCCTTCAAGTCATAGCGGCGATCCAGCTCCTTGACGGCGTTCTCGACGGCGTTGGTGACTTCATGTTTGTCCAGTTCGGATACCACGTCGAACGACGGCATGTAATTTCTCCAATAAAAAAGGGGCGCGGCTCAGTAGAGATGGAGCACGCCCGGGCTAAAATGCCCGGGCATTATAGCGGTTCTTTCGCCTCGTTCACTGCGGGCAGCCTTACGGAGTAAAAACTGATGTCGACCACCTGGCACGTCCTCGGCGCCGGCAGCCTCGGAACACTGTGGGCCGCCCGCCTGGCCCGCGCCGGGCTGCCCGTGCGCCTGATCCTGCGGGACCACGCGCGGCTGGCGAGCTATCAGACCGGCAAGGGCCTGACCCTGGTCGAGCACGGCGTGGCTCACACCTATACAGTCGTCGGCGAAACATCCGACAGCCCTGGGCCGATTCATCGCCTGCTGGTGGCGTGCAAAGCCTACGACGCCCAAGAGGCCGTCGCACAGCTTGAACATCGTCTGGCACCCGACGCCGAGCTGATCCTGTTGCAAAACGGGCTGGGCAGCCAGGACGCAGTCGCCGCCCAACTGCCCCAAGCCCGCTGCATCTTCGCCTCCAGCACCGAAGGCGCGTTTCGCGAAAGCGACTGGCGAGTAGTGTTTGCCGGCCATGGCTACACCTGGCTGGGAGACGCGAGCCACCCTACCCCGCCTCTGTGGCTGGATGACCTGCAAGCCGCCGGCATCCCCCATGCGTGGAGCACCGATATCCTCACCCGCCTGTGGCGCAAACTGGCCCTGAACTGCGCCATCAACCCGCTGACTGTGCTGTATCAATGCCGCAATGGGGAACTGCAAGCCCATCAGTGCGAAGTGGCCACCCTGTGCGCCGAACTCGCCGAACTGCTGGAATGCTGCGGCCAACCCGCCGCCGCGCAGGATTTGCAGAGCGAAGTGGAACGGGTGATCCAGGCCACGGCGGCCAATTACTCATCGATGTACCAGGACGTGGCCAATGCCCGGCGCACCGAAATCAGCTACTTGCTGGGCTATGCCTGCCAGGCGGCCGCACGTCACCAACTGACCTTGCCGCACCTGCAACAACTCCAGGCGCGCCTGGTACGGCAACTGTCTGCACGCGGATTGCCCAGCGACTGAAGCACGCGCTACCCTGCCTGCTTGTTCCTTTGCAGCGAAAACCTTGATGCCACTGCGCCAGCGTCTCGAAAATCTACCGGTTGGGCAGAAACTGCTGGCGGCCCTGCTGGTTTTGTTGACCACCGTCTTGCTGGTGGCCAACCTGACCTTTATCAGCGCCGCCTACTGGATCTCCCAGGAAAGCATGGCGCCCCAGGCCTTGCAGGCCATCGGTCGGCTGGTGTCCAACCCCTCGCTCGCCGCCGAGTCCCTGGACTCACCGCTCAAGGCGCAAACCCTGCTGGATGAACTGACCAGCTACTCGCCATTGCGGGCCGCGGCCTTATACGACGGAGACGGCACGCGCCTGGCCCAGCTGCAACATGCCAATCGCCTGCACCTGCCAGATAATTTCCGGGACATTGAAACCTGGCGTACCACCGAATTTCGCAGCAACCAGGTGATCACCCTGCCCCGTGCCGGCAAACCGTCCGGGCACTTGCTGCTGGTGGCCAGCAGCGAACTGCCGGTGGCTTTCTATACCGGGACCTTCACCGCCAGCCTGGGTATCCTGATCTTCAGCGTGTTGCTGTGGCTGGTGATCGCCCGGCAGATCAAGCGCCTGATTACCCGGCCGATCCACGAACTGGAAGAATTGTCGCGCCAGGTCACCCGGGAAGAGAACTACGCCCTGCGCGCCGGTCGCGGCAACCATGATGAAATCGGCAGCCTCGCCGAAGCTTTCAACACCATGCTTTCGCGCATTGAAGCCCGTGAGCAGCAACTCAAGCGCGCGCGAGACGATTCCCAGGCCGCCTACGATCAAGCCCAGGGCCTGGCGGAAGAAACCCGCCACACCAACCGCAAGCTGGAACTGGAAGTGCAGGTGCGCAGCAAGATCGAGAAAAAGCTCACCGGCTTCCAGAACTACCTCAACAGCATCATCGACTCGATGCCCTCGGCACTGATCGCCCTCGACGAACAGCTCTACGTCACCCAGTGGAACCAGGAAGCCAGCGCACTTTCCGGGACCCGCCTGGACGAGGCACTGAACCAGCCGATCTTCCTCGCCTTCCAGCCGCTCAAGCCGTTCCTGCCGCAGATCAAGGCCACGGTCGAGCAACACACCGTGGAGCGGATCGAGCGCGTTACCTGGGTCAAGGATGACGAACCCAAGCACTACGCCCTGACCTTCTACCCGTTGATGGGCGGTGCCGGGCGCGGCGTGGTGATCCGGATCGACGACATCACCCAGCGCCTGTCTCTGGAAGAAATGATGGTGCAGTCAGAGAAAATGCTCTCGGTCGGTGGCCTGGCCGCCGGCATGGCGCACGAAATCAACAACCCGCTGGGAGCGATCCTGCATAACGTGCAGAACATTCGCCGCCGGTTGTCCAACGAACTGCCGAAAAACCTCGAGCACGCCGAACAGGCGGGCATCGACCTGGACTCGGTCAACCGCTACCTGCAAAGCCGCGAAGTGCCGCAGTTGCTCGACGGCATCCAGCAGGCTGGCGCCCGGGCGGCGAAAATCGTCACCCACATGCTCAGCTTCAGCCGCCGCAGCAACCGGCAGATGGCGCCGTGCGACTTGCCGGCCTTGATCGACCAGGCCGTGGAAATTGCCGGCAACGACTTCGACCTCACCGTCGGCTTCGACTTCAAGGGCCAGGCGATCATCCGCCAGTTCGACCCGCAACTGGGCCCGGTCCCCGGCACCGCCAACG
Organism: Pseudomonas sp. C8002; assembly: GCF_013385765.1. NCBI lineage: Bacteria > Pseudomonadati > Pseudomonadota > Gammaproteobacteria > Pseudomonadales > Pseudomonadaceae > Pseudomonas > Pseudomonas sp. C8002. The sequence goes on from NZ_JACAPJ010000016.1 coordinate 35,041, forward strand.
AACTGGAGCAAGTACTGCTCAACCTGCTGAAAAACGCCGCCCAGGCGATTCACCAGCGCGAAGACGGCAGCGAGCCCGGCCGGATCATCCTGCGCACCCGGCTCAACCCGCCGTGGGCAGAAATCCAGGTGGAAGACAACGGCATCGGCATGAGCGAGAACGTGCGCAAACGCACGTTTGAGCCATTCTTCACCACCAAGGAAATCGGCCAGGGCACCGGGCTTGGGTTGTCGGTTTCGTATTTCATCATCACCAACAATCACAAGGGGCAGATGGAAGTGCATTCGACCCTTGGCCAGGGTACCTGCTTCACCTTGCGTCTGCCCCTGGCGGGCAGCCAATTGCCACCCAACGAACTCACTCAACTGGAGCGCTAACCATGGGCTTTCGCCTGTCGAAAATTTACACCCGTACCGGCGACAAGGGCGAAACCGGCCTGGGCGACGGCCGCCGCGTGCCCAAGGACCATCCACGGGTGGAGGCGATTGGCGAGGTGGATGCGCTGAACAGCCAGTTGGGTTTGTTGCTGGCGGGATTGGAGGAACAAAGCGGGCAGCATCCAGCGTTGAAGGATGTGATCGAGGTGCTGACACCTTGCCAGCATCGTCTGTTTGACCTGGGCGGCGAATTGGCGATGCCGGTGTACAAGGCGCTGAACGCGGCGGAAGTCGACCGGCTTGAGGCGGCGATCGATCGCTGGAATGAAGAGGTCGGGCCGCTGGAGAACTTCATTCTGCCGGGTGGTTCGGCGTTGATTGCCCAGGCCCATGTATGCCGAAGCCTGGCTCGCAGTGCGGAGCGCCGGTGTCAGCACCTGAATGCAGAGGAACCGCTGGAAGGCGTCGGGTTGGCGTACATCAACCGGCTGTCGGACTTGCTCTTTGTGGCAGCCAGGGTGATTGCCAAGCGCCAGGGCGTTGCAGAGATCTTGTGGCAGGCGGCGGCAAAGCCGCACTGATGTTTACTGACTGATTGCAACCTGTGGCGAGGGAGCTTGCTCCCTCGCCACAACAGCTCCCCTGGCCACTCGCCAGGGTTATGCCTAAACCTCAGGCCAGAACGCCCGAATCCCCGCCACACCTTGAGCACCAGCCTCCCAGGCCTTTTCCCGCTCAGCAGGACCCACCCCACCGAGCAAGAACACCGGCTTGCTGAACCCACTGATCAACTGCTGTGCCTGCTCCCAGCCCAACGGCTCGGCATCAGGATGAGTCTGGGTCGGCTGCACCGGCGACAAGGTGACGAAATCCACGTCCATCAACTCCGCCAAGGCTAATTCCTCAGCATTGTGGCAAGACGCCGCCAACCAGCGATCCTTCGGCAAAGGACGTCCCTTGCTGGCGTACTTGCGCAGTTGCGCCGAGGTCATATGCCAGCCGGCCGCGGGAAAATCCCCCAGCCATTCAAACGGCCCCTTGAGCATCAGTTGCGCCTTGCCCGCACACAGGCCCACGGCGTCCACCGCCAGGTCACGGTACTTGGGGTCGTAACCGTTGGGGGCACGCAGCTGAACCAGCTTGATGCCACCAGCGATGGCTTTTTGAATACCGCGCAGCAGGACGGGTGTCTCCAGCTCGCCCGGAGTGATCAAGTAGTCAGCCGGTAAACGCGCCGCCGCAACGATCGGCGCATTGGCTGCCGGAAACTCATAGTTCGGCAGGTCCCGCTGGGCCACCCACTCAAGGGGTTGGCCTTCGGCACCGTGGGGCTCGCCGGTAAAGGCCGAAACTTCCCAGACATCCAGCAACACCTGTTTGTCCGGGTAATCATGCTGCACCTTGATCAACGGGCGAGCCGCCGTGACCTGGATGCCCAGCTCCTCCTGCAATTCACGGGACAGCGCGGTAGCGACCGACTCATCGGCCTCCACCTTGCCACCGGGAAACTCCCAGAGGCCGCCCTGATGCTGGGTATCGGCGCGGCGCGCCAGCAGAATCCTGCCGTCGACACCCCGGATGACCGCTGCTGCTACATGAACTCGTTTCACCGCACTATTTCCTCTGAATCGGTTTGAAGACCTGCCTGGTATCAGGTGCGGTATTCCGCGTTGATCTTCACGTACTCGTGGGACAGGTCGGTGGTCCAGATGGTTTCGCTGCACTCACCGCGACCCAATTCGATACGGATGGTGATTTCTTCCTGCTGCATCACCGCCGACCCCTGGGCTTCGGTGTACGTCTCGGCCCGGGCGCCACGGCTGGCGATGCACACTTCGCCGAGGAACACGTCGATCTTGCTCACGTCCAGGTTCGGCACGCCGGCACGGCCCACAGCGGCCAGGATACGGCCCCAGTTCGGATCGGAGGCAAACAGTGCGGTCTTGATCAGCGGCGAGTGAGCCACGGTGTAACCGACATCCAGGCATTCCTGGTGGTTACCGCCGCCGTTGACTTCAACCGTCACAAACTTGGTGGCGCCTTCGCCGTCGCGCACGATGGCCTGGGCCACGTCCATGCACACTTCGAACACCGCCTGCTTCAACGCGGCGAAATACGCGCCGTTGGACGAGGTGATTTCCGGCAGGTCAGCCTGGCCGGTGGCGATCAACATGCAGCAATCGTTGGTCGAGGTGTCGCCGTCGATGGTGATGCGGTTGAAGGACTTGTTGGCGCCGTCGAGCATCAGGTTTTGCAGCACGTCACGGGAGACTTTGGCGTCGGTGGCGATATAGCCCAGCATGGTCGCCATGTTCGGGCGAATCATGCCGGCGCCTTTGCTGATGCCCGTGACGGTAACGGTCACGCCTTCGTGCACAAACTGACGGCTGGCGCCTTTTGGCAGGGTGTCGGTGGTCATGATCCCGGTAGCCGCAGCCGCCCAGTTATCCACCGACAGGTCATCCAGCGCTGCTTGCAGCGCGCCTTCGATTTTCTCTACCGGCAGCGGCTCACCGATCACGCCGGTGGAGTACGGCAGCACCTGGCTGGCGTCCACGCCGGTCAGCTCCGCCAGCTTGGCGCAGGTGCGGGCAGCGGCGGCCAGGCCAGGCTCGCCGGTCCCGGCGTTGGCATTGCCGGTGTTGGTCAACAGGTAACGCACCGGGCCTTCGACACGCTGTTTGGCCAGAATCACGGGAGCGGCGCAAAACGCGTTCAGGGTGAACACACCCGCGACGGTCGAGCCTTCGGCACAGCGCATCACCACCACATCCTTGCGCCCCGGGCGCTTGATGCCCGCCGAAGCGATACCGAGTTCAAAACCGGCAACCGGGTGCAACGTGGGCAAAGGACCAAGACCAACAGCCATGAATGCGCTCCTAAAAATATTGGGTGTGTACCCCGTCGCTATCGACGGTGACGAAATGGCAAAACGCCGCGACGGCTGATGCCGGTCGCGGCGCGGGGGTGTTGCAGCGTCAGGCGAAAATCTTAGTTGATTTCGCCGTGGCAGTGTTTGAACTTCTTGCCCGAACCGCACCAGCACAGTTCGTTGCGGCCCAGCTTCTGTTCGTTGCGCACCGGGGCCTGGGCCAGGGCCACATCGACCTCTTCGCCCAATACTTCCGGAGCCTCAAGACCAGGCGCTTCGTCGTGCTGGAACTGCATGCGCGCAGCCAGTGCCTCGGCTTCCTGACGCAGGCGGGCTTCTTCCTCGATCGGGTCTTCGCGACGCACCTGAACGTGGGACAGCACACGAATCGAATCGCGCTTGATCGAATCCAGCAGTTCGGAGAACAGCGTGAACGACTCGCGCTTGTACTCCTGCTTCGGGTTCTTCTGGGCGTAGCCACGCAAGTGGATGCCGTGACGCAGGTGGTCCATGGTCGACAGGTGGTCTTTCCACAGATCGTCCAGCACGCGCAGTACGATTTGCTTCTCGAAGGTGCGCAGTGCTTCGGCACTCGCCTGCTCTTCTTTCTCGTTGTAAGCGGCCAGCAGCTCGGTCATGAGCTTCTCGCGCAGGGTTTCTTCGTACAGGTGGTCGTCTTCGTCGAGCCATTGCTGGACCGGCAAGTCGACACCGAAGTCGCTCTTCAACGCAGCTTCCAGGCCGGCAACATCCCACTGCTCAGGCAGGGACTGTGGCGGGATATGGGCGCTGACGGTGGCGTTGAGCACGTCCTGGCGGAAATCGGCAATGGTCTCGCCGATGTTGGTGGCGGCCAACAAACTGTTACGCATGTGATAAATCACTTTACGCTGTTCGTTGTTGACGTCATCGAACTCGAGCAGTTGCTTACGAATGTCGAAGTTACGGCCTTCTACCTTGCGCTGGGCCTTCTCGATGGCGTTGGTCACCATGCGGTGTTCAATCGCCTCACCGGACTGCATGCCCAGGGCTTTCATGAAGTTCTTCACCCGATCCGAGGCGAAGATGCGCATCAGGCTGTCTTCCAGGGACAGGTAGAAACGGCTGGAACCGGCGTCACCCTGACGACCGGCACGACCACGCAACTGGTTGTCGATACGGCGCGATTCGTGACGCTCGGACGCGATCACCTGCAAGCCGCCGGACTCCAGCACTTGCTGGTGGCGCTTCTGCCAGTCGGCCTTGATCTGCGCGATCTGCTCAGGGGTCGGGTTGTCCAGGGACGCAACTTCCACTTCCCAGTTACCGCCCAACAGGATGTCGGTACCACGACCGGCCATGTTGGTGGCGATGGTCAGTGCGCCCGGGCGACCGGCCTGGGCAATGATCTCGGCTTCTTTTTCGTGGAACTTGGCGTTGAGGACCTTGTGCTCGATGCCTTCCTTGGCCAGCAAGCTGGACATGTGCTCGGAAGTTTCGATGGTGGCAGTACCCACCAGCACTGGACGGCCCTGGGCCATGCATTCCTTGATGTCGGCGACGATTGCAGCGTATTTCTCGTCGGCGGTCAGGAACACCAGGTCGTTGAAGTCTTTACGCGCCAGCGGCTTGTTCGGCGGGATAACCATCACCGACAGACCGTAGATCTGGTGGAATTCGAACGCTTCGGTGTCGGCTGTACCGGTCATGCCGGACAGTTTGTTGTACAGACGGAAGTAGTTCTGGAAGGTGGTCGAGGCCAGGGTCTGGCTTTCAGCCTGGATGTTCAGGGCTTCCTTGGCTTCGATCGCCTGGTGCAGGCCTTCCGACAAACGGCGACCCGGCATGGTACGACCGGTGTGTTCGTCGACCAGTACGACCTGGCCGTCCTGCACGATGTATTCAACGTTGCGATGGAACAGCTTGTGGGCACGCAGACCGGCATACACGTGGGTCAACAGGCCCAGGTTGTGCGCCGAGTACAGGCTCTCGCCTTCGGCCAGCAGGCCGATCTGGGTCAGCATGTCTTCGACGAACTGGTGACCGGCTTCGTTGAGTTCGACCTGGCGGGTCTTCTCGTCGATGGTGAAGTGACCTTCTTTGGTCACCACGCCTTCCACTTCCTCGATGTGTTGCTCAAGGCGCGGGATCAGCTTGTTGATCTCGGTGTACAGGCGCGAGCTGTCCTCGGCCTGACCGGAGATGATCAGCGGGGTACGGGCTTCGTCGATCAGGATGGAGTCGACTTCGTCGATCACGGCAAAATTGAGTTCGCGCTGGAATTTTTCTTCCATGCTGAACGCCATGTTGTCGCGCAGGTAGTCGAAACCGAATTCGTTGTTGGTACCGTAGGTGATGTCGGCAGCGTAGGCGGCGCGCTTCTCTTCCGGCGGCTGGAACGGCGTGACAACGCCGACCGTCAGGCCGAGGAATTCGTACAGCGGACGCATCCAGTTGGCATCCCGGCGGGCGAGGTAGTCGTTCACCGTCACAACGTGCACGCCCTTGCCGGACAATGCGTTGAGGTAAACGCCCAGGGTAGCTACCAGGGTCTTGCCTTCACCGGTACGCATTTCGGCAATCATGCCTTCATGCAAGGTCATGCCGCCGATCAACTGGACGTCGAAGTGGCGCATGCCCATGACACGCTTACCGGCTTCGCGGGCGACCGCAAAGGCTTCGGGAAGCAGCTTGTCGAGGGTTTCACCTTTGGCTATGCGGGCCTTGAACTCTTCGGTCTTGGCGCGCAATTGCTCGTCCGAAAGGGCAACCATCTGCTCTTCGAAGGCATTGACCAGCTGCACCGTCTTGAGCATGCGTTTGACTTCGCGCTCATTCTTGCTTCCAAAAAGTTTCTTTAACAAAGGCGCAAACATATCGGCAGGTTCTTCCACACATAGGGATGGAGGGCGCCCCGTGAGTCGCCCGAGCAGCCCTCACGGCCGCATGCGAACGAGCATTCTACCCGGAAACGTGGGTGAGGAAAGTGGCGTTATTCCACGATGCAGGCACGGCGCTCTCAGAGGGCTTGTTTAAAATAAGGGCTTTTTGCTGAACTTCAACCCATTCGGGCAATAAGTTACTCGTTGATTTAATGGATAAACTGCCGGTAATGCAATGGCGGCGGTGTCGCAGACGCTTTCTGCTACCATGGCCTCTCTGTTACTTAAGGTGTCTAGTCATGGCATTTCGCCCTCTTACGGCCCGAGCTCCCGCCGTGTTGCTTCGCGAAGCCAAGCCTTTAAAAGCCATCTTCGGCCATGCGCAACGCCTTGGTCATCTGCAACGCCTGGTAGAAAGCCAACTGCAGCCCGCCGCTCGCGAACACTGCCATGTGGCCTCGTGGCGCGAGGGCAATCTTCTGCTGATTGTCACCGACGGCCATTGGGCGACGCGCCTGCGCTACCAGCAAAAACGTTTGCAGCGCCAATTGATGGCCTTCGACGAATTCGCCAGCCTGACGCGCATCCAGTTCAAGGTGCAACCGCCGACCGTGCCGCAAGGTGCGGTGGGGCATACGATGGATTTGTCGGAAATCGCCGCCGAAACCATTCAGGCCACGGCAGACGGGATTACCGATCCGAACTTACGCGCTGCGCTGGAGCGGCTGGCCGCTCACGCCAAACCCAAAACCTGAGACCGGCGTAGAACCAAGTGTGGGAGCGGGCTTGCTCGCGAAGGTGGCGTGTCAGTCACTGGATATATTGACTGATCCACCGCTTTCGCGAGCAAGCCCGCTCCCACATTTGATCCCATCGTTATTTACGTTTGCTGCCGCCTAACAAAGACCCCAGTAACCCGCGCACCAACTGCCGGCCCATCTGATTGGCCGCCTGTTGCATCGCCGATTTCAGTGCCTTGCCTGCCGTAGTACCGAGGAACGCACCGGCCTTGTCGGTAAAGCTTGGCTCTTCAGCGGCGGGCGTCGAATCCTCTTGCGGGCCCAAGTCCTTGCGCGCCATCAGCACTTCGTACGCCGACTCACGGTCAATCGGCTTGTCATAACGCCCCTGCAATGGCGAACTGGCAATCAGTGCTGCCCGCTCAGCTTCGCTCAGTGGCCCGATCCGCGATTGCGGCGGTGCTACCAGTACGCGTTGGACTACTTCAGGCGTCCCCTTTTCCTGCAAGGTTCCCACCAATGCCTCACCTGTACCCAACTCGGTCAGCACCGCCAGCGCATCAAATGCCGGATTGGGCCGGAAACCATCGGCCACCGCCCGCAGGGACTTCTGCTCCTTGGTGGTGAACGCCCGCAGCCCGTGCTGGATGCGCAAGCCGAGTTGCGCCAGCACGGTGTCCGGCAAGTCCCCGGGAGACTGGGTGACGAAATACACACCGACGCCTTTCGAGCGAATCAGCCGCACCACTTGCTCCAGGCGATCCTGCAGGGCCTTGGGGGTGTCGGCAAACAACAGATGCGCCTCATCGAAAAACAGCGCCAGCAGCGGCTTGTCGGCATCGCCACGTTCCGGCAGTTGCTCGAACAGTTCGGCCAACAGCCAAAGCAGGAAGGTCGCGTAGACCTTCGGCGCCTCATGCACCAGCCGGCTGGCGTCCAATAGATGAATACGCCCGCGGCCGTCACTGGCCGGTTGCAGGATGTCTTCGAGTTGCAGCGCCGGCTCGCCGAACAACGCTTCGGCACCCTGCTGCTCCAGCACCGCCAGGCGCCGCAACAGCGCCTGGCTGGAACCGGTGGTCATCAAGGCCGCGTCTTCCCCGAGCAACTCCGGGTGATAGCGCAAATGGTTCAGCAGCGCCTTGAGGTCCTTGAGGTCCAGCAACAACAGGCCTTCACGATCGGCCACCTTGAAGGCTGCGTAGAGGGCCGATTGCTGGCTGTCGGTGAGCTCCAACAGGCTGCCGAGCAACAGCGGGCCCATTTCACTCATGGTGGTGCGCAACGGATGACCGGACTGGCCGTGGATATCCCACAACGTCACCGGATACGCCTTGGGCGTGTAATTAAGGAAAGGCATGCCGGCTATGCGCTCGGCGACCTTGCCCTGAGGGTTGGCCGCAGCGCCCAGGCCACACAGGTCACCCTTGATATCGGCGGCAAATACCGCGACGCCGGCGTCGCTGAAGGCTTCCGCCAGGCGCTGCAAGGTCACGGTCTTGCCGGTGCCGGTGGCGCCTGCGATCAGGCCGTGGCGGTTGGCCAGGCGCATCGACTGGGCAATCGGCTGGCCCTGATGATCTGCACCAATAATGAGTTGCGAGGAGTCAGGCATTTTGTCACCCATGGTTAATCTTTGGCGCTGAATGGTCGATACAGATAAAGCGAGAGACCCAAAAAGTCTTGGAAAAACAGGCCGGATAATTCCTGCAGGAGCAGATGGAAATATCACACTTTTTTTGACGCAGCCATTCCGCGCGCCCCAGAAGGACGTGCATCGGATATTAAGACCATAGCGGACCCCACAAGCCATGAATAAAAATCTGCGTTTCAGCCATAAAATCCTGCTTGCCGCCGCTCTTGTCGTCATTGCCGCCTTTGCGTTGTTTACCCTCTACAACGACTACTTGCAGCGTAATGCGATTCGCGACGACCTGAACAACTACCTGCATGAAATGGGCGATGTCACTGCCAGCAACATCCAGACCTGGCTTACCGGGCGCATTGTGCTGATAGAAAGCGCCGCACAGAACATCGCCATCAACCCGGATTCAACCAGCGTCGCCAGCCTCCTGGAACAGAAGGCCCTGACGTCCTCGTTCATGGCCACGTACCTTGGCGACAGCAAGGGCGGCTTCGTCATCCGCCCCGATACCAAGATGCCCGACGGCTTCGACCCACGGGTACGCCCCTGGTACAAGGGCGCGCAGGGCAGCAACGGCTCAACCCTGACCGAACCCTACATTGACGCGGCCACCGGCCAGTTGATCATCTCCATCGCCACCCCCAGCAGCAAGGCCGGCCAGAGTGTCGGCGTGGTGGGCGGCGACCTGAGCCTGCAAACCCTGGTAGACAACATCGGTGCCCTGAACTTCGGCGGCATGGGTTATGCCTTCCTGGTCAGTGCCGACGGCAAAGTGCTGGTACACCCGGACAAGGGCCTAGTGATGAAAACCCTGGCCGACGTCTATCCGAACAACACCCCCAGGATCAGCAGCGACTTCAGTGAAGTCGAGGTAAACGGCAAGACACGTATCGTCACCTTTACCCCGATCAAGGGCCTGCCCTCGGTGAACTGGTACCTCGGCCTGTCGGTGGATAAAGATAAATCCTTCGCCATGCTCAGCGAATTCCGCACCTCGGCGATCATCGCCACGATCATCGCCGTGGTCATCATCATCGCCCTGCTGGGCATGCTGATTCGCATCCTCCTGCAGCCACTGCACGTCATGACCCGCGCCATGGAAGACATCGCCGACGGTGAAGGCGACCTGACCCGCCGCCTGACCATCCAGAACCACGACGAATTCGGCGTGCTTGGCAGCGCTTTCAATCGTTTCGTGGAGCGGATTCACACCTCGATTCGCGAAGTTTCCTCGGCCACCGAGCAGGTCAATGAAGTGGCCCTGCGGGTGGTCAGCGCCTCCAATTCCTCGATGGTCAATTCCGACGAGCAGGCCAACCGGACCAACAGCGTCGCGGCCGCGATCAACGAGCTGGGGGCCGCCGCCCAGGAAATCGCCCGCAACGCCGCACAGGCCTCCAACCAGGCCAGCGATGCCCGGCACTTGGCCGAAGACGGTCAGCAAGTGGTGGAACGCAATATCAAGGCGATGAACCAGTTGTCGCAGATGATCAGCGCCTCCAGCACCAATATCGAAGCGCTTAACAGCAAGACAGTGAACATCGGGCAGATTCTGGAAGTGATCACCAGCATTTCCCAGCAAACCAACCTGCTGGCCCTCAACGCGGCGATTGAAGCCGCACGGGCCGGGGAAGCCGGGCGCGGCTTTGCGGTGGTGGCCGATGAAGTGCGCAACCTGGCGCACCGCACCCAGGAGTCGGCGCAGCAGGTGCAGAAGATGATCGAGGAGCTGCAAGTCGGCGCCCGGGATTCGGTCAGCACCATGAGCGAAAGCCAGCGGCACAGCCAGGACAGTGTGGAAATCGCCAACCTGGCGGGCGAGCGCCTGAACAGCGTGACCCAGCGCATCGGCGAAATTGACGGGATGAACCAGTCGGTAGCCACCGCTACCGAGGAACAGACCTCGGTGGTGGAGTCAATCAACATGGACATCACCGAGATCAACACCCTCAATCAGGAAGGTGTGGAAAACCTGCAATCAACCTTGCGGGCCTGTTCCGACCTGGAACAGCAAGCGGCGCGCTTGAAACAACTGGTGGGTAGTTTCCGGATTTGATCCCGCCGGGTCAGCGGCTGCCTTGCACAGCCGCTGACGCCTTTTCTTCAGGCAATTCGGATGTGTCCTGCAATTGTTCCCACAACTCGGCGGCGCCTAGAAACTCGGTGCCGTCCTCACTGCTCAGGTCATCCGGGTCATATCGACTCAAACAACCCTCTCCCAGCGTCGCGGGGGCTTTGGAAGTCGCCTTGTCCAGTGGATCGCTCATGCTCCAGTCCTCACCCGCGCTCAAAAAAAGGGCCTGTAGCGATTTAACGCCCAGGCCCTTCATTCTTCAATCAAAACACTTCAATCAGAACACGACAGTCTTGTTGCCGTGCACCAGTACCCGGTCTTCCAGGTGATAGCGCAGGCCGCGAGCCAGCACCATCTTCTCGACGTCACGGCCAAAACGGACCATGTCTTCGATGCTGTCGCTATGGCTGACACGCACCACGTCCTGCTCGATGATGGGACCGGCGTCCAACTCTTCGGTGACGTAGTGGCACGTTGCACCGATCAGCTTCACGCCACGCAGGGATGCCTGGTGATACGGCTTGGCACCCACAAACGATGGCAGGAAGCTGTGGTGAATATTGATCACCTTGCCAGCGTATTCACTGCACAGCTCCGGCGGCAGAATCTGCATGTAGCGCGCCAGTACCACGACGTCCGCATCGTGCTGCTTGACCAGGCGCGAGACCTCGGCAAAGGCCGGCTCCTTGTCCTGCGGGTTGACCGGGACGTGGTAGTACGGAATGCCATGCCACTCGACCATGCTGCGCAGGTCGTCGTGGTTGGAGATCACGCAGGAGATCTCGCAGTCCAGTTCATCGCTGTGCCAGCGGTGCAGCAGGTCTGCCAGGCAGTGGGACTCACGACTGGCCATCAGGACCACGCGTTTTTTCTGTTCCGTGTCGGTGATGCGCCAGGTCATCGAGAACTCTTCAGCGATCGGCGCAAATGCCTCGCGAAATGCCTCTAGACCAACGGGCAGCGTATCGGCACGAATTTCGTGACGCATGAAAAACCAGCCGCTGAGATTGTCCGAGTGATGGCTCGCTTCGGTGATCCAACCGTTGTGGGAAGCCAGAAAGTTACTGACCTTGGCAACGATGCCAACCCGGTCCGGGCAAGCAATCACCAGCCGAAAAGTGCGCATTAGGGGGAAACTCCAGAACTTCGCAAAGGCCGCCATTCTAGCGATTGCGCAGAAAAACTGCAGTATTCCTCAACGCTTATTCTGATCGGCTGCGTCAACCCTGCCCCTTAATAGCGTAAGGTTTTTCCCCACTATGTGTGCAAACGCGTGGACTCCGGCAGTAAGCCAAGACTTAACCAGAGTATCTTTAGGCCATCCCCCTTACTAATTAACTCAATTCCACGCTTTTGCCACAAACAACCAAAGTAAATTACATAAATGCGGCCTTAAATGTTTACTTGGGCAAACTGTCTGACTATTATTGAGCCACTATCCCCTTTCACCCAGCGCCCTGCATAAGGTAGTCCCCATGTCCCTGATCAACGAATATCGCGCCACCGAAGAAGCTATCAAAGAGCTGCAAGCCCGTTTGAAGAACCTGTCCCAAGACGACAAACTGCAAACCGAGCTGGAATTCGAAGGCAAATTGCGCACCCTGATGGGCGAATACTCCAAATCCCTGCGTGACATCATCGCGCTGCTGGATCCGGATTCGAAAGTTAAGGCTCCACGTGGCGCCGTAAAAGCTACCGGCACCAAGCGTGCACGCAAGGTTAAACAATACAAAAACCCGCACAACGGCGAAGTGATTGAAACCAAAGGTGGCAACCACAAGACTCTGAAAGAGTGGAAAGCCAAGTGGGGCGGCGACGTGGTTGAAGGCTGGGCTACCCTGCTGGGCTAAGCCTCGCCAGGACGCTGCGTGATACGCAACGCAATAAAAAACGCCAGCTTGCTGGCGTTTTTTATTGTCCGTATTTTACCGGGAAGCTGATTACAGACTCATTCGAGTCGCTAAGGCATCAACATACTCCTGCCATTCATCAAGCACCTGGCGCTGAAACGGTGTGGCACTAACAGCCAACTCAAGACACGCCTGCTTAAAACCCTCAAGGGTGTTTGGCGCGCCCCATTGAGGGTCTGACAAACGTTGCTGACAGAAAACTCTCCAGCGTTGTTGCTCTTCACTATTCAAGGTGTCTGGAAAGTTGCGTGCACGATAGCGAAATAATAATTCAGGCAAACGTTCATCATCGAAAGGCCATTGCTGGCGCGCTAGTTGCGCCGGCTCGGCGACTCTCACTTGCTCACATAAACGTCGATCACGATCCCCGATAAAACCATCGTATAGCTGCTGCTCGGGATCGGCGCTTGGCGCAAAATCTTCCTCGGCGTAAATCGCCGCCAGTTTATCGCGCCATAGTTCCTGTGCGTCGCTTAGCCGCAGGGCCCGCGCCTCACACTCATCCATATCCAGCTGCAAACGCTCGCGGTCTTGCGGCCGAAGCACGCTCAACGGTGCGACCACCGGGCAACGATTGATGTGCAGCAACTTGAGCGGTACCGGCAATTCACCTTCGGCCAGTTCGTCGCGGCGAGTATATAAGCGCCGGCGCAAGGTATCGGCGTCCTCGTCCAACAGCCCTTGCGGATCGAGCCCCAGGTCGCAGACGATCAATGCATTGCGATTGCGCGGGTGCCACGCCAGCGGCAGCACCACCCCCAGGTAATGACGCTCGGCAGAAAAACGACCGGAAATATGCACCATCGGCTGCAACAACCGCACCTGGTCCATGACCCGTTGTTTGCTACGCAGTTGAAACAGCCAGTCATAGAGCTTGGGTTGCTTCTCGCGGATCAACCGGGCCAGGGCGATGGAGGCGCGCACATCGGACAAGGCATCGTGGGCCTGGCCGTGGTCGATGCCGTTGGCGGCCGTCAACCGCTCAAGCTTGAGGGTGACGCGCCCGTCCTGTTCCGGCCAGACGATCCCGTCAGGGCGCAGGGCGTAGGCAGTGCGCACCACGTCGATCAGGTCCCAGCGGCTGTTGCCGCCTTGCCATTCCCGGGCATAGGGATCGAAGAAATTGCGGTACAAGCTGTAGCGCGTCATCTCATCGTCAAAACGCAAGGTGTTGTAGCCGGCCCCGCAAGTGCCCGGGGTGGCCAGCTCGGCGTGCACCCGGGTCATGAAGTCGGCTTCGGCCAGGCCTTTTTCCGCCAGCACGCCGGGAGTGATGCCAGTAATCGCGCACGCTGCCGGATGCGGCAGGATATCGTCGCTGGGGTGGCAGTAGAGATTGACCGGCGGCCCGACCTCGTTAAGCTCGAGGTCGGTGCGAATACCGGCTACCTGCAGCGGGCGGTCGGTACGCGGATTGATGCCGGTGGTTTCATAGTCGTACCAGAAAATGGTGGTCACGGGCTATTCCTGTGCTGAAGACCGGCAAAGTCTAGGCGCTTGCAGGCATCGGGGGCCAGCGCTGTGTTCCCTGTACAAATATTCAGTAAATCGTTGAGTGGTTGCTTCCACCGTCGACACTGCTAGCATCGGTCTTTCCAACCCCGCCGCTGCCGCCCAGGCGCCAGCGCCGCACTGCCAAGGACCGCGATGCCACCTGCGCCACTGGATACCCGCTACCAGATCGAGACCCCGGAGGGTATCGACCTGCCACTGCGCCCGGCCGGCCTGCTGGTACGCTCACTGGCCTTTGCCTTCGACCTGGGTTTGCGCGGCCTGATTCTCGGCATCCTGTTTATCGCATTGGCCTTTCTCGGCAACCTGGGCATTGGCCTGGGTTCGCTGCTGCTGTTCCTCGTCAGTTGGTGGTACATGGTGCTTTTCGAAGTGCTCAACCAGGGCTGCTCGCCCGGCAAACAGGTCATGGGCCTGCGGGTGGTACAGGACGATGGCACGCCCATCGGCTGGTCCGCCTCGCTGATCCGTAACCTGCTGCGCTTTGTCGACATGCTGCCCTTCGGCTATTTCCTCGGCGCCATCAGTTGCCTGCAACACCCCAACTTCAAGCGCCTGGGCGACCTGGCGGCCGGGACCCTGGTGATCTACCGCGAACAACCGCTTTCCCGCCCGCAAGTGCCCCAGGCCCCGGCGCTGCGCCTGCCGTTCGCCCTTGAGCTGAACGAACAACGGGCGATTCTCAGCTTCGCCGAACGCCAGGGCGAACTGTCGGCCGAACGGGTCAACGAACTGGCCGCTATCCTGGCCACGCCCCTGCAGGTCTCCCCTGCCCGCGCCGTGGCAGAACTCAACGGTGTGGCCCGCGGATTGTTGGGGCCAGCATGAAACAGAGTCTTTTCGAAAGCCGCCATCAGCCACAATGGCAAGCCTTTGCCGAGCAATTGACGCAGTTGGAGAAAGGCAAAGCCAAAGGCGCCGACTTCGTCGACTTCCCTCATCAATACCGGCAGTTGTGCCAGCACCTGGCCCTGGCCCAGGAGCGCGGCTACAGCAGCTATCTGGTGGACCCGTTGCAGCAGCTTGCCTTGCGCGGCCATCAACAGTTGTATCGTCATCGCAGCCGGATGGGGGCAAACGTGCTGAGCTTCCTGCTGGCCGATTTCCCCAGGCTGGTTCGCGCGCAATGGCCATTTGTGCTGGCTGCCGGCCTGCTGTTCTTTGGCAGCCTGCTCGGCATTGCCTTGCTGGTGTACCTGTTTCCGGACTTGATCTACAGCATCGTCAGCCCTCGGCAGGTGGCCGAGATGCAGGCCATGTACAACCCCGATGCCAGCCGCCTGGGCCGGGCAGCCGAACGCGCTTCCAGCGAAGACTGGATGATGTTCGGCTACTACGTGATGCACAACATCGGTATCGCCTTCCAGACCTTTGCCGCCGGGTTGCTGTTCGGCCTGGGCAGCGTATTTTTCCTGTTCTTCAATGGCCTGATCATTGGCGCCGTTGCCGGGCACCTGACGCAAATCGGCTACGGGCAAACGTTCTGGTCATTTGTCATCGGCCATGGCGCCTTCGAGCTCAGCGCAATTGCCCTGGCTGGCGCGGCTGGCCTGCAACTGGGCTGGGCGCTGATTGCACCGGGGCCCCTCACCAGAGGCGAATCCCTGCGCCTGGCCGCGCGCAAAAGTGTGCAAATGATTTGTGGTGTGATGGTGTTCCTGCTGATCGCCGCGTTTATCGAGGCGTACTGGTCGTCCACCAATGCCGTGGCGCCGTGGGTCAAGTACCTGGTCGGCACCGCCCTGTGGTTGCTGATGGCGGCCTACCTGCTGTTTGCCGGACGGAATCGCCATGCGCCTGAGTGATGCCAGCGTCGTGATCCGCCCGCGTACCTCCTGGGAGGCCATGGACCTCGGCATCCTGCTGGCCCGGGAACACCGGCTGCTGTTGATGAGCAGTTGGGCCATCGTGACCTTGCCGGTCTTCGCCCTGTTCAGCGTGCTCCTGTGGAATCACCCCACCACCGCGCTGTTGCTGTTCTGGTGGTTGAAACCGGCATTCGACCGCCTGCCACTGTATATCCTGTCCAAGGCCCTGTTCGGCGAAACACCCAGCCTGAAACAAGCGCTGCGCCAATCGCCGCGGCTGCTCAAGGGCCAACTGCTGGCCAGCCTGACCTGGCGGCGCTTCAGCCTCAGCCGTAGCTTCGAGATGCCGGTGGTCCAGCTCGAAGGGCTGCAAGGCCAGGCGCGCCAACAACGTCTCGGGGTGTTGCAGCAGCGCAACGCAGGCGCCGCGCGCTGGCTGACCCTGATCGGGGTGCACCTGGAAATCGCCCTGTGGTTCGGGTTGATGGCCGTGTTCTATTTCTTCCTGCCGCAAGAGGTCGAACGCGACTGGGATTGGCAGCAACTGGCGCTCACCGCCGGCCACGACTGGCGTTGGCTGGAGCACCTGACCAACATGTTCTACGCCTTGATCCTGGTGTTCTGGGAGCCGATCTATGTCGCCTGTGGCTTCAGCCTTTACCTGAACCGCCGCACGGTGCTGGAAGCCTGGGACCTGGAACTGGTGTTCCGCCGAATGCGCCAGCGCCTGAGCGGTGTGGCGTCGCTGCTGTTGCTGGTGGCCGGGCTGACGCTGATTCCGCCGATCCCATCGGCATGGGCTGATGAACCGGTTCCCCAAACGCCGCTGACTACACAATCGGCCAGTCACTCGATCAAGACGCTGTTGGAGCAGCCACCGTTCAAGAACCCGGAAACGCTCACTCGCTACCGCTTCGGCGAGGATAAAGCAGCCGACAAAAACAAAGCGGCAGGTGATGCCAAGCTGCCAGCCTGGCTGGAAGCATTGCTGAAAAACCTCAACAGTGATTCGTTCAAGCACATCGCCAAGGGCCTTGAAGTACTGCTCTGGGGATTGCTGGCAGGTGGCCTGGCACTGGTGATCTGGCGCTACCGCGACTGGCTGCATGCCTTTGTCAGCCGCCGCAGCCCGCGCAAACCCAAGGCTGCCAAACCCGTGCCTTCGCAGCTGTTCGGCCTTGAACTGGGGGCTGACACCTTGCCCGAAGACATCGCAGGCGCCGCCGAACAGCTGTGGGCAACACAGCCCCGGGAAGCCCTCGGCCTGCTCTACCGTGGGTTGCTCAGCCGCTTGCTGCACGACTTCAACCTGCCGCTGAAAAGTGCCGACACGGAAGGTGAAGTCCTGGAACGTATCCGCCAACTGCAACAACCGCAGCTGCTGGCATTCAGCGGTGAGCTGACCCGTTACTGGCAAAACCTTGCCTATGGCCATCGCCTGCCGCCTGCCTTGGCGCAACAACAGCTATGCAGCGATTGGCGAACCCTGTTCGGCTCGGGAGCGGCGCAATGAACCGGCCGTTGCTGTGGGTCGGGCTGCTGGTCGCGGGCTTGCTGGCAGCAGGCGGTTTTTATGCCTGGCACACGGCGATTCCTTATCAGGAAGTGGTCGATCGCGGCCCTTCACCCGAAGCCCTGGCCAACCCCTACCTGGCAGCTGAACACTTTCTGCGCCAGCAGGGCCTGGTGGTGGAACATGCCAACAGCCTCGAACGGCTGGCCAGCCTTTCGCCCAAGGGCAACAGCCTGCTGTTGCTGGGCGAGCGCAGCAACATGAGCCCGCCCCAGGTTGATCAATTGCTGCAGTGGACCCGGGCTGGCGGCCATCTGCTGCTGGTAGCCGAAGCGCTGTGGGATGAGGACACCGGTGAAAGTGGCGACCTGTTGCTGGATCGTGTGCAGATACACCAATCCTTCAGTGAAGAATTCGACGCTCCGGCACCCGCGCGTAAAAAGAAAACGCCGGACCTGACCAAACTCTATGTGGACAACGAAACAGCGCCGGCCTATTTCAGCTTCGACACCGACTTCAACCTCACCGACCCCAGGCACCTGGCACAATTCTCGGCCAACAGCGCCCGGTCGACGCACCTGATGCAGGTCAACCTCGGGCAAGGGCGTGTGACCGTGGTCACCGACAGCGACCTGTGGAAAAACCCGGGCATCGGCCTGCACGATAACGCGTGGCTGCTCTGGTACCTGAGCCAGGGCACCCAGGTCACACTGCTGTTCAACACGGATGTCGAGGACCTGTTCAGCCTGTTGTTGCGCTACTTCCCCCAGGCACTGGTGGCACTTGCCGCACTGATCGCCCTGGGCCTCTGGCACGCCAGCCTGCGCCAGGGTCCGATCCGGCAACCGACGCCCAAGGCACGGCGGCAATTGCAGGAACACTTGAACGCCAGTGCCGACTTCCTGTTGCGCCGCAGCGGGCAAGACAGCTTGCTGCAAGCCTTGCAGCGCGACATCCAGCGCACCGCTCGGCGCCGTCATCCCGGGTTCGAACACCTCGATACAGCCGAACAATTGCGGGTGCTTGAACGCCTGACCCGCCAACCCTCCCTTGTTATCAGCCAGGCCCTTGGCCCACCTGCGACGAAACGGCTCTCCAGCGCCGATTTCAGCCGCCAGGTGGCCTGCCTGCAAACCCTCAGGAATGCCCTATGAGCGAATTTCCCGCCACTGACCCGATTCAGCGCGCCAGCCAACTGGCCCAGGCCTTGCGCGTCGAACTGCGCAAGGCGGTTATCGGTCAGGACCCGGTGATCGATGACGTGCTCACGGCGTTGATCGCGGGCGGCCATGTGTTGCTTGAAGGGGTTCCCGGCCTGGGCAAGACCTTGCTGGTACGCGCGCTGGCACGCTGTTTTGGAGGCGAGTTCGCGCGCATCCAGTTCACCCCGGACCTGATGCCCAGCGACGTGACCGGCCATGCCGTATACGACCTGCATACCGAACAGTTCAAGCTGCGCAAGGGACCGTTGTTCACCAACCTGCTGTTGGCTGACGAGATCAACCGTGCCCCGGCGAAAACCCAGGCAGCGTTGCTGGAAGCCATGCAGGAACGCCAGGTAACCCTTGAAGGCGAGGCGCTGCCCATCGGCCAGCCGTTCATGGTACTGGCCACCCAGAACCCCATCGAGCAGGAAGGTACTTACCCGTTGCCCGAAGCCGAACTGGACCGTTTCATGCTCAAGGTGCGCATGGACTATCCCGAGGCACAGCAGGAACTGGACATGGTGCGCGAAGTCACCCGCTCGTCCCGAGCCGACATGCTCGACGTACAGCCGCTGCGCACGGTGCTGCAAGCCGAAGACGTGCTGCTGTTGCAACAGATTGCCAGCGAGTTGGCGCTGGATGAGCAGGTGCTCGACTACGCCGTGCGCCTGGCCCGCACTACGCGCAGTTGGCCGGGCCTGACCATCGGCGCCGGGCCCCGGGCCTCCATCGCCCTGGTTCGCGGTGCACGGGCGCGGGCCTTGCTGCGCGGGGGCGAGTTCGTGACCCCGGACGACATCAAGGGCTGCGCCCTGGCAGTGTTGCGCCATCGGGTGCGTATTGCCCCGGAGCTGGATATCGACGGGTTGGAAGTCGACCAGGTGCTCCGGCAATTGCTGGACCAGGTCCCGGCGCCACGCCAATGAGACGCCCATGAGACCAACCCGCCTGCTGTTGACCTGGCTCGGTGTACTGCTGGGCCTGAGTATCCTGCTCGGCGCACTGGTGGCGCTACAGGTCAAGGTGCCAGACGCCCTGCACTCAGTGACGTGGGGCCTGCTGCTGGCCCTGTTGCTGCTGGCCCTGCTGGATGCCAGCCGCCTGCGCCGCCGACCGTCCCCGCGCGTGCGACGGCAGATGCCCGGCAGCCTGGCACTGGGGCGCTGGGGGGAAGTGCGGGTAACCCTGGAGCACAACTATCCCCAGCCGTTGGTGGCCCAGGTATTCGATCATGTGCCTGACGGCCTGGCGGTGGAGGACCTGCCGCAATCCATCGAACTGCGGCCCGGCGAGCACAGTGAACTGGGTTATCGGCTGAGGCCCCAAAGGCGCGGGCATTTCAGCTTTACCCGCTGTGAAGTGCATCTGCCCAGCGCCCTGGGGCTATGGTCGGCCCGGCGCCTGATCGACGTCAGCGACGCCACCCGGGTCTATCCGGACTTCGCACGCCTGTATGGCGCGCAGTTGCTGGCGGTGGACAACTGGCTCAACCAGCTGGGCGTACGCCAGCGGCAACGGCGTGGGCTGGGCCTGGAGTTTCACCAGCTGCGTGAGTTTCGCGAAGGTGACAGCCTGCGCCAGATCGACTGGAAAGCCACCGCCCGGCAACGCACGCCCATTGCCAGGGAGTACCAGGACGAGCGCGACCAGCAGATCATGTTCATGCTCGATTGTGGCCGCCGTATGCGCAGCCAGGACGCCGAACTGTCGCACTTCGACCACGCGCTCAACGCCTGCCTGCTGCTCAGTTATGTAGCCTTGCGCCAGGGCGATGCCGTAGGGCTGTGCACCTTTGCCTGCGACCAGCCGCGCTACCTGGCGCCGGTCAAGGGCAGTGGCCAGCTCAACCTGTTGCTGAATGCGGTGTATGACCTGGACACGTCCCGGCGTACGGCCGATTACCAGGCCGCCGCCAGCCAACTGCTGGCCCGGCAGAAACGTCGCTCGCTGGTGATCGTAGTGACCAATTTGCGGGATGAGGAAGATGAAGAGTTACTCAGCGCCGTAAAGCGCATCAGCCGCCAGCACCGGGTAATGGTCGCAAGCCTGCGGGAGGAGGTCCTTGACCAGTTACGCCAGGCTCCCGTGCAAACCCTGCCCGAAGCCCTGGCCTACTGCGGCACGATCAACTATCTCAATACCCGGGACGAACTCCACGACCGCTTGAACGCCCACGGGCTGTCGGTACTGGACACACTGCCTTCGGACCTGGGTGCCGCCCTGGTGACCCGCTACCTGGGCTGGAAAAAAGCCGGCGCGCTATGAACGCCGGATGCAGCACCTAGGCAGAGGCCTGCAACGGATCAAAGCTGAAGTAATCCAGCAGCGCGCTGATCACCTCCCCATATTCGGCAGGGGCCTGGGATATGCTGAACCCGGAATCGTAATGCTGGGGGTTTATATCCTCATGACACCACAGGCAGGTGGCCGTGAGGTCTACCGCCTGCACCTCACCCTCAGGCCCGGGGATCTTCAAGCGCAGCTCGAACTCCACATCGACCATCATGGGTAACTGGCTGATCAACATCAGGCCCTGCTCGGAAACATTGCCCAGATAGCCGATTGGCTTGTCCGTCAGGCGGTTGAACACTTGAAGGAAGCAAGGTAACTGATGCCGCTCGATCCGTCGGTGAGTAAACATGATGAGGTCGCCATCCAATGGCCATATATGTGGCCGCTCCAGTGATTCGAAACGAGCCTGAAGGCCCGCTCTCCCCGGATATCGGTGCGACAACCGCAAACGGGTTGCCACTTTTACAGCTGCCAAATCCGGGAACGCCATCCGTTTGAATAGAAACTTATACAAACTGACATTCAAAGATTAGCCCAAGACTGGCAACGAGCCAGCTATGGCATGACAAATATCATCACAACGACGCCGGCCGCGGCTGGGCAACGCTCGCGCCGGGGTAATGCCCCAGTTGCTGCAGGGTATCCAAACGGGCACGGGCACGGAATGCGTACTCGCTCGCCGGGTACTGGCTGATGATGAACTGATAGGTTTGCGCCGCATCGACAAACAGCTTCTCGCGCTCCAGGCACTGCCCGCGCAACATAGAGACTTCCGGTTGCACGTAGCGCCGGGAACGGCTTTCACGGTCGACCTGGGACAACTCAAGGGTGACCCGCTGGCAATCGCCCACACCGTAGGCGCGGTACGCATTGTTCAAATGATGGTCCATCGACCAACGGGTGCAGCCGACAACACTGACGGCCAGGGCAGCAATGATCACGATTCGCATGGGGGTTCTCCTGTCTTGTGCAGTGTATCGACCCTTCATCGAAAATCTTCAAGGTTGTTCATCTGTTCATGCAGAGTGAAAACAAGCGAATCATCGATAAGTAGTGCAAACGAACAATGACTACAACCAAAGAGCATAGTAGCCTTCCCCAGCGCTTGAACTCAGGAGTCCGTGCATGTCCGTCCGTCGTACCAAAATCGTCGCCACCCTTGGCCCGGCCAGTAACTCGCCGGAAGTCCTCGAACAGCTGATTCTGGCTGGCCTGGACGTTGCCCGTCTGAACTTCTCCCACGGCACCCCGGACGAGCACAAGGCTCGCGCCAAGCTGGTGCGTGACCTGGCCGCCAAGCATGGCCGCTTCGTGGCGTTGCTGGGTGACCTGCAAGGCCCGAAAATCCGTATCGCCAAATTTGCCAACAAGCGGATCGAGCTGAAGATCGGTGACCAGTTCACCTTCTCCACCAGCCATCCCCTGACCGAAGGCAACCAGCAAGTCGTGGGTATCGACTACCCGGACCTGGTGAAAGACTGCGGCGTGGGCGACGAACTGCTGCTGGACGACGGCCGTGTGGTAATGCGCGTCGACACCGCCACCCCGACCGAACTGAATTGCACCGTGATCATCGGCGGCCCGCTGTCGGACCACAAAGGCATCAACCGTCGCGGCGGTGGCCTGACTGCCCCGGCCCTGACTGAAAAAGACAAGGCCGACATCAAGCTCGCCGCCGAAATGGAAGTGGACTACCTCGCGGTATCCTTCCCTCGCGACGCCGCCGACATGGAATACGCCCGTAAACTGCGCGACGAAGCCGGCGGCACTGCCTGGCTGGTGGCGAAGATCGAACGCGCCGAAGCCGTAGCCGACGATGAAACCCTCGACGGCCTGATCAAGGCTTCCGACGCCGTGATGGTTGCCCGTGGCGACCTGGGTGTGGAAATCGGTGACGCCGAGCTGATCGGTATCCAGAAGAAAATCATCCTGCACGCACGTCGCCACAACAAGGCGGTGATCGTTGCGACCCAGATGATGGAGTCGATGATCCAGAACCCGATGCCAACCCGTGCCGAAGTGTCCGACGTGGCCAACGCCGTGCTCGACTACACCGACGCCGTGATGCTTTCGGCTGAAAGTGCGGCTGGCCCGTACCCGCTGGAAGCCGTGCAGGCCATGGCACGCATCTGCGTCGGCGCTGAAAAGCACCCGACCAGCAAGACCTCCAGCCACCGTATCGGCAAGGTCTTCGAAAGCTGCGACCAGAGCATCGCCCTGGCGGCCATGTACACCGCCAACCACTTCCCGGGTGTGAAAGCGATCATCGCCCTGACCGAAAGTGGCTACACGCCGTTGATCATGTCGCGCATCCGTTCCTCGATCCCGATCTACGCGTTCTCCCCGCACCGCGAAACCCAGGCCCGTGCGGCCATGTTCCGCGGCGTCTACACCGTACCGTTCGACCCGGCATCGCTACCGCCTGAGCAAGTCAGCCAGGCCGCGATCGACGAGTTGCTCAAGCGCGGCGTCGTGGAGAAAGGCGACTGGGTCATCCTGACCAAGGGCGACAGCTACCACACCATCGGCGGCACCAACGGCATGAAGATCCTGCACGTTGGCGACCCAATGGTCTGAGTGACCGCTCGCTGAAAAACAAAAGCCCTGCCATGTGAATGGCGGGGCTTTTTGCATTGCAAATTGGCTTGTGTGTTGGCTTTACTGGCCTATTCGCGAGCAAGCCCGCTCCCACATTTGATCGCGTACATCCTGAAGAAACACGGTCGAATGTGGGAGCGGGCTTGCTCGCGAAGACGGCCGACCAGTCAACGCTCATTCATCTCCGAGTGATAAACCCCGACAACGCCGCAATCGCCTCCGGCGACTTCAACCTCTGGGTAAACAACGCCCCCTCCTCCTCGATCACCTTGCGCAACTGCTCGCGATCAACGCTTTTCATCAGATGCTTGCTGACCTGCACCGCGCCCGGCGCCAGGGTCTCAAACCGTCCAGCAATTTCCCGTGCCTTGGCCAGGGCCGATTCACCGCTGCCCAATGCCTCGGTGGCAATGCCCCAGGCGGCAGCCTGTTCGCCGGTGAACCCTTCACCCAG
The DNA here is from genome assembly GCF_013385765.1 of Pseudomonas sp. C8002. Taxonomy (NCBI): domain Bacteria; kingdom Pseudomonadati; phylum Pseudomonadota; class Gammaproteobacteria; order Pseudomonadales; family Pseudomonadaceae; genus Pseudomonas; species Pseudomonas sp. C8002. The sequence continues at coordinate 58,902 of NZ_JACAPJ010000016.1, forward strand.
CAGCAGCAACTCCGCCGCCTTGGCATGCCCCAGCAATCGCGGGAGGATCAAGCTGGACCCAAACTCCGGACACAGCCCCAGGTTGACGAACGGCATGCGCAACCGTGCATCCCGGCTGACATACACCAGGTCACAATGCAGCAGCAGCGTCGTGCCAATTCCCACCGCCACGCCCGCCACCGCCGCAATCACCGGCTTGCGGCAGTTGAGCAAGCTGCGCATGAAATTGAAGACCGGGCTGTCGAGATCCGCCGGCGGTTGTTCGAGGAAGTCGCCAATATCGTTACCGGCGGTGAAGCACTCGCTGCTGCCCTGGATCAGCACGGCATTCACGCTGGTATCGGCATCCGCCTGCTCCAGCGCCTCGGCCAATTGGCTGTACATGGCGCGGGTCAGGGCATTTTTCTTGTCCGGGCGATTGAGCTGCAAAATCAGCAACCCGCGTTCGCGTTGCTGCAGGATGGCATCGGTCATGACAAATCTCGCGGCTGGGAAATTCAGCGCTCAACCACGGGGCAGGAACACATCGGCCAGCAGTTGATTGCGCGGCAGTCCGGCCAGGAACAGGCGCTTGGAAAAGGCCTCGACACTGGCCGGGTGCCCGCAGAGTAAAGCCAGAGTTTGCCGGGAAACAAGCCGCAGTTGCGCCAACGCCTGCGTCACCTCAGCCGCTGTCCATAGCTCAACGGTCACGTTCGGATGCGCACCAGCCAGCTGGGCCAATGGCCCGGCGAGGTAATGACCGCCCGCGTCATGGGCCAGGTGAATGACCCGGATGGCGCCCTGGTGATCCTGGCGCAAGGCCTCGCGCAACACGCCCCATAGCGGGCCGAGTCCGGTGCCCGAGGCCAGCAGCCAGAGCGGCCGCGATTGCCAGTCGGGGTCGTACTGCAAGGCGCCGCCCCGCAATTCGCCCAGGCGCAGGCTGTCACCGGCCTTGAATTGGCGGGCGGCGTCGCTGAATTCGCCGGGCAGGCGGCAATCGATGTGAAATTCGAGAAACGGATCTTCCTGGGGCAGGCTGGCCAATGAATAAGGCCGCGCAACGCTGCCGGCCCACAACACCAGATGCTGCCCTGCCCGGTAGCGCAAGCCGCGTTCGGGTTGCAGCCGCAGGCGCAGTACACTCGGGTTCAACCAATCGACGCTCAACACCGTCGCCGGCAACCCGTCACGCAGCGGGTCGAAGCCTTCGACCTGCAAGTCACCTGCGACCTGGCACTGGCACGCCAGGCGCCAGCCATCCTGGCGCTGCGCCGGGCTCAGGGCATCCGGCTGGTTGTCCTGGATATCACCCTGGCAACGCACCAGGCAGGCATGGCAGCTGCCGGCGCGGCAACTATAAGGCACGGCCACGCCCGCCTGGTTCAGGGCATCCAGCAGGTTGCTGCCGGCGGCTACCGACCAGTGGCGTTCACCGACGTGAAGTTCAGGCATCAAGGGTCTCGGATCAAAAAGGCGTCTACAGGGAATCACGCCCGGTAGAGTTTGACCATAGTCGGGTGTATCGGCCACCGTGGCGGGTTATACTGCCGCGCCTTTTTAGCGTCGCGCCTGCACCACTTTGGCGTGCCTTGGAAAGGTGGCTTCAGCCGACCGATGCAACACTGACGCCACCTTTATTGAATGTTCCCTTATAGAGGAGCGCGACTCATGACCGTGATCAAGCAAGACGACCTGATTCAGAGCGTTGCCGACGCCCTGCAATTCATTTCCTACTACCATCCCGTTGACTTCATCCAGGCGATGCACGAGGCCTACCTGCGCGAAGAATCGCCAGCGGCCCGTGACTCCATGGCTCAGATCCTGATCAACTCGCGCATGTGTGCCACCGGCCACCGCCCGATCTGCCAGGACACCGGGATTGTCACCGTATTTGTACGTGTAGGCATGGACGTGCGCTGGGATGGCGCCACCATGAGCCTGGACGACATGATCAACCAAGGCGTGCGCCAGGCCTACAACCTGCCGGAAAACGTCCTGCGGGCTTCGATCCTCGCCGACCCGGCCGGTGCGCGGAAAAACACCAAGGACAACACCCCTGCCGTGATCCACTACTCCATCGTCCCGGGTAACACCGTGGAAGTGGACGTGGCCGCCAAGGGCGGTGGTTCCGAGAACAAGTCGAAAATGGCCATGCTCAACCCGTCCGACTCGATCGTCGACTGGGTGCTCAAGACGGTTCCGACCATGGGCGCCGGCTGGTGCCCACCGGGCATGCTTGGCATCGGCATCGGCGGCACCGCCGAAAAAGCCGCGGTAATGGCCAAGGAAGTGTTGATGGAATCCATCGACATCCACGAGCTGAAGAAGCGCGGCCCGTCCAACCGTATCGAAGAGATGCGCCTGGAGCTGTTCGAGAAGGTCAACCAACTGGGCATCGGCGCCCAGGGCCTGGGTGGCCTGACCACCGTGCTCGACGTGAAAATCATGGACTACCCGACCCACGCGGCCTCGCTGCCGGTGTGCATGATCCCCAACTGCGCCGCCACCCGTCACGCGCACTTCGTGCTCGACGGCTCGGGCCCTGCATCGCTCGAAGCGCCACCGCTGGACGCCTACCCGGAAATCGTCTGGGAAGCCGGCCCGTCGGCCCGTCGCGTCAACCTCGACACCCTGACCCCGGAAGACGTGCAGAGCTGGAAGCCGGGCGAAACCGTGTTGCTCAACGGCAAGATGCTCACCGGTCGCGACGCCGCGCACAAGCGCATGGTCGAGATGCTGAACAAGGGCGAAACCCTGCCGGTGGACCTCAAGGGTCGCTTCATCTACTACGTCGGCCCGGTTGATCCGGTGCGCGAAGAAGTGGTGGGGCCTGCCGGTCCGACCACCGCCACGCGGATGGACAAGTTCACCCGCCAGATCCTCGAGCAAACCGGCCTGTTGGGCATGATCGGCAAATCCGAGCGCGGCCCGACCGCTATCGAAGCGATCAAGGACCACAAGGCGGTTTACCTGATGGCAGTGGGCGGCGCGGCTTACCTGGTGGCCCAGGCCATCAAGAAATCCCGCGTCGTGGCGTTCGCCGAGCTGGGCATGGAAGCGATCTACGAGTTCGACGTGAAAGACATGCCGGTCACCGTTGCCGTTGATAGCAAGGGCGAGTCGGTACACATCACCGGTCCTGCCATCTGGCAGAAAAAGATCAGTGAAAGCCTGGCGGTTGAAGTGCAGTAAGCATTTCCCCTGCAAGGATAAAAGGCGACCACTACGGTCGCCTTTTTTTGTTTCATGCACCTCTCACTGTGGCGAGGGAGCTTGCTCCCGCTCCAGTGCGCAGCGCTCCCATTTTTTTGGGGCCGCTACGCGCCCCAGCGGGAGCAAGCTCCCTCGCCACAACAGCCATGCGCCTCATGCTATGGTGCTCGCCCCTAATTGCACTGTTCATCTTCGTATGATTGCGATTCCCCGCCCGCTGCGTTTGACCCTCTACTCCTTGCTGATCATCGCCGGCGCGGTACTGGCTGCCGCCCTGGCTACCCGCCACGCCGAACGCCTGGCCCTGGTGGATGACGCCGCCCGCGCCAATCAGCAGCTCATGCTTTATGGCAACTCCCTGCACACCCTGATCGAACGCTACCGCGCCCTGCCCGCCGTGCTGGCCCTGGACTCGGAAATGATCAGCGCCTTGAAGGGCCCGCTGGACACCGCCACCCAGGATTTGCTCAACCGCAAGCTGGAGCGCATCAACGGCGCCGCCCAGTCCTCGACCCTGGAACTGATGGACCGCAACGGCCTCGCCGTGGCCGCCAGCAACTGGAACCTGCCCAGCAGTTATGTGGGGCACAACTACGCGTTTCGTCCCTACTTCAGCCAAACCTTGAGCCAGGGCACCGGGCGTTTTTATGCAGTGGGCGTGACCACCGGGATTCCGGGGTATTTCCTCTCCAGCGCGGTGGTCGGCGAGAACGAGCAGTTCCTCGGCGCCATGGTGGTCAAGCTGGAGTTCCCGGAACTGGAGCGCGAGTGGGCCCAGGGCAATGACTTGCTGCTGGTCAGCGATGCCCGGGGCATTGTGTTTATCGCCAATCAGCCGGGCTGGCGCTACCGCGCGCTGCGTCCGTTGTCGGACAGCGACCACGCCGAACTCAAGGCCACCCGCCAATACGACAAGAAACAATTGCTGCCACTGGACACTGAAGCCTTGCAACGCTTTGACGAAAACAGCCACCTGATGCGCGTCGACGGCCCCGACGGCAAGGCCAATTACATTTGGGAGTCCCTGCCGCTGAAGGCCGAAGGCTGGACCTTGCACCTGTTGCGCAAACCACAGGTGGCCTTTGAAGACCAACGCAACGCCGGCCTCGCCGCCGCCGGTTCATGGCTGGCGCTGGTGTTCCTGGTGCTGTTCCTGACCCAGCGCTGGCGCCTCGCCCGCCTGCGCCAGCGCAGCCGCGAAGAACTTGAACAACTGGTGGAAGAACGCACCCGCGCCCTGCGCACCGCCCAGGATGGCCTGGTGCAATCCGCCAAACTGGCAGCGCTGGGGCAGATGTCTGCCGCCCTCGCTCACGAAATCAACCAGCCTTTGACCGCCCAGCGCATGCAGTTGGCGACTCTGCGGCTGCTGCTGGACCATGGCCGGGTGGACGACGCCTACCAGGCCCTGACCCCGCTGGACGACATGCTCACACGCATGGCCGCGCTCACCGGCCACCTCAAGACCTTCGCCCGCAAGAGCCCCAGCGGCCTGCGCGAACGCCTCGACCTGGCGACGGTGGTGGACCAGTCCCTGCACTTGCTCGATGCGCGCCTGCGGGACGAAGCCATCGGCACCGTACTGGACCTGACCCGCCCGGCCTGGGTACGCGGCGACGCGATCCGCCTCGAACAGGTGCTGATCAACCTGCTGCGCAACGCCCTCGACGCCATGGCCGACAAGCCACGCAAGCGCCTGGAGATCCGTCTGCACGCCGATCAGCAGCTATGGCACCTGACCGTCAGCGACAGCGGCGGCGGGATCGCCGAGGAAAACCTCAACAGCGTGTTCGACCCGTTCTTCACCACCAAGCCGGTAGGCGACGGGCTCGGCTTGGGGCTCGCCGTGTCGTACGCTATCGTCCACGAACTTGGCGGGCGCCTGAGCGCCGGCAATCAAGGTGACGGGGCGATCTTTACCCTGACCTTGCCCATCGCACTGGAGACGCCAGACCTATGTTGAATGCGGTGATTGTGGTCGACGACGAAGCCAGCATTCGCACGGCCGTCGAGCAATGGCTGAGCCTGTCCGGCTTTGAGGTGCAGTTGTTCAGCCGCGCCGAGGAATGCCTGGCGCAATTGCCCAGGGACTTTCCCGGGGTGATCCTGAGCGACGTGCGCATGCCCGGCCTCAGCGGCCTGGAGTTGCTGGCTGAAGTGCAGCGGCGTGACGCCGACCTGCCGGTGATTCTGCTCACCGGCCACGGCGATGTGCCGATGGCCGTCGAAGCCATGCGCGACGGCGCCTACGACTTCCTCGAAAAACCCTTCAGCCCCGAAGCCCTGCTCAGCAGCCTGCGCCGGGCGCTGGACAAGCGCGGGCTGGTGCTGGAAAACCGCCGCTTGCATCAGCAGGCCGATCACCGGGCCCAACTGGAATCGAGCCTGCTGGGGGTGTCCCGGGGTTTGCAGAACCTGCGCCGGCAAGTCCTGGACCTGGCCGGCTTGCCGGTCAATGTGTTGATTCGCGGCGAAACCGGCAGCGGCAAGGAACTGGTCGCCCGTTGCCTGCATGATTTCGGCCCCCGGGCGAAGAAGCCGTTTGTGGCGCTGAACTGCGCGGCGATTCCCGAGCAGCTGTTTGAAGCCGAGCTGTTCGGCCATGAAAGTGGCGCGTTCACCGGCGCCCAGGGCAAGCGCATCGGCAAGCTGGAATACGCCAATGGCGGCACGCTGTTTCTCGATGAGATCGAAAGCATGCCGCTGGCCCAGCAGGTGAAATTGCTGCGGGTGTTGCAGGAGCAAAAACTCGAACGGCTCGGTTCCAATCAAAGCATCAAGGTGGACTTGCGGATCATCGCCGCCACCAAACCCGACCTGCTGGACGAAGCTCGCGCCGGGCGTTTTCGCGAGGACTTGGCCTATCGCCTGACCGTCGCACAACTGCGCCTGCCACCGCTGCGGGAACGCCGGGAAGACATTCCCCTGCTATTCGAGCACTTTGCACAAAGCGCCGCCGAGCGCCTGGGCCGCAACTTCGCGCCGCTGAGCGGACCCGCGCTGGGGCGCCTGCTCAGCCATGACTGGCCGGGGAATGTGCGGGAGCTGGCCAATGCCGCGGAACGCCAGGTGCTGGGGCTGGGTGAACCGGAGCCGGAAGGCATCGAAGCCGGGCAATCGTTGGCGGCGCAGCAGGAAGCATTTGAAGCCCATTGCCTGAAAGCCGCGCTGACCCGGCACAAAGGCGATATCAAGGCGGTGCTGGCCGAGCTGCAACTGCCACGGCGCACCTTCAATGAAAAAATGCAGCGCCATGGCCTGGCGCGGGATACGTTCCTCTAACCCGATCGTTCCCACGCTCCGCGTGGGAATGCAGCTCTGGACGCTCCGCGTCCGCCCTTAACATCGTGACGCGGAACGTCACAGGATGCGCTCCCACGCAGAGCGTGGGAGCGATCTTCGTCGGCGGATTTCCGCTCATCCCCCTTGATTCATCAGCAATTTTCCGCTCAAAAATTTCCGCAAACCCTTCTAGACCGGGCCTTCATCGGCTTGGCACAGCTCCTGCTATAGCCCAGCCAGGCTGCGCTACCGCGCGCTCCACAAAAACAATTAGATGAAGGATCCTTAAATGGATAACTCCAACTCCCTGCCTCTGGGGTCGGCGACTGCGCCGGCAAAAGGACGCACCACCTCCAGCCGTATCAGGTCGATCTTCAGCGGATCGGTCGGCAACATGGTCGAGTGGTACGACTGGTACGTCTATGCGGCTTTCTCCCTGTATTTCGCCAAGACCTTTTTCCCGAAAGGCGACACCACCGCCCAGCTCTTGAACACCGCCGCGATCTTCGCCGTGGGCTTCCTGATGCGCCCGATTGGTGGCTGGCTGATGGGCCTGTACGCCGACAAGGTCGGGCGTAAAAAGGCCTTGATGGCGTCGGTCTACCTGATGTGCTTCGGCTCGCTGCTGATTGCCTTGAGCCCGGGCTATGAAGCCATCGGTATCGGTGCGCCGATCCTGCTGGTATTCGCCCGTTTGCTGCAGGGGCTGTCGGTCGGCGGTGAATACGGCACCTCCGCCACTTACCTCAGCGAAATGGCCACCAAGGAACGTCGGGGCTTCTACTCCAGCTTCCAGTACGTGACCCTGATCTCCGGCCAGCTCATCGCCCTGGCGGTATTGATCGTGCTGCAACAATTGCTGACCACCGAACAGCTGTACGACTGGGGCTGGCGTATCCCGTTCGCCATCGGCGCCCTGTGCGCGGTAGTGGCGCTGTACCTGCGTCGTGGCATGGAAGAAACCGAGTCGTTCACCAAGAAAGAAAAGGCCAAGGAAAGCGCAATGCGCACCTTGATGCGCCACCCCAAGGAACTGATGACCGTAGTCGGCCTGACCATGGGCGGCACCCTGGCGTTCTACACCTACACCACCTACATGCAGAAATACCTGGTGAACACCGTCGGCATGAGCATCTCCGACTCCACCACCATTTCGGCGGCCACGCTGTTCCTGTTCATGTGCCTGCAACCCATCATCGGCGGGCTGTCGGACAAGGTTGGCCGCCGGCCGATCCTGATCGCCTTCGGCGTCCTCGGCACCCTGTTCACCGTGCCGATCCTCACCACCCTGCACACCATCCAGACCTGGTGGGGCGCGTTCTTCTTGATCATGGCGGCGCTGATCATCGTCAGCGGCTACACCTCGATCAACGCCGTGGTGAAGGCCGAATTGTTCCCCACCGAAATCCGCGCCCTGGGTGTTGGCTTGCCCTATGCGCTGACCGTGTCGATCTTCGGCGGCACCGCTGAATATATCGCGCTGTGGTTCAAGAGCATTGGCATGGAAACCGGTTACTACTGGTACGTCACCGCGTGTATTGCGGTGTCGCTGTTGGTGTATGTGACCATGAAGGACACCCGCAAGCATTCGCGGATTACTACGGACTAAGGGTTCTGCCAGGATAAAAAAGGGGCTGTGTCAGTGTATGACACAGCCCCTTTTTCATTGGCGAACACGCCACCTGAGTGCACTATGATGCCCTTCCCCGAACCACCAGCAGGAACCCCGGCCCATGTCCGACGATATTCATTTCTACGAACCCGCCAACGGCCACGGCCTGCCCCATGACCCGTTCAATGCGATTGTCGGCCCGCGCCCGATTGGCTGGATTTCGTCACACGACAGCCAGGGCCGCTTGAACCTGGCGCCCTACAGTTTCTTCAATGCGTTTAACTACATTCCGCCGATCATTGGGTTTTCCAGTGTCGGGCGCAAAGACAGCCTGAACAACATCGAACAGACCGGTGAGTTCGTGTGGAACCTGGCCACCCGCCCGCTGGCCGAGCAGATGAACCAGAGCTGCGCGCCGGTATCGCCCGAGGTCAACGAGTTTGAATTGGCCGGCTTGACGCCGGTGGCTTCAAAGGTGATCGCCGTGCCTCGCGTGGGCGAAAGCCCGGTGTCGTTCGAGTGCAAGGTGACGCAGATCATTCAGCTGCAGCGCGCCGACAAGGAGCTGGTGCCAAGCTGGTTGGTGCTCGGCGAGGTGGTCGCGGTGCATATCGCCAAATGGCTGCTGAAAGACGGGGTGTACGACACGGCTGCCGCCCAGCCGATCCTGCGTGGAGGTGGCCCGGCGGATTATTTTCAGTTGGGGCCGGAAGCGCTGTTCAAAATGTACCGCCCAGGCGCCGCGCAACGCTGATTGGAACGAGATAAAAATGTGGGAGCGGGCTTGCTCGCGAAGGGGGCGTATCAGTCAATGCATATGCCAACTGATCCACCGCATTCGCGAGCAAGCCCGCTCCCACACAAGCCCGCTCCCAGATTTGGATCAGCGGTGTTTTCAGTTGGCGGAAGTTGCCCAAGAGAGCTGACCGTCTTCATCTACATCGACCAAGCGCTCCAGTTGCAGAGCTGCGGCATCGTCGGCGTCGGAGGCAGTCTTGAACGTCTGTCCATCGAGGATCTTGTGAAAGCGCGGTGCGCCCATGCCATCGAGCGCCTTGACGGCGATGGCGGCGCTATAGCCACCCTCTTCTTCACGCACCAAGGCGGAAACGGCTTCGTGGTGGGCAAACTCTTTACGTGCCATGTTGCAGGTCCTGGCCAATGGGAAAGGCGGCCATTCTAAAGCACTAGCCCGCCAGTTGCAGGTACTCGCCATAGGCATTGGCCGCCGAGGCGTCGGTAAAGGTCTGGAAGTCCATGCTGCGAACCACCATGTCATTCAACAACTCGGTGAAGACCATCAGCGCCGGCGAGCTGAAGTAGGCACTCATCGCCTGCTCGCTGCTCCAGAAGCCCGACACCAACCACACATCCGGGTCGGCCAGGGAGTGCTGCAACGAGAATTGCAGGCAACCCTGAGCCTGGCGGCCCGGTTCGATCAAACTGCTCAAGCGTGCACCCAGTTCGGTGCTGTACCCGGTACGGGCACGGATAAAGGCCATATGGCTCGCGGGAATGGGGGTGGACATGTTCGACTCTCCCGTTGAGAAGTGATGCTCGGCAAGCACTGTGAGGGCGTGTTGCCACAGGATCAAAGATACGGGCGCGGGCGTGGATGCGGTTAGTCAATTCCTGCTGGCTTATTGCACAATCCTGCGAGATGCGTAGGTATAGCAATCGGCATGCGAAGTTTATTCCCGGCATGACTGCCGTATTTCAGGGGCATGACAGGCCCCGGCTTGCCTGATTCACGATTTTTCGCAGGATCAGGCAAGGATTGTGCAGAATCGAAATACCGCTTTTTGCAAAACCGCCCTTAAGCTGTGCCCATCGTCAAAGCACCAGAGGATGTCCCATGTCGTCGCCCGAACTTCGCTCCAACCCCCTCGACGCCGATATGGAAAAGCAGCGCGCAGAACTCGCCGGCATCGTTCGCCGGCATACCTGGGAGGATGGTTCCTACGGCACGGCGATCACGTCGCTGTATCTCAACCGTCATAACTCCCCGCGTGAATTCACGCCGGTGCTGGTGGAACCCGCACTGTGCATCCTCGCCCAGGGTCGCAAGGAAGTGCGTTTGGCGGATGAAGTCTTCGCCTATGACCCGCTCAATTACCTGGTGTTTTCGGTAGCGATGCCGGTGGCCGGGCGCATCCTTGATGCCACGCCGGAAGACCCCAACCTGTCGATTCGGGTGAATATCGACCCGGCACAGATCACCGCACTGATTGCCGAAGCCGGGCCGATGGGCGTGCCCCCGCGCCCGACCTCCCGAGGGATGTATGTCGACCGCCTGGACAACCAGTTACTGGACGCCGTGCTGCGCCTGACCCGATTGCTCGACACACCGAAAGACATCGCAATGCTCGCGCCGCTGATCAATCGGGAAATTCTCTATCGCCTGTTGCGTGGTCCACAGGGCTATCGGCTGTATGAAATTGCCGTCGCCAACAGTCAGAGCCATCGGGTGAGCCAGGCGATCACCTGGTTGAACGGCAACTACGAACAGCCCCTGCGCATTGATGACCTGGCCAAGGAAGTGAACCTCAGCGTCTCGACCTTGCACCACCGCTTCAAGGCGATGACCGCCATGAGCCCGTTGCAGTACCAGAAGCAACTGCGTTTGCAGGAGGCTCGGCGGCTGATGATCGCCGAGGGCCTGGAAGCCTCGGCGGCGGGGTATCGGGTGGGCTATGAGAGCCCATCGCAGTTCAGCCGCGAATACAGCCGGCTGTTTGGTGCGCCGCCGTTGCGGGATCTGGCCAGGTTGCGCCAGAGCGTCTAACCACGGTTATAACGCCGGATACGACTAGTGTGGCGAGGGAGCTTGCTCCCGTTGGACTGCGCAGCAGTCCCATCTTTTGGGGCCGCTTCGCGCCCCAACGGGAGCAAGCTCCCTCGCCACAAGTACTCAATCAGCTGCGGTATTGGTGGCGTTCAATCCAGGCCACGAGGCAGTTGCAAGGTCACCCGCAAACCGCCCTCCCGCAGATTCTGCAAACTCACTTCACCGCCATGGCTGTGGGCAATGTTGCGGGCGATGCCCAGGCCCAGGCCGTAACCCTGTTGCTGCCCGGCCAGGCGGAAGTGCGGTTCGAAGACCTGCTCCAGGCGCTGTTCCGGCACGCCCGGGCCTTCGTCGTCGACGTGGAGGATGAACTCCGCGCCATCGTCTTCAATATGCAAATGCGCGTTCTGTCCGTACTTCAACGCGTTGTCGATCAGGTTGCCGATGCAGCGCTTGAGCGCCAGCGGCTTGCCCGGGTATGTCGTAAGTGCCCGACCATGTTGGGTCACGCGCCCATTGCCGTTGGGCGCCAGGTACGGCTCCACCAGGCAGTCGAGTACGTGGTTGAGGTCCACCGGTTCGATGTTTTCGTGAATGTCGGTGTCTTTCACACACTGCAGCGCGCCTTTGACCAGCAACTCAAGTTCATCCAGGTCGCGGCCGAACTTGGTTTGCAGGTTCTCGTCTTCCAGCAACTCCACCCGCAACCGCAGGCGTGTGATGGGTGTGCGCAGGTCGTGGGAAATGGCGCTGAACAGCTGGCTGCGTTCGGTCAGGTAACGGCTGATGCGTTCGCGCATGGCATTGAACGCGCGGCCTACTTCCACCACTTCGCTGCCGCCGCCTTCAGCCACCGGCTCCACGTCGGCGCCCAGGGACATGTCCCGCGCCGCCCTCGCCAGGCGCTTGAGTGGACGGCTTTGCCAGTGCACCAGCAGGCCGATAAACAGCAGCAGGAAGCCGCTGGTGAGCACGATAAACCACACCTGCTGGTATGGCAGGCCTTGTTCTTCGAGGCTGGTATAGGGTTCGGGCAGTAAGGAGGCAATGTAGAGCCATTCGCCCTGTGCCAGCTGGATCTGGGTGACCAACACCGGCGGATTCACCGGTTCCAGGGTCAACGCGTAATGCGCCCAGGAGCGCGGCAATTCATCGAGTTTCAAGCCGGCGTTGAAGATGCGCAGGTCTTCGGCGCTGACGAACTCCACCGAAACATGCACGTCGCTGCCCAGGGTCTGGCGCAACACTTCTTCGACAGCACCGAGCACTGCATGCTTGCGCGGGGTTTCCGGCAATACCGCCATGTCCAGGGGCTTGTCGTTGAGCGTCACCACAAACCGGGTACCGCCCATGCTGCGCAACTGGTCCAGTACCAACGGCCGGAAGGCCACCGGCAACGAGCGGAAATAACTGACGCTGGCGGTCATCGAATGCGCCAGGCTGCGGGCGGCGGTTACCAGGCCTTCAAGCTGGGTAGCGCGCAATTGCGAGACCCAGATCACGCTGGACAACGCCTGGGCAAACAGCACCGCCAACAGGGTCAGCAGTAACATCCGCCCCAGCAGCGAACGCGGTACCGGGATGCGCCGGCGCAGTTCACGCAGGCGCTCAGTGGGCATTGCCGGCAACCACGCTGGCTGCCAATTGATAGCCACTGCCGCGCACGGTGCGGATCAGCCGGGGTGGTTTTTCGGTGTCGCGCAGGCGTTGGCGCAGACGGCTGACGGCCATGTCGACAATCCGGTCCAGGGGCATCAGGTCGCGGCCACGGGTGGCGTTGCCGATGGTGTCGCGGTCGAGGATTTGCTGGGGGTGATCGAGGAACAGTTTGAGCAGGGCAAAATCGGCGCCGGAAAGAATCACTTCCTCGCCGTCGACGTGGAACAGCCGGTGGCTGACCATGTCCAGGCGCCACTCGCCAAACACCAGCACCTCGCCGCCGCTGCGCTCCTGGCCAAACTGGCAGCGCCGCAACAAGGCCTTGATACGGGCCTGCAACTCACGGGGGCTGAAGGGTTTGCCGATGTAATCGTCGGCACCCAGCTCCAGGCCGATCACGCGGTCGGCTTCGTCGGAACTGGCGGTGAGCATGATGATCGGCACCTGCGCCTGGCGCGGGTGCTGGCGGATCCAGCGGCAGAGGCTGAAACCGTCTTCGTCCGGCAGCATCACATCAAGGATCACCAGGTCGCACGGGGCTTCGTTCATCGCCTGGCGGAACCCCGCGCCATCCGGCACGCCGCGCACCTGGAAACCGGCGCGGCTGAGGTAGGTTTGCAGCAACTCGCGGATTTCCTGGTCGTCGTCGACCAGGAGAATGGATTTACTGATTACGCTCACGGGGTCCTCCTTGTTGTTATGGCCAAGCTTAAGTCATTTGTTGCCCTTGAGGCCGCCTTCGCGAGCAAGCCCGCTCCCACATTCCACCTCATTCATCCAGTTGGAATGGGATTGAATGTGGGAGCGGGCTTGCTCGCGAAGAGGCCATCACTGCCTACGCAAATGCCTGCTCAAGCGCCACACCAGCACCTGTCAACCCTGAGTACGGTGCCGTCACCAGCCACACCGGAATGCCTTTGAAGTAGTCGCTCATGCAGCCCTTGTCGCCAAAACTCCTGGCAAAACCACTCTTGATAAAGAAATCGGCAAAGCGCGGGATCACCCCACCCACGATGTACACGCCACCACGACCGCCGGTGGTCAGCACGTTGTTACCGGCAACGCGGCCCAGCCAGATACTGAACTGGTCCAGCACTTCCAGGGCTATCGGGTCACCCGCCAGGCCAGCGGCAGTGATGGCTTCGGGAGTTTCCAGTACCGCCTCGTGACCGTCCACCGCGCAGATCGCCCGGTACAACCTGGGCAAACCGCCACCGCTCAAGGCAGTTTCAGCGCTGACATGGCCGATCTCATTGTAGATGTGCTGCCACAGCTGGGCTTCACGCGGGCTGCTCACGGGCAGGTCGACATGGCCGCCCTCCCCCGGCAATGCCGCCCAACGGCCATGGCCGAGGTCGAGCAAGGTGCCCACGCCCAGGCCGGTGCCCGGGCCGATCACCACCGCAGGGCGCAACGGCTCCGGCGTGCCTTCGCACACCACGCGGAATTCGTCGGGCTTCAGGCGGGTCATGCCCAGGGCCATGGCCGAGAAATCATTCACCAGCAGCAGCTCGTCCACCTGCAAGGTCTTGCAGAACGCAGTCTTGCTCAGGCGCCAGTGATTGTTGGTGAATTTAAATTCATCTCCACTCACCGGCCCCGCGACCGACAGGCACACCGCGCCAATCGAGCCGATGGCCAGGCCTTCTTCCTTCAGATAGACCTGGATCGCCTCTTCCGGGCTGGCATGATCCGCCGTCGCATGGACGCGGATCGAATGCAGCTCCTGATCCCGCCACAACGCAAAACGGGCGTTGGTACCACCGATATCACCGACCAGCGCTAGCTTCACTTAAGTGTCTCCAAGGCAGAGGTAAAGGCGCTGGCGCCCTGCTCTGCGGAGCTTGCAGCCAAACGCATGAACGCAAACAACTCGCGACCGCCCCCCACGTTATTGCCCAGAAGGCCCGTGGCAGGCGCGCGCGCGGCAAATTCTTCGGCGTCCACCTTAAGCTCCAAGGTGCCTTTGACGCCATCCACGCGAATGATATCGCCATCGCGCACACGTGCCAGTGGCCCGCCGCTCTGGGCTTCGGGGTTGACGTGAATCGCGGCGGGAATCTTACCCGACGCGCCGGACATGCGCCCGTCTGTTACCAACGCCACTTTGAAGCCACGATCCTGCAACACGCCGAGGAACGGGGTCATCTTGTGCAATTCCGGCATGCCGTTGGAGCGCGGGCCCTGGAAACGCATCACTGCAACGAAGTCTTTTTCCAACTCACCGGCCTTGAACGCGTCGGCCAGGTCTTGCTGGTCCTGGAACACCACGGCCGGGGCTTCGACGATTTGATGTTCGAGGGCCACGGCGGAGACCTTCATCACACCCCGGCCAAGGTTGCCTTCCATCACCCGCAGGCCGCCTTCCGGAGAAAACGCACGGGCCACGGGACGCAGGATGGTTTCGTCGAGGCTTTCGATCGGGCCTTCACGCCATACCAGCTCGCCGTCCACCAGGAACGGTTCCTGGGTGTAGCGGCTCAGGCCATGACCGGCCACGGTGTTGACGTCGTTGTGCAGCAGGCCGGCTTCCAGCAGTTCGCGGATCAGGAACGACATGCCTCCCGCCGCCTGGAAGTGGTTGATGTCGGCCTTGCCGTTTGGATACACGTGGGACAGGGTCGGCACCACTTCGGAGAGGTCGGCCATGTCATCCCAAGTCAGGATGATGCCCGCCGACATGGCGATGGCCGGCATGTGCAGGGTGTGGTTGGTGGACCCACCCGTGGCGTTGAGGGCGATGATGGAGTTGACGATGGATTTCTCGTCGACGATCTCGCCGATCGGCGTGAAGCTGCCGTTGGCCTTGGTCAGGCGCGTGACCTGGTGCGCGGCTTCGCGGGTCAGGGCGTCACGCAGCGGCGTGTACGGGTTGACGAACGAGGCGCCCGGCAGGTGCAGGCCCATGACTTCCATCAGCAACTGGTTGGTGTTGGCGGTGCCGTAGAAGGTGCAGGTGCCCGGGCTGTGGTAGGACTTCATTTCCGATTCCAGCAGCTCTTCGCGGGTGGCCTTGCCTTCGGCGTAGCGCTGGCGCACGTCGGCTTTCTGTTTGTTGGAGATCCCCGACGGCATCGGGCCGCCCGGTACGAAGATCATCGGCAGGTGGCCGTAGCGCAGGGCGCCCATCATCAGGCCGGGGACGATCTTGTCGCAGATACCCAGCATCAGCGCGGCGTCGAACATGTTATGGGACAGCGCTACCGCCGTGGACATGGCAATCACTTCGCGGCTCAGCAGGCTGAGCTCCATGCCTGGCTCGCCCTGGGTCACGCCGTCGCACATGGCGGGGGTACCGCCGGCGAACTGGCCCACGGAGCCGACTTCACGCAGGGCCTTTTTGATTTGCTCGGGGAAATGTTCGTATGGCTGGTGGGCCGACAGCATGTCGTTATATGACGAAACAATTGCCACGTTGGCGGCGTTCATCATGCGCAGGCTGTTTTTGTCTTCGGTGCCACACCCGGCCACGCCGTGGGCAAAGTTGGCGCATTGCAGCTTGCCGCGCATCGGGCCGTCGCTGGCAGCGCCGCGAATGAGCGCAAGGTATGCCTCACGGGTTGCACGGCTGCGGGCGATAAGCCGTTCGGTGACCTCAAGTACGCGGGGATGCATGTATAGAACTCCAGGCTAACGGATGTGGCGACCTGAGTGTCTATGCTGGTCAAAAGCCCGCCGCGAAGAGGTTGGCAGGGTGTTGCTTGACCAATCGGACCAGTTGATTCAGGTCACTCGTTGTAGATTGAACAAAATATTGCCACTAAAAAGGCTTGTTTTCTATTTTTATGCGAATAATCTTGTAATTCTTACAACAAATCGACGACAGGCACCTTCCAATGACTCTACGTATCGCTATCAATGGTTTTGGCCGTATTGGCCGTAATGTCCTGCGCGCACTTTATACCCAAGGCTACCGTCAGGATTTGCAGATCGTCGCCATCAACGATCTCGGCGACAGCTCGATCAATGCCCACCTGCTTAAATACGACACCGTCCACGGTACTTTCGACGCAGAGGTCGCTCATGATCAGGAAAGCCTGACCGTGAACGGTGACCGGATTGCCGTGAGTGCCATTCGCAACCCGGCCGACCTGCCGTGGGCTGCCCACAAGGTGGACGTGGTGTTCGAATGCACCGGTCTGTTCACCGACCGTGACAAGGCCGCCGCCCATATTACCGCCGGCGCGCGCAAGGTAATCATCTCGGCCCCGGCCAAGGGCGCCGATGCCACCGTGGTGTACGGGGTAAACCATGACATTTTGCGTCAATCCCACCAGATCATCTCCAACGCTTCCTGCACCACCAACTGCCTGGCGCCCGTGGCCCAGGTGCTGCACCGCGAGCTGGGCATCGAAAGCGGCCTGATGACCACCATCCACGCCTACACCAACGACCAGAACCTGACCGACGTCTACCACACCGACCCGTACCGCGCGCGCTCGGCCACCCAGAACATGATCCCGAGCAAGACCGGCGCTGCCGAAGCCGTGGGCCTGGTGCTGCCGGAACTGGCAGGCAAGCTGACCGGCATGGCCGTGCGTGTACCGGTGATCAACGTGTCGCTGGTGGACCTCACCGTGCAACTGAAAAAAGAAGCCAGTGCCGAGCAGGTCAACGCGCTGCTGAAAGAAGCCAGCCAGCACTCGAAAATCCTCGGCTACAACACCCTGCCGCTGGTTTCCAGTGACTTCAACCATAACCCGCTGTCGTCGATCTTCGACGCCAATCACACCAAAGTCAGCGGCAAACTGCTGAAAGTGCTGGCCTGGTACGACAACGAGTGGGGCTTCTCGAACCGCATGCTGGATAACTGCCTGGCGCTGTGCAACGCCGAGTAATGCTCGGCCTGTAGGAGCGAGCTTGCTCGCGAAAAACGCAAAACCACCGCGTTTATTCAGGATGCCAGCGATATCGTTGACGCCCTTCGCGAGCAAGCTCGCTCCTACAGTAATCCAAAGTGCCACTTGCCATTTGCGTTGATGATAAGCATTATCATTCGCTGCAAATCGGTCTGGTATCACTGTGAGCCAATCTCGTTTCAACCAAGTCTTCCTCACCCAACGGGTGATTTTGCTGCGCACCTTGCAGCGGATGGTGAATAACCACAGCACCGCCGAGGACCTGTTGCAGGAAACCTACCTGCGCGTTACCCGGGCCCTGAGCGAACGGCCGATCGACCACCTCGAACCCTTTGTCTACCAGACGGCGCGCAACCTGGCGCTGGACCACCTGCGCGCCCGCAGGATTCAGGCCCGCACCCTGCAGGAAGATGTCCCGCTGGACGTCCTGCAAAGCGTCGCCTCCCCCGTCAGCACCCCCGAAGACGCGACACAGGCCGAGCAATTGCTCGAGCACCTGAGTGTCAGCCTCGGCCAGTTGAGCGCCCGCCAGCAGCAGATATTCATCCTCAGCCGCCTGCACGGTTGCAGCTATCAGGAGATCGCCGACAAGCTCGACGTGTCCCTGAGCACCGTGCAGAAGGAACTGAAACTGATCATGGCCATCTGCATAGGTGTGGCCGAAAGACTGGATCGCCCTTAAGCTTTGTCGGCACAGTCTGTAGGACTATTGATTAAAACGTGGCGAAGACCCGAGGAACACCGTGACGGAACCGAATAAACGGCACCCCCATGAGCTGGCTCATGAGGTGTTGCAAGACGCGGCCATGGACCAAGCCCTCGACTGGCTGATCGCCTTGCAGTGCCCGCAACCTGGGCAGCAAGCGGAATTTGAAGCCTGGCTCGCCAACGACCCGTTAAACGCCGAAGCCTTCATCAAGGCCCAGACCGCCTGGGGCGGCGCGCCGGTTCACAGCGCTGCCGTCGCCCTGAATGCGCCACGCAAACCCAGCGCCTGGCGCCGTATCAAACCGCACTGGAAGCCCCTGGCCACTGCCGCCGTGTTGCTGCTGGGCCTGTTCAGCTTCAGCAACCTGCCTATGCGCCTGCAGGCCGACCATCTGACCGTGGTGGGCGAGCGCCAGCGCCTGCAGCTGGACGATGGCTCGAAAGTGTTGCTCAACACCAATTCAGCCTTCTCCAGCAGCATCAAGGACCACCAGCGCATCGCCCGCCTGTATCAGGGCGAGGCGTTTTTCGAAGTGCTGCCCAGCCGTGGCCTGCCCCTGGAAATCGACGCCGGCCCGGTGCGCGCCAGCGTGAGGGACACCTCTTTCGCGGTGCGCTACTTGAACGGTGAAGCCCAGGTTCAGGTACAGCGCGGTGATGTCGACCTGAGCAACACGTTTGACGACGCGCGGGTGCGCCTGAGCGCCGGTGAAAGTATCCGCATCGGGCCCAAGGGCTTCGGCCAACCGGCCAAACTCGACACCACCAAGGACCTGGCCTGGGTCGACGGCCGGCTGATCTTCGAAAACTGCCCGATGAGCGAAGTGCTCGCCGAATTGCGTCGCTACTACCCCGGCTGGATCGTCAACAACAACGACAGGCTGGCCAGCGTGGCCGTCACCGGCAATTACCGGCTCGACCAACCGCTCGACGTGGTGCGCTCCCTGGCCCACATCACCTCGGCCAAGCTCTCGGAATACCCGGCGCTGGTGATCCTGAACTAAATGAGAATTATTTTTACTCGATAGCCAGCGACGATACGTCTCGTTATAGCCAATGCAACTGATTCCTATTTGATTCAGTGCGCAACTATAAGATTCGTACCTTCCGGAGCGCTCTCGATGTCGTCTCGTTTCAACCGCCGGTCCTCTTCGCCCGTTCGCCGCCAGGGCTTGTCGCTGCTGACGGCCGCAATCCTGTTGGCCGGTGCGCCCGTCATGGCCGCCACCGCCGCCGAGCCTGCCAGCCGCAGCCAGGGCAACTACAGCTTCAGCATCGAGCAGCAATCTCTGGTCTCGGCGCTGAACGCCTTCACCGCGGTGACCGGCTGGCAAGTCGGCCTGCCCGCCGAGCTGGGCCAGGGTGTGTCGTCCCCTGGCGTGCGCGGCTCATTGCCGGCGGATAAAGCCCTGGACCGGCTGTTGGTGGGGACCAACCTGGGCTATCGCAAACTGGGCAACAACAACATCGTGCTGGAAAAACGCGTCGCCGTCGGCGCCATCACCCTGCAACAGATGACCATCAGTGCCACCCGCCAGGAACAGGCCGTGGACAGCGTGCCCAGCACCGTGACCGTGCACGACCGCGAAGAACTGGACCGCCAGAACGTCAACACCATCCGCGAACTGGTGCGTTATGAGCCAGGTGTTTCGGTGGGCGGTGCCGGCACCCGCTCCGGCAATGCCGGCTACAACATTCGCGGGATCGACGGCGACCGCATCCTGACCCAGGTGGACGGCGTCGAAGTCCCCGACAACTTCTTCAACGGCCCCTACGCCAAGACCCGCCGCAACTACGTCGACCCGGAAATCGTCAAGCGCGTGGAAATCCTGCGCGGCCCGGCCTCGGCCTTGTACGGCAGCAGCGCCATCGGCGGCGCGGTGAGCTATTTCACCCTCGACCCCAACGACATCATCAAGCCCGGCCAGGACTACGGCGCGCGCCTGAAGACCGGCTACAGCTCCGCCGACGAGAGCTGGCTGACCTCCGGCACCGTCGCCGGTCGCGTGCAGGACTTCGACGGCTTGCTGCACCTGAGCCAGCGCAACGGTCACGAGATGGAATCCTACGACGGCAATAACGCCACCGGCCTGGCGCGCACCGGCGCCAACCCGGAAGATGCGCGCACCACCAACGTGCTGGCCAAACTGGGCTGGAACTACGGCGAAGAGAACCGCCTGGGCCTGACCTACGAGAAGTTCAAGGACGATCGCGACACCAACCTGAAAAACGCAGTGGGTGGCCCGTTTGTCGGTGGCCAGGGCTTCAACTTCTACCGCGGCCGCACGGGCAACGACACCATCACCCGAGAACGCTTCGGCATCGAAAACAAGTTCGCCCTCGACTCGCCGATTGCCGATCACATCAAGACCAGCCTCAACTACCAGATCGCCAAGACCGACCAGACCACCGCAGAAATCTACCAGCCATCGCGCAAGGTATTGCGCACCCGCGAGACCCTGTACGAAGAGAAGCAGTGGGTATTCGACGCGCAGTTGGACAAGGCTTTCAGCATCGGCGAAACCGACCATGTCGTGACCTACGGCACCACCCTCAAACAGCAGAAAGTCACCGGTTCCCGTGAAGGCGCCGCGACCTGCCTGGCGGTCGGCGCAGGCTGCACCGCCATCGGTGCACCAAGCCCGTCGGCCGCCGACAGCGTGAAAAAAGCCAGCGACTTCCCCGACCCGACCATCAACTCCTACGCGCTGTTTGCCCAGGACCAGATTGCCTGGGACAAGTGGACCTTCCTGCCCAGCGTACGGTACGACTACATCCAGCTCAAACCCAAGCTGACCCAGGAATTCCTCAATACCGTTGACCCGACACGCATCTACGACCACAGCGATTCGGAAAAGAACTGGCACCGTGTAACGCCAAAATTCGGCATCACTTATGCCCTGACCGAGCAATACACCTGGTTCGGCCAATACGCCGAAGGCTATCGCACGCCATCGGCCAAGGCCTTGTATGGCCGCTTTGAAAACCTGCAGCAGGGCTACACCGTCGAACCCAACCCGGACCTCAAGCCGGAAAGCAGCCGGGGCGTCGAAACCGGGATTCGCGGCAACTTCGACTCGGGCTCGTTTGATGTGGCGGTGTACTACAACAAGTACCGTGATTTCATCGACGAAGATGCCTCGGTTGCCGGTGGCACCGTCCAGCAGTTCGAAGCCAACAACATCAAGCACGCCACCATCAAGGGCGTGGAGGCCAAGGGCCGCTTGAGCCTCGACGCATTCGGCGCACCGCAGGGCCTGTATACCCAAGGCTCGATTGCCTACACCTACGGGCGCAATGACGACAACGGCGAACCGTTGAACAGCGTCAACCCGCTCAAGGGCGTGTTCGGCCTGGGCTATGACCAGCAGAACTACGGTGCCCTGGTCAGCTGGACCCTGGTCAAGAAACAGGACCGCGTCGACAGCACCACCTTCTTCGCCCCTGACGGCAACAGCGCCAACGGCCCGTTCAAGACCCCGGGTTTTGGCATCGTCGACCTGACCGGCTTCTACAAGGTCACCAACGACGTGACCATCAACGGCGGCCTGTACAACCTGACGGACAAGAAATACTGGAACTGGGATGACGTGCGCAGCTACGACAGCGTCGGCGAAGCCGGTGTGACCGGCCCGGCCAACCTCGACCGCCTGACCCAGCCGGGCCGCAACTTTGCGATCAATCTGATCTGGGACATCTGATCCATGGAGCCTCACCCCGGCGCG
Organism: Pseudomonas sp. C8002; assembly: GCF_013385765.1. Lineage (NCBI taxonomy): Bacteria > Pseudomonadati > Pseudomonadota > Gammaproteobacteria > Pseudomonadales > Pseudomonadaceae > Pseudomonas > Pseudomonas sp. C8002. The sequence goes on from NZ_JACAPJ010000016.1 coordinate 80,733, forward strand.
ATTTAATCTGCGCCGGGGTGAGGATTTTTTACTGTGACGCGTCTTCTGGTTCGTCTAGTTCATAACAGCCTGGCAACCAGACGCTTTCTCTTCTCAAGGACTCCCCGATGACCGCCTCCCCTACCGCAGAACGTGCAGCCCTGCGCTCCCAGCGCCTGAACCAGATCACCAACGAACCGCACACCAAGCTCGATGCGTTGGTGAAGGCCCATGCACCGTTTGAAACCCAGGCCAACTTCGCCCGCTTCGTGGTCGCGCAATACCTGTTCCAGTCGGAGCTGGTGGCGCTGTACAACGATGCCGAGTTGATCAAGATCGTCCCTGACCTCGCTGAACGCTGCCGTGCCGAAGCGGCCAAGCTGGACCTGGGCGACCTGGACACCGAAGTACCGGCCCCGGTCGCCGGCGCCGTGAAAAACCCGAGCAAGGCCGAAGCCTTGGGCTGGCTGTTCGTGTCCGAAGGCTCCAAGCTGGGCGCCGCGTTCCTGATCAAGCGTGCCGTGGGCCTGGGTTTGAGCGAAACCTTCGGTGCCCGTCACCTGGGCGAGCCTGCGGGGGGTCGCGCTGAAGGCTGGAAGCGCTTCACCCGCACCCTCGACGCACTGGAATTCACCGCTGAAGAAGAAGCTGAAGTGGAGAAAGGCGCGATTGATGCGTTCGTGCGCTTCACCGTGTTGCTGGAACAGGCGTACGCTAGCGCCCCTGAGCTGGCCTGATTCCCTGATTGGAATGCAATCAAATGTGGGAGCGGGCTTGCTCGCGAATGCGGTGGATCAGTCAATATATCTGGTGACTGAACCACCGCATTCGCGAGCAAGCCCGCTCCCACATTTTGATCCGGTTTCACTTTGAATCCTTCGTAAATCCATCCATGCAAACCGCACCCATGACCGGCAAAACCCAATCCTCATCCAAAATCGCCCGCGTCCTGTTCGGCCTGCTGGCCTACGTCAGCCTGGGCATCGGCTTGATTGCGATTGTGGTACCGGGCTTGCCCACCACCGAGTTCATCCTGCTGGCCGCCTGGGCCGCCACCAAAAGCTCGCCGCGCCTGAGTGCCTGGCTGGAAAACCACCGGCTGTTCGGGCCGATCCTGTTCAATTGGCGCAATGGCAAGATCATCGCCCGCCGGGCCAAAGTCAGCGCCACCGTGAGCATGCTGCTGTGCGCCGGCCTGATGCTGGTGATGCTCGACCACGGCTGGCCGATTTACCTGGCCATCGCCGGAATGAGCATGGGCAACCTGTGGATCTGGTCGCGACCGGAACGTCTCCCGCAACCCACCTGACACCCTGACTACCGCTCATCGGCTCCCGCTCATGAACTGCCGGCCCAAGCCGATGTTCCGGGCATAGCGCCGAATGGACTCGCGTGAGCTTGCATACTAATAAGTCCATTCGCGGGTACTTCTATGTTCGACACCCTCTCCATTCGCTTGAAAATCGTGCTGTTGTCCGGTCTGTGCCTGCTGGGGGTGATCGCCCTAGTGGTCGGCATGAACCTGTACCAGACCAACCAGAACGACGAACTCATCAGCGATTCAAGCTCGCGAATGCTCACCGACAGTGTGCAGAACCTGCTGCAGGCCAAGGCCGCCGAACAAGCAGTACAACTGCAAAAGACCTTCGGTGAAAGCCTGTTGGTGGTGACCGCCCTCGCCGACCAGATCAAGGACCTGCGCACTCTGGCCGCCAAGCGCTCGCTGGATGCCGGGGCCTTGCGTGAAGAACTCAACCACAGCCTGAAAACCGCCTTCGACCGCAACACCAAGGTGCTCGGCATCTGGCTGTCATTCGAGCCCAACGCTCTCGATGGCAAAGACAGTGAATTCGTCAATGATGCCGCCCGTGTGTCCAACGAAAAAGGCCGCTTTTCCAGCTACTGGAGCCGCGCCGGCGGTGAAGGCCTGAACACCGTGATGGTCGAGGATGACCTGACCAAGACCACCCTCAACCTCAGCGGCACGCCCTACAACATCTGGTACACCTGCCCACGAGACACAAAAAACACCTGCCTGCTGGACCCGTATGAAGACACCGTAGCCGGCAAGCCGGTGTTGATGACCACCATTTCCCTGCCGCTGCTGGTCGACGGCAAAGTGATCGGCGTGGTGGGTGTCGACCTCGCCCTCAACACCCTGCAAGCCGCGACCGACGCGGTGCAGAAAGAGCTGTTCGACGGCGCCGGGCACCTGGAGATCATCTCCAGCACCGGGCTGATCGCCGGCTACAGCGGTGAACCCGCCAAAGTCGGCAAAAACCTGATCGACACCCTTGGCGCCGAAGGCAAGGAAATCGTGCAGCTGTTGGCCAGCGATACCCGCAAGATCCGCGAGGAAGACGGCACGATTCGCGCCGTGTACCCGGTCAAACCGATTGCCGACGCCAAATCCTGGGGCGTGGTAATCAAGCTGCCCAAACAAGTGCTGCTGGCAGACTCGCTCAAACTCCAGGCGGTGCTCGACAAGGCCCAGGCCAGCGACACTTTCAAGGCGTTGCTGGTAGGCGCAGCCGCCGGCCTGCTGGGACTGTTGCTGATCTGGCTGGCTGCCACCGGCGTGACCCGGCCAATCAACAGCGTAGCCGCCATGCTCAAGGAAATCGCCAGCGGCGACGGTGACCTCACCCAGCGCCTGGCCTACACGAAAAAGGATGAACTGGGGGAACTGGTGAACTGGTTCAACCGCTTCCTCGACAAGCTGCAGCCGACCATCGCGCAGATCAAGCAAAGCATCACCGAAGCCCGTGGCACCGCCGACCAGTCCTCGGCAATCGCGCGCCAGACCAGCGAAGGCATGCAGGTGCAGTTCCGTGAGATCGACCAGGTGGCCACCGCCTCGAATGAAATGAGCGCCACCGCCCACGACGTGGCCAACAGCGCCTCCAACGCCGCCAGCGCGGCCCGCGGCGCCGACCAGTCAGCCCGCGAAGGCATGCAGATCATTGAACGCAGCACCCGCGACATCACCACCCTGGCCGAAGAAGTCAGCAAGGCCGTTACCGAAGTCGAAGCCCTGGCGGTGAACAGCGAGCAGATCGGTTCGGTACTGGAAGTGATCCGCAGCATCGCCGAACAGACCAACCTGCTGGCCCTGAACGCTGCGATTGAAGCGGCGCGAGCCGGGGAAAGCGGGCGCGGTTTTGCGGTGGTGGCCGACGAGGTGCGCAACCTGGCCAAGCGCACCCAGGATTCAGTGGAGGAGATTCGCCTGGTGATCGAACGCATCCAGACTGGCACCCGTGGAGTGGTGGCGACCATGCATTCGAGCCAGACCCAGGCGCAGAACAACGCCGGGCAGATTCATCAGGCGGTGCAGGCCCTGGGCAAGATCAGCGATGCGGTAACGGTGATCAGCGACATGAACCTGCAAATCGCCAGCGCCGCCGAGCAGCAAAGTGCGGTGGCCGAGGAGGTCAACCGCAACGTCTCGGCGATCCGCACAGTGACCGAAACCCTGACCGGCCAGGCCACCGAATCGGCGGCCATCAGCAGCCAGCTCAATGCCCTGGCCAGCCAGCAGATGAAGCTGATGGATCAGTTTCGGGTTTGACCCGGGCTTGAAGCCAGTAAGCACCCAATGTGGGAGCGGGCTTGCCCGCGAATACGGTGGATCAGTCGGGACATGTATTGACTGACACACCGCATTCGCGAGCAAGCCCGCTCCCACACAAGCCCGTCCACATTTAGAGTCGCGGTGCCTTATTGACCCGTCCAGGCCGCCACAAACGGCGCGAGGTCTTCTTTCGGGGCCGTACGCGGCGGGTTTTGTGGGGTGCCCAGGTAGAGGAAGCCAATCACTTCCTCATCCGCCTTCAGCCCGAGGCCTTTGGCGACATGGGCCGAGTACGACAACTCACCGGTGCGCCACACCGCGCCGATCCCCTGGGCGTACGCCGCCAGCAGAATCCCGTGGGCCGCACAGGCCGCCGCCAGCAGCTGCTCGGATTTTGGCACTTTGAAATGTTCCTGCAGGCGGGCAATCACCACCACCACCAACGGCGCCCGCAGCGGGCCGTTCTGCGCCTTGTCGATCACGGCCTGGGGCGCGTCGGCGTCCTGCAGGCGGGCGGCTTCGGCCAGCAGGGTGCCCATGCGCTCACGTGCCGCACCCTCCACCGTCAGGAAGCGCCAAGGGCGCAGTTGGCCGTGGTCGGGCGCGCGCATGGCAGCGGCGAACAGCAGGTCGCGCTGCTCCTGGGTCGGTGCCGGGTCCAGCAGTCGCGGCACGGAAACACGGTTGAGCAAAGCGTCGAGAGCCTGCATTGGCCACCTCCAGAGAAAAATGTGCGGTCATTCTAGCGGGAATGAATCGGATACCACCAAACGATAATTGCTCTTATTCAATCCGCCCTGCCCTGTTAGACTTTGCGGCCTTATTTTCAGCCTACGTTCAGGAAGACTGATGTCCCGTTCGCCCCTTCGCCTGTCTGCACTGTTGATGGCCTTGAGCCTGAGTGCCTGCGATGACGCCCCGCGATTCACCAAGGCCGAGCCTGGTGAAGCGCGTGCCGGTGGCGCGACCACGGTGAGGAAGACCGACCAGAACGCCTTCTCCCTGCCCTCGGCCAACCTGTCGCCCACCCGGCGCCTGGACTTCAGCGTCGGCAACAGTTTCTTTCGCAGCCCCTGGGTGATTGCCCCGTCCACCACCACTGCCCGCGACGGGCTGGGGCCGCTGTTCAATACCAATGCCTGCCAGAACTGCCATATCAAGGATGGCCGTGGGCATCCGCCATTGCCCGATGCGCCCAACGCGGTGTCGATGCTGGTACGCCTGTCGATTCCCGATGCGCCGCCCTATGCGAAGGTCATCGAGCAACTGGGTGTAGTCCCCGAGCCGGTCTACGGTGGGCAATTGCAGGACATGGCCGTGCCCGGCGTCGCCCCGGAGGGCAAGGTGCGGGTCGACTACACACCGGTCAACGTCCGCTTCAAGGACGGCACCGTGGTCGAATTGCGCAAGCCGGCCCTGCAAATCACCCAGCTCGGTTATGGGCCGATGCACCCCGACACGCGCTTCTCCGCGCGGGTTGCACCGCCGATGATCGGCCTGGGGCTGCTCGAAGCGATCCCCGACGCCGACATCCTGCGCAACACCGACCCGAAAACCGCCGACAAGGAAGCCATTGTCGGGCGGGCGAATTGGGTCTGGGACGACGCGCAACACAAGACCGTACTCGGTCGATTTGGCTGGAAAGCCGGGCAACCGAACCTCAATCAACAAAATGTTCACGCGTTCTCTGGTGATATGGGCCTGACCACCTCCCTGAGACCGTTCGATGACTGCACCGATGCACAAGTGGCCTGCAAACAGGCGCCCAACGGCAATGGCCCGGATGGCGAGCCTGAGGTCAGCGACAACATCCTGCGCCTGGTGCTGTTCTACACCCGCAACCTGGCCGTCCCCGCCCGCCGCGACGTCAACGCACCGCAAGTGCTGGCCGGGAAAAACCTGTTCTACCAGGCCGGTTGCCAGGGCTGCCACACCCCGCAATTCACCACAGCGCCCACCGCCGCCGAACCTGAATTGGCTAACCAGGTGATTCGCCCCTACAGCGACTTGCTGCTGCACGACATGGGCGACGGCCTCGCCGACAACCGCAGCGAATTCAAGGCCAGTGGCCGCGACTGGCGTACGCCGCCGTTGTGGGGCATTGGCCTGACGCAAGCCGTCAGTGGCCACACCCAGTTCTTGCATGACGGCCGCGCCCGCAACCTGATGGAGGCCGTGCTGTGGCACGGCGGTGAAGCCCAGGCGGCGCAGCAGCATGTGTTGTCTTTTAATGCCGAACAGCGCGCAGCGTTGCTGGCATTCCTGAATTCTTTATAAGCTTTGTCCTAATTACAGAAGGGAGCTCGACATGTTCCGTCCCAAGTTGTTGTTCACCAGCCTGGCCGCCCTCGCCCTCGGTGCGTGCTCGCCCCAGGACCCGCAAGCGGTGACCTCGGCGGCCATCGCCAAGCAAGTGATCCTGCCGACCTACAGCCGCTGGGTTGAAGCCGACCGCCAACTGGCCGTCAGCGCCCTGGCCTACTGCCAGGGCAAGGAAAGCCTGGAGACCGCCCGCGCCGACTTCCTGCACGCGCAAAAGGCCTGGGCCGAGTTGCAACCGCTGCTGATCGGCCCGCTGGCCGAGGGCAACCGCTCGTGGCAGGTGCAGTTCTGGCCGGACAAGAAAAACCTGGTGGGTCGTCAAGTCGAGCAACTGGTGACCGCCCAACCACAGATCGACGCCGCCGCCCTGGCCAAATCCAGCGTCGTGGTGCAGGGCCTGTCGGCCTACGAATACATCCTCTACGACGCCAAGACCGATCTGGCGGACGAGACGCAAAAAGCCCGCTACTGCCCGTTGCTGGTAGCCATCGGCGAGCGCCAGAAACTGCTGGCCGAAGAGATCCTGTCGAGCTGGAACAGCACCGACGGCATGCTGGCGCAGATGACCAAGTTTCCTAACCAGCGCTACGCCGATTCCCACGAAGCCATCGCCGACCTGCTGCGGGTTCAAGTGACTGCGCTGGACACCCTGAAGAAAAAACTCGGCACCCCGATGGGCCGCCAGACCAAGGGCATCCCGCAACCGTTCCAGGCCGATGCGTGGCGCAGCCAGTCGTCCCTGCAAAGCCTGGAAGCCAGCCTGGCTGCCGCCCAGACCGTCTGGGTCGGCGTCGACAACAAAGGCCTGCGCGGCCTGTTGCCTGCCGATCAAAAGCCATTGGCTGACAAGATCGACGCCGCGTATGCCGCCTCCCTGAAACTCTTCGCCAGCAACCAGCGTACGCTGAATGAACTGCTGGCCGACGATGCCGGGCGCCAGCAACTCAACGATATCTACGACAGCCTCAACGTCGTCCACCGCCTGCACGAAGGCGAGCTGGCCAAGGCGCTGGGCATCCAACTGGGCTTTAACGCCAACGACGGTGACTGATGATGCTCAGGCGACAGGCTTTGGCCCTCGGCAGCGTGCTGCTCAGTGCGATCACTTTGGGCGGCTGGACGCTGTTCAAGCAGAAGGGCAAAAGCCCGCTGCTGCTCTCGGCGCGGGATGACAGTGATGGCAGGCACTACGCCGTCGGCTTTCGCCTGGACGGCAAGCAGGTATTTGCCACCGAGGTCGGCCAGCGCTGCCACGACATCATCAACCACCCGACGCTGCCGATTGCGCTGTTTGTCGCCCGCCGGCCGGGCACCGAGAGTTACCTGATCGACTTGCGGGACGGGGCGCTGCTGCAAACCATCACCTCCAAGGCCAATCGCCACTTTTACGGGCATGCGGTGGTGCACAAGGATGGCGAGTGGTTGTATGCCACAGAGAACGACACGTCTGACCCGGGTCGCGGTTTGCTGGGTGTATACCGGTTCGAGGGTGAGCGGCTGGTGCACACCGGGGAGATTTCCACCCATGGGATCGGGCCGCACCAGGTGTCGTGGATGCCTGATGGCGAGACGCTGGTGGTGGCTAACGGCGGGATTCGCACTGAGGCTGAGAGCCGGGTGGAGATGAACCTGAATGCCATGGAGCCGAGCCTGGTCCTGATGAAGCGCGACGGGACGCTGTTGAGCAAGGAGACCCTGGGCCAGCAGATGAACAGTGTGCGGCATATGGGGATTGCCAGCGACGGGACGATCCTCGCGGGGCAGCAATTCATGGGGCCTTCCCATGAGCGGTCGGAGTTGCTGGCGATCAAGCGGCCGGGGCAGGCGTTTGTGGCGTTTCCGGTGGCGGATGAGCAGTTGCAGGCCATGGGGCATTACACGGCCAGCGTTGCGGTGCACAGTGAGTTGCGGCTGGTGGCGCTGACGGCGCCTCGGGGGAATCGGTTCTTTATCTGGAACATGGACAGCGCGCAGTTGCTGCTGGACGGGCCGTTGCCGGATTGTGCCGGGGTGGGTGCGGTGGCTGACGGGTTTGTGGTGACTTCCGGGCAGGGGCGTTGCCGGTTTTATGATTGTCGGCAGGTGCCGTTGGTGGGCAAGCCGCTGGAGTTGCCGGCGGGGCTTTGGGATAACCATCTGCATCTGGTTTGATTGGGGGGCTGATTGGGGGCATATCCGTTGCTGCGGTTATGGCCGCTATTGGTTCCGCTTTTACAGCGGCTCACTTTTGAA
>NZ_JACAPJ010000017.1:0-57284 GCF_013385765.1 Pseudomonas sp. C8002
GGCCGGCTTGAGTGTTTAGAAGCCAAATCAAAAGCTAAAGCGGGCACGGTCCACTGTAGGAGCTGGCTTGCCGGCGATGGCATCACCTCGGTGTGTCTGATGCACCGAGTTGCCTGCATCGCCGGCAAGCCAGCTCCTACAGAAAAGCAGCTCTGCTTTCGCTCTGGCTTTTGCCTTTGCTTTTAACACTCAGGTCGGCTTTCAGGCCGCCGTGCTTTTGCTTTTGATTTTGATCTGCGGGCCCCGTCAACCACGATGGCCGCAAGTAGGCACGGTGGAGCGGGTAAACCGGCAAGGATGCCGGTTTAGCCGCGCCGGGCCATGGATGGACCGTCGCGGCGGCCCGCGGAACCGGGCCGGAGTGTGGGCATGCCGAGCCTAAGCGAGGCACCGAGTGGTGGGGCAGAGACCTTTTGGTTACTTTTGGCTGGGCCGGCATTCCGGGCGTTTGCCAAAAGTGACCCGCTGTAAGAGCGGAACCATAGGCGGCCGTTACCTAAATAATGGATATGTACCCCGAACAAAAACCTCAGCGCACCAAGCTCAAATCCACCCGCCCATCACGCACCGGCGGACACCAGTAATACCCCCCAGTCAACGGCTTGCTAATGCGATACAACCCATCAACAATCCCATCCTCAAGCCCACTCATCCGCCGCAGTTGGGCTTCAAACGCATCAAACGAATGCCCAAACGCCAGGAACATCAACCCCGCCTGACCATTCTCGGCCCATGGCATCGACCGCCGCACCACAAACGCCTCCGGGGTAAAACTCTCCTGAGCCGTACGCTTGGTGTGCGCCGACTCCGGCGCGTCCTCCAGCTCCTCGTTATCACCATGGCGCCGACCAATAATGTGGTCCCGCTCCAGAGCCGGCAACGCCGCAAACCCATCCAGATCATGCTGCCACTGCTGGATCGCCGCAAAACTCGCACCACCCTGCGCCACCGCAGCCTCCACCGCCGCATCATCATGCGGATTCTCAGTGCCATCCTCATAGTCGGTCAGATCAAACCCGGTCTTGTAGCGAAACCCCTCGGTCATCTGCACCAGACCAAACCCCGGCGCCAGGGCCTTCTCGAACGCCCGGCTGCGCAACAGCAACTCACCGCGATCCACACCGTGCAACCAGACCCACAGCGCCTGCTGGGTCGACGGATTCTCCGCCCCCGGCCCGCTCACATGAGGGAACGCCCGCAACCCGTCAATCCGGGCGCCAAGGGCATTGACCAGCGGCTCACCAAAACCGACCACCGCACTGGCGTCCACCAACTGCACCAGCGCATCCAGTGCGGCAGGCACGGCATCCAGCGACTCAATGGCAAAAAACAGATGGCGTGCCTGCAACGGCACCGGTGCGGCAAGAATGCCCGGCTGGTACTGACTCATGTGAACTCCTTCAAGAAAGCCGCGCAGTTTACCCGGCGAGCTCACGGTTGTGCTCAAGGTTTTCCAAGGTTCGCGGGTTAATGCGTCTAGCCCTTGCCACACGGGCCGTTGATGGGTGAATCTCTAGTCACGTTTTGCAACCATTCCAGGGGTAGCGACATGACCACCGACAACCTGCTCGCCCAGCTGTTTCCCACTGCCGCCGAGATTCCCGAGCAATTCCGGCTCGCGGCGCCCATCGAACAACGTGATTACCTGGTCGGCGGCCAGTTGCATGTGTGGAACGGCCCTTTGGCCGAAGTGCGCAGCCCGGTGCAGTTGCGCGGCACCGACGGTGACACGCCGGTGATCATCGGCAGCACCCCGCTGCTGGACGCCGACACCGCCTTGACCGCCCTCGACGCTGCCGTGGCCGCCTACGACCGTGGCCAGGGCGCGTGGCCGACCATGCGCGTGGTGGATCGCATCCAGCATGTCGAAGCGTTTTTGCGGCGTATGCGCGAACAGCGTGACGCAGTGGTCAAGCTGCTGATGTGGGAGATTGGCAAGAACCTCAAGGACTCGCAGAAAGAGTTCGACCGCACTTGCGACTACATCACCGACACCATCAACGCCCTCAAGGAACTCGACCGCCGCTCCAGCCGCTTCGAGCTGGAACAGGACACCCTGGGGCAGATCCGCCGGGTGCCGCTGGGCGTGGCACTGTGCATGGGCCCCTACAACTACCCGCTGAACGAGACCTTCACCACGCTGATCCCGGCGCTGATCATGGGCAACACCGTGGTGTTCAAGCCGGCCAAGCTCGGTGTACTGCTGATTCGCCCGTTGCTGGAGGCGTTCCGCGACAGCTTCCCTGCCGGCGTGATCAACGTGATCTACGGCAGCGGCCGCGAAACCGTCAGCGCGCTGATGGCCAGCGGCAAGATCGATATCTTTGCGTTTATCGGCACCAACAAGGCCGCCAGCGATTTGAAGAAACTGCACCCGAAACCGCACCGGCTACGCGCGGCGTTGGGCCTGGATGCAAAGAATCCCGGGATCGTGCTGCCGCAGGTCGACCTGGACAATGCGGTCAACGAAGCTGTCACCGGTTCGCTCTCGTTCAACGGCCAGCGTTGCACCGCGTTGAAGATCCTGTTTGTGCATGAGGACGTGGTCGACAGCTTTATCGAGAAATTCAACCGCAAGCTGGCGACCCTCAAGCCTGGCATGCCGTGGGAAGACGGTGTGTCGCTGACGCCACTGCCCGAGCAGGGCAAGGTGGATTACCTCGGCGGCCTGGTGACCGACGCACTGGCCCATGGCGCCAAGGTGGTGAACGAGAATGGCGGCGCCAGCCGTGGCTCGTTTTTCTACCCGGCGGTGCTGTACCCGGTGAACCCGCAGATGCGCGTGTACCACGAGGAGCAGTTCGGCCCGGTGGTGCCGATCGTGCCTTACCGCGACCTGGAGACGGTGATCGACTACGTGCTGGAGTCGGACTTCGGCCAGCAACTGAGTATCTTCGGCACCAGCCCGAGGGAAGTCGGGCGCCTGGTGGACGCGTTCGCCAACCAGGTGGGCCGGATCAACATCAATGCCCAGTGCCAGCGCGGGCCGGACAGTTTCCCGTTCAACGGGCGCAAGAACTCGGCCGAGGGCACGCTGTCGGTACATGATGCGTTGCGGGTGTTTTCGATCCGTACCCTGGTGGCGACCAAGTTCCAGGCGAGCAACAAGGAACTGGTCAGTGACATCCTGCAGGAACGCACGTCGAGCTTTCTGACCACTGACTATATTTTCTGAGCCCGACACCGATCTAAAAATGTGGGAGCGGGCTTGCTCGCGAAAGCGGTGGTTCAGTCACCGGATGTATTGACTGACACGCCGCCTTCGCGAGCAAGCCCGCTCCCACATTGGAACTGAGTGAAGCCTGAACAACGAGGTTACCCTGATACCAATGAATCTCCCTCTCTTCGCCCGCCGCTTGCTGCGTCCGTTGCTGGACCCGTACCGGCGCTACCGTCACGCCAAGTTGATCCACGCGGTGCGGGTTTCCATTGGGTTGCTCGCAACGATCCTGCTCACCACCGGCATCAACCTGCCCCATGGTGAGTGGGCCTCGGTGACGATGCTGATCGTGATCGGCGGTTTGCAGCACCACGGCAATATCGGCAAGAAAGCCGTCGAGCGCGCCTACGGCACGTTGATCGGCGCCAGCGTCGGTTTGCTGCTGGTGCTGCAACAGGCGTATCTGGGGCAGCCACTTTTGACCTATTTGCTGATGTCGGTGGTGTGTGGGTTCTTTTCCTATCACGCCATCGGCAAGGGCGGATACATCGCGTTGCTGTCGGCCATCACCGTATTTATCGTTGCGGGCCATGGCGATAATCCGATATCGGACGGGTTGTGGCGCACGGTCGACATCCTGATCGGCATCGTCCTGGCCCTGGCGTTTTCCTTCGCCCTGCCGCTGTATGCGGTGTATTCCTGGCGCTACAACCTGGCCAGTGCCTTGCGCGATTGCGCGGCGATTTATAGCCGGATCATCAGCGGCCAATCGGTCACCGATGATGAACACCTCAAGCTGCTGAATCGCCTGAACGCCGCGATGCTGCAACTACGCTCGCTGATGCCATCGGTGTCCAAGGAAGTGCGGATTTCCATGACCGAGCTGGACACCCTGCAGCGGCATTTGCGGATGTGCATCAGCACCCTGGAGATCCTCGGCAACACCCGCCCCGACCCACGGGACAAGGAAGCCCTGGCGCGCATGCAGGTGGCGTTGAAAGCCGAGCACCGGCAGATTCGGGTGCAGTTGATCGGGATGGCGCGGGCGTTGCAATCCGGGGCCACCGACCGGCTGGAACGTCCGAGCACCACGCCGACCCACGAACAGACCTTTGAAGTGCCGGTGGTCAACGCGTTGGACGGTTACCGGTTATTGACCCTGCAACTGGCAGCCAATATTGACGCCATGCGCCAGCGCCTGGCCAAGAGCGCCAGCCACTGGAAAATCTGATCAGCCCCGGTGCAGCGCCTGTATCAACAGCTGCTGCAACGCCTGTAACCGGGGCTCGGGGCTGTCCTCGGCAAAGCGCAACACGTTCGCCACTTCGGGCAGCGGCATCCGCTGGTCGAAGGGGCGATACACTTCCACGCGCTTGTCGAGATGGTCACTGCTGAGCAGGCCGATGCCCAACCCGGCGGCGATGGCCGATACCACACCCCCCACCGACCCACATTCCACCACCACCTGCCAGCGAATGCCCAAGGCGCTCAGGCGTTCCTGGGCCAGTTGCCGGTAAAAACAGCCGGGGCCGAAGGTGATCAGCCGCACGCATTCGTCAGGCGCAGGCTGCCAGCCTGGCCGGGCGCACCAGTGCACCTGTTCGGTCCACAGCAATTGGTCCCGCGCTTCGATACGCGGGATGAAATCCTGGTGCAGCGCCAGGTCCAGCTCACGGTCCACCAGGGCCTGGCGAAGCACGTGGCTCTGCTCCACCACAATTCGCACATCCAGTTGGCGGTGTTGCCGGGAAAACTGGCCGAGCAAGTTCGACAACTCGGCCATCGGCACCTGTTCGGTGGCGCCCAGGCGGATGGAACCTTGTAACTGCACCGGATTGAAATGCGTCAGCGCCGCGTCGTGGGCGCCTGCGCAACGACATCCGTGGGGCCGTGCTGCAGGTGGTGGAAAACGCCGGGCACTTTCTGATGGAGGATGCGCCGGAACGGGTGAGTGAGTACCTTGTAGACTTTATCGGCCAGGTTCACAGTAAACGCTGACTGCCATTTGTCGGGATTACACAAGCCAATAGATTTCACACTTTCTCTTACATATTTTTCACGTTTTATTCACATCCAGAGACGTAGGGTAAAGCCTCATCCGTTACAAACGTTGTAGTTAAAAACCCGCCGCCCCAGCGGGTTTTTTTTGCCCGGGATTTGAGTGGCCACACGGTTTCTGGAGAGAGGAGTCGAAGCAAACCGGCTCATTGCGAGCCGGTCTTGATGGGTCAACGAGCCACCTTGTTGACAGGCGACGCCGCTTGCTCACGTATCGCGCGCTGGGTATCGAGCACCCGCGCCAGGGCCGTTTCGGCTTCAGGACTTTGCTGCGGCACACGAATCGCCGCCGACACCAGGGTAATCAGCTTGGCCATGACCTCGGCATCCGTGGCCGGGCGTCCCAGGCTCATGGAGTTCATCAGCAAACGCAGCTCGGTACCGGCCATCACCCCGGAGATCGCCTTGAGGGCAAATTGCAGGCGCACCCCCAGCTCGTTGCGCGGCAAGTCCGGAAGCGCCAGGGCGAAGGCTTCGAAGAAGCGCTGGAACACCGGCTGGTAATGCACCTTGAGGTATTCCTGGATAAACGGCGACGTGTCGCTGTACACCCGCCCCAGGAACCGGATGAATGAACGCCCTTCCCCGCTGGCCGGGTCGCTGCGTTCCAGGCCCATGGCCGGGGCGAACAGCACCCCGAGCAAGGTGTCGCAATCCAGCGGGCCGTCGGATTCGGCTTCGCACCGGGCGAGCAACTCCAGGCGCTGCTCGTTGAGCGGCTCCAGGCGCTGCATCAGCAGGGTTTTCATCAGGGAGTCCTTGTCCCCGAAGTGGTAATTCACCGCAGCGAGATTGACCTGGGCCCTCTCGGTTATCTGCCGCAACAAAACAGCGTCATAGCCGTATTTGATGAAAAGAGCCTCTGTCGCATCCAGCAATCGGGTCTTGGTAACGTTTGGAGCGCTGAGTTTCTTCGCGACCATAGGGATTGGGGTTCCACTGCGGAAATATTGTTTTAAAAATTAATTTGATTTTTTATACCGGGGCCGCTGCCTGAAAGCAAGTAGTGACACAGCGCCATACTATTCAAAGCCAACAGCAACGGGCTCATTGAGGGTAGCTGATGGATTTTTTCAGCGCCGGAAACGTTCCTTTGAAGAATCGTTTCAAAGGGTAAAACCGCTCTATATCCATGGCTGGCGGAACGGCTGGATCGCGGTTAGTATTCAAACAATATTTTAAAAACAAGAAATAAAACCAGTCCGTGACGTGTACCAGGCAGCTCCTGAACTTGTTACAAGGATTTTCGGGGGAAGCACGGCGCTGTCGAGGCTGCAGGCGTAGTCATGATGACAGATACCCCCGCGCACCCAGGCTTTATCTCCTTGCAAGGCATCGGCAAAAGCTATCAGCTGGCCGGTCAACACCTGTCGATTCTCAATGATGTATGCCTGGCCATCGAAACCGGTGACAGCTGCGGCATCCTCGGCGCCTCCGGCTCCGGCAAAAGTACCCTGCTCAATATTCTCGGCCTGCTGGATTTGCCCGACTGCGGCCAGTACCGCTTTGCCGGCCATGACATCTTCAGCGCCAGCCCCGATCAACTGGCCGCGATCCGCAATCAGCAGATCGGTTTCGTCTTCCAGAGTTTCAACCTGCTGCCACGCCTCAGTGCCCTGGACAACGTCGCCCTGCCCCTGAGCTACCGCGGCGTGTCACGCCACGACTCGGTGGAACAGGCCCTGCGCATGCTCGACCAGGTGGGCCTGGCCGAGCGCGCCCACCATCGCCCGGCCGACCTTTCCGGCGGCCAGCGCCAACGGGTCGCCATCGCCCGGGCATTGGTCGGCAACCCGTCGGTGATCCTCGCCGACGAGCCCACCGGCAACCTCGACAGCACCACCGCCCAGGAGATCATGGACCTGTTGCTGGCGCTCAATCGCGAGCAGCAGGTGACGCTGATCATCGTCACCCACGACCCGCACATTGCCGAACGCCTGAATCGCAAGATCCTGGTGCGCAATGGTGTGGTGCAAGAGGCCGGGCGCCTATGAGCCTGCGGGTCGAACAAAGCCTGAGCCAATTGCTGCACGAGGCGTTTGTCAGCCTGCGCACATTGGGCAAGCGCTCGATCCTGGCCTTGCTGGGCATCGTCATCGGCAGTTCCTCGGTGGTGGCGCTGATCAATATCGGGCACAACGCCGCCGAAGACGCGGCGATGATTTTCAAGGACATGGGCACCGACACCCTGGTGGCGCAATTCCCGCCCAGGGGTGCCAGCACTGCGCAAATGCCCGCCAGCCTGGACCTGGAAGCCGTGCGCCGCAGCGTTCCAGGCATTGCCCATATCGGTGCGGTCTCGCTGTTCAGCGGGCCAGTGGTGTTCCATGGCCGTACCTGGAACGCAAGCCTCGTCGGCAGTACGCCAGACCTCAAGGATGCCATGCGCCTGTCGGTGCGCGACGGGCGCTTCCTGTCGAGTTTCGATGCTGGGGAAACCTATGCGGTCGTCGGTGACCAGGTCGTCCAGGCCTTGAGCGTGCCCGGCGACCCGCTGCAACTGGGCGACCGGGTACGTATCAACGATTACCTGTTCCTGATCGTGGGCATTCTGCACAGCCAGCCCCGGGCAATGCTGATTCCCGTACAGGCCAACGAATCGCTGTTCGTCCCCGCCCCGGGCATGCGCCGGATCTACGCCAGCCCGCAAATCGGCAACGTGATCATCCGTGCCACCCCCGGCCAGGATATGGAACGCCTCGCCCAGGACTCAGCCGTGGCACTGCGAGCCCAGCTCACCGACCACGATGTCGACATTCAGGTACCCCAGCAAATGATCGATGGCATGACCCGCCAAAGCCGGACCTTCGCCTACCTGCTGCTGGCCCTGGGCGCGATCTCCCTGGTGGGCGGCGGCGTCGGCGTGATGAACGTGATGCTGATGAACGTCTCGGAGCGGCGCCGGGAAATCGGGATTCGCATGGCCCTCGGGGCGCGCCAGCGCGACATTCGCAACCTGTTCCTGCTGGAAGCCGTGACCCTGACCGCCGTGGGTGCGGTATGCGGCGCGGTACTGGGCATGACCGCCGCGTACCTGTATGCCAGGCTGTCCGGCTGGCAGTTTTCCCTGGCGGTGGCCGCGCTGCCGCTCGGGGTCGGCAGCACGTTGCTGGTGGGGCTGTTTTTCGGGATCTATCCGGCGGTGTCGGCCTCGCGGCTGCAGCCGGTGGAGGCCCTGCGCGATGAATAAACGGCTGCTGTTGTTGACCGCCTTGGTAAGCCTGCACAGCGTGGCCGCCGACGTGGTGATTCGCCCCTCCGCGCCCAGTACCACCCGCAGTGGCTATGAACACAGCGTGTCGCTGAATGCCCAGTCCACCACCCTGACCCTGGGGGATGCGGTGTACCTGGGCCTGCGCAACAACCCGGCGATTCGCAGCGCGTACCTGCAACGGGTGGCGCAGAAATTCGACCTGCGGGTAGCTGAAGACACGTTCAACCCCAAGCTGACCCTGAACAGCTACTACCGCACGACTAAAGGCACTGAAGACAGCTCCCGCAACGCTAACCTCGCGCCTAATGCCACCTTGCTCGGTGAGTACGGCACGCGCCTGAGCATGAACTGGACCCAACAACTGAACAACGCCGATCGCGCCGGACGCTACCGCAGCGACGGCCTCGACCTGTCGCTGATCCAACCGCTGATGCGCGGTGCCGGCTGGGACGCCACCACCGCCCCGCTGCGCCTGTCACGCTTGTCGGAACAGGCCAACCGCCTGAACCTCAAGGCCAACGTGGCGCAAACCATCAGCAACATCATCGCCACCTACCGCGAGTTGCTGCGGGCCCAGGAACAACTGAGCATCGTGCAGGACGCCCTCAAGCGCTCCGGCACCTTGCTTGAAGTGAACAAGGCGCTGATCAGCGCCGGGCGTATGGCCGAGTTCGAGATTGTGCAGACCGAAGCCGATATCGCCACCCAGCAACTGGGGGTGGAAGAAGCCCAGAACCAACTGGACACCAGCCGCCTGGCCCTGCTGCGCCTGCTGGCCCTCGACCTGTCGACACCGATCCGCGCCACCGAGGCCCTTGAAGCCAGGCCCATGGACATCGATAAACGCCAGGCTTTCGTGCTGGCGCAGAACCAGCAGCCGGAATACCTCGCCACCCTGCTCGGCAGCCAGCAGGCCGACCTCAACCTGGTGATCGCCAAGGACTCCGGCCGCTGGCAAGTGGACCTGGTGGCCGGTGCCAACCAGATTCGGGCCGCCACCAATGACGATAACGGCTACAACAGCAACCGGCGCTGGGACAGCTACGCGGGCGTGCAGGTGCAGATTCCCATCGGCGACATCAGCACTCGCCAGGCCGAGGTGCACGCGCGGGTCGATGTGGAAAACCAGGAGATCATCATCGCCGACGCCCGCCAGCAACTGGAGCGCGACGTCAACGATGTGGTGCGCGACCTGGGCACTCGCTGGCGCCAGTATGAAATTTCCCAGCGGGCGGTAGAGTTGTCCAAGCGCAAGATCGAAATCGAACGGGAAAAACTCAGCGCCGGGCGCTCCACGAACTTCCAGGTATTGAGTTTCGAAACCGACTTGCGCAACGCCGAGAACTCGCGGCTCAATGCGCTGATTGCCTATTTGAACGCCCAGACTCAGCTCGACTTGACCTTGGGCATGACGCTGGAAAGTTGGGAAATCGCCCTCAATGACTACTAATAAGAAGCGCCTGTTGGGCGCCGTGTTGATTGTGCTGGTGGCCGGCGTCGGCATCTCGCTGCTCAGCCGTCAAAGCCCGGCCGCCAACCAGCCCGGCAACGCCGAGCAGTGGCTGGCGGTGAAGGTCGACCCGCTGGTGCATCAGATCGGCCTGGTGGGCAAGATCGAGCCTGACACCACCATCACCCTCACCGCGCCGTTCGACGGTAATGTGCAGGCCAACCTGGTGGAACAGGGCCAGCGGGTCGAGGCCGGGCAGGTGCTGCTGCGCATGGACCCGGCCACCCTCGAAGTGCAACTGCGCGACGCCCTCTCCGCCCAGCTCAAGGCCCGGCGCACGGTGCAGGAAATGCAGGACTGGGACAGCGGCCAGCAAGTCGGGCGCGCCCGCCGCACCCTGCGCACTGCCGAAATGACCGCCAGCAACACCCAGCGCAAACTCACCGAAAGCGAAAACCTGTTCAAGCGCGGCATCATCCCGCGCAACGAACTCGACGACCTGAAACAGCAGGCCACCCAGCAACAACTCGACCTGACGGCCGCTCGCGCTGAGCTGCAACAGACCGTTGAACAAGGCAAGGGCGAATACCGGCAGATCGCCGATATGGAGCTGACCAACGCCACGGTGAAATATGAAGCCCTGCGCACCCTGCTCGATGGCAAGGAGGTCAAGGCACCGTTCTCCGGCATCGTAGTGCCGGCGCCGGGCAGTAACTCATCGACCCAGGGCAGCGGGAACAATAACGCGCCGGTGCAGGCCGGGAGCAAGGTCAGCCAGGGCCAGGTGCTGTTTGGACTGGCGAATATCGAGAAGCTGAAAATCGTCGCCAAGGTGTCGGAGCTGGACATCAACCAGTTGCACCAGGGGCAGGCGGTGGAGGTGATGGGCGACGGGTTTGATGGGGAACGGCTGACGGGGTCGGTCAGCGTGGTCAGTGGCCTGGCAATTGCCAGCGACAGCCAGGGCAGCGCGCAGTTTCCGGTGACCCTGTCGATTCCGAAGCTGACCCCGCAACAGTTGCAACGGGTAAGGTTGGGGATGAGTGCGCGGTTGACCATTGTGACCTACAACAATGACCAGGCGATTGTCGTACCGGCCCAGGCGATCAGTCGCGGGGATGGGGTGATGACGGTGGAATATCGGGCAGCGATGGATAAACCGGTGGAGCGGGTGACGGTGACCACCGGGCAGTCGACGGCCCAGGGGGTTGAAGTGTTTGGGTTGAAGCCTGGGTTTGTGAAGGTCGGTCCATGAACCCGACCTGTAGGAGCTGGCTTGCCTGCGATAGCAATCTCTCAGTTGATAAAGATGCAGCTGACCCACCGCTATCACAGGCAAGCCAGCTCCCACATTAGATTCAGAGGTGTGCCAACCTCGCGGCCAGCGCCTTGGCCTGAATCGCGACATCCGTCACTGCGGTACTTTCCCACCACATCCCGCGCAACGGCGGCCCCATGGCAAACAGCCGCCGGCTGACATTCCCGTAGGCATCCAGCACCGCCCCCGACACATCCGCCGCAATCCCCAACGCCAACGGCCCGGGCTGAATCAGCCCGCGCTTGAGCAACTGCCTGGGCAACGGCCGAGCCACGCGCCGCCAGTCATATTCAATCCCGCTGGAGTTGATCAGCGCTGCCCCCGACACCTGCACCACATCCTGCTCTCCACGATGACGCAGGCGGATCGTCACCTCACCTTGCGAAGGTACCAGCCCCTTGTACGAAGCCGCCCGGATCCGCAGCCGCCCTTCCCCATGCAACCGCGCCACCAACTCGGCACTCAACGGCGGCGAACGGTGGTGGTGGCTTTCCCACCAGGGCCGCACATGCCGCACGAACTGACGTTTCTCGCCCTCGCTGGCCTGGCTCCACAACCGCCCGATGTTGGCACGCACGGTGTCCAGCGGCGCTTGCCAGTCAATCCCCTGCTCCAGCGCGAGCCGGCATTGGCGCCGCACCTCCCGCAGCAATTGCCGGGGGCTGCGCAGGCTGTGGTCTTCTCCCAGGAAGTCGACCCAGGCCGGCGGCTGCCGACGGACATGGGGCAACAGGCCGTGGCGCGAAAAAATCTCGATGGGCCCGCGATGGCCCGCCTGTTCCAGGGACACCACGGCGTCCACCATGGTCAGCCCGGAACCGATGATCAGCACGGTGGATTGCGGGTCCAGTTGGGTCATGGCCGGTACATCCCACGGGTCGACGGCAGCGGCATTCAAGCCGCTGGATTCGGTCTGTGGCGTGCGTGCCGCCGGGAACATGCCGGTGGCCAATACCGCACAGGCACCGCGCAGTTGCTGGCCGTCGCTCAAGGTCAGCCGTGTGGCGTGTTCATCCACCTCAAGGTCTGTCACCTCGGCGCGAATGTGCTCGACGGTCGACGCGGAAATCGCCTTGGCCTCGGCCAGCCGCTGCTGCGCGTACAGGCCAAAAATCCCGCGGGGCGGAAACAGTTCGCTGATGGGCACGTGCTGCTGGTCCGACTCGGGCCAGCCGCCGCCGGCGATGTAGGCGGTCAGCCACTGGGTCAGGTCATCGGCGTTGTCCGGGTCGACGCTCATGCGCGCGGCGTTGCCGTTCAAGGTGTGCCCAAGCTCTACCGCACTGTAGGCCTCGCCGCGCCCCAGTTCCTGGCGCGGCTCGATCACCAGGATCTGCCGCGTGCCCGGCAGGCGCAGCAACTGCACCGCCAGCATCGTCCCGCTCAGGCCGCCGCCGACAATCAGCACATCGGCGTTGCGAATGGCGCTCGTCGCCTGTCCGCGTTCGGTTTCACTCATGAAATTGCGCCCTTACTGTCTGCCTGAATGGTTGTGGTAAAAATCGCCCCGTGCAGTATCCAGCACATCGACCCGGGACGCCTAGTTCAGCCCGACTGCGGGAAGCCCAGGCTCTGGCCGCTAATCAGCCATTGCTCCAGCACCGTCGCCAGGCCGCCTTGCCAATGGGTGCTTTCCCCGCTCCACAATTCGGTCTTGCCCGAAGGCTGCCACCAGCGACAGAGCCGTTGTGAGGTGTCCACAGGGTCGATCCGTCGCACCATCGCCAACGGCTGGAACCCAGGGGCATACGCGTGGGTAGGCCGGATGCGCCACACTTGTTGCTGCAGGGCAGCGGGCTCGAGGTCATCCGCCAGGGTCAGGATCTGGCCACCGATCACCTGGGCGGCCAGGGCCAGCAGCAATAGGCCGGGTTCGAAGGCACCGCTGAGGGCCAGCCGCGACTGCTCGGTAAAGCCCTGCTGACGCAAGCCATCAGCCAGGCGCTCGACATCCCGCAACGCATCGATCCAGCGCCAGGCATACCACTGGCCGTCACGCTTGTGGCGCAGGGCGCTGTGCAACGGGGTCACCTGTGCCCAATGGCGCAACTGCGCCAACGCCTCGGGCAACACCGTAACCCGTTCGGCGGGCCATTCCACATCCAGCGCAAGTTCAAGTTCATGCACGCTCATAGGGTGATGCTCCTATTGGTGAAACAAGCATGCGGTGGTCCGCTGGCCGGATTTATGTGGGCGGCGGTGGGACGGCTCGACTCGCTCGCGAAAACGGTGCTTCAGGCAACATCAATGCTGAATGTCAGTCCGCATTCGCGAGCAAGCCCGCTCCCACATTTGTTTTATGTACACCCGACAAATCACGATAGCTGGCCCCCGGGTGGTTGTCCGCCAACCGCGCGCCGTCCCCAAACAATTTCTCCCGCAGGGTGCCCTGGGCATATTCGGTCTTGTACACGCCGCGCTTCTGCAACTCGGGCACCAGCAACTCGACCGCGTCGATAAAGGTCTCGTGGGTCAGTGCATAGGCCAGGTTGAAGCCGTCCACATCGGTCTCTTCAACCCATTCCTGCAACAGATCGGCCACGGTTTCCGGGCCGCCGACGAACAACGGGCCGAAGCCGCCGATGCCGACCCAGTCTGCCAGTTCATTCGGGGTCCAGACCTTGTTCGGGTCGGCAGTGGAGAAGGCTTCCACCGCCGATTGAATGGCGTTGGTATGCACATGCTTGAGGGGTTCATCGGGCTTGAACTGGCTGAAGTCGATGCCGGTCCAGCCGGAGATCAGGGCCATCGCGCCTTCGTAGCTGACGTAGGATTTGTATTCGTCGAATTTGGCCTTGGCCTTGGCATCGGTCTCGCCAACGATCACCGTCTGCAAGTTGAAGATCAGGATTTTCTTCGGGTCACGCCCCGCCTCGGCCGCACGGCGGCGGATATCGGCAACGGTTTTCTTCAGCAGCACCTTCGACGGTGCGGCAACGAACACGCATTCGGCCTGTTCGGCGGCGAACTGTTTGCCACGGCTCGACGCCCCGGCCTGGTACAGCACCGGCGTGCGTTGTGGCGACGGTTCGCACAGGTGAATGCCGGGCACCTGGAAGTGTTTGCCGACGTGGCGGATCTCGTGGATCTTGCTCGGGTCGCTGAAGATCCGCCGTTCGCGGTCGCGTAACACCGCGCCCTCTTCCCAGCTGCCTTCCCAGAGCTTGTAGCAAACCTCCAGGTATTCCTCGGCGTAGTCGTAGCGCGCATCGTGTTCGGTCTGGGCTTTCTGGCCGAGGTTCTTCGCGCCGCTTTCCAGGTACGAGGTGACGATGTTCCAGCCGACCCGGCCCTTGGTCAGGTGGTCGAGGGTGGAAAGGCGCCGGGCGAACGGGTACGGGTGTTCGAAGGACAGTGAAGCGGTGAGGCCAAAACCCAGGTGTTCGGTGACCAGCGCCATGGGTGCGATCAGCGACAGCGGGTCGTTGACCGGCACCTGGGTCGCCTGGCGAATCGCTGCGTCACCGTTGCCGTTATAGACGTCGTAGATGCCCAGCACGTCGGCGATGAACAGGCCGTCGAACTTGCCGCGCTCGAGAATTTTTGCCAGGTCGGTCCAGTATTCCAGGTCCTTGTACTGCCATGAGCGGTCACGCGGGTGGGCCCACAGGCCCGGCGACTGGTGGCCGACACAGTTCATGTCGAAGGCATTCAAACGGATTTCACGAGGCATTAAACGTTACTCCGGGGGGCGACACCGTTGAGGTGGTAGTTGCCGACAATCTGGTATTTCCAGCGCAGGGGATCATCAAGGGTCGGCGGCAGCGCAGTACGCTGGCCGGTGAGTTCGAATTCGGCGTTGCTGACAGCGATGAGGGCCTCGGCAGCCGCTATCTGGGCTTCTGTGAGGGCCACCGGGCCTGGGTGGGTTTCGGCACGCTCAAACAAAGCAGCCGCTACCTCCACGCGAATCTGCAAATCGCCAAAGCGGCTGATCACGTAGGGGTCATCACTTTTCTCGACAAAGCGCCGGGTGCTTTCCAGCAGTTGGCGCGCCTGATTCAGTGCGGTCATGGATGCAGCTCCTCAGTTCCAGGCATGGCGTGCGGGCTTGACGCCGTTGAGCACGAAGTTGCCGATCAGGTGGTATTTCCAGCGGGCCGGGTCGTGCAGGGTGTGGGTACGCGCGTTGCGCCAGAAGCGGTCGAGGTTGTGCTTGCCGGACACCGAGCGGGTGCCGGCCAGTTCGAAGAGTTTGCTGCTGGCGAGCAAGGCGGTTTCCGCCGACAGCACTTTGGCCTGGGCGACGACCAACGAGGCATTGGCCACGGTGTCTTCGTTGGGGTTGGCCAGGGCCTGGTCGACGGCAATGCCGGCCTTGGCGAGGATCGCTTCGGTGCCGTGGACCCGCCATTCCAGGTCGCCGATGGCGGCGATGGTGAACGGGTCTTGCCAGCCGTGATCCTGCTGGCTGTCGATCCAGGGCCGGGCCTGGCGTGCATGAATCTTGGCTTGTTCCAGGGCCCCGAGGGCGATGCCGGTGTCGACGGCCGCCTGGATGATCTGCGAAATCGGGCCGTTGGCGGTGGGTTGGTCGAAGGCCTGGTGCGCGGGGATCACCGCACTCAGCGGCACCTTCACACCGTCGAGGGTCACGCCGCCGCTGGCGGTGGTGCGCTGGCCGAAGCCGTCCCAGCTGTCGATCACTTGCAGGCCCGGCGCGTCCCGTTCGACAAATGCGATGAACGCCTGGTCCTTTTCGTTGACGCCCACCGTCGGCACGATATGGGCGAACAGTGCGCCGGTGCAGTAGAACTTCTCGCCGTTGATGTACGCACTGTCGCCGTCAAAGCGCACTTGTGTGTCAAACGTGCCGGCGTTCTTGCTCTTGGCTTCGGAGAAGGCATTGCCGAACCGATAGCCCAGCAGGACCTTGGCGAAGTAGTGCTGCTTTTGCTCCTCGCTGGCGGTTTGCAGGAGGATGTCGACGACGCCCAGGTGGTTCTGCGGAATCTGCCCCAGGGACGGGTCGGCGGCGGAGATCAGCTTGATCACCTCGGCCACCGTCACATAGGACACTCCCGCGCCGCCGTAGGCCTTGGGAATGGTGATGCCCCACAGGCCACTGGCAGAGAATTCGTCCAGCTCGGCCACCGGCAGGCGTCGCTCGCGGTCGCGCACGCCGGCGTCCACGGCAAAACGCTTGGCCAACTCGGTGGCAACCGCAATGGCCTCGGCGTCCGAACGGATGATGTGGGCAGGTTGTAGGGGTTGGGCTGACATGGGCCGACTCCAGGCTCCAGAGAGATACTGGAGTGATTGCAGGAGTCGTGCCCGAATGCAATGTGCAATGAAATCAACGGGTTGCCGGTATATCAGGGAAGTCGTTGGCGGTTCAAAACAGCAAAGTGTCCAACCACTGTTGCGCTGCCAACAGTTGATCATCCGGGAGCAAGGCCCCGTGGTGGCTTTCAATACCGGCGACACTGACTTCGGTATTGAAAGCCAACTCGCTACCACTCAGGCATCGGCAGGACGGTCGTCCACGATATAAAAACTATGGTCAGAAAGGCGCTCGTCATGTCCATCTTGACGCACGCCATATTTTGCCTCCACCACCTCACGGCGGAAGACAATACCGTTCACAACATCTTTGTATTGGTGCTCCAGCGACTTTACCTCGATGTGACCAAACAGCAAGCCGTTCCCCCTGACCGTCCACCTGATTGTTTGCCCGATAGCCAGTCCCGGATACGCGGGAATAATGATCGAGGCTTGCCCACCCTGCATCTCGGGATAATTCACATGGTTCCCGTGAGAGGGATTAATGCGTGGACGGGGAAGCAAGTCACTACTCTTGATGTGCTTTGAGTCTTGCGCTGTCATCAGTGTGCTCTCCATTTAGTGAAGCCAACTGCCCCTTCCGCCCGCGCTCCGATTGAGCCAGTTCTCTGAGCAGTAACTCCCACACTAGATTCAATCCAACGCTGATGTAAGCTGTGAAATCTGACAGTTGACAACACTCAAAGCCAAGAGTCTTAAATCACCACGTTGCGCACAAACCGCACCGCCACGTCGCCGTCATTGCGATAGGCGTGAAGGTAGCGGCTGGCGAACATCAGGAACTCACCGGTGGCGACGTTTTTTTCCTCATCCCCCAGCACCAGCGTCAGGGTGCCTTCGAACACAAACAACTGCACGCTCCAACCCTCGGGGTCCGGTTCAGGCATGTAGCGATCGCCGGGCTCCAGGCGCATCTCCCATAGTTCCACCTCGCGACGCGCGGTGGCCTTGGCCAGCAGCACGGCTTTGCTGCCGGGGATGTCACCGGCCCAGGCCAGTTCGTTGATACGGCTGTGATCAGCGGCATCCGGGGCCTGGATCAAGTCGCTGAAGGCCACGTCCAGGGCTTCGGCCACCCGGTCGAGGGTCGACAGGCTGACGTTTTTCTCCCCCGCCTCGATTGCCACCAGCATGCGCCGGCTGACGCCGGATTTTTCGGACAGCGCCGTCTGGCTCAACTCAGCCGCATGGCGCAGGCGCCGAACGTTCTGGCTGACGTGTTGCAGGACCGAGGCCCGTTGCGGATTTTCTTTGTGCACTATATTGCTCACAGGGTGGGGTTGCGCAGTATACTGCCCAGCTTGCGGCGCATTGTGCGGTCCGCGCCCTTCCTGTGCAAGACCGAGCCGCCATGACCACCTCCCCATTGTTTTCCCGTTTCAGCAAAGCCGAATGTGTATTGGTGGTGATCACCATGTTTTGGGGCGGCACCTTTTTGCTGGTGCAGCACGCCATGGCGGTCAGCGGCCCGATGTTTTTCGTCGGCCTGCGTTTTGCTGCAGCGGCGCTCATCGTCGGGGCGTTCTCATTCCGCAGCCTGCGGAACCTGACGCTGTTTGAATTGAAGGCTGGCTGCTTTATCGGTGTGGCGATCATGTTCGGCTACGGTTTGCAGACCATTGGCTTGCAGACGATCCTGAGCAGCCAGTCGGCATTTATTACTGCGCTGTATGTGCCATTCGTGCCGCTGCTGCAATGGCTGGTACTGGGACGGCGGCCGGGGTTGATGCCGAGCATCGGCATCATGCTCGCGTTTACCGGGCTGATGCTGCTGACCGGCCCGGCCGGGGCATCATTGAATTTCAGCCCCGGTGAAATCGCCACGTTGATCGGTGCGGTAGCAATTGCCGCCGAGATCATCCTGATCAGCGCCTTTGCCGGGCAGGTGGATGTACGCCGGGTAACGGTGGTGCAACTGGCCACGGCGTCGGTGCTGTCGTTCCTGATGGTGGTGCCGATGGGCGAGGCGCTGCCGGGGTTTTCCTGGTTGCTGCTGTTCAGCGCGGTGGGCCTGGGGCTGACCAGCGCGGTGATTCAGGTGGCGATGAACTGGGCGCAGAAAAGCGTCTCGCCGACTCGCGCCACGCTGATTTATGCCGGGGAGCCGGTGTGGGCCGGCGTAGTCGGGCGGATTGCCGGGGAGCGCTTCCCGCCGATTGCCATGGTGGGCGCGGCGTTGATCGTGGCGGCGGTGATTGTCAGTGAGATGAAAACCCGCCGTCAGCGGCTCGCCGAGCCCCAGGCCGAACTGGAACATGAAAACCAGGGTTAAGCGGCCTCAGAGGCGCAACTCACCGTCCAGGTTAATGGCCTGCAGGAACGCCTCGTCATGGGACACCACAATCAGCGCGCCCTGGTACTGATTGAGCATTTGCTCCAGGGCAATCCGGCTGGGCAAGTCCAGATGGTTGTCGGGTTCGTCCAGCAACAACAATTGCGGCGGATGCTGGGCGTAGAGCTGTGCGGCCAGGGCAATTTTCAGACGCTCGCCGCCGCTCAGTTGGCGCGTATCGAGGACCGCCCGGTCGGCATCGATGCCCATTTGCGCCAGCCGGGTACGCGCTTCGCTTTGCGCCAGTAGCGGATTACTTTCGTAAAGCCATTGCACCGCCGTGCGCT
Source organism: Pseudomonas sp. C8002 (assembly GCF_013385765.1). NCBI lineage: Bacteria > Pseudomonadati > Pseudomonadota > Gammaproteobacteria > Pseudomonadales > Pseudomonadaceae > Pseudomonas > Pseudomonas sp. C8002. The sequence goes on from NZ_JACAPJ010000017.1 coordinate 19,103, forward strand.
CGGGGTGCTCCAGCCCGGCGTGTTGGTCCAGCCAGCCGATATGGCAACTGCGCGCCAACTCACCGGCAGCCACCGGCAACTGGCCGGCAATCACCCGCAGCAGGGTCGACTTGCCACTGCCATTGGCTCCCAGGATCGCCATGCGCATCGGGCCGGTCAGGGTGAGATTGATCGGCGCCGGGCTGCCAAACGGCAACACCACGTCGTTCAACTGCAACACCAGCTTGCCCTGGGGCACCACGCTTTCCGGCGACAGCATCATGCGCTGGATCTCGGGCGCACACCGCGCACGCGCCTCGGCGATCCGCTGCTGTTGCTGCTCACGCACCAGCTGCTGATTGAGGCGCAACTTGCCCTGGCTGTTTTCACTGCGCTCTTTCTGGGCGTTGGTGATCAGTTTGGTCTGGTTGCCATCCCGGGCCTGGCGGTCGCCCCGGGCATTGCGGCGCTGCTGACGCTCCATCTGGATAACCGCTTCACGCTGCTCACGTTTGGCGTGCGCGCGCTCCCCCTGCAACGCCGACTGGAACGCCTGCTGCTCTTGCTCCCGTGTCGCCGCGTAGTGGCTGTAGTTACCGCCGTACACCGCCAAGCCCTTGGGCGACAGTTCGACAATCTCGTCCATGTGCTCCAGCAGCCCGCGATCATGGCTGATCAGCACCAGGCCGCCGGGCCACCGATCAATCTGCTGGGCAAGCTTGTGCTGCTGATCAATGTCCAGGTGGTTGCTGGGCTCATCGAGGATCAACCAGTCTGCCCTCGACAACCAGGCGCCCAGCAAAGCGACGCGCTGGCGTTCGCCGCCACTGAGGGCCGCGGTTGGCGAGTCGGCAGTCAAGTGCCCCAGGCCGATTTGTTCCAGGGCCGCCGCCAGTCGAGGCGCGCAATCCCATTGATCAACGGCCAGTGCATGGTCGTGTTCGTCCACGCTGCCCTCGGCGATGCGCGCCAACGCCGCCAGCACTTGGTCGACACCTGCCAGCGCCGCCACGCTGGGATAGCGTTCGGGCTCCAACAGTTGCGTCACCGCGTACACACTACCCTCGCGGCGCACATGCCCGCGGGTGGGCTGCAGGGTGCCTGCGAGCATTGCGCCCAACAAGGACTTGCCAGTCCCGTTGGCCCCCACGAGGCCGGTCGCCCGGGCGCTGAAGGCATGGTTCAGGTTGTCGAACAGGCTGCGTCCATCCGGCAGGCTGCAGGCGACATGGTCAAGGTGGAGCAATCGCTGGGTCATCACACGTCCTTATGCAACAGGCTGAAAAAAACCTTTGAACAGCATACCTGCCCTGGATACGGGCATTGAAACAATGCCAAACAGCCTTTTTCAGCCTACCTTGTAGGATCCTGCCACATCTTGCCGTTTGGTGATCAAGATTCCGGCACGTATGATGCATCCCAAACTCCCGCAGATTAGAAGCCTATGTCCCTGATAGTTCTACTGCTTCTGCCTTTTATCGGCAGCTGTCTGGCGGCCTTGCTGCCGCACAACGCACGCAACACAGAGTCCATGCTGGCCGGCCTTGTGGCCCTGGTCGGGACGGTTCAAGTCGCCCTGCTCTACCCCCAGATCGCCCATGGTGGCGTGATACGTGAAGAATTCATGTGGTTGCCCAGCCTCGGGCTGAACTTCGTATTGCGCATGGACGGTTTTGCCTGGTTGTTCTCGATGCTGGTGCTGGGCATCGGGACCCTGGTGTCGCTGTACGCCCGGTATTACATGTCGCCGGAAGACCCGGTGCCGCGCTTCTTCGCGTTTTTCCTGGCCTTCATGGGTGCGATGCTCGGCCTGGTGATCTCCGGCAACCTGATCCAGATCGTGTTTTTCTGGGAGCTCACCAGCCTGTTCTCGTTCCTGCTGATCGGCTACTGGCACCACCGCGCCGATGCCCGGCGTGGCGCCTATATGGCGCTGATGGTCACCGGCGCGGGCGGCTTGTGCCTGCTGGCGGGGGTGATGCTGCTCGGGCATATCGTCGGCAGCTACGACCTGGACCAGGTCCTGGCTGCCGGTGATCAGATCCGTGCCCATTCGTTGTACCCGATCATGCTTGCCCTGGTGCTGATCGGCGCCCTGAGCAAAAGCGCGCAATTCCCCTTCCACTTCTGGCTGCCCCACGCCATGGCTGCACCGACGCCGGTGTCGGCCTACCTGCACTCGGCAACGATGGTGAAGGCCGGCGTGTTCCTGCTGGCACGCCTGTGGCCGTCGCTGTCCGGCAGCGAAGAGTGGTTCTGGATTGTCGGCGGTGCCGGCGCCATTACCCTGCTGCTCGGCGCTTATTGCGCCATGTTCCAGAACGATCTCAAGGGCCTGCTGGCCTACTCCACCATCAGCCACCTCGGGCTGATCACCTTGCTGCTGGGCCTCAACAGCCCGCTGGCCGCTGTCGCCGCCGTATTCCATATCCTTAACCACGCCACTTTCAAGGCGTCGCTGTTCATGGCGGCGGGGATCATCGACCACGAAAGCGGCACCCGTGACATCCGCAAGCTCAGCGGCCTGTTCAAGCTGATTCCGTTTACCGCCACCCTGGCGATGGTCGCCAGTGCGTCCATGGCCGGCGTGCCGCTGCTCAACGGTTTCCTGTCCAAGGAAATGTTCTTCGCCGAGACCGTGTTCATCTCCGCCACCGCCTGGGTGGAAATCGCCCTGCCGGTCATCGCCACCATCGCCGGTACCTTCAGCGTGGCCTATGCCCTGCGCTTTACCGTGGATGTGTTCTTCGGCCCCAAGGCCACCAACCTGCCCCACACCCCGCACGAGCCGCCACGCTGGATGCGTGCGCCGGTGGAGTTGCTGGTGTTTACCTGCCTGCTGGTGGGGATTTTCCCGGCCCAGGTGGTCGGTTCGATCCTCGCCGCAGCGGCCCTGCCGGTGGTCGGCGGCGAACTGCCGGAATACAGCCTCGCCATCTGGCACGGCTGGAACGCGCCGATGATCATGAGCCTGGTGGCCATGTCCGGCGGCGTGGTGCTCTATCTGCTGCTGCGCAAGCAACTCAAGTTGGGCCGCTTCAAATACCCGCCGATCATCAGCTACTTCAATGGCAAGCGCGGCTTCGAGCGCTGCCTGGTGGTGATGATGCGCGGGGTGCGCAAGATCGAAAAACGCATCAGCACCAAACGCCTGCAAACCCAGCTGTTCCTGCTGGTGCTGGCGGCGGTGATCGCCGGGTTGATCCCGATGCTCTACAGCGGCATCAGTTGGGGCGACCGGCCGAAGATCCCGGGCTCCATCGTGTTCGTCACCCTGTGGCTGCTGGCAATCGCCTGCGCCCTGGGCGCCGCCTGGCAAGCCAAGTACCACCGGCTGGCAGCCCTGACCATGGTCAGCGTGTGCGGGATGGTGACCTGCGTGACCTTCGTCTGGTTCTCGGCGCCAGACCTGGCGCTGACGCAACTGGTGGTGGAAGTGGTCACCACCGTGCTGATCCTGCTGGGCCTGCGCTGGCTGCCACGGCGGATCGAAGAAGTTTCCCCACTGCCCAGCTCGCTGCGCAAGGCACGCATCCGCCGCCTGCGGGACTTCCTCCTGTCCACCGTGGTCGGTGGCGGCATGGCGCTGCTCTCCTACGCGATGCTGACCCGCCAGACGCCCAACGACATCTCCTCCTTCTACCTCAGCCGTGCCCTGCCAGAAGGCGGTGGCAGCAATGTGGTGAACGTGATGCTGGTGGACTTCCGGGGCTTCGACACCCTGGGAGAAATCACCGTGCTCGGCGCCGTGGCGCTGACCGTCTACGCCCTGCTGCGCCGCTTCCGCCCGTCGAAGGAAAGCATGGAACTGCCCGCGCAACAGCGCCAACTGGCACCCGACGTGGCCACCGACCTGATCAACCCGCGCCAGGCCAGCGACACCGCCCTGGGCTTCATGATGGTGCCGGCGGTGCTGGTGCGCCTGCTGCTGCCGATTGCGCTGGTTGTCTCGTTCTACCTGTTCATGCGGGGGCACAACCAACCGGGCGGCGGGTTTGTCGCCGGCCTGGTGATGTCCGTCGCGTTCATCCTGCAATACATGGTCGCCGGTACCCAGTGGGTCGAGGCGCAGATGAGCCTGCGGCCGATGCGCTGGATGGGCTTTGGCTTGTTGTCGGCAACCCTGACCGGGCTGGGCGCACTGCTCGCCGGCTACCCGTTCCTCACCACGCACACCTGGCACTTCAGCCTGCCGGTGCTGGGGGACATCCACGTCGCCAGCGCGCTGTTCTTCGACGTCGGTGTGTACGCCATGGTGGTCGGCTCGACCTTGCTGATGCTCACCGCCCTCGGCCACCAATCGGTGCGCGCCCATAAACCCAGTAACCAGGCGAAAGCCGTTGCCAGCCCAGGAGGAGCCGCCTGATGGAAGAAGTCATCGCAATTGCCATTGGGGTCCTGGCGGCCTCCGGCGTCTGGCTGATCCTGCGGCCACGGACGTTCCAGGTGGTGATGGGCCTGTGCCTGCTCTCCTACGGGGTCAACCTGTTCATCTTCAGCATGGGCAGCCTGTTCATCGGCAAGGAGCCGATCATCAAGGATGGCGTGCCGCAAGACTTGCTCAACTACACCGATCCGCTGCCCCAGGCCCTGGTGCTGACGGCAATCGTGATCAGCTTCGCCATGACCGCACTGTTCCTGGTGGTGCTGCTGGCATCCCGGGGCCTGACCGGCACTGACCATGTGGACGGCCGGGAGCCCAAGGAATGACCTGGATGAATCAACTGATCATCGCGCCGATCCTGCTGCCGTTGCTGACCGCCGCGCTGATGCTGATGCTCGGCGAGAAGCACCGCCCGCTCAAGGCGCGGATCAACCTGTTCTCCAGCGTGGTGGGCCTGGGCATCGCCGTGCTGTTGCTGTACTGGACCCAGAAAGGCGGCCCCGGCTCCATCGGTGTGTACCTGCCGGGCAACTGGCAGGTGCCGTTCGGCATCGTGCTGGTGGTGGACCAACTCTCGGCGATGATGCTGGTGCTCACCGGGATCATTGGCGTCAGCGCCCTGCTGTTCGCCATGGCCCGTTGGGATCGGGCCGGCACCAGTTTCCATGCGCTGTTCCAGATTCAGCTGATGGGCCTGTATGGCGCCTTTCTGACCGCCGACCTGTTCAACCTGTTCGTGTTTTTCGAAGTGCTGCTGGCGGCGTCCTACGGCCTGATGCTCCACGGTTCCGGCCGGGCGCGGGTGTCGGCGGGGCTGCATTACATCTCGATCAACCTGCTGGCCTCGACCTTGTTTCTGATTGGCGCGGCGCTGATCTATGGCGTCACCGGTACCCTGAACTTTGCCGACCTGGCACTGAAAATCCCCCTGGTGCCGGAAGCCGATCGCGGCCTGCTGCATGCCGGTGCGGGCATCCTCGCCGTCGCCTTCCTGGCCAAGGCCGGGATGTGGCCGCTGAACTTCTGGCTGGCGCCTGCCTACTCCTCGGCCAGTGCGCCAGTGGCGGCGATGTTTGCGATCATGACCAAGGTTGGCGTGTACACCGTGCTGCGTCTGTGGAACCTGCTGTTCTCCGGCCAGGCGGGTGCCTCGGCACTGTTTGGCGGCGACTGGCTGATCTACGGCGGCATGGCGACCATCGTCTGCGCGGCGCTGGCGATGATCGCCGCGCAACGCCTGGAACGCATGGCCAGCCTGAGCATTCTGGTGTCCGCCGGGATCCTGCTGTCGGCGGTGGGGTTTGCCCAGCCAAGCCTGACCGCCGGGGCGCTGTTTTATCTGGTCAGTTCCACCCTGGCGCTGAGCGCGCTGTTCCTGCTGGCCGAATTGATCGAACGTTCGCGCTCGGCCAACGACATGCCCCTGGACGATGAAATCGAAGCCCTGCCCAAGGCCATGGAATCCCTGCATCCGCCGCCCGGCACCAACCTCGACGACGAACAGAAAGCCGTGGTCGGCCAGGTGATTCCCTGGACGGTGGCGTTCCTCGGCCTGAGTTTTATCGCCTGCGCCCTGCTGATCATCGGCATGCCGCCGCTGTCCGGGTTTATCGGCAAGCTCAGCCTGCTCAGCGCCTTGATCAACCCGATGGGCCTGGGCAATGCCATCGACGAACCGGTGCGTCCGGCCGCCTGGGGCCTGGTGGCACTGCTGATCTTCTCCGGCCTGGCTTCGCTGATCGCCTTCGCCCGCCTCGGCATCCAGCGTTTCTGGACCCCGGAAGAACGTCCATCGCCGCTGCTGCGCCGCTTCGAATGCGTGCCGATTTTCTTCCTGCTGGGCCTGAGCATCGCCCTGACGTTCAAGGCCGAGCCGCTGATGCGCTATACCCAGGCGGCCGCCGAGAGCCTGAACAACCCGGAACACTATGTGATGGCGGTCATGGCGACGCGTCCGGTGCCGAGCCCTGAAGCCAAGGCCGCCGCCCTGGAGGTGCAGCCATGAAGCGCCTGTTCCCTGCCCCGTGGCTGTCATTGGCATTGTGGTTGTTGTGGCTGGTGCTGAACCTGTCCGTCAGCCCCGGCAACCTGCTGCTGGGGGCGATCCTCGGCTTTGCGGCACCGCTGATGATGGCGCCGTTGCGCCCGCTGCCGATCCGCATCCGCCGCCCGGGGGTGATCATCCGTTTGTTCTTCCTGGTGGGACGTGACGTGATCATCTCCAACCTCGCCGTGGCCTGGGGCATCCTGACCTGCGGCTCGCGCCCCCCGCGTTCGCGCTTTATCAAGATCCCCCTGGACCTGCGGGATGCCAACGGCCTGGCCGTGCTGGCGATGATCACCAGCGTGACGCCGGGCACCGTATGGTCGGAACTGGCCCTGGACCGCAGCGTCCTGCTGATCCACGTGTTCGACCTGGATGACGAAGCGCAGTTTATCGAGCACTTCAAACACGCCTACGAACGGCCCCTGATGGAGATCTTCGAATGAGCGCCCTGCTCTCCAATGCGATCCTGTTCAGCCTGTTCCTGTTCTCCCTGGCCATGGTGCTGACCCTGGTGCGCCTGTTCAAAGGCCCGTCGGCCCAAGACCGGGTGCTGGCGCTGGATTACCTGTACATCCTGGCCATGCTGATGATGCTGGTGCTGGGTATTCGGTATGCCAGTGACACGTATTTTGAAGCGGCGTTGTTGATTGCGCTGTTTGGCTTTGTGGGGTCGTTTGCCCTGGCGAAATTCCTGCTGCGTGGGGAGGTGATCGAATGATCAATGTCGATGTGTTGCCGCTGTGGGTTGAAGTGATCGTCGCGGTATTGTTGGTGCTTAGCAGCCTGTTTGCGCTGATTGGGGCGATTGGGTTGTTGCGGATGAAAGACTTCTTCCAGCGCATGCACCCGCCGGCGTTGGCCTCGACCTTGGGCGCCTGGTGTGTGGCGCTGGCCTCGATCATCTACTTTTCGGTGCTCAAGTCCGGGCCGGTGTTGCACGGTTGGTTGATCCCGATCCTGCTGTCGATCACAGTGCCGGTGACCACATTGCTGCTGGCACGCACCGCGTTGTTCCGCAAGCGCATGGCCGGGGATGATGTGCCGGCTGAAGTCAGCAGCCGTCGCACTGACAGCGGCAGCTGATCCCCACAGGCGCCGCAGTGGTGAAATTCGTTCTCCAATAGAATCCATAAAATAGAACCTCAATCGCTAATCCCGGTATCGGGATCACTTTATGAGGTTCTCCCCCATGGCATTCACTCCCCTTGTCCAGGCCCATCTCGACGCGTGGGTTGCCTGCGCCGCTGACTTCGGCCCATTTCTCACGGGCCAGGAAACCACCCTCACCCTCAATGAGCAGCGCAAGGCTTATGAGCAGGTGCTTTGTTCCCATCCGATTCCCGCCGGTGTCAGCTTTTGTGACGTCGATATGGGTGGCGTACCGGGCATGATGGTCGTGCCTGATGGGTTTGAGGGTGACCAGGTGCTGCTTTACATCCACGGCGGTGGTTATGTCGGCGGCAGCCCGCGGGGCTACCTGGGCCTTGCCGGCCACTTCGCAAAACTGCTGGGTGCCAAAGTCTACCTGCCCGACTACCGCCTGGCGCCCGAGCATCCGTTCCCCGTACCTGTTGATGACACGTTGCAGGCTTATCGCTGGCTGCTCGACCAGGGCAATGACCCCAGGTCCATCGTGTTCTCGGGCGATTCGGCCGGCGGCGCAATGGTGGTGTCGGTGATGGTCAAGGCCCGCAACGCAGGCCTGCCACTGCCCGCCGGGGGCGCCGCCTTGTCGCCGTGGGCCAACCTGGAACACACCGGCGCCTCCATCGACAACCGTGACGGCCTCGACCCGCAAGCCTCCCGCCTGGGGCTGACGCTGCTTGCAAAAGCGTTTCTCAATGGCGCGCTGCCGAATGATCCCGATGCATCGCCGGTGTTCGCGGACGTCCGGGGATTGCCGCCCATTCTGGTGCAGATCGGCGAAAACGAAGTCATGCTCAGCGACGCCATGCGCTTGGCCACCCACCTGGGGGAAAACCGGGTACGCGTATCGCTGGAGGTTTGGCCCGGGATGTTTCATGTCTGGCATTTGTTTGCGGCAATCTTGCCCGAAGGCATGCAGGCCGTGGCGAATGCGGCGTTGTTTCTGGACCAGGCAATACGTGGCAGCCGTAGCGTTTGAGGGGTTGCCCAGAGCGCGGGAAAGGCAGCGCTCCTGCCGATAACTATCTGTCACCTGGGGCCCCACCGCCCCACCTACCTTTATCGGACAACGTATCCCGATACAGGTAATGATCATGTATACCCATTCCGATGCACTGACCACGCTGTTTGATTTGCTCAACTCGCTGAATGCGCTGATTTCACATTTGACGAGCCAGCAACAGGCAGCCAAGCAGCGGGGTCTCGAGTTGTATCAACTCGGTGAATTCGAAGAGTGCGAAATCCACCTGACCATCTCCGCCTCGGCCGGCGATGCGCCGTCACAATACGCCCTGGGCGAAGCCATCCGGCGCCGGGTCGGCAGTGTCGACCCCGAGGCCCAGGCGTGGTACCGCCTGGCCGCTGCCCAGGATCATGTGTACGCCCTGATGCGCCTGGGTGGCGAAACCAACCTGGCCAAGGCCAAGGCCCTCGCCCAGGCAGGTGCCGATGCTGGCGACGGCGCAGCGATGCTGCAGCTGTATGAACTGACCAAAGATCGCTCGTGGCTGAGAAAGGCAGGTGATGCCGGCTGCGCCGAGGCCTATTACATTGCGGCGCTGTTGTACGACAAAAACCCGGAGGCCAGTGACAACCGCGACTCCATGCTCAGGTATGCGGCCTTCAAGGGCTTCCCGCCAGCGATGAAGTGGCTGGCCAACATGCAGACCTACTACCGCAACCTCTCCTACCAGCGCATACACCTGGAAAAACGGCTGGCGCTGAATGACCTTGATGGCGTCATGACCTATGCCGGTGCGCTCGGCGGGTTCGATATCGATGAAAGTGGCACCAACCGCTATCACTACCCCGAGAACAAAATCCACGCCTATGGGCTCTACTGGCTGGTCATGGACAGTACCCGGCAAAACCCACGGCACGCCGATGCCGCAGGCTACCTGCAACAACTGGCCAGCGCGCTGACTGCCGAAGAAATGGAAACAGCCAAGGCGTATGGCCGCCAGTGGAAAACCGAGCACCCGGCGCTGTCGGAGTTCAGGTTGACCTACAGCGACCTGAAATGACCGGCGTCTGATGAAGGATTCGAGAGCACATCCGGCAGTTAAGGATTAATTAATCCAAAAACAGCTTGGCTAAGTATTTCCAGGCTGGTACGGTTTAGTGGATTATTTAATCCACTAAACCTCAGGCCTCCCCCATGACAGCTCACACCCCTCGCTTCAACCACAAAGTCGCCCTGGTCACCGGCGGTTCCCGCGGTATCGGCGAAGCGATTGTCCGCCGGCTTGCAGCTGAAGGTGCAGCGGTCGCGTTTACCTATTCCTCCTCTGCCGACAAGGCGCAAGCGCTGGTTGGCCTGATCGAAAGCAAGGGCGGAAAAGCCTTGGCGATTCAGGCCGACAGCGCCGATGTGGCGGCAATAGAACGGGCGGTCGCGGCCACTGTCGAGCATTTCGGCGCCTTGAATATCCTGGTCAACAACGCCGGGATCCTGCTGATGGGCACCGTCGACACCTTCAGCCTGGAAGACTTCGACCGAATGTTTGCGGTCAATGTGCGGGCCACGTTTGCGGCGGCCAAGGCCAGCTCGGCGGTGATGCATACGGGTGACCGAATAATCACCGTCGGCAGCGTGGTCGCCCAACGTTCGGGCTTCCCGGGCTCCAGCGTCTATAGCATGACGAAGTCGGCGATCGCCGGTATGATCCGCGGCCTGGCGATTGATTTCGCGCCGCGCGGCATCACCGTCAACAACGTGCAGCCGGGCCCGACCAGCACCGACATGAACCCGGCAGACGGGCCCCATGCGGACATGATCAAAAGCCTGATCCCCTTGGGCCGCGTAGGTACCGCCGACGATGTTGCCGGCATGGTTGCTTATCTCGCGTCCGAAGAAGCGGCATTTGTCACCGGCACAAGCATGACCATCGATGGCGGCTACCTGGCCTGAGCCTTCACCTGCAATTTCCCCCGAGGTAACCATGGCAAGACCCAGAGCATTCGACCGCGACCAGGTGCTGCGCGAGGCCATCCGGGTTTTCTGCGACAAGGGTTTTGCCGCGGCCTCGACTGAAGAACTGATGCAGGCCATGGGACTGAGCCGCCAGAGCATGTACAACACCTTTGGCGACAAACGCCAGTTGTACCTGTTGGCGATGGCCGAGTATCAGCGCACCGGCGTCGACGACTTGATCGAGCGCCTGAACCAGGGCCCGACCCCGCTGCAGGCACTGCACGACACCCTGCAATCCTTCGCCACCCGCGCCCTGCGGGAAGGGACGGCGGGTTGCATGGGCGTCAATGCCATCTGCGAGTTCGGCCTGGAAGATGATGAGATCAATCAACTCACCGCCCACAGCGCCGAACGCTTGCGCAATGCATTCGAACAGACGCTGGAGCGTGCGCAGGAACAAGGCGAATTGACCGTCGGCACCGATCTCTCGGGCGCGTGTGATTTTCTGATGGCCACCCTCAGCGGCATGAAAGTCGCCAGCAAGGGCGGCGCCACCACTGAGCAACTGGAGCGCATTGCGGGGTTTGCACTGCGGGCGCTGAGCGCAAAAGCGTGATCAGCCCACTAGAGTATCGGCGCGCCAAATCGACCCAATCGTGGCATCCAATGGTCCAGGATCTGCGCTGACGCCAGGATATGGTGGGCGTGCCCGATCAACAGCCGACGCGGCACAAACCCGATATAGCGGGAGTCATCGCTGTTATCGCGATTGTCGCCCAGCATGAAGTAACTGTCGGCAGGCACCACCACCGGGCCGAAATCGCGCAGCGCCCGTACTGTCGGCATGAACTGCACCGTGCGCTGGCTGCTGTTCGCACGCTCCGTCACCTTGATCCCCGGAACTGTTTGGCCAGGCGCAATAGGCTCGCTGATGTCCCGCCCATTACTGTAGGTGGCCGGCGTACCGTTGACCCACAACACCTCGTCGCGCATTTCCAGGGTATCGCCGGGGATACCGACAATGCGTTTGATCAAGCGCGTGCCATCCTTGGGCGAAGAGAACGTGACGACATCTCCGCGCTGGGGGTTATCCAGTCTCGCCAGGGAAATATCGGTGAGGGGCAATTTGAGGTCGTACGCGACGCGATTGACCAGCACCACATCGCCCTCAAGCAACGTCGGGCGCATGGAACCGGACGGGATGGGATTCCAGTCAGCCAGGGAGGTGCGGAAAACCCCGAAGCACAGCCAGAAAATGATCGCGTAACGGTAGCGGATTAACCAACGGCGCATAGATCCTCGCAATACGAAAAGGCACACCGGCCTGCGCCGGGTACCCACGGTGATTTTTGGCAATGCTCGCTTATTGCATCGCAAGATTAAATTAACATTAGCGTTGCCGACCCATGACAGTCGATATTTTCAAGCACACAGAAAAGGAGTTTCACGCCCCATGGATAGCAAATGTTCGGTCTTTATCGCAGCCAGCGTCGACGGCTTTATTGCCAGGCCAGACGGTGATATCGAGTGGCTTCATCGCCCTGAGTACGAAGGCGCCGAATTGAACGGCGTGACCTATGAACACTTCATCGCCACCGTGGATGCGCTGGTGATGGGCCGCAAGACCCTGGAAAAAGTGTTGTCCTTTCCGGAGTGGCCCTATGAGGATTTTCCGGTGTTTGCGCTCTCTCATCAGTCGCTTGAGCTACCTGAGCATTTGAAGGGCAAGGTTGAGGTCGTGAGCCAGGATGTGAACGCCCTCGTGGCCGAGTTAGCCGAGCGCGGGATGAAACACCTGTATATCGACGGCGGCCAGACGATTCAGGCGTTTCTTGAGGCAGGGTTGATCGACGAGATGATCATCACGCGTATTCCGGTTGTGCTGGGCCAGGGGATCCCCTTGTTCAGCCAGTTGGGTGGCGAGCATGAGCTTCGGCATATCGGCACGTATGCGTCGGATAACGGGTTTGTTCAAAGCCGGTATGAGGTGAGTGGCAAGCGCTGATGGTCGCGGGTTAACACCCGGAAATTTCCGACAGCTTTTTAGGGTTGTCGCTCAGAAGATGGCTCCCTACTCTTCGGTGGTCGCTGCAAATTCAGCGACCGTGTTTCGCAGCCCGGGTAAACTCTAGACGCACAGCGTCCACCACAAGATAGCGGGCGCTTTTTTATGCCTGATGTTATGGCGGCTGTGCGCGGGATACCTTCGGGTATGCCGGGTGCCTAGAGTCCCGGTCTGCGAACCTGCGTACAGCTGCCACCCGATTGTCGTTTCGCAGCGATGGGTGGCGGCTCCATTACTCTAGGAGCGTCGTCATGATCAAAGACAGTCCAAACCCGCCACTCGATTCACCCTCGCTTCACGCGGCTGCTCATCGGGCGATTAATCATTATCTGAATCCCTCTTCTGAACCTGATTCGCCTGACGAGAGCTCCAGGCTTTTTGTCGTGCGTGAAGGGTTGGACGCGGAGACGTTGTTGGTCAATGCATCGGAGGACTTGGCGTCGGTGCAGGTGTTAGGTACGAATCTGGCATTTGAAATCGATGGGCCGTCCCGGAGTGTGGCGTTGGGGATTTGCCGGATGTTGGAGGGGATTCAGTTATTGGTCGATAGCACCCTTGATCAATGCGGCGCAACACACAACCAACTACGTTAAAGAGAAAAAAACACAACGGGGTGGATCTATTCGATTTCAACTAGACCCGCCCCTCCATTAGAGAAAAATCCTACATATTGCTCACACACTTCAAAGAGAATCTTCCGATATTTCCTATTTGCCATTTTTTGTATTCTGAAAACCAATAGATCAGGATGCTTCTTTATGGCTAACCACGGTTACATGACTATCAACGGAAAAACCCAGGGTCTTATTTCCGCAGGCTGCTCTACACAAGACTCTATCGGTAACAAATGCCAGGAAGGGCATCGCGACGAAATAATGGTGATGTCCTATAACCACAACATGCTCAATGAAGGGAATGTCAGAGCTGCGACTCATGGGCCAGTGGTCATTACAAAAAACGTCGATAAAGCTTCACCTCTGTTGGCGATGGCACTTTCCAAAAGAGAAGAGCTTAACTGCATCATCCATTTCTACCGTATTTCTCAGTTTGGCCAACACCAGAAGTACTACACCGTCGACCTACGGGGTTGCATCATCGCGGACCTTTCCCTTGACGTGCCCCACGCAGTACTAATGCACGATATAGATGCACAAGAGCATCTCTCCATCCGGTATCGGGAAATCATCTGGACTCACCATCTGGCCGGTACCAGTGGCTACAGTTCATGGCCCGAGACCGATCTATGAAACTAAATCAAGAACCATCGACGCCAACGTTTCATGAACTGTGGGAAGTTAGTCAAGCCGCAGCAAAGCTGACGAATCACGCCTGTGCGATCAGTGCGCGGCATCTCAAGGATGGGATAACACGGTCCATATTCAACCGGGAGGTTGCTTATTACGCGCGCAGTATTGTCAGGGATGTTGAACAAGGCAAGAAGAGTATTGCGCAAGGGTTGATGAAGATAAAGACAGAGCAGCGCAGTTTGTCTCATCAGTCTAGAGAAATAGCGTTAAGGGGACTGGGAGTCGTTGCTGGCGCTATGCAAGTCGCAACAGGTGCAGGTATTTGCTACGCCTCAGTTGGGACACTTTGCCTTATCGCAGGGATGCCACTGATGGCACATGGGGCAAACAACCTATATGAAAATGGACGCAACCTTGTGACAGGGCAATCCGATACGACGGGTCCACTGCGCAAGGGGTATCACTCGGCATCATCTGCGATGGGATATGGCGAGCGTGAAGCAAATATGGCATATGGCTCTGTTGATATTGGGCTTTCTGCCTACAGCGTTACAAGGCACGTGTTAAAACCAGATGCCTGGCGTTTATTTAGGTATCTCAATACGGACAAAATACGAGCATACAAGACCATGGGGCCAACTTCATTGGCATTTGAAGCAGGCGCAGACGTCTTAACGCTAAAGAATTTATATCAAGAGACAAAAAATTGATTATTTTAGCTTTCTTGATTTTTTCGGTATTCGGCATTCTATTTGCGTACAGCCTCAAAGTGATCCTTTCCAGCAAAAATATTGGTTACACCAAGCTCCTGCTAGGCCTGGGGGTAAACATGCTTTTTATGAGCGTACACATGGACATCGTTAAATTTGATAATTTCTTGTACTTCGGGCATCACCCGGAAATCATTAATAACTACGAGTCGGTTGGTTGGCTCGCATTTATCTGTCTTTTCCTGCATGCGTTAGCACTTCCTGTCAAACGCGACTTGAATTGGTGGTGGCAGCGCTTACCCGGAAAGTCCCAAAGATGATCACCTGGACGTTTGATTGTTCCCATGCTCTGCGTAGGAATGCATACCGTGACGCCCCGCATCAACTCATGCAGAACTCAACCTCACATTGGCGGCGGGACGCAGAGCGTCCGGGGCGGCATTCCCACGCGGAGCATGGGAACAATCGATAACGCTCTTGCCCCACCACTCGGCACCTCGCTTAGGCTAGCGCCTAAGATCAAGATCAAAAGCAGATCAAGAGCACAGCGGCCTACCGGCCGGCTTGAGTGTGGTGAAGCAACAGCAAAATCAGAAGCGGGCACGGTTTAAATGTGGGAGCGGGCTTGCTCGCGAAGGTCGTTAACGAAGATGTGGGCGTCCTGATTCAACGCGGCGCCCTCATGTTCTTCGCGAGCAAGCCCGCTCCCACATTAAGCAGCTCTGCGTTTGATCTTGAGATGGCTTGCTCGCCCCTCGATGCGTCAACCATGTCCCCGCACAGGTGTCCCGTCCAAGACACGCTGTAAGAACCGCCCCCTGAATAACGGATAGACAGGCCAAAAAAAACGCCCCGAACCAGTCGGGGCGTTTTTTATTCAGCATTCACTCATCAAGCCTGATCAGCCAACCGCCACGTCGTACCGCCCTTCCCGTCTTCCAACACCACACCCATCGCGGTCAGTTGGTCACGGATACGGTCAGACTCCGCCCAGTCCTTGTTGGCCCGGGCAGTCAAACGTGCCTGGATCAGCGCATCAACTTCAGCGGCATCCACACGCCCTTCAGCGCCCGCCTGCAGGAAGTCATCGGCTTCCATCTGCAATACCCCCAGCACGCTCGCCAGCTCTTTCAAACGTGCGGCAAGCCCCGCCGCTGCGTCGAGATCGCTCTCGCGCAGGCGGTTGATCTCGCGCACCATTTCAAACAGCACCGCGCAGGCTTCAGGCGTACCGAAGTCGTCGTTCATCACTTCGGTGAACCGCGCAACAAACGCTTCGCCGCCCGCAGGCGCCACGGAGGGCAGGCCTTTCAACGCGTGGTAGAAGCGCTCCAGGGCGCCCTTGGCGTCCTTGAGGTTGTCTTCCGAGTAGTTGATCGCGCTGCGGTAATGGCTCGACACCAACAGGTAGCGCACCACTTCCGGGTGGTACTTTTCCAGCACGTCGCGAATGGTGAAGAAGTTGTTCAAGGACTTGGACATCTTCTCGCCATTGATGCGAATCATGCCGCAGTGCATCCACGCGTTGGCGTAGGTCTTGCCGGTGGCCGCTTCGCTCTGGGCGATTTCGTTTTCGTGGTGCGGGAACTCAAGGTCGCTGCCGCCGCCATGAATGTCGAAGGTCTCGCCCAGGCAGCAGGTGGACATCACCGAGCATTCGATGTGCCAGCCCGGGCGCCCGGCGCCCCATGGCGACTCCCAGCTCGGCTCGCCGGGCTTGGTGCCTTTCCACAGCACGAAGTCCAGCGGGTCTTGCTTGGCTTCGTCGACTTCGATCCGCGCACCGATGCGCAGGTCTTCGATTTTCTTGCGCGACAGCTTGCCGTAGCCCATGAACTTGGCGACGCGGTAGTACACGTCGCCATTGCCCGGGGCGTAGGCGTAACCCTTGTCGATGAGGGTCTGGATCATCGCGTGCATGCCCGGGATATGGTCCGTGGCGCGCGGTTCCATGTCCGGCTTGAGGATGTTTAGGCGTGCCTCGTCCTCGTGCATCGCAGCAATCATGCGCTCGGTCAGCGCGTCGAACGACTCGCCGTTTTCGTTGGCGCGATTGATGATCTTGTCGTCGATGTCGGTGATGTTGCGCACATACGTCAGGTCATAACCGCTGAAACGCAACCAGCGGGTCACCAGGTCGAAGGCAACCATGCTGCGGCCGTGGCCGATGTGGCAGTAGTCGTACACGGTCATGCCGCACACGTACATGCGCACCTTGTTGCCATCCAGCGGCTTGAAGACTTCTTTGGTCTTGCTGAGTGTGTTGTAGATCGTTAGCACGACAGTTCCTTAAAACAGAATCACTGGCCCCACGAATCACGCAAGGTCACGGTACGGTTGAATACCGGAGCACCGGGTTTCGAGTCCTTGATATCCGCGCAGAAGTAACCTTCGCGCTCGAACTGGAAACGGTCTTCCGGCTGTGCGTCGCCAAGCGATGGCTCGGCACGACAACCCGTGAGAACTTGCAGCGAGTCAGGGTTGATGTTGTCCAGGAAACTGGCACTGTCTTCGGCCTTCTCGGGATTCGGCGAGCGGAACAGGCGATCGTACAGGCGCACTTCGCACTCGACGCTGGCCGCCGCCGGCACCCAGTGCACCACACCTTTGACCTTGCGGCCTTCCGGGTTCTTGCCCAGGGTGTCCGGGTCGTAGGAGCAACGCAGTTCGACGATGTTGCCATCGGCGTCCTTGATCGCTTCGTCGGCACGGATCACGTAGCTGCCGCGCAGGCGCACTTCGCCGTTCGGCTCCAGGCGCTTGTAGCCTTTTGGCGGCTCTTCCATGAAGTCATCGCGGTCGATGTAGATTTCACGGGCGAACGGCAGCTTGCGCACGCCGAGTTCTTCTTTCTGCGGATGACGCGGCAGTTCGAGGTTTTCGACCTGGCCTTCCGGGTAGTTGGTGATCACCACCTTCAACGGACGCAGCACGCACATGGCGCGCGGGGCGTTCGCGTCGAGGTCCTGACGGATGCTGAATTCGAGCATGCCGTAGTCGACCACGCCGTCGGAGCGGTTGGTGCCGACCATCTCGCAGAAATTGCGGATCGATGCCGGGGTGTAGCCACGGCGGCGGAAGCCCGACAGCGTCGACATGCGCGGGTCGTCCCAGCCAAACACGTGCTTTTCATCGACCAGTTGCTTGAGCTTGCGCTTGCTGGTGATGGTGTAGTTCAGGTTCAGGCGGCTGAACTCGTACTGACGCGGGTGCGCCGGTACCGGCAGGCTGTCGAGGAACCATTCGTACAGAGGACGGTGGCTTTCGAACTCCAGGGTGCAGATGGAGTGGGTGATGCCTTCGATGGCGTCCGACTGACCGTGGGTGAAGTCGTAGTTCGGGTAGATGCACCACTTGTCACCGGTCTGGTGGTGATGGGCGTGGCGGATGCGGTACATGATCGGGTCGCGCAGGTTCATGTTCGGCGAGGCCATGTCGATCTTGGCACGCAGTACGCGGGCGCCGTCCGGGAACTCGCCGGCGCGCATGCGGTTGAACCAGTCCAGGTTCTCTTCCACCGAACGGTCGCGGAACGGGCTGTTCTTGCCCGGCTCGGTCAGGGTGCCACGGTATTCCTTGGCTTGCTCCGGGGTCAGGTCGTCTACGTAGGCCTTGCCGGCCTTGATCAACTCGACGGCCCAGTCGAACAACTGGTCGAAATACTTGGAGGCATAGCGCACTTCACCGGACCATTCGAAGCCCAGCCACTTGATGTCGCTCTCGATGGCGTCGATGTATTCCTGGTCTTCCTTGGCCGGGTTGGTGTCGTCGAAACGCAGGTGCGTGACGCCACCGAACTCCTGGGCCAGGCCGAAGTTCACACAGATCGACTTGGCGTGGCCGATGTGCAGGTAACCGTTGGGCTCAGGCGGGAAGCGGGTGACGATCTGCGTGTGCTTGCCCGAATCCAGGTCCGCCTGGATGATCGGGCGCAGGAAATTGACCGGGACGGCAGGTCCGGCCTTGGAATTCGAGGTAGGGTCGACAGTGGGCTTGCTCATAGGATCCTTGAACAGACGAAGTACTTGGCCGGGTGAGGCCGACAAACAAAGGGCTTATCATAGCCGATGCTGTCAAGGCCCTGACAGAGCGTGGCCAAAAACTGCTGCATTTATTGCACGGGCGGTAAAAAACCACCTCGAAATTCCCGCAGGTCACGCTAAACTGCGCGCCTTGGCTGCCGTTTTTGCCAAGCAGGTAAGGCGCAAAACGCCCAAACCCACGAATTCCTTGAAAGAGTAGTGAACATGACTCAAGTCAAACTGACCACCAACCACGGTGACATCGTCATCGAGCTGAACGCCGAGAAAGCGCCGATCACCGTCGCCAACTTCATCGAGTACGTTAAAGCCGGCCACTACGAAAACACTGTTTTCCACCGTGTCATCGGCAACTTCATGGTCCAGGGCGGCGGTTTCGAGCCTGGCATGAAAGAAAAGAAAGACAAGCGTCCAAGCATCCAGAACGAAGCGGACAACGGCCTTTCCAACGACAAGTACACCGTCGCCATGGCCCGTACCATGGAGCCGCATTCGGCCTCCGCGCAGTTCTTCATCAACGTCGCCGACAACACCTTCCTGAACCACAGCGGCAAGAACGTGCAGGGCTGGGGCTACGCGGTATTCGGTAAAGTCACCGAAGGCCAGGACGTTGTCGACAAGATCAAGGGTGTGCAAACCACCGGCAAGGCAGGTCACCAGGACGTACCGGTAGAAGACGTTATCGTCGAGAAAGCCGAGATCGTTGAGTGATATTGCTGATTTCAGATTTGCATCTGGAAGAGGAGCGCCCGGACATAACCCGGGCGTTTCTGGATTTACTGAACGGCCGCGCCCGTTCCGCCCAGGCGTTGTACATTCTGGGGGACTTCTTTGAAGCCTGGATTGGCGACGATGGGATGACGCCCTTCCAGCGTTCGATTTGCCTGGCCCTGCGCGAGCTGAGCGACAGCGGCACCCAGATTTTCATCATGCATGGCAACCGGGATTTCCTGATCGGCAAGGCGTTCTGCAAAGCCGCAGGCGCAACCTTGCTCAAGGACCCGAGTGTGGTGCAACTCGCAGGCGAGCCCGTGCTGTTGATGCACGGCGACAGCCTGTGTACCCGCGACCTTGGCTATATGAAGCTGCGGCGCATCCTGCGTAACCCCATCACGCTGTTCATCCTGCGCCACCTGCCCTTGGGCACGCGGCACAAGCTGGCGCGCAAGCTGCGCAGTGAAAGCCGCGCGCAGACGCGGATGAAGACCAACGACATTGTCGATGTAACGCCTGAGGAAGTGCCGAGGGTGATGCAGCAGTTCGGCGTGCGTACGTTGGTGCATGGCCACACCCACCGCCCGGCGATTCACAAGTTGCAGATTGGCGAGCAAGCGGCCAAGCGCATTGTGCTGGGGGATTGGGACAAGCAAGGGTGGGCATTGCAGGTGGATGAGCAAGGGTTTCAACTGGCGGCGTTTGACTTCGTCAACCCGCAGTTGGCACTGCCCGGCGCTTGACCCAGATCGTTCCCACGCTCTGCGCGGGAATGCATCCTGTGACGCTCTGCGTCACGACCTTCAAAAGCGGACGCAGAGCGTCCAAAGCGGCGTTCCCACGCAGAGCGTGGGAACGATCATCAAAGCGGCATTCCCACGCGGAGCGTGGGAATGATCATGGATTGAGGCTTAGTGGCCAGAAGCCTCCGGCCCCGCCTTCGCTGCAAACGGCGGTTTCGCCAGCCATACAATCACGATCAACGCCATGAACATCCACCCCAGCAACGTGAAGTAATCCACGGTGGACATCATGTACGCCTGGCTCGTCAGTATCTGGTCCAACTGCGCATACGCCTTGTGCCCTGCCCCGCCGAGCGCCTGCAAGGCGTCCCGGGTGGCCGAGTCGTAGGTGGTCATGTTTTCGCTCATGTAGGCATGGTGCTGGTCCGCCCGGCGAATCCAGATCCAGGTGGTCAACGAGGCCGCAAAGCTGCCGCCCAGGGTCCGCAGGAAGGTCGCCAGGCCAGCGCCGTCGGCGATTTGCGCCGGCGGCAGGTCGGACATCAGGATGCTCAAGGTCGGCATGAAGAACAGCGCTACGCCGATCCCCATGAACAACTGCACCAGGGCGATGTGCGTGAAGTCCACTTCATTGGTAAACCCGGCGCGCATGAAGCAACTCAAGCCAATCGCCAGGAACGCCAGCCCGGCCAGCAGGCGCAGGTCGAACTTGTGCGCATATTTGCCCACGAACGGCGACATCAACACCGGCAGAATCCCGATCGGCGCCACCGCCAGGCCCGCCCAGGTGGCGGTGTAGCCCATCTGGGTTTGCAGCCATTGCGGCAGGATCAGGTTGATCCCGAAGAAACCCGCGTACCCGAGTACCAACACAATCGTGCCGATGCGAAAGTTGCGATAGGCGAACAGCCGCAGGTTGACCACCGGGTGCTCGTCGGTCATTTCCCAGATCACGAACACCGCCAGGGCGACAGCCGAGATCACCGCGCCGATGATGATGAAATTCGACTCGAACCAGTCCAGGTCGTTGCCCTTGTCGAGGATGATCTGCAAGGCGCCGACGCCGACGATCAGGCTGAGCAAGCCGACGTAGTCCATCGGCTGGTAGCTGGTGACCACCGGGCGTTTCTTCAGTTGCGAGCGCACCACCATCACGGCAAAGATGCCGATGGGTACGTTGATAAAGAAGATCCACGGCCAGCTGTAGCTGTCGGTAATCCAGCCGCCGAGGATCGGCCCGGCAATCGGCGCCACCACCGTGACCATCGCCAGCAACGCCAGGGCCATGCCACGCCTGGCGGGGGGATAGACCGCGATCAGCAGCGTCTGGGTCATCGGGTACAACGGGCCGGCAACCAGGCCTTGCAATACCCGAAAGCCGATCAGCTCGGGCATCGAGGTGGAAATACCGCAGAGAAACGAGGCCAGCACAAACAGGATGGTGGCCCACAGAAACAGCTTCACCTCGCCGAAGCGACGGCTCAGCCAACCGGTGAGCGGTAGCGCGATGGCGTTGCTCACGGCAAACGAGGTGATGACCCAGGTGCCCTGCTCCGAACTCACGCCGAGGTTGCCGGAAATCGTCGGCAGCGCCACGTTGGCGATGGTGGTGTCGAGCACCTGCATGAAGGTCGCCAGGGACAGGCCGATGGTGGCCATCAGCAAGCTGGGCGGCGTGAAGGAGGCGTTAGCGTTACTCATCGCGAATCCTGTGCAACATGATTGGCGCTACGGCCGCCGGGGCCGCAGCTGATGGATTGGCGAATCAGCGCTGGGCAGCCTTGGGAGCGGCGACGCTGTTGTCATGGATCAATTGGGTGATCATCGCGTCGGCTTCGGCCAACTGGCGGTCGTAAACGTTGGTGGTGAACGACGCCTTCTGCGGCGCCTGCTGGGCCAGTACCGGGCCGCTCTGGTCGTGCAGGTCGACGTCGACCACGGTAGACAGGCCCACGCGCAGCGGGTGCTTGGCCAACTCATCGGCGTTCACATGGATACGCACTGGCACCCGTTGCACGATCTTGATCCAGTTACCGGTGGCGTTCTGCGCCGGCAGCAAGGCAAACGCGCTGCCCGTGCCCGCGCCGAGGCTGTCGACGGTGCCACTGAATTTCACGTCGCTGCCGTAGATATCGGATTCGATATCCACCGGCTGGCCGATACGCATATTGCGCAGCTGGGTTTCCTTGAAGTTGGCGTCGATCCACAGTTGATCCAGCGGGATCACGGCCATCAGTGCAGTACCCGGCTGGACCCGCTGGCCCAGTTGCACGGTACGCTTGGCCACATAGCCGGTCACCGGTGCGATCAGGGTGCTGCGGGCGTTGGTCAGGTAAGCCTGGCGCAACTGTGCGGCGGCAGCCTGCACGTCCGGGTGGGACGAAATCACCGTGTCATCCACCAGGGCGCTGCTGGTCTTGAACTGTTGCTGCACGTTGGCCAAGGCGTTTTGCGCCGAGGTCAGGTCGTCACGGGCGTGGGACAGTTCTTCCTGGGAAATCGCCCCGCCGGCAGCGAGGTTCTTGCGTCGGTTGTAGTTGTCCTGGGCCTTTTGCACGTTGGCTTGTTGCGCCAGCACCTGGGCTTTCATGCCATCGACGTTGCTGTACAAGCCACGCACCTGGCGCACGGTGCGGGCCAGGTTGGCCTGGGCACTTTGCAGGCCGACGGCCGCGTCGTTGGGGTCGAAGTTGATCAGCACCTGGCCTTCATGCACCAGGTCGCCGTCGTCGGCGCCGATGCTCACCACGGTGCCGGTCACCAGCGGGGTAATTTCCACCACGTTGCCATTGACGTAGGCGTCGTCGGTGCTTTCGCTGAAGCGGCCATACAATTCGTACCAACCCCACACGCCCAAGGCGCCGAGGATGACGATCAGCGCCAGCACAAACAGCATGACTTTGCGTTTGCGCGGATTGCTGGTGTTGGGTTGTTCAGCCTTGTTTGTTTCAGGAGCGTTGTTGCTGGTTTCGGCAGTGGCCATGACAAGTACCTTGAATTATTCAGTGCGCGTGGCTGGGGTGGTCGAGGCCACGTTATCGGCGTGGAAACCGCCGCCCAGGGCCTGCATCAGTTGAATCGAAAGATCGATTTGCTCGGCATTCAGGGTGGCCAACTGACGCTGGGCCTGGAGCAGTTGCTGTTCGATGCTGAGCACGTCCAGGTAATTGCCGATACCTGAGCTGTAACGCTGGACGCCGGTGTCGTAGGACTGCTGGGCAATGTCAGCGGCGTGTTGCTGGGCCTGGATCTGGCGGCCGGTCTCGCGCAATTGCGAGAGTGTGTTGCCGATATCGCCCAAGGCTTGCACCAGGGTTTTGTTGTACTGGGCCACGGCCAGGTCGTAGTCGGCGTCGCGAGCGTCGAGGTCGGCGCGCAGGCGGCCGCCGTCGAAGATCGGCAGCGAGATGGTCGGCGCTATGCTGAAGAAGCGGCTGGCCGAACCAAACATCGCATCCCCCAGCAACGACTCTGCCCCGGCGCTCGCGCTCAGGTTGAGGTTGGGGTAGAAACGGGTCTTGCTGGCCGCGATGTTCTTGCTCGCCGCCTCCACCCGCCAGCGTGCGGCGATCAGGTCCGGGCGACGGCCCACCAGCTCGGCAGGCAACACCGAAGGCACCGCAACCGCGCTCGGCTTGAGCACGTTGGGGCGTACCAGTTCGCTGCCACGGTCCGGGCCTTTGCCGAGCAACACCGCGAGGGCGATCTTCGCGCTCTGCAGTTGTTTTTCCGCATCGATCAGTTGCGACTGGGAGCTGGCTTCCAGGCTTTCGGTTTGCTGGTACTGGTACTGGCTGTCGATCCCGGAGTTCAGGCGACGCTGGCCCAGGTCGAGCATCTGCCGGGTGCGCTTGAGGTCATCATTGGCCAGGTCACGTACGATATGGGCCTGGCCCAGGTCGCTGTAGGCCTTGGCGACGTTGGCCGCCAGGGTCAGGCGCGCGGCCTGTTGGTCGACTTCGGCGGCGCGGGCCTGGCCCAGCGCGGCTTCCCAGGCGGCGCGCTGGCCGCCCCACAGGTCGAAGTTGTAATTGAAACTGGCACCGATGTTGCGCACGGTGGCGTAGGCATCGCCCTGGCCCAACGGGTCCTGGTCCTTGGCCAGGCGCGAACGGCTGACACCGGCGCTGGCATCCAGGGTCGGCATGCGCTCGGCGTCGGCGGCATAGGCAGCGGCTTCGGCCTGGTGAGCGCGGGCGCTGGCCACTTGCATGTCGGGGCTGTTCTGCAGGGCTTCCTGGATCAGGCCGTCGAGCTGTGGATCGCCAAGGCCTTTCCACCAGTCGGCGGTGGGCCAGGCAGCGGTGGACAGGGTCACGCCGCTGAGGGATTTGCCGGTTTGCAGGTTATTGGCTTCGAGGCGTTTGCCTTCTGTGTCCAAGCCGCTGAAATTGGCACAACCGGCCATAGTCATGGCCACCAGCACAAGGCTGAGGCCGGCACGCAAGGAGCGATTGTTCATGCACTACCTACCCGCTGGATGGTGATGGGGTCACCCGCAGCTATCAGAATTTTCTTCAGGATTTTTTCCAGGGCTTGCAATTCACCCGGCTCCAGCGCGCCCGCCAACTGGTTCAAGGCCTGGGCACCGATGTGCGGCAGCATGTCGGCCACGCGCTGGCCTTCGGCGGTCAGCACCAACTGCACCTGGCGCCGGTCCTGCTCGGAACGCTTGCGCGCCAGCAGGTCCTTTTGTTCCAGGCGGTCGAGCATGCGGGTCATGGAGCCGCTGTCCAACGACAGGTTGCGGCACAGCTCGGCCGGGGTGTCGACGCCGTACTGGGCCATGATGATCAACACCTTGAACTGCGCGGCCGTGATGCCGTGGGGTTCCATGTGGGTGTCGATGATCTTGTCTTTGAGCAGCGCAGCCCGGCCCAGCAGCAGGCCGAGGTGGCAGTTGTGGAAGTTTTCGGGGGTGAAGTGCTTCATCGTGACCAGCCTATTAACTGCCTAAGCAGTGAATGTGTGACACGATGTTACTGCCTAGGCAGCGAATGTCAAACGAATAGTTAGGTTGCTTGCTAATTAGCGGATAAATGGTGGGAGCCAGGCTCCCACCATTACCGTGGACGGATCAGAAATCGCGCTTGTAGAAAATATCCAGGGAGCTGGCCACACCGCTGGCCACTTCCAGGTACACCTTCTTGCTCAGCAAATAGCGCAAGGCGATGGTGTTGGCCGGCTCGAACACCCCCACGCCATAACGCAGGCTGAGCTTCTCGGAGATCTTGCCGCTGGCCACCACGGCGGTGTTGTTGCCACTGCCCTGGGTGTCCAGTTCAAAGTCCTGGATGCCCAGGTTCTTGGCGATGTCCGACGTGACCCCGGCACTGCCCATCAACCCAAGACCCAGCGCCGCTTCGGCCAGCATGTTGTTGTCCTCACCGTTGGTGGTGCGCGAACGCCCCAACACCAGGTACGACAATGCATCCTCTTGGGCCATGGCCGGCTCCGAGAAAATTTGCGTAGTCGGCTGCTCGGCACTGCCGCTCAGACGAATACCGGCGGTGACGGTCCGGGACGGCTCGGTGGTGATCCGCACCGCTTCGATATCCAGGAACGGCTGGTCAATCGGCCCGGCAAACAACAATCGCGCGCGGCGCACAGTCAGGCGCTGGCCGTAGGCCCGGTAGCGGCCGTCGTTGAGCCACAGTTCGCCACGGGTGTCCATGTTGTCGCCGATGTGCACATGGCCTTGCAGGTTGGCGGTGAGGCCAAACCCGGCGAAGCTCAGCTTGTCCTTGCCTACCTCCACATCGATGTCCATCGCCATGGCCATCGGCGGCTTGCCCTCTTCGGTCTGGCTGCCGACGATCACCGTGTCATCCGAGACCTTGACCGTCGATGGCGGCAATTCCCGCACGGTGATCTCGCCCTTGGGAATCTGCACCTTGCCGGAGATCGCCAGCTTGTCGTTCTTCATGCTGATCTTCAGGTCGGGCGCCACCTCCAGGGCCGCGTACGGTTCCACGGTGACCGGCAGTTGCGTGCCTTGCAGCGCGATATCCACCGCCAGGGCCTGGCCCCAGTCGATCTGCCCCTTGATAGTGCCCTGCCCGGCCTTGCCGCTGCGCCAGCCGCCATTGAGCTGCACGCTTTCGCCGGCAATCAACGCCTGGATATTCAGGCCTTCAATGCTGGTGGGCAGTTCCGGGCCGGAGATTTCCCCCCCCACCAGGTTGATGCTGCCGTTGACCTGAGGCGCCAGCAGGCTGCCGCCGATTCGCCCGTTACCGTTGAGCTTGCCGTTGAGCTTCTCGACCATGGGTACAAAGGGGCGGGCCACCGCGAGGTCGAGGCCGGTCAGGGTGAAGTTGCCGGTGATCGGCTTGTTCTTCGCCAGCGGATTGAGCTGCGCCTGCAACAGCAACTCGCCGAGCTTGCCGCCACGGAAATTGAGCTGGGTGTCGATGCGCGTGGGGTTGAGGGTGGTTTCCAGCTTCAGCGTGTCGTAGGGGAAATCCAGCCACTGGTCCTTGTCCTTGACCCGCAGGGTACCGCCGCTGGCGTCCACCGAGACCACGCCTTTGGGGCCGCTGGCCGGCAGGTCGAGCTGCACGTCGGCATTGAGCTTGCCCTGCCAGGCGAAATCCTTGGGCAACCACTGCGCCAGGCTATCGATCGGGAACTGCTTGAGGTGGTAACGCAGCTTCGGCTCGGGCATCAGGCGCTGGTCTTCGCCGCACAGGCTCGCCGGGCCGGAGACCCAGCAGTGCGCCGCAAAGGTCAGCTTGCCATCGGCCAGGCGCTCGATCTTCGCCGGCGCTTGCAGCTTCCAGTCCTGGCCACCGGCTTGCACATCGCCGCTGGCCAGGCGCCCGCGCCAGTTGCCTTTGTCGAGGTTGCCGTCCAGGGCCAGGGCCAGCTTGAGCAACGGGCCGGCCAGGTCGAGCTGGACTTTCTGGCTTTTGATATCGCCCTGGGCGCTGGCACTGAAGGTGCCGAGCTGGGTTTCACCGGCCTGGATGCCACTGCCTTTCAGGTCGACTTTGGCGCGCTGGGCATTATCCAGGTTCGCGTCCAGGGTCAGGTTTTGCAGGCGGTTATCTTCAAACGCCAGTTGCTGGCCAACCAGGTTGAGCTTGCCTTGCGGCGCTTTCAGGGTGCCGGCGACGTCGAGGCGACCATTCATCTGCCCGCGCAGTTGCGGCCAGAGCTGGGCGAGGCGCGTCAGCTTGATGTCGATCTGCCCGGCAAGGCGCTGTTGCAGGCTGCCGCTGCCATAGATGCGGTTGTCGCCGAGGCGAATGTCCAGGGTGCCGAGGGTCCATTGCTCGCCTGCGCCTTCGGCCTTGGCCTGGAGCACGGCAGGTTGGCCACGCAGACGGCCCTTGAGGTCGAGGTCGGCATTGAGCTTGAGTTGCTCGTTCTTCATTTCGCCCTTGCTGCGCAACGGGCCCGCGAGGGTGCCGGGCAACTCCGCGACCCAATACGCCGGGTTGATCGCCGACAAGTCCAGCGCCGTGTCCCAGGCGATACCATCGGCAAATTGCAGGTTCAGGTGGCCTTCGGCCTTGCCCTGACCAGCCGCGAGTTTCAACTCGGGGAGGAACACTTGCTTGAGGTCGCCACTGAACGGGCTGGCCAGGCTGAACTTGCCCGCAGGGCCGTCGAGGTCGGCCTTGAAGTTGCCCAGATAGTTGCCGTCCTTGTAGGAAACTTCACCATTGAAGGTACGCAAGGCCACCTGGGGTTCGTCGATCACGGGGTACAGGCGATGCCACGGGAAATCCAGCCAGTCGATTTTCGCGTCGGCGCTGAAGCCTTGCTGCCAGTCCAGATTGGCACTGAGCTTGAGGCTTTGTTTGTCACCGGCATTCAAATCCAGCCCGGCGATCTGCGCGCCCTTGGCGTCGACCTTGCCTTGCAGCAGCAGGTCCACCGGGCCTTTTTCCGCGGGCAGTACGGCTTTGCCCAGCAACTGGTAACCGTTGCTCAGGTCGCCCTTGGCGGTCAGGTCCAGCTGATTGAGTTGCAGGGTATCGGGCAAATCGGCGCTGGGTTTGAAGCCGTCGGCGGTGATGTGCAACTGCGCCGGCAGGTTTTCCACCAGCGGTTGCAATTCGCCGCTGAGCTTGGCCGGCAGGTAGCCGCTGCTGTCGGCGTCGAGCTTGAGGGTCTTGAGCAAATCGCCATCGACCTTGAGCGCCAGCGTCCAGGGCGCACCGCCCGGCGCGTAAGGCAGGCTCAGGTTGCCGCTGGCGGCCAGCGGCCAATTGCCGGTGGGTTGCAGCAGGCCGGACAGGTCAAGGACCAAACCGTCCCGTTGCAGGTGCACCGAATCGATCTGCATCCCGGCGGCAGTCCAGTGCGCCGCCAGCTGCAGGCCCTGGAGCTCTTCGCTGCCATTGAACAGCAGGCTGCCAACGCGGATGTCACCCAACTGAAGGGCGACCGGCAGTTTCAGATCCGGCAGGGTAATCGGGCCGCTGCTTTCTTCGGTGCCGGGTGGAAATTGCAGGCTCACCTGCTCCACATCCAGTTGGTTGATGCACAAGGTCATGCGCATCAAACAGGCCGGCGACCAGTCGAACTTTGGCGACTGAAGCTCCACGCGGCTGCTGTCCTGCTGCCATAACAGATGGTCGGCACTCCACTGCCCGCCCAGGCGACCCTGGAAATTCTCCACGGTCAAACCCGGCACCTGGCCCAGCACCCACCGGCTGCCGGCTTGGGTACCCAGCACCGTCCACAGTGCCAGCACTATCGCTGCGAGGACCGCCAGCACGGCCAGCCCCGCTATTTTCAAACCACGCATCACAGCTCAGGCCCCATGGAAAAGTGCAAACGAATGCCGCCCGGATCTTCGAGGGCATGGGCCAGGTCGAGGCGGATCGGGCCGACCGGCGACACCCAGCGCACGCCAACACCCACACCGGTTTTCAGGTTCGGCATTTCCAGGGTGTTGAACGAGTTGCCTTGGTCGATAAAGGTCGCGATCCGCCATTTTTCGGCGATGGAATATTGATACTCGGCGCTCAGGGCCACCATGTAGCGGCCGCCGATGCGGTCGCCGCGATCATTTTCCGGGGACAGGGTCTGGTACTCGTAACCCCGCACGCTCTGGTCGCCACCGGCAAAAAAGCGTAACGACGGTGGCACGGATTTGTAGCCGTTGGTGGCACTGCCGCCAAACTGCGCCCGGGCCAGGAAACGATGGTTATCCCACAGGGTGGTCAGGCCCTTGATGGTCGCCGTGCCGTAAAGCAGATTGGTGTCGGAACCCAAGCCTTCCTTGGCGACCTTGGCGTCGAACAGCAGGCGATAGCCGTTGTGCGGGTCGATGCGGTTGTCGCTGCGCAGGTAGGAATAACTGATGCCGGGCATCAGCAGCGTACTCAGGCCCGAGTCGTTGCCCAGGCGATATTCTTCACGCTGCCATTTAAGCGAGATCACCCGCGTCCAGCCGCTGGGCAACTTGCTGTGCCACTCGGGGCCGAGGGTGAGCAGTTTACTCAGGGTGTCGGTGTTGGCGATTTCTTCATTCTGGTAGCCGCCGGCAAAGCGCAATTTGTCGGTCAGTGGCGGGTCCATGGGAATGTCGTACCACAACCCGACGTTCTGCCGAGGCGCGGAAAGCTCGGCTTCCCAGCCATAACTGTGGCCCTGGGGGTTGACCCAGTGGCGCGTCCAGTTGGCCTTGCCCCGCGGGCCGACATCGGTCGAGTAACCGAGGCCCAGACCCATGGTGCGCGGCTTGCGGGTTTCAAGTTGCACGGCCACCGGGATCACGTCATTGGTCGAAGCGGCCGGGGCAGCGTCCACCCGCACGCCCTCGAAAAAGCCGCTGGATTGCAGGTTCTGGTTGAGTTCGGCGATCAGTTCGGAGTCGTAAGGCGCGCCGCTCTTGAACGGCACCATGCGTTGCAGCAAGTCTTCATCAAACGGCGTGTCGCCGGCAAAGCTGACCTTGCCCAAGGCGTAGCGTGGGCCGCTGTCATAAATGAGTTCGATATCGGCCACGCCCGCCTTGGGGTCGACCGAGAGTTTCTGACTGGTAAAGCGCCCGCTGAAAAAGCCGTAGCGTGACGCCTGGTTCTGGATGACGCGCTTGGCGTCTTCGTAGTTGCCGTGGTTGAGCACGGCGCCGGATTTGAGTTGGTCGCTGGCGGGCACGCGAAAGGCTTTGAGGTCGGCGGCCTGGCCATCGACCCGAATCGTCACATTGCGCAAATGCACCGGTTCGCCGGGGTCGATGGTGAGGATCAGGCGCGGGTTCTTGCCGCCCTTCACATCGCTGGCAATCTGCGGTTGATAGTAGCCCAACGCCTGGGCAGCCTTGCGGGCCTGCTCCTCGGCGCCACGGCTGAACCGCAGCAGGGCTTCTTCGTCACGATCGCCGACCCCGCCGATATAGCCTTCGATGTTGGCTTTCAACGCGTCGTTTGAAGGCTTGATGCGCACATCCAATTCGCTTTGCGCCAAGGCGCCGCAGCTCGTGAACAGCAGAATCAAGCCGCTGGTAAATCTTCCTGGAAACTTCATAGGCCGGGATGCTACACGAGCTTGGGAGCGAGTTAGAACCCGGATTTGTCTGAATAATTCTGTCTTAAACCGTTGCAGCCTGTAACACCTGCGGATTTGCGTGAAAGAACACGTGTTCCAGTACCGGTCCTACAGCGACCTCGCCGATCTCTTCATAGCCCTGGCGCTTATAGAATTCCAGATAGCGAGAATTCCCCGTGTCCAGCACCACGCCCGAGGAATGCGGGTCTTCGGCGCACCAGTTGTGCACCGCTTCCAGCAGTTGCTCACCGTAGTGCTTGCCCTGGAATTGCGGGTGAATCCCCAGCAACGGCAGCACATGCACCGAATCCGAGGGCAGGCACGCCAGCACTGCCTGATGGTATTCCAGATAACGCCGGGTACCGCGCACACCGGTACTCAGCCACATGCGCAACTGCCAGGCCCAGCTTTCGGTGATGCCCAGGCGGCGGGTCGGTGGCGCGATCAGGGCGATGCCGATCAGCCGGTCGTTGACCAACAGGCCAATCGCCGGGAGTTTCTGGAAGAAGTGCTGCTTGACCAGTTCACGTACCGTGGCGCGCACCCGCTGTTCGTAACCGGGACGTTCGGCTTCGAAGATGTAGGCGAACGTCGGCTCATGGCGATAGGCCTGGTACAACAGCGAACGGGCTTCGCGGGAATAGCCGCTGTCGAGCATGTGGATCTGGGCGATGGCAGTCGAGGTGTCAGGCATAACAGTGAATCTCCCCTGGGCGCTGACTCAAAAGGTCGCGCTCTTGTTATTACGAACGTCTGCGGCACTGTTTCGTTCAGTGTAGCCACCGGACGCCGCTTCGTAGCCCAACGCAGCCTTGTGCCTCGGCAGCTGCTACAAGGCTGGCTCCCGTCCTACATTGTCGGCTAGCATCGCCCTTTTGCCAGACTGGACCGCCGACCATGAAAATCGTGTCTTTCAATATCAACGGGCTGCGCGCCCGCCCTCATCAGCTGGCGGCACTGATCGAGAAACACCAGCCGGACGTGATCGGCCTGCAGGAAACCAAGGTCCACGACGACCAGTTCCCGCTGGATGAGATCAAGGCCCTCGGCTATCACGTGTATTACCACGGGCAGAAAGGCCACTACGGTGTTGCCCTGCTCTCGCGCCAGGAACCGCTGGCGCTGCACAAAGGCTTTGCCAGTGACGAAGAAGACGCCCAGCGCCGGTTTATCTGGGGCACCTTCGCCGACGCCAACGGCAACCCGATTACCATCATGAACGGTTATTTCCCACAGGGCGAAAGCCGCGACCACCCCACCAAGTTCCCGGCCAAGCAGCGCTTCTACGAGGACCTGCAAACCCTCCTGGAGTCGCGGTTCAGCAATGACCAGGCCGTGGTGGTGATGGGGGATGTGAATATTTCCCCGGAAGACTGCGACATCGGCATCGGTGCCGACAACGCCAAGCGCTGGCTGAAGACCGGCAAGTGCAGCTTCCTGCCGGAAGAACGCGAGTGGATGGCCCGCCTGAAGAACTGGGGCCTGGTGGACAGCTTCCGCCACCTCAACCCGGATGTGGCAGACCGCTTCAGCTGGTTCGATTACCGCAGCCGTGGTTTTGAAGACGAGCCAAAGCGCGGGCTGCGAATCGACGTGATCCTGGCTTCCCAAGGCTTGTTGCCCCGGGTGAAGGATGCCGGTGTGGACTACGACCTGCGCGGCATGGAAAAACCCTCCGATCATGCACCGATATGGCTGGAATTGAGCTGATTTCTTAACAGCAGCGCCGTTAAATGTGGGAGGGGGCTTGCTCGCGAATACGGAGTGTCAGTCACCGGATACGTCGACTGACACACCGTATTCGCGAGCAAGCCCCCTCCCACACTTTTTGACGGCGTGATGCCGGTCATATTGCTGAAACCTCTCTGACTTAATCTCGCGGCACTCCCTTTGGCTTGAGAAGGTGCCGGCATGATGCTGCGCGTTCTATCCCTGCTGGCCCTGCTCAGCGCATTTCCCCTCGCCGCTTTTTCCACCCCACTGCCCTTCCCCGAACATGGCCCGGCCTTGCGCATCCAGGGTTCCAATACCATCGGCGCGGCACTTGGCCCGGCGCTGGTCAAGGGGCTGATGGAGCAACAGGGGTTGCAAGCGGTGCACAGCGAGCCATCTGACCAGGCCAACGAACAGCACATCGTCGGCAAGACTCGCCAGGGCCAGAAGGTGACGGTGGAAGTGGCGGCCCATGGTTCCAGCACCGGGTTCGCAGCCCTGAAAAACGCCAACGCCGACCTCGCGGCGTCTTCCCGGCCGATCAAGGACAGCGAACTGGTGGACCTCGAAGCCCTCGGCGACCTGAAAAGCCCCGACGCCGAACAGGTCATCGCCATTGACGGGCTGGCGATCATCCTCAACCCACGCAACCCGTTGGGGACGCTGAACACCGCGCAACTGGCGCAGATCTTCAGCGGCGAAGTCTCGACCTGGGAACAACTGGGCGGCATCGGTGGCCAGATTCACCTGTACGCGCGGGATGATCAATCCGGCACCTATGACACCTTCAAGGAACTGGTGCTCAGCCGGCGCGGCAAGTCGTTGGATGGCAGCGCCAAGCGCTTCGAATCCAGCGAGCAGTTGTCGGATGCTGTCAGCCATGACCCCCAGGGCATCGGTTTTATCGGATTGCCCTATGTGCGCCAGGCCAAGGCGGTGGCCATCGTCGATGGCGACTCGCAGCCGATGCTGCCGCTGAACAGTTTGATCGCCACCGAGGACTACCCACTGTCACGCCGGTTGTTCTTCTACCTGCCACCTGTTGCACAAAACCCCTGGGCCAAGGCCCTGGTGGACTTTGCACAAAGCAGCAAGGGCCAGGCGATCGTCGCCGCCAACGGTTTTATCGCACAGCAGGTGCAGGCCATGGCGGTGGAACCACGGGCGCCGATGCCCGGGGATTACCAGGCGATTGCCCGACAAGCGCAGCGCCTGACGGTGAATTTCCGGTTTGAGGAAGGCAGTGCCAGCCTCGACAACAAGGCGCGCCAGGACCTGATGCGGGTAGTGGCTTATATAAAGAGCCACGGCAAGCTGGACAAGCAGGTGACGCTGGTGGGGTTTGGGGATGCCAAGAGTGATGCGCAGCGGGCGGCGCTATTGTCGAAGTTGCGGGCGATGGCGGTGCGCCGGGAACTGGTTAAAAGCGGCGTGGTGCTGAGGGACATTCAGGGGTTCGGTGCCGAGATGCCGGTGGCGGCAAATACAGCAGATGAGGGACGGATCAAGAACCGGCGGGTGGAGGTCTGGGTGTATTGAGGACGCGGAGCGTCCGGGGCAGCATTCCCACGCAGAGCGTGGGAACGATCAACTGGCCTCATCGCGGCAAGCCCGGCTCCCACAGTTGGCTGCATTCCCCTGTGGGAGCTGGCTTGCCTGCGATGAAGACACCTCGGTTTTACTGCCCGCTGCGCATCATTTCCCGCGGCACATACTTGCCGATCTCGAACTTGCCGATTGCTGCGCGGTGCACTTCGTCCGGGCCATCGGCCAGGCGCAGGGTGCGCTGCATGGCGTACATGTAGGCCAGCGGGAAGTCATTGGATACGCCGGCGCCACCGTGGATCTGGATGGCGCGATCGATCACCCTCAACGCCACGTTCGGCGCCACCACCTTGATCTGGGCGATTTCGCTTTTCGCGACCTTGTTGCCCACGGTGTCCATCATGTAGGCAGCTTTCAGGGTCAGCAGGCGCGCCATGTCGATTTCCATCCGCGAGTCGGCGATCTTGTCGATATTGCCACCCAGGCGGGCCAGCGGCTTGCCGAAGGCGGTACGGCTGACGGAACGCTTGCACATCAGTTCCAGCGCGCGCTCGGCCATGCCGATGGAACGCATGCAGTGGTGAATACGGCCCGGACCAAGGCGCCCCTGGGCAATTTCAAAGCCCCGGCCTTCGCCCAGCAGGACGTTTTCGTACGGCACGCGGACGTTTTCAAACAGCACTTCGGCGTGGCCATGGGGTGCGTCGTCGTAGCCGAACACCGGCAGCGGGCGCACGATCTTCACACCGGGCGCATCCACTGGTACCAGGATCATCGAGTGCTGCTGGTGACGCGGCGCATCCGGGTTGCTCAGGCCCATGAAGATCAGGATCTTGCAGCGCGGGTCACAGGCGCCGGAGGTCCACCATTTTTTACCGTTGATCACCCACTCGTCGCCGTCGCGCTCTGCACGGGCGGCCATGTTGGTGGCATCGGAGGAAGCCACGTCCGGCTCGGTCATGGCAAATGCCGAGCGGATTTCGCCGCGCAGCAGCGGTTCGAGCCAGCGCTGTTTTTGCTCTTCGTTGGCGTAGCGCACCAGCACCTCCATGTTGCCGGTATCCGGTGCCGAGCAGTTGAACGGCTCTGGCCCCAGCAAGGAGCGGCCCATGATTTCGGCCAGGGGTGCGTATTCCAGGTTGGTGAGGCCGGCGCCCAATTCGGATTCCGGCAGGAACAGGTTCCACAGGCCTTCGGCTTTAGCCTTGGCTTTCAACTCTTCCATGATCGCGGTGGGCTGCCAGCGGTCACCTTCGGCAACCTGGCGTTCGAATACAGGCTCGGCCGGGTAAACGTAGGCGTCCATGAACGCGGTGACGCGTTCACGCAGTTCCTGAACCTTGGGCGAATAGGCGAAATCCATGGGCAGCACCTTCTCAATGGAGGTTGTTGAGGTCATGAATCGATGCTAGAACAGCGTTGATAATTTACCTAGCCTATTCTCGGCGTGTATTAACATTCATCACCGATATATGATCGGCGTATGGACACCTAACAATAAGAGCGCAGCGAAATGAATCTGAGCAAGGTCGACCTCAACCTCTTCATCGTCTTTGACGCGATCTACACCGAAGCCAACCTGACCCGCGCCGGGCAGATTGTCGGGATTACTCAACCTGCGGTGTCGAACGCTCTGGCCCGCCTGCGGGAGACCTTCAACGATCCGCTGTTCGTGCGCACAGCCCAAGGCATGGTGCCCACGCCCATGGCCCAGAACATCATTGGCCCGGTGCGTAACGCGCTGTCGCTGCTGCGGGTGTCGGTACAGGAAAGCCGGATCTTCAACCCGCAACAGGCGGCCAAGACCTACCGCATCAGCATGACCGACCTCACCGAAGCGGTGATTCTGCCGCCGCTGTTCCAGCGCCTGCGCCGCCTGGCACCGACGGTGGTAATCGAGAGCTTCCTGTCAAAGCGCCGGGAAACCACCAAGGAACTGGCGGCCGGTCGCCTGGACTTCGCCGTGGATGCGCCGCTCAACACCGACCCGCAAGTGCGCCACGTCAAGCTCATGGAAGACCGCTACGTGTGCGCCATGCGCAAGGGCCATCCGATGGCGGGCAAGGACAAACTGACGCTGGATGACTACCTGTCGCTGACCCACATTCATATCTCCAGCCGGCGCAACGGCCTGGGCCATGTCGACCTGGCGCTGGGCAAGATGGGCCTGCAACGCAAGATCGCCCTGCGCTCCCAGCACTACCTGATGGCCTCGCAGGTGCTGCAGCAAACCGACATGGTAATGACCGTGCCGGAGCGCTTCGCACGGCGCCATGAACTGCACTGGTTCAACCTGCCGGTGAATGATGTGCCGATGGTGGAAACCCATCTGTACTGGCATGAAAGCACCGACCAGGATCCGGCCAACCGCTGGATGCGCGAGCAGATGATCGAGTTGTGCCAGCAGGTGACGGCCCATGAGAAGAAGCTGGACAAACTGTAGGAGCGAGCTTGACGTTAACGTCAACCAGCCATTAGCTTAACGCTCAAGACACTCCTTGAGCGCCCTCATGAGCACGACCTACAGCATCTCCGACCTCGCCCGCGAGCTCGACATCACCACCCGCGCCATTCGCTTCTATGAAGAACAAGGCCTGCTGTCCCCGGAACGCCGGGGCCAGGAGCGCATTTATTCGCCCCGCGACAAAGTCAGCCTGAAGCTGATCCTGCGGGGCAAGCGCATCGGTTTTTCCCTGGCCGAGTGCCGGGAACTGATCGAACTCTACGACCCTACCAGCGGCAACCAGAAACAGCTGCACAGCATGCTGGCGAAAATCGCCGAGCGCCGCGAGCAGCTGGAACAACAGTTGCTCGACATCGAACAGATGAAGCTCGAACTGGACACCGCCGAAGAGCGTTGCATCCAGGCGCTGGAACAGACCATTCAGGGCCAGGTTGGCCATTCATAAAAGGTAGCTGCCATGTCCCTCCCCTCTCATGTGCGCCTGGTGGAAGTGGGCCCCCGCGACGGCCTGCAGAATGAAGCGCAACCCATCAGCGTCGCCGACAAGGTGCAATTGGTGGACGCCCTGAGTGCCGCCGGCCTGGGTTACATCGAAGTCGGCAGTTTTGTGTCGCCCAAATGGGTACCGCAGATGGCCGGGTCGGCCGAGGTGTTTGCGCAGATCCAGCGCAAGCCGGGCGTGACCTATGGCGCGCTGGCGCCAAACCTGCGGGGTTTTGAAGATGCACTGGCGGCGGGCGTGAAAGAAGTGGCCGTATTTGCGGCGGCTTCCGAGGCGTTTTCCCAGCGCAATATCAACTGCTCCGTCAGCGAAAGCCTGGAACGCTTCGTGCCGATCATGGCCGCGGCCAGGCAGCATGGTGTGAGTGTGCGGGGTTATGTGTCGTGTGTGTTGGGTTGCCCTTATGAAGGTCAGGTCGCGCCGGAACAGGTCGCGGCAGTCGCTCGCGAGCTGTTCGCCATGGGCTGCTATGAGGTGTCCCTGGGCGACACGATTGGCACCGGCACTGCAGGCGCAACACGCCGGATGTTCGAGGTGGTCGGCGCGCAGGTGCCACGGGACAAGCTGGCCGGGCACTTCCATGACACCTATGGCCAGGCCATCGCCAATATCTACGCCAGCCTTGAGGAAGGTATCCAGGTGTTCGACAGCTCTATTGCGGGCCTCGGCGGGTGCCCCTATGCCAAGGGGGCCAGCGGTAACGTTGCCACTGAAGATGTGTTGTACCTGCTCAATGGCTTGGGCATCGAGACGGGTATCGACATGGACAAGCTGATTCTGGCGGGTCAGCAGATTTGTACGGTACTCGGCCGCCCCACCGGTTCGCGCGTGGCGAAGGCTCGCAGCGCCGGTTGAGTAGTGCGCTTGTGACGATGTGTTACCTCGCGGCTACACATCGGGTAACACGGGAACATATTTTGTCGCATTTCCTGAAGGAAATTTCTCGCCTAAAAATCAAGCCATTGATTTTAAAGGACTTTATAAAGTTGGCACGGCTTCTGCTATCTCTATTGCATAACAAGAATAAAAAGCACCAAACCTAATAAAAATAAGACGTAACGACTCTGACATAACAAAAACAACACGGCAGAGACGCAGCTAACAGATTTTTTTGGAGAAGATGTGCTTCGCAGGGTACGGCTTGCCGAAACCCGCAACCGGATAGAGAAGAACAAAAAACTACCTCAAGGTAGCTACCCACTGGTTGGATCGCGTGCGAAGAAGCAGATCAGCGCTCAAAAAAATACGTTTGCTCTTGACCCCGGATGGGGGTCGCCAAAAACAGCGGTAAAGGGCCACGGTTGCCAAAAACAACAATAGACCGCCCCTCAATAATAAAAAAAGAGCACGCAACGACAAATTAAAGGGGACCTTCGGGTCCCCTTTGTGCTTTCTCGGGGAAGGTGATTTGCGTGTATATCCGTTTTTTGGGTGATGGCTGAGATTGGTTCCGCTCTTAC
>NZ_JACAPJ010000018.1:0-61760 GCF_013385765.1 Pseudomonas sp. C8002
GGGCATGCCGAGCCTGGGCGAGGCACCGAGTGGTGGGGCAAAGACCTTTTGGTTACTTTTGGGGCGTTTGCCAAAAGTGACCCGCTGTAAGAGCGGAACCATAAGTGGCCGTTACCGCAGCAATGGATATGTACACAAACCCCACTCCTCACCCAGCCGCCAAAGAAGGCTCCAACTGCCGCTGAGCCAACCAAATCTCCTCCTGCAACCACTGCGCAAACACCTGCAACTGCGGCGTATCCGTCTGCTCCGGCCGGGTCACCAGCCAATACGACTGATGCCCCTCCACATGCACATTCAGCACCTGCGTCAACTGCCCACTGGCCAACTCCGAAGCGACCATATGCCAATCCGCAATGGTAATCCCCAACCCATCGATCGCTGCCCGGATCGCCAAATCCAGCAGGTCAAACTCATACCCCCCCTCGATATCAACCCCACTGATCCGCGCCGCATCCAGCCAATGCTTCCACGTCAGATACCGCTGATCCTCCCGCGCCAGCACATGCAGCAACGTCATGCGATTCAGATCAATCCCGTCACTCCACTCCCGGGCATACAACGACGGCGCACACACCGCGATATGCCGCTCCTGAATCAACAACGAGCTGTCCAACCCATCCCATTCCCCATCGCCAAACCGAATCGCACAATCCAGCGTACTGGTCTCCGCCAGGCTGTCCTGCAACCGGGTGGTAATGCTCAGCTCCAACTCCGGATGCTGCTCGCGCAAGCGCCCCAACCGCGGCATCAACCAACGATTGGTAAACGTCGGCGGCGCATTGATGTGCAGCCGATTGGCATGGGACTTCTGCTGGATACTGCGCACCGTCAACTCGATCTTGTCGAACGACTGGTGCAACGCCCGCAGCAACACCCGCCCGGCACTGGTCAATTCCAGGTGATGGTGACGACGCTCCAGCAGGGCCTCGCCCAACTGTTCTTCAAGCTGGCGCACCTGGCGGCTGACCGCACTCTGCGTCACGTTCAACAGCTCGGCGGCCCGGGTAAAACTGCCGGTACTGCCGGCGACTTCGAAAGCTTTGAGGGCGTTGAGACCGGGCATTTTGCGTTTCATGGACGACACTCGGGAGCACATGGGAAATAACCTGCACAACATACCTTTTTGTATTGGGTCAGCGGTAGCACCCCAGCCTGACAAACAATTAATCGTCGCAAACGCTGAAAGTGTCGTTTATCGCTACAGACCGTCGCTCACGAATAAATAGCCTGCGTATAACGCATGCACACTAAGACAATTAAGCATTGGTCGTTGCCAGGCTATAAACGCTAGTCTGCCGATGTACTTCCTGTAACTTCGCCCCTCTCTTTCGCGATTAACTTATCGAGTCATCGCCATGTCCAACGCACCCGTTTCATCCCGGCGAAGTATTGGCTTGCTGGCACTGGTGTTTACCGCCTGCAACGCCACCACCCACGGTTTCAGTGTGTTCCTGTATTCGGCGCTGTTGCCGCAGATCCGCCTGGCCTTTGAGCTCAGTTACAGCCAGGCCGCATTGATCGCCGCGCTGTTGCAGCTGTTCTACATGGGCGCCTCGATTGCCAGCGGCCTGGCGGCGGCGTGGATCAGCCCGCGCAATATGGTGCGCCTGACCATCGTCCTCAGCCCCGCCCTGCTGGCCCTGGCCGTCGCCACGCCGTGGGTGCTGCCGTTTGCCCTGTGCCTGGCACTGGTGTCGGCGTGCGCGGTGTCGAACTGGAACGCGATTTCGGCCCTCGCTCAAGAGGTGATCCCGACTACACATCGCAGCCGGGTGCTCGGGCTGGCGTCCTCGGGCTCAGCCTTTGCGCTGTGCTTGAACGGGCTGTTGATCGCGCTGTTGCAGGGGTTGTCGTTGCGCCAGTTCTGGCTGATCTGCGCCGGGTTGACGCTGGTTGTCACGCTGTTGACCCTGTGGGCACTGGCCCCGATCAAGCAACCGGCACCACGCGAGACCATGGCGCCGGCGCTGAAACAAGTGCTGCGCCAATGGCTGAAGTTGTGCGTGGCACAACCGGTGGCAATGCAGATCGTCTTGCTCAGCGCGTTTATCGGCGCCATCAGCGGGCCGTTTCTGAATTTCCTGTCGGCGTTCGTCAGCGAGCAGCTACAGGCCAGCGCCTCCGTCACCGGCTCGATGTGGACGCTGATCGGGATCGGCGGTGTGATCGGCGGCTTGCTGCTGGGCACGCTGGCAGATCGTTGGGGGGCGTTGCGGGTGATGGCCCTGAGTATCGGCGCGTTTGGTCTGAGCATGCTCGGCTTGCTCGGGCACCCGAGCCTGGTACTGAGCTGGCTGGCGGCAGGGCTGTTCGCGCTGTTCTATTTCCCGTGTTGGGGCTTGATGGCCGCCTACGTCGGTGCCCGGCTCAGCCCGGTGCACAGCCTGCAAGTGGTGAGCCTGAGCATGGTCAGCTACGGCCTGGCGAGTGCCACCGGCAATGCCTTGTGCGGCTGGCTGCTGCAAGTCACTGGCGAATTTGCGGTGGTGCACGGCTGGATCGCGGCCTGGGTGTTGGCCAGCCTGTTATTGCTCAAGCGCATGGCCCAGCGACACACCCGCGAAGCGCTGGCCGCCCAGATGCCCTGAGTGGCCCAGTTGCCGGCGCAGAATCTCCACCAGGGCATCCACTTCCGGCACCTGGCAACCGGCTGAACGCCAGAACATCAGGCGCGCCGGGGCAATCGGCGGGAAGCCCTGGCGCTCGTCCAGAATCTGCCAGTCGGGTGGTACCAGGCGGCGCGCCATCACGCCCACCGACAAGCCCTGCTCGATCGCAATCGCAATGCCGCGCGGGCTTTGGCTGGTGTAAACCACCTGCCACGAGCGCCCGGACTGGGCCAGCGCCTGCACGGCGTTCGCACGGAACGCGCAGCCTTCGGCGTACACCGCCAACGGCACCGACTGACGCCCCACGCAACTCCAGCTGGGCGCCGCGACCCACACCAACGGCTCGTCGCACAGGTATTCCCCGCTGTGCAAACCTGCGTGTTCCACCCCCAGCACCAAGTCCAGCTCGCCCCGTTG
Source organism: Pseudomonas sp. C8002 (assembly GCF_013385765.1). Taxonomy (NCBI): domain Bacteria; kingdom Pseudomonadati; phylum Pseudomonadota; class Gammaproteobacteria; order Pseudomonadales; family Pseudomonadaceae; genus Pseudomonas; species Pseudomonas sp. C8002. The sequence goes on from NZ_JACAPJ010000018.1 coordinate 3,030, forward strand.
CAGGCGCCCCACCAGGGCTGTCGACATCTCGCAGCACACATCGGGCCGTACCTGGGAGAACTGCGCCTGGAAGTCCTTGAGCATCCCGCCCAGGCAATACTCGGCGTAGTCCTCGGGCATGCCGAGGTGGATACACACCTGTTGATTGGGCAATTGCGCGGCGCTGACGGCCTCGCTGTGCAGCTTGAGGATCTGCCGGGCGTAGATCAAAAAGGTTTCGCCACCGGGGGTCAGGCCCACCGAGCGGCTGGTACGGCGGATCAGTGGCGTGCCGACGATGTCTTCCAGGCGTTGCAGGCTCTGGCTGACGGTGGATTGGGTCTTGTGCAGGCGCTCGGCGGCCGCCGAAAACCCCTGGCACTCGATAATTGCCACAAACACTTTAAGCAGGGTGCCATCCAGTTCGCCCGACATAACTATCGCCCTCGCCGATGGATTCGATCACAACTTGTAATTTCCACTTTGCACCTCGTTCAGCAACTATCGGGTCAGCCAAAAAACACCAACTGATAGTTCCGGGAGTCTTGCATGAGCCTTCAACTTGCTGACGCTGAAGTGGGCGATATCAGCGACATTATTAATACCGAGCTGTATCCCATACATGATTCGGGCCATGTTCAATTACAGGCCCTGATCGAACACGCCCGGGCCGAACTGGCCGAAGACGGTTGCTGCCTGCTGAAGAACTTCCTGCGCCCCGCGGCGCTTGAGCAGGCGCGCCTGGAAGGTTTGGCGCTGTCGGGCAAGACGTTTTATTCGGTGCGCAAGGTCAACGCCTACTTCACCGAGGACGACACCTCCCTGCCCCACGATGACCCGCGCCGCACGTTCATGGAGCGCACCAGCGGCTTTGTGACCCGCGACATGATCGCCCCGGACGCGATCATCCACCGGCTGTACGTGTCGCCGATGATGAAACGCTTTATCGGTGCCTGCCTGAATGAGCCGGAAATCTTCGAGTACGCCGACCCGTTCGCCGGGCTGGTGATCAACGTGATGCCGGACGGCACCGAGCAGCCCTGGCACTTCGATACCAACGAATTCATCGTCAGCATGATGACCCAGAAGCCCGAGGCCGGCGGCCTGTTCGAGTACGCGCCGATGATTCGCTCGCGCACCCAGGAGAACCTCGGCGCCGTCGGCAAGGTGGTGCGTGGCGAGGACCGTTCGCGGGTGCAGGAACTGGAGCTGAATCCCGGCGACTTGCAGATATTCAAAGGGCGTTTTTCGGTGCACCGGGTGACCCGCGTGGAAGGCGCCACCGAGCGCAACACGGCGATCTTCGCCTACTCCGAAAAGCCCGGAATCATTGGCCGTGCCCAGCGCACCAAGCAGCTTTACGGACGCCTGTCCGAAGCCCATCTGCAAGCCGAACGCAACCTGGTCCGCAGCGACCAGTTGCTCGACTGATTCATACCTAAAAAACCTTGAAACCGTATTTGCCCTGCGAGGAACACCCCATGAGTCTGTCCGGCCCCAACCGCAACCCCGCTGACTGCGAACCTACCCATGACGAGATCCAGCAGATCCAGTTGGACCGTCTGCAACGGGTACGCAACGAGCTGAAAAAACGCGACTACGCCGCCTGCGTACTGTTCGACCCTACCCACATGCGCTACGCCACCGGCTCACGCAACATGCAGGTGTACTCGGCGCGCAACCCGGCCCGCTATGCGTTTATCCCGGCAGAAGGCCCGGTGGTGGTGTTCGAGTTCGGCGGCTGCCTGCACCTGGCCGAAACCCTCAACACCGTCGACGAAGTGCGCCCGGCCAAAGCCATCTCCTATTACTTCTGCGAAAGTTTCCTGGGCAATGTCACCGCCGACTGGGCCGCGGAAATCGATGAGCTGGTGCGCAAATGCGGCGGCGGCAAACGCATCGCCATTGAAAGCGCCACCTCCGCTGCGGCCTTCGAACTGCAAAAGCTCGGCTATCAGATATTTGATGCCCAGGAACCGCTGGAACGTGCGCGCTGCATCAAGGTGCCGAACGAACTCAAGATGATCCGCGCCAGCCTGCGTGCCACTGAAGCCGGGGTGCGCCTGATGGAAAGCAAACTCACCCCCGGCATCAGCGAGAACGAGCTGTGGTCGCACCTGCACCAGCACGTGATCGCCACCGACGGTGATTACGTCGAGACCCGCCTGCTGTCCTCCGGCCCACGCACCAACCCGTGGTTCCAGGAGTGCAGCACCCGGCCCATCGAAGCCGGCGACCTGGTAGCGCTGGACACTGACGTGGTCGGGCGTTTCGGCTACTACGCCGACTTCTCGCGGACCTTCCTGTGCGGTGAACAAGCCGCCACCGCCAAGCAGCAGGAGCTGTACAAACTGGCCTACGAGCAAGTGCAGACCAACATGGAAATGCTCAAGGCCGGGCGCAGTTTCAAGGAGTACGCGGAACTGGCCTGGAAGATTCCCGAGCATTACAAAAACAACCGTTACTTCGCCCTGGTGCACGGGGTTGGCATGACCGGTGAATACCCCTACGTGGTGCATCGCGAAGACATTGATGCCCTGGGCTACGACGGTGTGTTCGAAGCCGGCATGACCATCTGCGTGGAAAGCTACATCGGCCACGACGACGGCGGCGAAGGGGTCAAGCTCGAAGAGCAGATCTACATCCACGAACACGGCATCGAGTTGCTCTCCGACTACCCGTTCGACCCGCGCTTGTTGAGGTACTGATCGTTCCCACGCTCTGCGTGGGAATGCATCCCGTGACGCTCTGCGTCACCGTTTCGCAGAGGGGACGCGGAACGTCCGGGGCGGCATTCCCACGCAGAGCGTGGGAACGATCGGTCGGTGGGGAGCGACATGTAACATGCGTTTATAGAACGTTCCAACGCAAAATTTGTCGTTTGTCGATCTTTGCGCAAATGACAAAACTGCGGGCATCTCTAATAAAAACAACATGAGAGCTGCCCTATGTCCTGTCCCATTGCCACCCTCCCGACTTCGTTGCGCCTTGTTCTTCTGCCGGCTTCACAGCGGTCACGGTCACGCCTTCGCGGCGCTTGCCATTGACCCTTGCGGTTCAACAAAAAAACGCATATTCGCAAGTACCGGAGAGGCTTATGAAAGAGTTGACTACCCTGGACGGCGCCACGCCGCATCCAGCCGTAAATGATCTGTGTGCCCAAGTGCAAAGCGGCGAAATCAACCGTCGCCAATTCCTGCGCACGGCCGCGCTGCTGGGCATCACCGTCGCCAGTGCCAGCACCTTTCTCGGTTCCGCACTGCTGGGCAATGACGCCCAGGCCGCCGAGCCACGCCAGGGCGGCAGCCTGCGGTTTGCCTGCGCGATCCAGGAAATCCAGGACCCGATGCTGATCACCTGGATCGAAGCCTCGAACCTGCTGCGCAACTCGGTGGAATACCTGACCTGGGTCGACGCCGACAACATCACCCACCCTTACCTCGCCGAGAGCTGGAGCCCGTCGGAAGACCTCGCTACCTGGACCTTCAACCTGCGCCAGAACGTGAAGTGGAGCAACGGCGACACCTTCAACGTCGACGACGTGCAGCACAATATCGAACGCTGGATCGCCGCCGATTCCAAGTCGGTGAACCGCACCGCGTTCCAGGACATCAAGGCCTTCGAAAAAGTCAGCGAGTTCCAGTTCCGCCTGGTGCTCAAGCGGCCGATCCTGGCGATCCCGGAGATGCTCAACGCCTTCACCTGCGCCATCGTTCACCGCAGCTTCAAGGCCGGTGACGACTGGGCGAAAAACCCGCTGGGCACCGGGCCGTTCAAGCTGGTTTCATTCGCCGTGAACAAGCAGGCGACCTTCGCCAAGCGCGCCGATTACTGGGGCAAACCGGCCAACCTCGACGAGTTGCGCTACGTCGACATGGGCACCGACGTGTCCACCCACCTCGCCGCCCTGCAAGCCGGGCAAGTCGACGTGCTGTACCGCGTGACGGTGGCTGAACTGGACCTGGCCAAGCGCTTGCCCGGGGCCCAGTTGCTGACCTGCAAGTCGGCGCAAACCGTGGTGATGCGCATGGCCTGCGACCAGAAGCCGTTCACCGACCTGCGCATCCGCAAGGCGGTGGTGCTGTGCGCCGATAACGCGCAGATGCTGAAGATCGCCTATCGCGGCATGGGCACCCTCGGCGAAGACCATCATGTGGCGCCTTCCCACCCCGAATATTTCCCGCTGCCCAAGCGCAACCGCGACGTGGCGGCGGCCAAGAAGCTGCTGGCCGAAGCCGGCTTCCCCAACGGCATCGACATTGACCTGATCGTCGGCAACACCCAGGGCCGCTATGAACAGGACTGCGCGCAGATCCTGCAACAGAACTGCCTGGAAGCCGGGATCCGCATCAACCTCAAAGTGATCCCTGCTGCACAGTACTGGCCGATCTGGGACAAGGCCGCCTTCAGCCTGACCTACTGGGCCCATCGCCCGCTCGGTGTGATGTCCCTGGAGCTGGCCTACCGCGGCGGTGGCGCCTGGAACGAAAGCCATTACAGCGACCCGGCGTTCGATGCCGCGCTGGACAAGGCCATGGGCATCATCGACCCGAAACAGCGCGCCGTGGCGATGGAAAATGTCGAACGCATCCTGCAGGACGCCTGCGTGATCGTGCAGCCGTTCTGGGGCGACAAGTTCACCGCCGTGAGCAAAAAGGTCCAGGGCTTCCAGGTGCACCCTTCCGACTTCTACCCGATGGACAGTGTGTGGATGAGCGCTTGATTTAGCGCACGCCCTCCTCCCTGCCCGCACACGGGCAGGCATCCCTTGAACAGTCGGAGCATGCACCCATGGCTCATTTTCTGATGCGCAAGTTATTGGCGCTGGTGGCGACCCTGCTGTCGGTGTCATTGATCGTGTTCCTGGCCCTGGAACTGAATATCGAAGACGTGGCGATCAACGTCCTCGGCCCCTACTCCGCCGCCGACCAGCGCGCCGCGTGGCTGGTGGAACATGGCTATAACCAACCCTTTGTGTGGCGCTACCTGGTGTGGCTCAAGGACTTTGTCAGCGGCGACTGGGGCACCTCGGTGTACTTTCGCGAATCAGTGATCAAGCTGCTGCTGCCGAACCTTGCGCAAACCCTGACCCTGGCCGGCCTGGCCTTGCTGGTGATGGTGCCGGTGGCGTTGACCCTCGGCGTTCTGGCCGGGATTCGCCAGGGCTCGGCGCTGGACCGCCTGGTGTCGTTCCTGTCGATCGTCACCACCTCGATTCCCGACTTCGCCAGCGCGGTTTTCGTCTCCGCGATCTTTGTGTTCTGGCTTAACTGGCTGCCCGGTGTGAGCAGCATGAGCGAAGGCTTCAGCGTCGTGCAATTGGTGCTGCCACTGATGGTGCTGTGCCTGTTCGGCATCGGTTACCTAGCGCGCATCACCCGGGCCTCGATGGTGGAAGTGATGCAGGCGCCGTACATCCGCACGGCGCGACTCAAGGGCGCATCGACCTCACGCATTGTGCTGCGGCATGCCCTGCGCAATGTGCTGATCGCGCCGGTCACGGTGATCATGCTGTACATCCCGTGGCTGCTGTCGAACGTGATCGTGGTAGAGGTGTTCTTCGCCTACAAGGGCTTCGGCTCGCTGCTGTACACCGCCTCGCTGAACCATGACGTGTACCTGATCGAAGCCTGCGCGATGGTCAGTGCCGTGGTGGTGGGCATCACCAAGATTTTCTCGGACCTGGCCTACACCTGGCTCAACCCGCGCATCACCCTGCGCAGCCTCGGCGGAGGTGCCCAATGAACCTGCTGCACTCGTTCAAACATCCCTTGGCATTGCTCGGCCTGCTGCTGGTGGGCGGCTGGGTGCTGATCGCGCTGTTGGCACCGTGGATCGCGCCCCATGATCCGCTGGAAAGCTTCACGCCCTTGCTCACGCCAATGACCGTCGGCGACAACGGCCAGAGCTTCCTGCTGGGCACCGATATGATTGGCCGCGACATTCTCTCGCGGCTGATCTGGGGCACCCGTACCGTGCTGTTCTGGTCGATCCTCGCCACGCTCACCGCGTTTGCCGTGGGCATCGCCATGGGCCTGTGCGCCGGCTACTTCAACGGCTGGGTCGACAGCGTGCTGTCGTATGTGGCCGACACGGTGCTGTCGTTCCCGGTGCTGGTGTTGTACATCGTGATCATCATCGCCCTCGGTGCTTCGGCGCTGAATATCCTGATTGCGGTGACCTTCACCAGCGCACCGGCGATCTTCCGGATCATGCGCGCCCTGACCATCGATATTCGCTCGCGAGACTACGTGCTCAGCGCCATCACCCAGGGCGAGGGCTCGCTGCGGATCATGCTGGTGGAAATCCTGCCCAACTGCGGCGGGCCGCTGATTGTCGATTTCTGCCTGCGCATCGGCTACACCGCGATCATGATCGGCGCCCTCGGCTTCCTGGGCCTCGGGCTGCCGCCGCCCACACCGGACTGGGGCGGCATGATCAATGACGGCCGCGCCATGGCCATCGCCTTCCCGCACCTGGTGATCTTCCCGTGCATCGCCATCTCCACCCTGATGCTGGGCCTGAGCCTGTTGGCGGACGGCCTGGATGAACACGCCCAGAAAGGCGCAAGGAGTTGAGCATGAACCACACGCAAGTACTGCGGGTGCAGAACCTGTCCATCGAATTGCCCGCCGGCGCCGACCGCAGCCACGCGGTGCAAGGCATCAGCCTGGAGGTGCGCAAGGGCGAAATCCTCTGCGTGATCGGCGAGTCCGGCTCCGGCAAGTCCGTGCTGTCGGCGGCGATCATGGGCGACTACGCCAAGGGTTTGCGGCATACCGAAGGCGTGATCGACTTCCTCGGCGATGACATTTGCACCCTCGACGAGGAGCGTTTGCGCCAGCTGCGGGGCAACCGTATCGCGATGATTTTCCAGGAGCCCATGGCGGCGCTGAACCCGGCGATTCGCATTGGCAAGCAAGTGGAAGAGATCTTCGATATTCACGCACCGCAGATGCCGGCGGCGGAGCGTCGCGAGCGCATGTTGGCGCTGCTGGAGTCCACCCAACTACCGGACCCGCCACGCATCGCCAACAGCTTTCCCCACCAGTTGTCCGGTGGCCAATGCCAGCGAGTGGTGATTGCCATGGCGCTGGCGATGAACCCGGACCTGCTGATCGCCGACGAGCCCACCACGGCGCTGGACGTGACCACCCAGGCGCAAGTGCTGAAGCTGGTGCGCGAGCTGCGCGGCCGCGGGCAACACGGCATTCTGTTTATCACCCATGACTTCGGCGTGGTGGCGCAGATTGCCGACCGTATCGCGGTGATGAAAGGCGGCCGGCTGGTGGAAATCGGCGAGCGCGACCAGGTGCTGAATGCCCCGGCCCACGCCTACACCCGCAAGCTGATTGCGGCCGTGCCGGCGCTGCACCCGGAGCTGCACAAGCCGAGTGCCGACGGCGAGCTGGCATTGCGCATCGAGCACCTGACCAAGACCTACACCGTCGGCGGCAGCTCGGTGGCGGCCTTGCGCAATGTCTCGCTGCAACTGCCACGGGGCAAGACGCTGGCGATTGTCGGCGAGTCCGGTTCGGGCAAAAGCACGTTGGTGAAAGCCGCGATCCGCCTGGTGGACAGCGACAGCGGCCACGTATGGGTCGGTGACACCGACTTCCTGGCCCTGCGCGGCTCGGCGCTGGCGGCGAATCGTCGGCGCATCCAGATGATTTTCCAGGACCCGTATGGCTCGCTCAATCCTCGGCACCGGGTGGGCGACATCATCGCCCGCGCTGCGCAATTGCGCGGGTTGTCGGCCAAGGATGCGTGGGCTGAAGCCGGTGATTTGCTGGAACAGGTGGGCCTCAAGCGCGACGCCCTCAAGCGCAAGCCCCGGCAGTTCTCCGGCGGCCAGCGCCAGCGCATCGGCATCGCCCGCGCCCTGGCGATGCGCCCGGAAGTGTTGATCGCCGATGAGAGCGTGTCGGCCCTGGATGTCTCGGTGCAGAAACAGGTGCTGGAACTGCTGTCCGAACTGCAGCAGCGCCTGAACCTGAGCATCCTGTTCATCACCCACGACCTGCGGGTGGCGGCGCAGATCAGCGACTACATCGCGGTGATGCGCCAGGGCGAAGTCGTGGAATACGGCACTGCCGAGCAAGTGTTGCTGCACCCCCGGAGCACCTACACCCAGACATTGCTGGCCGCCGCCCCCGGCGCCTCGGAGCTACCCGCGGCAGGCCCGCCGCTGCGGCTGATTCGCCCGCAAGCGCACTGAGTCAACCCTTTACCCCGCGTCGCAGCGTTCGTTGCGGCAAGGGGCTGCTGTTGCCAAAAAATAACTAATAACGAGAGTAAAACCATGCGACCAACCTTCCGTTACATCGCTCTGGTCCCTGTGCTTGGCGCCCTTGCGGCACCGGCCATGGCCATTCAAGTCACCGACAACCTCGACCTCGGCGGCGCCGTGCGCGCCCGTTGGGACTACGACCCGGATCGCGACATCCAGAAGTTCGGCCTCGACACCGCGTACCTCAGCGCCAAGTACAACTCCGACACCTGGATCGGCGAGGCGCAGTACCGTTTCTACGGGCGCTCCTACCCGTACCAGTACACCAAGAACTACGGCGATATCCAGTTCGCCAAGTTCGCCTGGGTGGGCTACAAGTTCAACCCCGACCAACAGGTGCAAGTGGGTTTGAACACCGTGCCGTTTGGCTTGCAGCCGTACTTCGGCAGCACCTTCTACGAAACCCTGGGCAACGTGATCGGCCTGGAAGATGTGCAGCAGGTGGGCGCCAAGTACATCCAGCAAAGCGGCGACTGGAACATCCAGGCCGGTTACTACCTGCGCCCGGCGTGGCAAGGCAAAGGCACGAGCAAGGGCGTGACCTACTCCAGCGTGATCTCCGAGGCCGACAGCTACGTGGGCGACGGCAGCAACAACCAGGAACGCAACACCGTGGTGGTGCGGGTAGCCAAGGCCATGGACCTGGGCGGGTGGAAATCGGAAGTCGGGCTGTCCGGCCTGAACTCCACCCTGGAGAACAAGGACACCAACGACGATGGCCGGCGCAACGCGGTGGCGATCCACTACCTGGGCAAGAACGGCCCGTGGGGCGTGCAATTGCAGGCGGCACGCCAGCAGATGTCGCCGCGCAACCCGGGCACCGACAGCGTGGTGACCCTGGGCGGGTATGACGGCACGTTCAACGTGGCCAGCCGCGGCAATCTGTATGTGGCGGACTTGAGCTACGACGTGGGTGGCAAATACCTGTTTGACCAGGTCAGCGGCGTCAAGCTGTATGCCAACTACAGTGCGTTTGACAAGTCCGAGGATCAGTTCAAGACCTCGCAGCGGGTGATCCTGGGCACGTCGTTTTCGGTGAGTAAACTGTGGGTGGCCACGGAGTGGTTGATCGGCAAGAACGATCCGTATATTGGTGGGAGCAGCTATACCGAGAGCTTGGGAGCTGGGGGGAGTAACCAGTGGGAGAATCAGTTGTATATGAACATTGGGTACTACTTCTAAAATAGGCGGCGTCTTCACTGACGCCTTCGCGAGCAAGCCCGCTCCCACATTTTGACCGCGGCGCCGATCAAATGTGGGAGCGGGCTTGCTCGCGAAGAGGCCGCCAAAAACACCATAAAAACAACAGGTGTGGAATCCATTTCATGCGCCAACTGCCCTCCCTCAACATGCTCCGTGTCTTCGAAGAAGTCGCCCGCCACCGCAGCTTCAGCCAGGCCGCCGTGGGCCTCAACGTCACCCAGGGCGCCGTCAGCCGCCAGATCAAACAACTGGAAGACTACCTCGGCGTTGCCCTCTTCATCCGCACGCCCCAGGGCCTGTCCCTGACCGAAGCCGGCTTCGCCCTCTCCCCGCACCTGAGCGACGCCTTCGACCATATCGAGCGCGCCCTGCACGCCGTGCGCGTGCCCAACCTGCGCCAGCGCCTGCGCCTCGTCGCCCCGCCCACCTGGGCCACCCGCTGGCTGTCCGCCCACCTGCGCCGGTTTTGCGAGCGTTACCCGGACATCAACCTCAGCGTCACCCACCAGAACACCCATGCGAGCCTGGCGGAAATCGACTGCCAAGTCCGCTTCGGCCTGGAAGCGGCCACGCAGTGCAACAGTGAACTGCTGGTGATGGAACGCCACATCGCCGTCGCCAGCCCGGAACTGTTCAGCGACGGTCAGCCACCCGACCTGCGGCGCTTTCCGCTGCTGCACATCCTGCACGACGGCAAGCGCTTGCAGGTCTGGGAGAACTGGCTGGCGGCCATGGGCCGGGAAGATATCGATGCAGGCCAGGGCCTGGAATTCAGCACCCTGGACCAGGTGATCCACACCGCCCTGGCCGGCGGTGGGCTGGCGGTGATCGACCGGCAGATGATCGAGCGTGAACTGGCGAATGGCAGCCTGCTGCCGATCACCCCGGTGGAGGTGATCGGCCCGTATGGCTATTGGCTGGATGTGGCAAGTGACAAGCAGGGTTTATCCAAGGTTCGGTTGTTTACGCAGTGGTTGAACCGGGTGAGCAATCCCTGACACCGCAGGCTCGGCCTTGCACGCCTGGCTCAAGGTCAACGCCTTGGTTTCCGGCGCCCAGGCCCAGGAGATGATCGCGCCCAGCACCAGGATCGCGGCGAGGATGCCCATGGTCGGGCTCAGGCCGATCCCCGCTACGCTCACCGGCAACAGGAAGGTACTCACCGCCGAACCCAGGCGGCTGACGGCTGTGGCAAGGCCGATGCCGCTGGCCCGCACTTCGGTGGGGAAGCTCTCCGCCGGGAATACGCCCACCAGGTTGCTCACCGCCGACAGCACCAGGGTGAAGACGCCGAACGACAGCACCATCAACCACGCCATGCTGCCCGGCAATACCGCCAGCAGGAACAGCGCCGCCGCCAGGATGATGAACGAGTTGATCAGGAAGCCGCGCCGGGAGAATTTCACGGTGCACCAGATGCCGATCAAGGCGCCGATGATCAGCAGCAGGTTGAGCATCAGCTCGGTGCCAAAACCTTCGGCCAGGCCCATCTTCTGCAGGATCGACGGCAGGAAGGTGTAGATGGCGAAGTACGGCATCACGATGCACACGAAGAACAGGCAGTTGAACGCGGTGCGCTTGCGGTATTCACGGCTGAACAGCACGCCGTAGCCGGAACGGGTTTGCGTCGACGGTTCTTCATCGAGGACCACGTGTTCGCCGAGGTGTTTCTTGACGATGGCTCGGGCCTCGGCAATCCGGCCCTGGTTGATCAGCCAGCGCGGCGATTCGGGGGTGCCGATGCGCGCGATCAGGATCAGCCCGGCAGGGATCGCCGACGATGCGAGCATCCAGCGCCAGGCATCATCGCCGAGGCTGAGCATGGCGGTGCCGACGAAAGTCGCGGCCACGTAACCAACCGTCCACACCACGCTGAAGGAGCCCAGCAGTACCCCGCGATGTTTCCTGGGCGAGAACTCGGCGAGCATCGCGTGGCCGACGCTGAAGTCGCCCCCCAGGCCGATACCGATCAACACCCGGCAGAGGAACAGGCCCATGGCGGTTTCGGCATAGAACTGCATCACCGAGGCAACGGTGATCAGGACGAAGCTGACCAGGAAGATTTTCTGCCGGCCGAGGGTGTCGGAGATCCAGCCAAAGAACAGGCTGCCCATAAACAGGCCGATCAGGGCCGAGGCGCCGATCAGGCCTTGCCAGAAGGCGTCCAGTTGCATCTGTGGGCTGAGCAAGGTGAAGGCGATGCCGATCAGGCCGAGGATATAGCCGTCGGTGAAGTGCGCACCGAAGGTCAGGCCGGCGATTTTAAGGTGGAAGCGACCGATGGGCAGGTCGTCGATTTTGATGGGTTGGGTGGACATGGTGTTCTCCATATTTTTGTTCTTGACGGAGTAACAGCGGGCAAGCCCATTTCCCGTGGGAGCGGGCTTGCTCGCGAAGGCGGTGTGTCAGTCAATGCATGTGGTGGCAGGCCCACCGCTTTCGCGAGCAAGNNTTGTTTGGGTAAATGGGGTCAGAGACCGCCCATCAACAGGTATTTGATCTCCAGGTAATCCTCCAGGCCGTACCTGGAACCTTCACGGCCCAGGCCCGACTCCTTGATCCCGCCAAACGGTGCGACTTCGGTGGAGATGATCCCTTCGTTGATCCCGACCATGCCCGCTTCCAGGCCTTCGGCCATGCGCCATACGCGGCCGATGTCGCGGCTGTAGAAGTAGGCCGACAAGCCAAACGGCGTGTCATTCGCCCGTTGCAGCACTTCGGCTTCGTCCTTGAAGCGGAAGCAGGCCGCCACCGGGCCGAAGGTTTCTTCCTGGGCAATCAGCATCTCGCCGTGGGCTTCGGTGAGGATGGTCGGTTCGAAGAACGTCCCGCCCAAGGCATGGCGACGGCCGCCGCACAGCAGCTTGGCGCCTTTCTCCAGGGCGTCGCCGACGTGGGCTTCAACCTTGGCCAACGCGGCCGCATTGATCAGCGGGCCTTGTTCGGTTTCGCCCTCGAGGGCGCTGCCGACGCGCATCGCAGAGACCGCTTCGGCCAGCTTGCGGGTGAACGCATCGTACACACCGTCCTGGATAAAGAAGCGGTTGACGCAGACGCAGGTCTGCCCGGTATTGCGAAACTTGGAAGCCATGGCGCCTTTGACGGCAGCGTCCAGGTCGGCATCGTCAAACACGATAAAGGGCGCGTTGCCGCCCAGTTCCAGGGAGACCTTTTTCAGGGTGTCGGCGGCCTGGCGCATCAGCAGCTTGCCGGTGCGGGTGGAGCCGGTGAAGGACAGCTTGCGCACAATGCTGGAGGCTTGCAGTGCGCCACCGATGGCCACGGCATCGCCGGACACGATGTTGAACACGCCCGCCGGAATCCCGGCCTGTTCTGCCAACACCGCCAGGGCGAAAGCCGACAGCGGGGTTTCTTCCGACGGTTTGAGAATCATCGTGCAACCCGCCGCCAGCGCCGGGCCAACCTTGCGGGTGACCATGGCCAGGGGAAAGTTCCACGGGGTGATCGCCGCGACCACGCCAATGGCTTCCTTGGTCACGATGATGCGGGCGTCGGCCTTGTGGCTCGGGATCACGTCGCCATAGGCACGCTTGGCTTCTTCGGCAAACCATTCGAGGAAGCTCGCCGCGTAGACCACTTCGCCCATGGCTTCGGCCAGCGGCTTGCCCTGTTCCAGGCTGAGCAGGTGGGCCAGGTCCTTCTGGTTGCTCAGCATCAACTCGCTCCAGCGCTTGAGGCGCTGGCTGCGTTCCTTGGCGGTGAGCTTGCGCCAGGCCGGCAACGCGCGGTTGGCGGCGGCAATGGCCAGGTTGGTTTCTTCAGCACCGGCGCGTTGGACTTCGGCGATCTGCGCACCATTGGCCGGGTTGCGCACCGGGTAGACCGGCCCACCGCTGGACCATTGGCCATCAATGAAATTGCCTGTGCGAATCAGCGGGTTCATGCCACGGCCTCTATCAGGTTAAAACGGTCCAGGCCCGGACGGGCGCTGCGCAGGATGCGTTTGCCGGCGGTGTAGTCGTTGATCACATCGCACGGCGTGTAGTTGCGTTCCAGCTCGTGCAGTTCTTCGGCATCCAGTTGGGTGTCCAAAGCGGCGAGCGCGCTATCAAATTGTGCGGTGGTGTCGGCGCCCACCAGCATCACGTCCACACCCGGATGATTGGCGACCCAGGCCTGGGCAATCTGCGCGTTGGACACGCCACGGGCACGGGCCACACGTTGCACCGAGTGGGCGATGTCGAACGACGCCTGGTCGCTGTACATCTGCTGGGTGAAGAAGTCGGTCTGGTTGCGGGTCGACTGCACTTCGCCGGTGAGCAAGCCACGGGCCAGCGGGCTGAACACCGACACGCCCAGGCCCTGGTCGCGGCAGAACGGGATCATCTCGCGCTCTTCCTCGCGGTAGGCGCAGTTCAGTTGCAGCTGCATGTTGATCGGCTTGACCCAGCCATTGCGCTCGCAGGCCATGAGGATTTTTGCCAGTTGCCCGGTGAGCATGGTCGACACGCCGATGTAGCGCGCCTTGCCGGAACGCACGATGTCGTTGAGGGCGCCCATGGTTTCTTCCACCGGGGTGTTCACGTCGAAGTAATGCAGCATGAACACATCGACGTAATCCATGCCAAGGCGGCTCAGGGAGGCGTCGATGCTGTCCATGATGTGCTTGCGCGAATGGCCGCTGGCATTGATGCCGCTGCGGGTGCCGTAGCCGACCTTGGTGGTGACCACGATGTCTTCACGGCGCGCAACGCGCTTGAGGATGCGCCCGACCACTTCCTCGCCGACGCCTGCGGAATAGAAGTCCGCCAGGTCGATGAAGTTGACGCCGTTGGCCAGGGCATGGGCAACGATGGGTTCGCTTTGTTTCTCGTCGAAGATCCACGGTTTCCAGTCCGGGGTGCCCATGTTCATGGTGCCCAGGCACAGGCGCGAGACTTGCAGGCCGGAGTTGCCCAAACGGATGTATTGCATGGGAATGTCCTCAGGCTTTTGGCGTGTAGAAAGGGTTGCTGATGTGGTTGACCACATCCGCCAGTTGCGCGGTGTGCGGCAAGCCTGTGAGGGCGGCGCGGATCGCGGTGCGGCAGGCGTTGTAGTTGTTCAGGTAGACCGCATCCAGGTCATCGCAGGCCGGGTTGACCCAGTTGGCGGTGACAATCGCCCACTCGTCCTCGGCTTCCGGCGGCAGGGTGCCGTCGAGCAGGGCTTCGAGCACCGCCTTGGCGATCCCGGCCTGGGACGCGCCCCAGGTGGCATTGCCGTGCAGGTCGCTGCCGATGGCGGCCTTGTTGACGTAGAGGGTCATGGGTTTGACCGGGATGTTCGGCTGGGCAATCACCATGAACGGGCAATGGCCCTGGCTTGGCGACGCCAAACTGTTGGCAAACGCCTGGCCGGCCGGACCGTTGCGCGGGCCGATGAGGATGTTGATGTGGGCAGCATTGACGCCTGGGCCTTCGAAGCCTTCGCCGATGTACAGATCAAGTGCTTTCATTTCGCAAACGCTCTTTTTTGTTATGGGGAGCTGGTTGGCGAATTTTTAGCACTGGCCCGGGTAGCGGCCGTAACCATTAAAAGTCATGGGGCTGTGAGTTTTAGTCATGGCCCTGCGACCATCGGCCTGGTCTTGTGCGTTGACCATCGTTGTTACACCCCATATAGTGTGCCCACAAACACAGACAACCACTACATAGTGTGCAAGAACGCTGAACACCGACCACACTATGCGCAGTATTTCAATGCCTTGAAGCCTGCAAAACGCACATTTTTGAACACGCTGGGTGAATCGAAGCCCACGCCGTCAGACGGACCACGAAGGAGCAATTCAATGCTGAGTTGGGATGAAGCAGATCAACCAGACACCGGTGACGTAGTCATCCGGGGCGCCAACGCCGGCCACGCCACCGAAGCCAACATGGACCGCCTCGACGGCGCCGGCGCTGCTGCCGCCCTTGAAGCCCGCAACGTGACCGCCAGCGACTCCGCCGCGATCATCCGGGCCAAGGCCGCCCTCGACAAACTCGACGTCGCCGAAGGCCTCGCCGAGCTGGAAGGCTCCGCCGCCCGCGTCGCCGTTGACGAAAAGCGCATGATCAACTGCCGCGCCGACCTCAACCAACTCGTACCTTTCAAGTACGACTGGGCCTGGCAGAAGTACCTCGACGGCTGCGCCAACCACTGGATGCCGCAAGAGGTCAACATGACCGCCGACATCGCCCTGTGGAAAAACCCCGAAGGCCTGACCGACGACGAGCGTCGCATCGTGATGCGCAACCTCGGCTTCTTCTCCACTGCGGATTCGTTGGTCGCGAACAACCTGGTACTGGCCGTGTACCGCCTGATCACCAACCCGGAGTGCCGCCAGTACATCCTGCGCCAGGCCTTCGAAGAAGCGATCCACACCCACGCCTACCAGTACTGCATCGAATCGCTGGCCATGGATGAAGGCGAGATCTTCAACATGTACCACGAGATTCCATCGGTCGCCAAAAAGGCTGCCTGGGGCTTGAAGTACACCCGTTCGATCTCCGATCCGAAGTTCGAAACCGGCACCGTTGAGACTGATAAAGAGCTGCTGCGCAACCTGGTGGCGTACTACTGCGTACTGGAAGGTATCTTCTTCTACTGCGGCTTCACCCAGATCCTGTCCATGGGCCGTCGCAACAAAATGACCGGCGTGGCGGAACAGTTCCAGTACATCCTGCGGGATGAGTCGATGCACCTGAACTTCGGCATCGATGTGATCAACCAGATCAAAATCGAAAACCCGCACTTGTGGGATGCCGAGATGAAGGAAGAAGCGACCCAGATGATCCTGCAAGGGACTCAGCTGGAGATTGAATACGCGCGTGACACCATGCCACGCGGCGTACTCGGCATGAACGCCGCGATGATGGAGGACTACCTCAAGTTCATCGCGAATCGTCGTCTGTCGCAGATTGGTCTGAAGGAAGAGTATCCAGGGACGACTAACCCGTTCCCGTGGATGAGCGAGATCATGGACTTGAAGAAAGAGAAGAACTTCTTCGAGACCCGTGTGATCGAGTACCAGACTGGCGGCGCGCTGAGCTGGGATTGATTTAAAGCGGCCCCTTCGGGGGCCGTGTTGTTTCACCTGTCGATGTTTTTTTATGCCCAATCAAACCATCAAGACACCCTGCGTCGGCCTGTGCTCCACCGTCTACGGAGACCTGGTGTGCCGGGGTTGCAAGCGTTATCACCATGAAGTGATTCAGTGGAACGGCTACAACGCCGAGGAGAAACAGGCGGTGTGGCTGCGCCTGGAACAACTGCTGGTGCAGGTGATGACCAGCAAGCTGCAGGTGCTGGACCCGCAGCGCCTGCGCCAGCAACTGGAAGACCGCAAGATTCGCTTTGTGCCCCACCAGTCGCCGTATTGCTGGGCGTACCAGTTGATTGCCCGGGGCGCGCGGGTGATTTCGAAGCTGGATGCGTATGGGTTGGCGCTGTTGCCGGAGTTTCGCGAGCGCAATCTGGCAGATTTGCGGGATGCGATTGACCGGGAGTTTTTCCTGTTGTCCGAGGCGCATTACGAGCGGTATATCGCGCCGGGGTTTCTGCGGGAATCGTTTGGGGCGCCGTTGATAGCCAGTATTTAGACAACCACACAGAACCAGTGTGGGAGCGGGCTTGCTCGCGAAAGCGGTGTATCAGTTGCCGGATATATTGACTGACACACCGCATTCGCGAGCAAGCCCGCTCCCACATTTAGATCTTTGTCGCTCAGGAGGTCCAGGACGGCTCGCGATCGGTCTGCACCCCATAACGCTCTATCGCCTGCTGGCAAACCTGCCTGTCCAGACTCCCCTGCTCCACCAACGCCGTCAGCGCCGCCAGCACGATGTGATGGCGGTCCACCTCGAAGAAATCCCGCAACGCCGCCCGGGTATCGCTGCGACCAAAGCCATCCGTCCCCAGCACGGTGTAAGCCGAATCCACGTACGACCCAAGCATCTGCGGCACCGCCCTTACATAGTCAGATACCGCCACCACCGGCGCGCCCTTGGGCAAACACTCCGCCAGGTGGCTGCGCCGCGCCGGCTGTTGCGGATGCAGGCGGTTCCAGCGTTCCACGTCACGGGCGTCCCGGGCCAGTTCGCTGAAGCTGGTGACACTGAACACTTCAGCGTCAACCTGCCAATCCTCCGCCAACAATCGCGCCGCTGCCTGGGCTTCGCGCACCAGCGTGCCGGAGCCGAGCAACCGGACCATGCCGCCAGGCTGCCCGCTCAGACGGTACATGCCTTTGATGATCGCCGCTTCGACGCCTTCCGGCAGGCTCGGCTGCGGGTAGTTTTCGTTCATCAGGGTCACGTAGTAGAACTCGTCCACATCGTGCTCCAGCATCTGGCGCATGCCATGGTCGAGGATCACCGCAAACTCGCCGGCAAACGCCGGGTCGTAGGCACGGCAATTGGGCACGGTGGCGGCCATCAGGTGGCTGCTGCCGTCCTGGTGCTGCAAGCCTTCGCCACCCAGGGTGGTGCGCCCGGCAGTGGCGCCCAGCAGAAAACCTCGGGCACGCTGGTCGGCGGCGGCCCAGATGAGGTCCCCCACGCGCTGGAAACCGAACATCGAGTAGTAGATGTAAAACGGCAGCATCCGCAGGCCATGCACCGAATAACTGGTGGCCGCCGCGACCCAGGAACTGATGGCGCTGGCTTCGCTGATGCCTTCTTCAAGGATCTGCCCGTCGGTGGCTTCGCGGTAGCTGAGGATCGAGCCGATGTCTTCGGGCTCGTAGCGCTGGCCGACGCTGGAATAGATGCCGATCTGCTTGAACAGGTTGGCCATGCCGAAGGTGCGCGCCTCATCGGCGACGATGGGCACGATGCGCGGGCCGAGGGCCTTGTCCTTGAGCAGATTGGTCAGCATGCGCACAAAGGCCATGGTGGTGGACATTTCCTTGCCCTCCGCCTGGGTGGCAAACGCGCCGTAGCCCGACACCGGCGGGACACTCACGGTGGGCGCCTGCTGGCCACGGCTCGGCACATACCCGCCGAGGGTGGCGCGGCGCTGGTGCAGGTAACGCATTTCGAGGCTGTCTTCAGCCGGTTTGTAGAAGCTCAGGGATTCGGCCTGTTCATCCGACAGCGGCAACTGGAAGCGATTGCGGAAGGCGATCAAGGCCTCGCGGTCGAGCTTCTTCTGCTGGTGGGTGGTCATCTTGCCCTGCCCGGCCTCGCCCATGCCAAAGCCCTTTTTGGTCTGGGCCAGGATCACCGTGGGTTTGCCGGCGACCCGGCGCGCCGCGTGATAGGCCGCGTGGATCTTGACCATGTCATGGCCGCCACGCTTGAGCCGGTCGATCTGCTCGTCGCTCAGGCCCTCGACCAGTTTGGACAGCGCCTCGCTCTGGCCGAAGAAATGTTCGCGGTTGTAGGCGCCGTCCTTGGCGGCGAAGGTCTGGAATTGTCCATCCACCGTCTGCGACAGGGTGCGCGCCAGCTCGCCGTCGGTGTCCTTGGCCAGCAAGGCGTCCCAGTCCGAGCCCCAGACCAGCTTGATCACGTTCCAGCCGGCACCGGCGAACAACGCCTCCAGCTCGTCGATAATTCGCCCGTTGCCACGCACCGGGCCGTCGAGCCGTTGCAGGTTGCAGTTGACCACCCAGGTCAGGTTGTCCAGGCCTTCACGGGCGGCCAGGGTCAGGGCCGACATGCTTTCCGGTTCGTCCATCTCGCCGTCGCCGAATACGCCCCATACGTGGCGGTCGGTGGTGTCCTGCAAGCCGCGGTGTTGCAGGTAGCGCATGAACCGCGCCTGGAAAATCGAGCTGATGGGGCCAATGCCCATGGACCCGGTGGGAAATTGCCAGAAGTCCGGCATCAACCACGGATGGGGATAGCTGGACAAACCTCGGGCGCCCGCCTTGCCGGCACCGATTTCCTGGCGATAGTGGGCCAGGTCGGCCTCGCTCAGGCGCCCTTCAAGGAAGGCGCGAGCATAGATGCCGGGGGCGGAATGCGGCTGGTAGAACACCAGGTCGCCGCCAAAACTGTCGTTGCGGGCACGGAAAAAGTGGTTGAAGCCCACCTCGAACAAATCCGCCGCGCTGGCGTAGCTGGCGATATGCCCGCCCAGTTCGCCATAGGCCTGGTTGGCGCGCACTACCATGGCCAGGGCGTTCCAGCGCACCACTGAGGCCAAGCGTTCTTCGGTGGCCAGGTCGCCGGGAAACGGCGGTTGCTGCTCCACGGCGATGCTATTGATGTAGGGCGTGCCATGCCGGGGTTTCCAGGCGATGTGCGGCGCGCCGCCGGCATCCGCCAGCATGTCGAGGATCTCCCGTGCGCGCGCCGCGCCGGCGTTGGCCACCAGGGAGGCCAGGGCATCGCGCCATTCGGCCAGTTCTTCCTGGTCCATCGCTGTCTGACTCACTGCACTCGCGAAACCGTTCATGGGCACCTCCGGGCTTTTTTTCCAGTTTATGTCGGCGCCAAGGGATTTTTTGACTGTTGTGCGCCGCCTCTCGGGGCCTTTTGAGCATAAATCACTGCCAATCAGCAAATTCAAAGCACGTTGTGCTTCAACTCCCGAACACCCCGCAATTGTGTTTAAAATGCCGCCCGCTCAATGACCGACGTTGCCCGATGAACCCAGACGCACTCGCCACCCTGCACACCCATTTGCTGAACGCCCTGCAAACCGTCCCCGCCGAGACCCGGCGCCTGTTTCACGGGCGTGGCCGCTGCTGGCCGGGCCTGGAGCAACTGACGGTGGACTGGCTGCAAGGCGTGGTGCTGGTCTCGCTGTTCAAGGAGCCAGAAGCCACGGAGCTTGAGGCCTTGAAGCAGGTGCTGATGCAGATCGACTGGCGGTCATTCGGCGCCCATACCGTGGCGCTGCAACACCGCTACCTGCCGCAAAGCACCACCGAATGGCTGCTGGGCGAGGTGGTCGACGAACTGACCATCACCGAAGGCGGCCTGCGCTACCTGATCGACCTGGGCAAAAAGCAGAACAGTGGGCTGTTCCTCGACATGCGTTACGGCCGCAACTGGGTACGCGAACAGGCTCATGGCCTGCGGGTGCTGAACCTGTTCGCCTACACCTGTGGTTTCTCCGTGGCGGCCATCGAAGGCGGCGCCGAGCATGTGGTGAACCTGGACATGGCCCGTGGCGCCCTGAGCCGGGGTCGCGACAATCACCGCCTGAACGGCCACGACCTGAGCAAGGTGACGTTCCTCGGCCACGACCTGTTCAAGTCCTGGGCCAAGGTCACCAACAGCGGCCCGTACGACCTGGTGATCATCGACCCGCCCTCGTTCCAGAAAGGCAGTTTCCTTTTGACCAAGGACTACCAGCGGGTGCTGCGTCGCCTGCCGGATTTGCTCACGGCCCAGGGTACGGTGCTGGCGTGCATGAACGACCCGGCGTTCGGCGAAGACTTCCTGATCGACGGCGTAACCCGCGAAGCGCCTGGCCTGCGCTTTGACCAGCGGCTGGAAAACCCGCCGGAATTCCCCGATATCGACCCGCAAAGCGGATTAAAGGCACTGGTGTTTCGCCAAGGCTGATGCCGAAACGTCCTGCGCTTGCTACGCTTAACCTACGCCGGGTGGTGAACCTTATCCCCCCCTTCCCGGTCGATACCTGCACACTCTGGCCAGATTCGACGGTGCTACCCCGTCGGCTGCCCTGTTTCACCTTTTGGAGAACGCCCCTGTGATATCGACCCTGCATGTAGCCCGTCTCAAGGCCTGGGGCGCCCATGGTTTTACCGCCACCGGCGTGGTGCTGGCCTTCCTGGCCACCCTGGCACTGCTCGACAACCAGCCCAAGGCTTGCCTGCTGTGGCTGGGCCTGGCCTTGATCGTCGATGGGGTCGACGGCTCTCTCGCGCGACGGGTGAATGTGCAAACAGTGCTGCCAAGCTTCGATGGCTCGGTATTGGACCTGGTGATTGATTACCTGACGTACGTGTTTATTCCGGCGCTGTTTATCTATCGCTATATCGCCCTGCCGGACTTCACCCCGTTGTTTACGGTGTCGGTGATTCTGGTGTCGTCGCTGTTCTGCTTCTGCAACGTCAACATGAAGAGCAAGGACAACTACTTCGTCGGCTTCCCCGCCGCATGGAACGTGGTGGCGCTGTGCGTCTATATCATCCAGCCGGAAGCCTGGGTCACCTTGCTCACCGTGATCGGCCTGGCGTTGCTGACCGTGACGCCGATGAAGTTCCTGCACCCGTTCCGGGTCAAGCGCTTCATGCCGATCAATATTGCCGTGACCACCATCTGGTTGCTGTGCAGCCTGCTGCTGGTGATCGACTTCCCGTACACCAATCGCCTGACCCTGGGCCTGTGGTTGCTGATGTCGGCGTACTTCCTGGGGATCTGCATCTGGCGGACCGCACTGGAGTGGGTCGAAACACATAAATAGCCAAGCAGGCACGGTTGAAATGTGGGAGCGGGCTTGCTCGCGAAGGCGGTGGATCAGCCACTCTATCCAGTGACTGACACTGCGCATTCGCGAGCAAGCCCGCTCCCACATTTGGATCGCCTCGACCCAGGGTTATGGGTAAGATACCGGCCTTTCGCGCAGCCCTTGCTGCGCCCTGCCGACTAAGTCTTGCCCATGCCTTTCGAACTCAGCGTTGACCTCACCACCCTGGCGATCCTCGCCGTGGTTGCCTTTATCGCCGGTTTCATCGACGCCATCGCCGGCGGTGGCGGCCTGCTCACCACGCCCGCCCTGCTGACCGCCGGCATGCCGCCCCACCTGGTGCTGGGCACCAACAAGCTCAGTTCCACCTTCGGCTCGGCCACTGCCAGCTTTACCTTCTACCGGCGCAAGCTGTTTCATCCGCGCCAGTGGGTGCACGCCATCGTCGGCACCCTGGTCGGTGCACTCACCGGCGCGGTCGTGGCCCATTACCTGCCGGCAGAAACCCTGAACAAGATGCTCCCGGTGATTGTGTTCGGCTGCGGTTTGTATTTGCTGTTCGGCGGCACGCCCAAGGCGGCGCTGGACAACGACGCACCGATCAAGAAGAAATGGCAGTCCACCCAGGGCTTTGGCCTGGGTTTCTACGACGGCGTCGCCGGCCCGGGCACCGGGGCGTTCTGGACCGTGAGTACCATGCTGTTGCACCCCATCGACCTGGTAAAGGCCAGCGGCGTGGCGCGCAGCATGAACTTCGTCAGCAACGCGGCGGCGCTGACGGTGTTCATTTTCAATGGCTCGGTAGACTGGATTGTCGGCCTGTGCATGGGCGTGTCGGTGATGTGCGGCGCGTTTTTTGGCGCACGCAGCGCCATCAGCGGCGGCGCCAAGTTCATTCGCCCGGTGTTCATCACCGTGGTGCTCGGCCTGACGGTGCGCCTAGCCTGGCAGCACTGGTTCAGCGTGACCTAGGCGACGGGCCAGGTAGAGGTCGATCAGGTAGCGCGCAATCGAGCGCGACGCCGGCAACGGCGGCAGTTCATGGATGTTGAACCACTGCGCGTCTTCGATCTCGTCAGCCTGGGGCACGATGTCGCCACCGGCGTACTCGGCGTGAAAGCCCAGCATCATCGAGTGCGGGAACGGCCAGCACTGGCTGCCCATGTACTGGATGTTCTTGACCTCCACCTGCACTTCTTCACGCACCTCGCGAATCAGGCAGTCCTCGGCCGACTCACCCGGCTCGGCAAACCCCGCCAGGGTACTGTAGACCCCCGTGACAAAGCGCGGCGAGCGGGCCAGCAGGATCTCGTCGCCACGGGTCACCAGCACGATCATGCTCGGCGAGATACGCGGGTAGCTGCGCAGGTCACAGGCCTGGCAGAACATCGCCCGCTCCCGCGGCACCTGCACCATCGCCTGGCCGCAACTGCCGCAAAAACGATGCTCCCGGGCCCAGGTGCCGATTTGCGCGGCGTAGCCCAGGACTTTGTACAGCGTGTGATCGCCCTGCAGCATGAATGCCCGCAGGCCCTGCCAGCCGCAGCCCGGCACGTCGGCGGGGCTGTTGAGTTCCAGCAGGTACACCGGCTCGCCGTCCAGGTGACCGATGCCATGCTCGGCGAACACCGAGAGGTCCTGGCGCTTGAGCCACTCCCGGGGAAACAGCGGGCCGTTCTGGTCGTGTAAAAAGCCTTCACGGCTGCGGGCCACGGCCCAGCCGCCCGGGGCGTCGTTGTCCAGCAGCGTTGTGGTAATCCAGCCTGGGGTCATGTTCAGTCAATCCACGAAGTCGGGTTTCTGCTTGCTCATATGGGCCGCGATGGCCACGCGCAGGTCGTTGGATTGCAACATAGCTGAGTTCCAGGTGGCAACGTATTCCAAACCGTCATTGATCGTGTGGTCACGCATGTAGCTGATCATCGCCTTGGTGCCGGTGACCGCGATCGGCGATTTGGCGGCGATTTCCCGGGCGATTTCCAGCACGCCGGCCAGCAGGCTCTGGTGATCGCTGTACACCCGATTTACCAGGCCGATGCTGCGCGCCTCTTCGGCGCCGAACTGGCGGCCGGTGTAGGCCAGCTCGCGCAGCATGCCATCGCCGACGATGCGCGGCAGGCGTTGCAGGGTGCCGACGTCGGCGGCCATGCCGATGTCGATTTCCTTGATGGAGAATTGCGCATCTTCGGCGGCGTAACGCATGTCACAGGCGCTGATCAGGTCGATGGCGCCGCCGATGCAATAGCCATGGATCGCCGCGAGTACCGGCTTGCGGCAGTTGTCGACGGCGTTGAAGGAGGCTTGCAGTTCGAGGATCTTGCGCCGCAGCAGGCGCGCGTTGCGGCCCACGTCCTTGCCGAACTCGTTGGCGACCGAGGCCAGCAGCATCAGGTCGATGCCGGAGGAGAAATGCTTGCCGGCGCCGCTGATGACCACGGCTCGCACCGCGTCGGTGTCTTCGACCCATTGGAAGATGTCGATGATCTCGGTCCAGAACGCCGCGTTCATCGCGTTGATCTTTTCCGGGCGATTGAGCTGCACATGGGCGACGTTGCCGCTGAGTTCGACGACAAAGGCTTGGTATTCGGACATGGCAGTGATCCTTGACTGGCGGCTGGAATAGGGGCCGAACTATAACAAGGCACCGCGTGAGGTGGTAAGGCTGTGCAAACGCCAAATTCGGGACTGAAGAACGATGAAGATCAAATGTGGGAGCTGGCTTGCCTGCGATGGCGGTGTATCAGTTAGCAAAGATGCAAGCTGACCCACCGCTATCGCAGGCAAGCCAGCTCCCACAATGGTTTTGTGGTGTTCTTTAACTCGGCAGCCAGAGCCGGAAGCGTGCACCACCCAATGGCGAAGCCTGGGCCGTCAATGTTCCGCCCTGAGCCTCCAGCGCCCGCCGGCTGATGGCCAATCCCAGGCCAAAACCGCCAGTGGCGCGGTCACGGCTGCGATCCAGCCGGTAGAACGGCTCGAAAATCCGCTCCCGCTGGTCAACCGGAATGCCAATACCGTCATCATCCACGCAAATCTCGCACCCCCTGGGACACACCTTCACCCCCACCTGAATTCGCCGCTCGCAATACCGCATGGCGTTGCGCAGCAGGTTTTGCAGGGCCCGGGCGGTCAGGCGCGGGTCCAGGGTGAAGCGTTCCACGGCGCAGTCCAGCACCACGTCCATCACGATATCGGGGTTTTCCAGTTCGTCGTCGACGCTGCCCAGGATGCTGTCGATGAACTCATCCAGCACCACTTCCACCCGCTCGGGTGTTTGCGCCGGGTTTTGCAAACGGCTGTAGGAGAGCAGCTCCAGCACCAGCTCATCCAGCTCGCGAATGTGCGCCACCAACCCTTGCAGCCGCTCACGGCTGGCCGCCGGGAGGTCGTCGGACAGCGCCAGGGCCAGGCCGAAGTCCAGGCGCGTCAGCGGCGTACGCAGTTCATGGGAGACGGCATTGAGCAAGTCGCGTTGCTGGTTGAGCAGCTGTTCGATGTCGTTGGCCATGGTGTCGAACACCGCCGCCAGGCTGCCGATGTTGGAGCTGGGCGGGATTTTTGTGCGGGCCGCAAGGTCGCCCTGGCCGAGTTGCGCGGCGGTGCTTTTCAGGCGTTCCAGGTCACGCCAGTGGGGCCGCAGCCAGAACAGCAGGCACGCCAGCAGCGCCGCGCCGATCAGCACGTTCATGCTCCAGTACAGCAGGTTCATGTCCAGCGGGTCCGGCGGTACCGAGACCTTGACCACCAACTGGTCGTCCAGGGCCGAGCTGACGTCGTCCGCCCAGCCCCACTCGCCCAGGCGAATCACCATCTGGTCCTTTTCCAGCAGGCGCTGTTCTTCAGGGGTGTAGCTGGCGTCCTGGATACGCAGCAGTTGCACCTTCAGCGGCGCGAAATCCGCCGACAGTCGCACGGTGACATTGGCCCACTGCTCCATCGGCACCCGTCGATACTCCTTGACGATCAGGCTCTGCATGCCTCGGGACTGCTCGATGTTGTAGTTCATGTAACGGTGTTCAAACAGCTGGATCACCGCCCGGGGCACCAGGTAGATCGCGGCGGCGAAGGTGACGATGGTGATCAGGTACAGCCGAATCAGGACGCGAAACATGGCTCAGCATTCCCACTCGGAACGGCTGAACAGGTAGCCCTTGCCCCACACCGTCTTGATCTTGCGCGCCTCGCCCGCGTGGTCGTCGAACTTGCGCCGCAGCTTGGAAATCGCCACGTCCACCGAACGGTCGGTGCCGTTGAACTCGATGCCGCGCAGGCGTTGCAGGATCTGGTCGCGGCTGAGCACTTCGCCGGCGTGCCGGGCCAGCACCACCAGCAGGTTGTATTCACCGCTGGACAGCTCAACCGGCTGGTCGCGCCAGGTCACGGTGCGTTCCGACAGGTCGATGCACAGGTTGCCCATCAGGATCTGGTCGTTGGCCACCTGGGGTTCGGTGAGGCTGCTGCGGCGCAGCAAGGTTCGCACCCGCGCCAGCAATACCCGCGGCTCGCAGGGTTTGGTGACGTAGTCGTCGGCGCC
Organism: Pseudomonas sp. C8002; assembly: GCF_013385765.1. Taxonomy (NCBI): domain Bacteria; kingdom Pseudomonadati; phylum Pseudomonadota; class Gammaproteobacteria; order Pseudomonadales; family Pseudomonadaceae; genus Pseudomonas; species Pseudomonas sp. C8002. Next base: position 29,408 of record NZ_JACAPJ010000018.1, read on the forward strand.
CATTTCCAGGCCCAACACCTGGTCGTGGCTGTCGTCGCGGGCGGTGAGCATCAGGATCGGCAGCGTGGCCGAGTCGGCCCGCAGCAACCGGCAGACCTGCAAGCCGTCGAGGCCCGGCAGCATCAGGTCGAGGATCACCAGGTCCGGCGGGTTGAGCCGCGCACGCTCACGCACGTGGTCACCCCGGCTGAGCACGCTGACGTGATAGCCGTTGCGTTCCAGGTAACTGGCGATCAATTCGGAGAGCGCGGCGTCGTCTTCCACCAGAAGAATGTTGGGCATGGTATTTCCAAATAATACAATTTCTGAGTAGTACGCAAATCCAATGTGGGAGCGGGCTTGCTCGCGAAGGCGGTGTTTCAGTTAACGCACACGGCGACTGACACACCGCCTTCGCGAGCAAGCCCGCTCCCACATTTGATCTTCGGTGTCAGGAAGATCGTGTAAGGTTCGGCGGTTATGAAGGATATACGCCCGCGTGCATCTGTGGGTCGCACCTTACATTTCTTCACACACCACCTACAGAGCTTCACAGCACTGTGGCGGGGGCGCCCGTAGGATGCGCCAGTCAATATTGGGATATGAGCATGTCGAAGAATCTGTTTGCGCCGTTTTGCCTGTTGGCCCTGACACTGGCGTTGAGCGCGTGTGGCAAGTCGGCGGACGACGCCGCCGAGGCGCCGCTGGCCAAGGTGCGGATCGAAACCCTGGAAGCCAAGCCCCTGTCCATCACCAGCGAGTTGAGCGGACGGATTGCCGCGCCACGCATCGCCGAAGTGCGCGCCCGGGTGGCCGGCGTGGTGTTGCAACGGGTGTTCAAGGAAGGCCATGACGTCAAACAGGGCGATGTGCTGTTCCGGATTGACCCGGCGCCGTTCAAGGCCGACCTCGACAGCGCCCAGGCCAGCCTGCGCAAGGCCGAGGCCAATGCATTCCAGGCGCGCCTGCAAGAGCAGCGCTACAGCCAACTGGTGGAAGGCAACGCCATCAGCGGCCAGGAATACGACAACGCCCGCGCCGCCGCCCGGCAAACCGCCGCCGATGTGGCCGCCAACCAGGCCGCCGTGCAGCGCGCCAAATTGAACCTGGGTTATGCCACCGTGACTGCGCCGATTTCCGGTCGGATTGGCCGTGCGCTGGTGACCGAAGGTGCGCTGGTGGGCCAGAACGAAGCCACACCGATGGCGCTGATCCAGCAACTGGACCCGATCCACGCCGACCTGACCCAATCCACCCGCGAGCTGAACGACCTGCGCAGGGCCTTTCGCGCCGGGCACTTGAAGCAAGTCGGCCAGGACCAGGCCAAGGCCACGCTGATCCAGGATGACGGCAGCCTGTATCCGCTGCCGGGCAAGTTGCTGTTCGCCGAGATCAGCGTCGACCCGGGCACCGGGCAGATCATCTTGCGCAGCGAGTTCCCCAACCCGGACCTCGACCTGCTGCCCGGCAGCTTTATCCGCGTGCGCCTGGAGCAAGCCGTCGACCAGCAAGGGATCAGCGTGCCGCAGCGGGCGATCACCCGCGACAGCGCCGGGATCCCGATGGTGTTGCTGCTGGACGCCGAGCAAACCGTGAGCCAGCAGCCGGTAGAACTGGGTTCGGTGGTCAATGACCGCTGGGTGGTGACCCGCGGCCTGAAGGCCGGTGACCGTATCGTCGTCGAAGGCCTGCAACACGCCCGCCCTGGCGAGAAAGTCCAGGTCGACGACAGCCCCGCGCCCATCGCCCAGGCATCCGGCCAATAAGGATCGTTAAACATGCCGCAGTTCTTTATTGACCGCCCGATCTTCGCCTGGGTGGTCGCCCTGTTTATCCTGCTGGCCGGCGCCCTCGCCATCCCGCAGTTGCCAGTCGCGCAGTACCCCAACGTCGCGCCGCCAAAAGTCGAGATCTATGCGGTGTACCCGGGTGCCTCCGCGCAAACCCTGGACGAAAGCGTGGTCAGCCTGATCGAGCAGGAGCTTAACGGCGCCGATCACCTGCTGTATTTCGAATCCCAGAGCAGCCTCGGTTCGGCCACCATCACCGCCACCTTTCAGCCGGGCACCGACCCGGAGATGGCCCAGGTCGATGTGCAAAACCGTCTCAAGGCCGTGGAGCCGCGCCTGCCCCAAGCCGTGACGCAGCAAGGCTTGCAGGTGGAGAAAGTCTCCGCCGGCTTCCTGCTGCTGGTGACCCTGACCTCCAGTGACGGCAAGCTCGATGACGTGGCGCTCAGCGATTACCTGGCGCGCAACGTGATGAACGAACTCAAGCGCCTCGACGGTGTGGGCAAGGCCCAGCTGTACGGCGCCGAACGCGCAATGCGCATCTGGATCGACCCGCAGAAGCTGATCGGCTTCAACCTGACCCCGGCCGACGTCAACGCGGCGATTGCGGCGCAGAACGCCCAAGTGTCGGCCGGCAGCATCGGCGATTTGCCAGGCACCAAGACCCAGGAGATCACCGCGTCGATCCTGGTGAAAGGCCAACTGTCGACCCCGGCCGAATTTGCCGACATCGTGCTCAAGGCCAACCCGGACGGTTCCACCGTGCGCGTCGGTGACGTGGCGCGAGTGGAAATCGGCAGCCAGGAATACCAGTTCTCCACCCGCCTGAACGGCAAGCCGTCCACCGCCGTCAGCGTGCAGCTGTCACCGGGCGCCAACGCCTTGAGCACCGCAACCCTGGTGCGGGCGAAGATGGACGAACTGGCGCGCTACTTCCCGGCCAACGTCGAATACAAAATTCCGTACGACACCTCGCCGTTCGTGAAGGTCTCGATCACCAAGGTGGTGTACACCCTGGGCGAAGCGATGTTGCTGGTGTTTGCGGTGATGTTCCTGTTCCTGCAAAACATTCGCTACACATTGATCCCGACGCTGGTAGTGCCCATCGCGCTGATGGGCACCTTTGCGACGATGCTGTTGCTGGGTTTCTCGATCAACGTGCTGACCATGTTCGGCATGGTGCTGGCCATCGGCATTTTGGTGGACGATGCGATTGTGGTGGTGGAGAACGTCGAGCGGATCATGGTTACCGAGGGCCTGTCGCCCAAGGAGGCCACGCGCAAGGCCATGGGCCAGATTACCGGGGCGATTGTCGGTATCACCCTGGTGCTGGTGGCGGTGTTCCTGCCGATGGCGTTCATGCCGGGTTCGGTAGGCGTGATCTATCAGCAGTTCTCGTTGTCGATGGCCACCTCGATCCTGTTTTCGGCATTCCTCGCCCTGACCTTGACCCCGGCCCTGTGCGCCACCTTGCTCAAGCCGATTGCCAAGGGCGAGCACCATGAGAAAGGCGGGTTCTTCGGCTGGTTCAACCGGCGCTTCGAGCAGTTCACCGACCGCTATGAAGGCTGGGTGGCCTACGCCCTCAAGCGCAGCGGGCGTTACCTGTTGATCTATCTGGTGCTGGTGGTGGGGCTTGGGGTGTTGTTCGCCCGCCTGCCCTCGTCCTTCCTGCCGGTGGAAGACCAGGGCTACACCATCACCGATATCCAGCTGCCGCCGGGTGCCAGCAAAAACCGCACGGTGCAGGTGGCCGAGCAGATCGAGGCACACAACGCCGGCGAGCCGGGCGTGGGCGATACCACGATGATCATGGGTTTCAGCTTCTCCGGTTCGGGGCAGAACGCCGCGCTGGCGTTTACCACGCTCAAGGACTGGTCGGAACGCAGCAGCAAGGATTCCGCCTCGGCCATTGCGGACCGTGCCAACGCGGCCTTTACCGAGCTGAAGGACGCGATTGCCTATGCAATCCTGCCGCCGCCGGTGGATGGCCTGGGCACCTCCAGTGGTTTCGAGTTCCGCCTGCAGGACCGTGGCGGCGTCGGCCATGCCGCGTTGATGGAGGCCCGTACCGAACTGCTGGCCGCCGCCGAGAAAAGCCCGATCCTGACCAACGTGCGTGAAAGCGCCCTGGCCGAGGCACCTCAGGTACAGCTGGAAGTTGACCGCAAGCAAGCCAATGCCCTGGGCATTTCCTTTGCCGATATCGGCAATGTGCTGTCCTCGGCCATCGGTTCGGCCTATATCAACGACTTCCCCAACCAGGGCCGCATGCAGCGGGTGGTGGTGCAGGCCGAAGGTGATCAGCGCAGCCAGGTGGCCGACCTGATGAAGATCCATGTGCGCAACAATGCCGGGAAGATGGTGCCGCTGTCGGCCTTCGTCGAGGCGCGCTGGATTCAGGGCCCCGCCCAGTTGACCCGCTACAACGGCTACCCGGCCATCGCGATTTCCGGTGAATCGGCACCGGGCCACAGTACCGGCGAGGCGATGGAGGAAATCCAGCGCCTGGTCAGCCAACTGCCCGCCGGCCTGGGCCAGGAATGGACTGGCCTGTCGTTGCAGGAACGCTTGTCCGGCTCCCAGGCCCCGCTGCTGCTCGGTTTGTCGCTGCTGATCGTGTTCCTGTGCCTGGCGGCGCTGTATGAGAGCTGGTCGATTCCGACCTCGGTGCTGCTGGTGGTGCCCCTCGGCGTGCTCGGCGCGGTATTGGCCGTAAGCTTGCGCGGGATGCCCAACGATGTGTTCTTCAAGGTCGGCCTGATTACCATCATTGGGCTGTCGGCGAAGAACGCGATCCTGATCATCGAGTTTGCCAAGGACCTGTATGACCAGGGTGAAGACCTGATCGACGCCACGCTGAAAGCCGCACGCCTGCGCCTGCGGCCGATCATCATGACGTCCCTGGCGTTCATCCTCGGCGTGGTGCCGTTGGCGATTGCCACGGGCGCCAGCTCGGCCAGCCAGCAGGCCATCGGTACCGGGGTGATCGGCGGCATGATTACCGCGACGCTGGCGGTGGTGTTTGTGCCGGTGTTCTTCGTCGTGGTCATGAAGCTGGTGCGCAAGCGCCACACGTAATAAATGCGCTATGGTGCTTACACATCCCTGATTTGTGAGCGCCATGCCCTTCCTCGCACGCACCCACCCTCGCCTGTCCTCCGCCGCCGTCCTGGGCCTGGCGGTGGGGCTCCTGGCTCCCGCCGACACGATCATCAGCAAAATCCTCATCGGCTGGAACGCCGGGGTCTGGACCTACCTGGTGCTGATGCTGTGGCTCACCAGCCATTCCCGGGCCGACGACGTGAAACGCATCGCCGAGATCGAGGACGAGAACGCCGGCCTGGTGTTGTTCATGGTGTGCATCGCGGCGATTGCCAGCCTGGCGACCATCACCCTGAACCTGGTGGGCACCAAGGACCTGAGCGATAGCCAGCGCCTGTTGCATTACGGCTTCACCGGCCTGACGGTGGTTGGCTCATGGCTGCTGATCGGGGTGATTTTCAGCGTGCACTATGCGCGCCTGTATTACACCTGGGACGGCCCCGAGCCGGCACTGCGCTTTGCCGAGGATTTACGCACGCCCAATTACTGGGACTTCCTGTACTTCTCGTTCACCATCGGCGTGGCGGTGCAAACGGCGGATGTCGGGGTTGCCACGCGTACCATGCGCAAGGTGGTGCTGGGGCAATCGTTGATCGGGTTTCTGTTCAACACGGCGATCCTGGGGTTCTCGATCAACATCGCCGCCGGATTGTTTGGATGAAGCTGCACAAACCTTCTAGACGCTAAGCCCCTGCAGGAGCGAGCTTGTTCGCTCTTGCAGTGTTCCACCCCATAGGTATTTTATGGCCGCCCACAACTGGATCGACCTGGCTCAGGACGCCGACACCGGCATCGAGACCCTGCGCGCGCATTTCGAGGGCCACGCCTACGACCCGCACTGGCACGACAGCTACCTGGTGGGCGTCACGGAACAAGGTGTGCAGCAGTTCAACTGCCGGCGCACCCGCCATAACAGCGTGCCCGGCCAGGTGTTCCTGGTGGAGCCCGGCGAGCTGCACGACGGCGACGCGCCCACGGCGGACGGTTTTACCTACCACATGCTTTACCTCGACCCGCAGTGGTTGGCGCGGGAAGTCAGCGCAGTGTTCGAAGAAGCGCCGCTCGACAGCCAGCTGGGGTTTGCCAGCACCCTGGCCAGCGACCCGCGCCTGGCCCTGGCCACCAGCCGGGCCTTCCAGACCTTGCACGGAGGTGAGCTGCGCATCGTGCGGCAACAGGCAATGGACCAACTGCTCGAACGCCTCACTGCGCAACTGCACTGGCGCACCCGCTACCATGAAGACCCTCGCCTGCCACGGGTGGCGCACAAGGCCCGGGAATACCTGCATGCGCACCTGCAGCAAGACGTGGGCATGGATGAACTGGCGCTGGCCTGCGGCGTCGATCGCTTTCGCCTTACCCGCGCCTTCAAGAGCGCCTTCGGCCTGCCACCCCATGCCTACCTGGTGCAACTGCGCCTGGCCCGCGCCCGGCATTGGCTGGCCAACGGCAAGCAACCCGCCGACGTGGCGGTTGCCCTGGGCTTTGCCGACCAGAGTCACCTGGGGCGCTGGTTCGTGAGGGCGTATGGCCTGACGCCGGCGGCGTATCGCAAGCGGTGTTCAAGCGTTTTGCAGCGCTAGCTGCGCCACCACCACTCGTCGGCACTGTCAATTCTCACAGGTTCGCCACGCCCCCCGATAGGTGTTTGATCTTCTTGTCAGCAGTCGGCCACTCAGGGCCGCGCCTCATTCAAGGAAGCCTGTCCATGCCCAATTTTCCCATAGCCCCGGATAATGCGCCGCTGGGCGACAACAACCCGCCCGGCAACGCCCTCGTGCTGCATAACCCATCGTCAGGCCTGGCGTCGCGCCGCGTCGAAGACCTCGACCCACCCAAGTCAGCCTATCCGTCGGTCCCGCTGGATGCCACGCTGTATCCTGAAAGAGGGGTCTACGGCCTGGGCATCCGCCACGTGCGCCCCTTTGCCCAGTGGACCTTCGAACGCTGGTTCAACTTCAATTACGACTTCTACGCCCTCTACCTCAACGACCTGGTCAATGCAGTCGCCGCCGATATTGCGCTTGAAGACCGGGACCGTTACGACTTGTTCGTCCCCGAAGAATTCATCCCCGAAGGCGACGTCCAGATATACGGCCGCGTAGTGCGGGCCGGCAGCGGCCAGGAGAGTACGTCGCCGCTGCAAACCATCCTGATCAAGACCACCCGCCCCGGTGGCCGCGATAACGACCCCGGCAGCAAATGGCACCCGGGCCTGGTGATGACGGTGGAAGGCCTGCCTGAGGGCTCCACCGTTAATATAGATAATGCCAACAGCGGGGTCTGGTGCCTGATCCAGCGCTATGAAAACCTGCGCCAGAATGACCAGATCGAGCTGTCGTGGGATGGGGTTTTAGTCACGCATATCGTCAGCCCGGCCGAAGTCGCGGGTTCAGGGCCGATTCGCGTCTTTGTCTCCAGGGACATCATTTTGCAGGGGGGGCATTTCGGCAAGCTGACCCTGCGGTTCCGGGTCTCGGACGTGGTGCAAAACTTCTCCGGGGATAAATACCAGTATTCCAAACCCTACTTCCTGGACAGCGAGCTGGATCCAAACCTGCTTTCTGCACCGATCTTCCTGGTGGATGGCGAAGAGGCGACCCAGATCGACTTCGATACCCAGAGCGAGGCAACCTTCGAAGTGCTGGTGACGGTGCCTCGGCAAACCCCGGCGCCCCTGCCGCGGCACCAATTGGCGGTGACCTTGTTCGGTACCCTGGGCGACGGTTCGACCCAGGTGTTCCCCTTGGCCCCGGTGGTGGACAGAAACCTCAGCGTTGAATTTGTCACCGTCGACCGGGAGATTATCGAACAACTGGTGGGCGGGTCCTTCCGGGTCTCGTTCCAGTGGCTGAAAAACGACGGCCGCGTGGAGCAATCCGGCAGTACCTCCGTCAGCGTGGTGGGCACGCCGGTGGCGATGCCGGCAGTGACGGTCGCACCGATCGAGGTGGGGCTGATCGAGCCCGATCAGGACATCACCGTGCAGATCCCCTTCTACGAACCCCACAACCCGGACTGGCTGGAAACCCTGGTGATCGAACATATCCGTCCTGGCGGCGGCGGCGAAGACTACGTGGAAGAACAACTGGCGGGCGCCCAGGGCGGCACGCGCTACGTCAGCAAAGAGCACCTGAAACAGTTTGAAGGCGTGGGCGACATCGCATTTTATTACCTGGTCAACGATGGCGCCGGCCACGTCCTGGACGGCAACGCATTGACCACTCGCAAGTCCCGCGAGCTGTTCGCCCACGTGGGTGAACGCATCGGCAACATGCCGACTGCACACCTGGAAGGCGCCCTGGGCAACAACATCGACCCCAGCCATGTGACCACGCCCACCTTGCTGCTGACCCTGCCCCTGACCTTGCCCGCCCCGCACGGGCAGACCGAAGAAGGTGACCTGATCCACTGGAACGCCATCGGCTCCGGCCTTGACGGCTCGGCCAGTGGCGTTGTGCGCATCAACGGCGGCACGGCAGGCAAGCCCCTGGTTTTCCCGGTGAGCCGGGCGATCCTCGACAACAACAATAATGGCAGCCTGCGCATTACCTATAGCCTCGAACGCAGCGGCCCGCCGCGCCTGGTATTGCGCTCCGAGGTGCTCAACCTGACCGTGGGCCGCGGCGTGCAACTGGACCGTCCGGTTATCGACGGCGCCACCCTGTTCCCCGACGCACTCAACCCCCTGGCCGCATTGAGCGGCGCCAAGGTCATCGTGAGATACCGGCCGATGCAGGCCACCGACCAGATCAAGGTCGACTGGTTGAGCCGCGACGGGCTGGGCAGTGCCACCGAGTACACCCTGGGCAACCCGTCCACCAACGAAGTATTCGTGACCATCCCGGCCCGCACCATCGCCAGGGGTATTCGCCCCGGTGGCAACCAGATCAGCGTGCAATACCACTTCAACCGTGGCGCCTTTCCGTACCCTTCGGACACTGTCGACCTGCACCTGCTTCCCCTCACCGGGCTGCCCACACCGACGATCGACGGCATTGGCGACAGCACCCTGCTCGACCTGTCGAAACTCAATGACCAGGCCCGCGCCCGTGTATCCGTCTGGCCGTTTATCGATGCCGGGCAGTTTATGTGGATGAGTTGGGAGGGCACGTTTGCCGACGGCAGCCCGTACCGCGAGGACACTTACACCGCCAACCTGGTCACCGAAAACGGTGCCGCCAACGGTATCTCGCCACCCGCGCCAGTGGACAAACTGCAGCGATTGATGGATGGCTCGCACCTGACCATCCGCTTCTGGGTCAGCCTGGCAGAAAGCCCCGACAAGAACACCGCCGTGCTGTTTGGCGTGCGTGAACACCGTGTGCAAACCCTGCCCGCCGTGCTGCCGCACCCACGGTTCAACGACCAGCCCGGGGCAACGATGACCATTCAGCCGCTGGACCACGTAGACAACGCCAGTGTCACGGTGGCGTATGGCGGCATGAATCCAAGCCATTCCATCCAGTTGCAATGGATTTTCCCGGATGGCGGTGTTGCGGATATTGACGCCAAGAACGGCCTGGACGGCGGTCGTGTGGATTTCGTCATTACCAATGAAGTGCTGGCAGACAGCGTCGGCAAAACCATTGAGTTGCGCTATGTCGCCACCATCAATGGCAGCCCGGTGCCTTCAGAAACGCAGGTATTGACAGTGGCCAGGATCCCGGCGGGAAGACCGCCACAACCGCGAATCAATAACATGAACAGCGGCACAACCCTGGACCTCCAGGCGTTCACCGGGGATGCACACGTCTCAGTAGCCAAATGGGAATTGAGCAAGCAAGGTCAACGTGTATGGATCACGCTGGAGGCGGCAGGTGTAGAACCTTTGTCGGTGCTGAGGGCACACGCCATTACTGCTGCTCAAGCGGCCAACGGCATCACCAACCAAGCTGTCTCCCGCAGCTGGCTGGCAAGCCTGGGGAAAAACACTACGTTCACGGTGACCTGCAAAGTGACGTATGACGGCAGTGACGATGAGTCAAAAGCCATCCCGCTCCTGCAAAGTACCTATACCGTGACATGGCTAGCGGAGGTCAAATTTATTCCTACCCTCCTCGACTCATCAAACGGGGTCGTCGTCAGCCCTGACGGGCGCCGCGTTTATGTCGCTGTTGGCGCGGGTGGTAGAACTGCGATTTACGTAATCGACACAGCAACGGACGCCATTATTCACTCGGCTTCGTATGACATTCAGTCCAGTGGGCACCTTGCAATTCACCCGGACGGATCAAGACTCTACCTGGACCTGGTCCGCACCAGCATAGCGGTAATCAGTACAACCTCCTTCGCCAGAGTTGCGACCTATGCCACCGTAAATGAAATTATAGTGGACTTGGCGATCAATACTGCAGGCACTCGGCTATATGTTACTGCGAGGAGCGGTGCTTATACTTACGACGCCGCCACCGGCAATCGGATAGCTCAAATAGCGGGTCAGTCTCGCTTCATCGCCCGCTCACCTAATAATACGCGTGCCTATCTTACGACCTATGGCGGCGGTTTCAACGCGGTTGATACGACTGTTATCAATACTGCAAACAATAGTGTTGTAACTGTCATTCAGGGAGTGATTGGGCCCATGGCTTTAAGTACCAACACCCCTCGCCTCTATTTGGCGAGAGCTGATGGCTTGGCGATAATAAACACCAACACCAACAGTTTGGTGACCGTGATTGGGGTGGGATGGGGAAGGTCGGTTGCAGTCAACCCGGTACTTCCTCATGTCTATACGGCAGGGTACAGGGTCTTCAACATATTTGACACAAATACGGACAGGCTTATAGCGACTGTACCCGTGGACATTGGGTTTGGATCTGGCAATATTGCAGTACTACCGAACGGTTCAAAAGCTTATTTCACCGACAGTGACTCGCAAGGACTCTACGTCATGCGTTATTGATTAACTAACCGAGGTATAACCGGGACAGGTCCATCTAAACCATGGACTTGTCCCTTTTTTTGTCCCCTATAGCTCTCCCGCCACTATCCCCTGCCCGTGTCCGCACGCCCCTGCTCAAACCTTCCAGACACGCCACCACGCCCCTGCAACCATCGACTCCATCGCCCCACTTACGGACTCGCCCCACCATGTTCCCTACCCTGTTGCCCTTCCTGTTATTCGCTTTTGTAGCCTCCATCACCCCTGGCCCCACCAATATCCTGGTGCTGAGTAACAGCGCACGGTATGGCTTCAAAGCCGCGCTGCCTATCGTGCTGGGCGCATGCGCGGGGGCGGCGGGGATTGTGCTGCTGGTAGGCTGCGGCGTTGGCCAGTCGCTGGCGCACTGGCCCCGGGTGCAGGCAGCGATGCAATGGCTGGGGGTCGCCTGGCTCAGCTACCTTTCCTGGCAGATCTTCAGCGCCCCCGCCGAGTCAATCGACCCGGCTGCCGTGCAAAAACCCTTGGGCCTGGCCGGCGCCGCCAGCCTGCAACTGGTCAACCCCAAGACCTGGATGATGGCCCTGGCGGTGGTGAGCGTGTTTGCCGGCAATGGCGATGAACGCCAGAGCCATGTGCTGTACCTGTCGCTGGCGTTCTTTGTGATCGCCTTGCCGTGCCTCGGCGCATGGGCATTGCTGGGGGTCGGAAGCAGCCGGGTGTTTCGCTCGCCCAAGGCCATGCAACGGTTCAACCGCTGCATGGCGGTGTTGTTGCTGGTCTCAAGCTGGCTGAGCGTCTGGGTGTAGACACAACCATTCGTCGGCACTGTCAGTTTTCACAGCTATCCGCTATCGGGGCTGCGGGTGTTTGATTTCCCTTGCCTATATGCACAGCCAGCGCTGTGCGTGACTTCCAGCAAGGAGTGGTCAGCATGCCCAACCAACCGATCGACCCCGATGACAATGCCTCGGTCATTGAAGACCCAAGTGTACCTGTTTCCGACAGCCCCCTGACCCTCCTTGAGCCCGCGCCCCTGCCGGTGATCACGGCTGAAGACCTGGCCCCGCCCTATTCGGCGTTCCCGCCGGTCTCGCTTGACCAGTATCCCGATGAACCTTACGCCTATGGCCTGGGCATTCGGCATGTTCAGCCCTATGCGTATTTCGTCCTGGAAAAATGGCACACCTGGGCCATCTTCGACGCCTTTGAGTTGTACCTCAATAACGATCTTCAGGCGTCTGGTGTCGTCGAGATGGACCAGGATCGTTATGGCATGTACGTCATCGCCGAACGCATGCCTGAAGGTGAAGTTCAAGTGCGCGCGCGGGTAGTGCGCGCAGGCAGCGGCCAGGAAAGCACCTCGCCGCCGCAAAGCATATTGATCAAGACCACCCGTCCCGGCGGGATTGAGAACAATGGTGACGACAAATGGCACAGTAAACTGAGCCTGAGTGTCGACGGCTTGCCCGAAAGCAGCACGATCAACATGGACACGATCAGTCGCGGGTTATACGCCGTGATTGCGCCCTATCCGAACGTGCGCAAGAACGACACCATTGAGTTCTATTGGGACGGAGTTGAGATCAGGCACCTGGTCACGGCCGCCGAGGCCGCCGGTATCCAGCCGATCAGGGTATTTATCAGCAAGGAAAATATTCTCAAGGGCGGCCTCAACGGCGCACTCACCCTGCGCTTCAGGGTGTTCGATGTGGTTCAGAATTACTCAGGGGAAAAATACCAGTACTCCAAGCCGTATGGACTGGTCGCCGAACTGGACCCCAGCTTGATGAGCGCGCCGTTTTTCCTGGTGGATGACGCGGAAAGCCGGCAAATCGATTACGACACGCAAAGTAATTCACTGTTCGAAATCCTGTTGCAGACCCCACGGGTGACACCGGCCCCGCTGCCCCCAAACCAGGTCACGATTACCCTGACGGCCACACTGGCGGACGGCACGATCGAAGAACTGGTGCTTGATCCTGTCGAAGTCAGGAACGGTCGGGAAGAGATCTTCCCGGTAGACCGCGATTTGATCGAGCGCGTCATCGGCGGCTCGTTCAGGGCTTCATTCGTCTGGCACACCGCCACCGGTGGCCACCTCGGGCAGTCTGGCAGTGTCACCGTGACGGTGGTGGGTACACCGACCTCGATGCCGGCAGTGACCGTGACCCCGAGCGAGTTGGGCCTGATCAACCCGGACGATGATGCGTTTATCAGCATCCCGTCCTACCAGCCACACGCCTACGATTCGATGGAAACCCTGGTCATCGAGCAGATCGTTCCAGGGGGCGGTGGAATGCGCTATTCCGACCCGCAACTGGCCGGGGACCAGGGTGGCACGCGCCGGGTTCCAAGCGAAATACTGCAACAGTTCAAGGGGCTCGGTGATGTCGCGGTGTATTACCTGGTCGATGACGGCGCAGACAGCCAGTTGCATGCCTACGGTGCGCTGATTGAACGCAAATCACGGGTGCTGACAGTACGCATCGACGAACGCCTCGAAACCATGCCTGCCCCCACCCTGCAGGGCGCGATTGACGACAACGTTGACCCGGTTGACGTAGTGGGCGACAGCGTGCTGCTGACGCTACCCTATACGGCAACCAGGAGCCGCGACCATATCCAATGGAACATTGTGGGCACGGGCACAGGCGGTTCCGCCAGCGGTTCGGTGACGATCAACGGTGCGACACAGGGCCAGCCACTGGTACTGCAGGTCAGCCGTGCAGTGCTGGATAACAACTTCGATGGCCAACTGCGCATCACCTACAGCTTGGAACGCGAAACCCCGCTGCCGAAACTCACCTTGCGCTCGTTTACAACCCTCCTGACCGTGGGCCGTGGCGTGGAACTGGATGCGCCTGAAGTCGTGGAAGCCGAGCAGTACCCTGACCGGCTTGACCCGCTGGTGGCTCAATCGGGTGCAACGGTGCTGGTGAAATACCGGCGCATGCGCGAGAGCGAATCGTTTTCAGTGAAATGGGTGACGGCCGATCTGCTGGGCAGCACCGTCGAAACGGGTTGGGGCAACCCCGACACCAATGAAGTGGGTGTGCCGATAGAGGCCCGTACCATTGCCAAGGGCATTCGCAACGAGCGTAACCGCATCAGTGTGCAATACAGTTTTACCCGCAGCGGGTTTCTCCATGAGTCGGATACTCTGAACCTGGACCTGCTGCCGTTGAGTGGCTTACCCACACCAACCATCGACGGGGTCGGCAACAGCGTGATCCTGCCGACGAACGAGCTCGTCGCTCAAGCCCGCACCCGTGTGGCGGCCTGGCCTTTGGCCTTTGAAGAGCAGTTCATGTGGCTGCAATACACGGGTACCAACACCGACGGCAGTGCGTTCAACCTGGACACTTTTATCGCCGCCCCCGTTGGAGAAAGCGCCACCCTGGGTGTCTCGCAACCCATACCGTTGGCGGAGCTGCAAGGCCTCAGGAACGAGTCGCACCTGACCATTCGCTTCTGGGTCAGCCTGGCCGAAAGCACTGATAAAAACACCGCAGTATTGTTTGGTGTACGCGAGCATATTATCCAGTCGATCCCCGCCACATTGCCGCGCCCGGCCTTTGCCAACCTGCAAGGCGCCACCTTGACCATCGACCCACAGGACTGGCAGAACAACGCCTATGTGGCGGTGGCCTATAACGAAATGACCGCGGCCCACCGCATCGCCCTCGAGTGGATTTACCCGAACGGCACCATGGCGACCATCCCGGCGCAGAACGGTAACACCAATAAGCGCGTCGACTTTCAGATCAGCCGGGACATCCTCGCCAATAGCGCGGGCAAATTGATCGAGCTCCGTTATATGGCGACGATAGGGACGAATATTGTCCCGTCAGAGCCCCAGAAGCTGAGCGTTAACCGCGTTCCGTCGTCGGCCCTGCCTCGGCCGTCTATTAATGGGATTGCCAATGGCGGCGTTCTGAACCTGAACAATTTCAGCGGTAATGCCACGCTCAGCGTTGCACCATGGCCGTTGGCTGTTGCAGGGCAGAAGGTTTGGGTACAACTCTCCAGGTCCGGTAGCGCGCCTTTGAACGTGCTGACAAACTACAGCCTGCAGGCGGGAGAAGTATCTACCGGCTTGGTGAATAAGCCTGTGCTGCGCTCATGGCTGGATGGGCTACCCAACAACAGCACCATTACCGTAACCTGCAAAGTGGCTTTTGATGGCAGTAGTGTTGAGTCAGCCGCCATTACCTTCCCCATTGCAAGTTACAGCATTATCTCTTCACTGAGGATCGATCAAAGCCAGCTTAATTTGAATGGTATTAAGGTGATCACTAACTGGCCAGCAACCGGGCTGGACTGGCCAGGCAATACAGCAACCCGCACAGCAAGCGGCGGCGTGAGTAACTATAGCTACGCTTCCAGCAACCCTAATGTTGCTTTTGTGGACGCCAACACAGGCAAAGTAACCGGCCTCCGTAACGGTCAAGCGACTATTACTGTGAGAGACAGGAACAACGTCTCGCGAGCGTACGCAGTGGTTGTTTCCAATATTTTTCAACTACGCATTAACGAAACACAGCAATCTCCACAAGCTCAAATAAATTGGATGAGATCAATTGGAGGCAGCATAGTTTCCAGTTGGACGCTACTGCAAACACGCTACACCCCTCCGGCTCGCTCAATTCCGTACGGATTGTGTTATTTCGATGCTAGCGGCAGGTGGTATTACTTTGTTCAGGCGTCAAACAGCGGAACACCAATTTACTCCATTAACGGACTGCCGAATTGGCCGGCATGGTGCATCACTCCGTTTTAGCAAATAACCGGGACAGATTTATTCAACTCCCAAAAACCCACCCACAAAAAAAGGAAGCCTCGGCTTCCTTTTTCTTACCCCTGTTTCCTAGAAATCGTAACGCACTCCCACATTAACCCCCCACGGCTGATCCACCTTCTTGCCTTGGGCATGTTCAATATCAGCGTGCAGCTTGACGTTCTTCGACACCGACATCGCCACGCCCGCTGCCACTTCAATACGCGAACCGAACACATCGTTGTTGAAGCGCTGGTCGTTCACCTTGACCTTGTTGCTGTGGTTGAACTCATGGGCCAACGCTGTACGCAGGTAGGGCTGCAGCACCCCGCCGCTCTCCAGCTGGATATTCTTGCCACCTGTCACGCCGAGCTTGCCCACCACGGAGGCGGTGCGATCACCCTTGGCCTGCAGGCCATTGTCCAGCTCGTAACTTTGCGCCTGGATAATCGCTGTGCTCAGTTGCGAGTACGGTTCTACAAAGTAACCATCGTCGAGCTTGATATGCCGGCCGACTTCCGCCGATGCGCTCACGGCATTCTGCGTGTAGTTGCCCTTGGCACGCTTGCCGTCGCTCATGGTCACGTTGACCTCGTTGTGCAAGCGGTTGAGCTTGACCACGCCGTCGAAGTACAGCCCGCTCTCGTCGTCGATCCAGGTGGCATACCCCCCCAGGTAGTAGCTGTTGACCTTGCCGCTGCCGGAAGTGTTGGCGCTGATGTCGGACGTGCTGTGACCCGCCATGACACCGGCCATCCACTGGCCATCTCCGCCCGACAATGGCGCATCGGCACCCAGGCTCAGGCCACGCTGGTTTTGCGTGTAGCCACCACCGTCCTTGTTCCCGGCTACCTCGTATTTGTTGCCGTAGCCACGCATCCAGAACCCGTTGCTCTGGCCGTCGCTGAAACGCAGTTCACCCATGCGGGTACGCAGCAGGGACATCTCGCCGTACAGCACGGTGGGGGCCGTGTTGAACAACGCCATTACGGTTTTGGTGCTGTTGCTGGTGCCACGACGGTTAGGATCGAGGTACCAGTCGGTGTCTTCCTTCTTCAGCCCGTAGGAATAGGCGCCCACATCCACGGTGTCGCCGTCCAGCGAGAAGTGCGCATCGCCACCTTCGGTGTGCACCACACGAATCGGCAAGGCACTCGCCAACTCGGAGCCGGTCGCCGCCAACAGCAGGCTGTGGTTGCCCGTGGCAACCCCGTTGACGTTGAGCAAGTCGGTCTGGCCGGTGCTGAAGTCGGTGTGCATCACATAGCTGCCGTCACCCGACAGGCTGTTGACGTCCAACTGGAAGAACTCATCGGCGCCGCCAAAGTGCACGGTGCCGCCGCCCATGATCAAGTCGCCGACTGAACTGTCATCCACCAGCATCCAGTGGGACGCTGAATTGACGCTCAACTCGGCGACGTTCTGCAGTTTGCCGGTGAGCCAGGAGCCATTGTTGAGCTGCAACCTGGCGGTGCTGCCGTCTTCGGCCACGACATCGCCGACCAGGAAGCTGCGGTCGACGTTCATGTTGGCGGTGGCGCCGTTCATGACTTCCAGCAGCACACCGTTTGCGCCGGTCAGCGTGGAGCCATTGAGTACATGAATATCAGCAAGGGTGGATTCCCCGGGCCGGAACGAGCCGACCTGAATCGCCGAACAGGTCTTGCCCTCGACGCTCGAGCGGTCGAGGATCAGGCTGCTGGCCAAAGTCGGGTCGTTATCCACGCCCATCTTCACGCCAATGTCTCCACCAACGATGCTGGTATTGAACGCACGGGCCTGGCCATTGAACAGTTCGATACCCACGCCATCATCTGCGGTCGCCTCGACACGCGAATCGGTCAGGTCCAGCACACTGTGGGCACTGGCCGAGGCACCGCGGGTGCTGCCGGTGATGTGACTGTTGACGACCGTGACGCTGGAACCATTGGTGGCGCCCAGGGAACGGGCCGCTGCCAGCCCGGTTCCGTTGTTGTGGGTAATGTTGCTGTTGGTGATCAGCACGTTGCTGCCCGTGACATGAACCCCGGCCCTTGCCGAATCCCGCGCAACGACGTCCGAACCATCGATGCGGATGTCGGAGTTGATTGCGGCAATGTCCCGGGTGCTGCTGCCGGCATTGACAATCAGGGTTGCGGAATTGGCAGTGATTTGCAGGGTGGGCACTCCCAGAACCGTCAGGCGGGAACCTGCACGCAATTCAAAAGTGTCAGGGCGCGGGCCAGGCCCCGCCATTTCATCCGGGCCGGTCACGACACGCGCTTCGGACAACTGCGCCATGAGCATCAGCAGTGTGACGGCCTTGGCCTTGAAGGCAAGGCTTAAGGGAGTTGGTTTGAAATTGAATGGAGCTGACATCTTTACGGACCTCTGGGTTGGCGTTCCTTTACGGAAAAAAACTGGCCGGTTCCGAAAAGCGTGTGGACCCTGCCAATCAAGCGGCGCCCAAGGTACCCAGAGCTGTTCCCAACATCTGTAGGACTAATCCCAAGGTGCTGTGCTGAAAGTGAATGCAGTTTGTAGTCGACCCAACGGCAAAAATGCCAAAGAGGAGCAAGGCTCCTCTTTGGCATTAGGGCTCAAACAAGTATCAAGGAAGCGGGACGGCAGTACCGTCGCAGAAAAAGCCATTCGTTCCACCTATCCGAACCCCGCGAACAAGAGGATGCGCTTCATCGGAAGGTAATGGTCCTTCGGGCAGGTTGATGGTGTACCAGATCCGCGCGGAGCCGGCCAGCCTTGCACCCGAGTGGGGCTGGATGGGTTTGTAGATGGTCTCATAGGGCCCCAGGAGCAACTCGAACCCAGAATTGATCATGGCTTGCGTGAGCGGTATGGAGTCCACACGACCCACTGCTGCCGGGACCGCTACCATTCCTGCATTGTCGCTGTAGCCCTGCCAGTGCAGCGTAACCACCATCCTCAGTTCAAAGTGCTCCGAAGACGGGATAAACACCACAACGTTTCCGGGAGGATTTTCAGGCCTGAACGTAGTGCAGTTGATCGCCCCTGCGTCCGACAGATGTCGTACCACCGGCGGGGCAAGCTCTTTAAAGTTGGCATTCACCGTCACCGTGGTGTCAGGGGAAAACTGGCGGTTGGTGCTGGCCCCTTGGGCAATGGTGTAGAACACCGTCTTGCGGCCATTGCCATGACGCTCAATGAAGCTCCACGGGATTGAGAGCGGAATCACCTGGCCAGCCGAGGCACCAGTCACCGGTTGGGTAGCAACGAGTTCGCCCGAATAGTAAAGGCGGATCGTAAAGTCGCTGGCATCCGGTGTGGGTGCCGTACTCCATAACGTTACCCGAGCAATTGCAGGCCGGTTGGCGTGGTCGCGCTCCAGTTCGTCGTCGGGGCCCTCGGTACCGGTTGCGTCCACCCCGTTCACGACTACGGGCAGCAGGTCATCGTTGATCGGGTCCGGGCCAATGGGAGTGGGGCCGACAACAAACAGGTCCAGGTTGACGGTGGTGGTCGGTGTCGCCGGGTTGTTGACAGACCGCCGCCGCACCACATAGGAAACGGTCAACGGCAATAGCCCTCGAGTGGCGCCATACAGGATTTCCAGCACCCTGTACGGAACGTAAACCTCCGCCGGGAAACGGCTGTTGCCCAGTGGCTGGGCCTCCAAGTTAACGGTGGTGATGCTTGTCCTCAATGTGACGAGGAATTCATCTCCATCGACGCCGCGCAGAAAGTTCGTATATTCAGGAATACGCACGATCATGCCGCCGTCCAGCGCAACGTCCGCCCGATCAATCAATACATCGCCGGGGGGTGAGGTTCGGCCAACCAGGGGGGCCAGCAGGTTCTCGGGCGCAGGAAACAGGCCCACGTCCATCTCGTAGGCAGTCGAAAGCCGCGCCCAATTCCCTGCCGCGTCGAACAACTCATACCGCAAATTGCGCAGGCCATCCGGATTGGCGTCAACCACGGATAATGGCAATGGAAAGCTCAGGTCCGCAGGCAGATTCCAGCGTGGCGAAGGATCGGGCGGGTTGGGTGCATAGGGCGTATCGGAGCCATTATAGTAAAGATACGCCCAATCGCCGTCTGCCCGACCATGCGCCACATAATCCGGGATCGTAAACACTGCAGACTCATTGGGCTTGCTTTCAAAGTAGTCGCGGTCGGCAGGTGTTGGCAGGTCGGCAGGCGGAATCGGCGCCGGCGGTGCATCGGGGGAAATGGCATACGGTGGTGTCAGGTCAACGACAACGGTCTGCGGATCTGATTCGGAATAGTTGTCAACGCCACGTACGTTAATTCCGTACTTGATTTGGTACCGCCCCGCGGGCCGCCGACCTTGAGCAATGTTCACCGGTGTCTCAGGCCCTGGGGCAACAACGGTGAAATTATAAATGGGCGTGCCCCACTCGGTGTCATCGAAATTTTTCCACCAAACAGTGACAATATCGTCAAGCGTCGGATGAGTATCGGCGTCAGGCCATAGTGGAATAGAGAAATTCAAATTCTCACGCAGGTTGTACTCCCGTGAAAGCAATCCAGGGTACCCAGGCACCTCACCTTCAAGACGACCATCAGGCAAGTAGTCAGCCGTATTGGCACTTCGATTCTTTGCATAGTTACGGATAAAGTCGAGCGTGTCCTTTTTCATTACGTGTCTCCAGATATTAAGACGAATTACATCTCACCCACACTTCCCTACCATTGACGTAGCCGTTCGCGTCGCGAGACAAAGCGCTTGCACGCCTATCACACGCCGACTATTCCCTGCACAACAACAAATACACCCAGTCCTTTAATCTTTGAGCAACGTTGCCTTTCCATCACTAGTGCAACTAATGACATCCCCGGGTTTACAAAACCCACCCGTTGGAAAGGTCAGGTCGACACGGATATGTCCGCTCCCCTTGACGTCTGGCCGGGAGTCACCCACCTTGCCCAGGTTGCGCCACACTTCGAAACTGGCGACAGCTGAACCGTATTCGCGCATAGGCTCCAGGGTCCGGTCGAACGGTTCCACCACAACTTTAATACCGTTATCAATATGGGATTGCAGCACCTGGATGGTTTCTTCGTATTCAGTGCCAGCAATAGGATCAACCCAGTTATTACGCGCATAGCCTTGCCAGTGAAAACGCACCTCGTCGTTAAGTTGCAGGCCGATATTGCCCGGAATCAACCAATGCACGCCATATAAAGGCGAAGGCGAAGAACAACAGGTCACATACTCGCTAGTCAGGGTGTGCTGAACTTGCGGAGGAGTAAAATCAATCAGCGCCGTCACATCGACATTCACAAAAGTTGGCGGCGACTGTTGTTCGTTGACCCCATTACTGGTGAGGTAATGGACCGGCAGACGTGGATTGACCGTCCCCTCGATCAGATTCCAGGGAATATCGGTAAACCACACCAACTGCCCTCCTACCTCCCCCAACTGCACGGGATGGCTGGCCACCGGGCCAACACCGTTCCAGAACAGACTGAGCAATTGACCCGCAACCGGATCTGCAAACAAAGGAACATATGCCTGGGCAGCCAGCCCACGATCCAGATGATTGAGCTGATTGGGAGTCTTGGAGCCGCGCCCTATCACCGTGACGCTGGCCAGGGTCGGGTTAAGCAATGCGGGCGCATTGGGATGGTCCTGGCCGGCAATCGTCAGGTCGACATTGAACCGTTCCGATAAGGAACGAAATGGAGGCAGGGCTCCGCGAATGATTTCGTAGCGCACCACCGCCGCTTCGGGAACCGGTACAGGCGCAGGCCCCCTGAGGGTCAGCCATGGAATTTCCACATCACAAGGGAAGCCCAGTACCGGCTGCGGGACTGTCGGACGGGCATTCCAATAGGCGATTACCTGGTCCCCCGGCGCCCAATCGTCGTAGGCGGGGTCAATGCGCATGAACACGCCACGACGTGCATCATCGCGCTTGATCAGGCCGTCGTCGTATGCCGGTGGCCGAATTTGCGGACGCGGCAAGTTGCTCGGCAACGGCGTCAGTGCCAGCTGAAACAGCAGTCCGGCACTCTGGCTGCTGAAATTGCCTGCCTCGTCAAAAATGCGGTAGAAAATATAGGCGTCACCGTTGTTCAACCTGCGAAAAATATCGGGGTCCACGTAAGCAACCAGCGGGTCTGAGGCTAACGCGATCACGTACTCGGCGTCCGCCGCGCTTAGCGGCGGGTTATCCCGGTTGGACAGGTAGAATTCAATCCGGTCCCTGTCCGAGCGCACGGTGTAGAACGGAATATTGAACGCCATCGGCACGTTATCGAGCAGGTATTGCTCATCGACGTTCGGGGTCGGGGCAACTACAAAATCCACAGTATCCAGAGGGTTCAGTAACTCAGGCGAATCCAGATCGATGGTGAGTGTTCTCCTGGGATTCAGCACACTGACGCCGCCAAAGGAGTCCTGAACCGTGTAGTAGAGTTGCGCGGTGCCGGAGCCCTCGTCAGTCAATCGTGACAGGGGCACCTCCAGTGAGATCACCGCTGGCAAAGGGGGTGGCGGGCCAAACACCTGCCGCGAATCAACCACCTCATCGACACCCGCCCACACCCAGCGGAGGCGCACGATGTGCGGCTCATCCAGCAGCGGCTCGGGTCGCGGGTTCCACATCGGAATGTTGACCTGCAGCGGGCCCTGCAGGCGCGAGCGCGGGATCACGCCCCGGGGGTCACCACTGTCGACGCCGGGTATGTCCATCGGGTCCAGCAACACAGTGCCCCCGTCGTCCGCGCCCAAGGGTTTGATCAGGTAAGTGGATTCAGAGACGTCAGACATGGGTTTAATCCTCAACACGGTGGACAGTGGCCTGCCGGCAGGCGGCGTGTGTATACCAAGTGGCGTTGAGAGAATTAAGCGCCCGATTCCTTCGTCCGGATACTGTCAGAATTAACAGGTAGACCCCTCCATTCGTCGCTTTTGCTCGGCCTTGCTGCCAGGGCGGTTACTGAGCAGCGCTTGACGAAATTTCCTACTTGGTGTTTCCTGAAACCGGTTTCAGCAATTGGTTTCGCCTTGGAACCCAGATAAATCCAATAAGAAAGGCCCGCCGCCGTGACTACTTTTTCCGCCGCCCAACGCAGCCGCGTGACCATGCTGGACGTCGCCGAGCGCGCCGGTGTGTCCAAGGCCAGCGTGTCGCGCTTTATCGGCGACGACCGTGCCCTGCTCTCCGATGCCATCGCCCTGCGCATCGAGCAGGCCATCGATGAGCTGGGCTATCGCCCCAACCAGATGGCCCGCGGCCTGAAACGCGGGCGCACCCGCCTGATCGGCATGCTGGTAGCCGATATCCGCAACCCCTATTCGATTGCCGTGATGCATGGCGTGGAAACCGCCTGCCGCCAGCACGGCTACAGCCTGGTGGTGTGCAACACCGACCGCGATGACGAGCAGGAGCGCCAGCACCTGGCGGCCCTGCGTGCCTACAATATCGAAGGGCTGATCGTGAATACCCTCGGCCATCACCTGGACCAATTGCTGGAACTGCAACGGGAAATGCCCCTGGTGCTGGTGGACCGCAAGGTCGAACCGCTGCACAGCGACCTGGTAGGGCTGGACAACCCGGTGGCGGTGCGCATGGCCGTGGAGCATCTGGAACAGCAAGGCTATCGCGACCTGCTGTTGGTGACTGAAGCCACCGACGGCACCAGCTCGCGGCTTGAGCGCCTGGACAGTTTCAAGGCGGAGATGACCAACCGTCCGACGTTGACCGGCGCCGTACTGGAGTTGGATGGCGAACTGGAACAGCGTCTGCAAAAGTTTCTAGGCAAATCCGGCCCCAAGGCGTTGTTCTGCGCCAACGGAATCGCGGCACTGGCCTGTACCCGTGCATTGAAAAATCTAGGCTGCGACCTGTTTGATGACGTAGGCCTGATCGCCCTGGATGACCTCGACTGGTACCCGCTGGTGGGCAACGGCATCACCGCCCTCGCCCAGCCCACCGAGGCCATTGGCGCCAGTGCGTTTGACTGTTTACTCAAGCGTTTGCGCGGCGATAGCCAGCCCCCACGCACCCTGGATTTCTTGCCACAACTGATTATCCGGGGCTCGACCCAATCCCTTGTGGGAGCTGGCTTGCCTGCGATAACGGTTTCTCCGGCGAAGCAGTAGGCGGCTGACCGCCGCCATCGCAGGCAAGCCAGCTCCCACACGTTTATGTTGCGAATAAAAATGAAACCGGTTTCAGAGGTCCATAACAATGCATAAATACCCCGTCTCCATCAGCCTTTCCAGTTACGGCGCCGACCTGGTCCGCCAGCAAGGCCAGTTGAGTTTCGTCGAGGTGCTGGCTGCCGCCGGCGCGCAACGCATCGAATGGCGCGAAGAGCTGCTGACCACCGAACAACCCCATGAGCTGGCGCAAGCTGCAGCCGATCAAGGCCTGGAGTGCGTGTTCTCATCGCCCCTGGAACTCTGGGTGGCCGGTCGCTCACAGCCCAATGCCGAACTGGCCGTCACCCTCGACCGCGCCCAGGCATTCGGCGCCCGCTGGCTGAAAGTCTCCCTGGGCTATTTCACCGACACCAACGACCTCGACAGCTTGAGCGCCCTGCTCAACCGGCATCCGGTCAAGCTGCTGGTGGAAAACGACCAGACCCTGCACGGCGGGCGCATCGAGCCGATGCAGCGCTTTTTCAACGAAATCGAGCGGTTGGCGGTGCCGGTGAAAATGACCTTCGATATCGGTAACTGGCAATGGCAGGACCAGTCGGCGACCACCGCTGCACGCCTGCTGGGCCGCCACGTGGATTACCTGCACTGCAAGGCCGTGGCCCGCCGCGCCGACGGCAAGCTGGTGGCTTTGCCGCCGGGCGCCGCCGACCTGCATCTGTGGGAACAACTGCTCAAGCACATGACTCAAGGTATTACCCGGGCCGTGGAATTTCCGCTGCAAGGCAATGACCTGGTGCCGGTCACCGCCCAGCAGGTCGCCACCCTCGCCGTCCTCGGCCAGCCCCGCGTGGAGAACGCACATGTCTGAGATCGATATCCTGTCGTTTGGTGAAACCATGGCGATGTTTGTCGCCGAACAGACCGGCGACCTGGCCCAGGTTGCCCAGTTTCACAAGCGTATTGCCGGCGCCGACAGCAACGTCGCCATCGGCCTGTCACGCCTGGGCTTCAACGTCGCATGGCTGAGCCGCGTGGGTGCCGATTCCCTCGGGCGCTTCGTGGTGGACACCTTGCAGAACGAAGGCCTGGACTGCACCCATGTGGCGGTGGACCCGCTGCACCCCACGGGTTTTCAACTCAAGTCCCGCGAGGAAGCCGGCGATGATCCGCAGGTGGAGTACTTCCGCCGTGGCTCGGCCGCCAGCCATCTGTCGGTCGAGGCGATCAAGCCTGAGCTGTTGCAAGCCCGGCACCTGCACGCCACCGGCATTCCGCCGGCGCTGTCGGACGCCACCCGCGACCTGTCGCGCCAGTTGATGACACAAATGCGCGAGGCCGGGCGCAGCGTGTCCTTCGACCCGAACCTGCGCCCGTCCCTGTGGGCGAACGAGCAACGCATGATCAGCGAAATCAACGCCCTCGCCTGCCTGGCGGACTGGGTGTTGCCGGGCTTGAGCGAAGGCCGCTTGCTCACCGGTTTTGAAGACCCGGCCGACATCGCCGCGTTTTACCTGGACCAGGGCGTGGAAGCCGTGGCCATCAAGCTCGGGCCCCACGGCGCGTATTACCGCACCCAGCTGGACCAGGGGTTTGTCGCCGCCGTGCCAGTGGCCAAGGTGGTCGACACGGTCGGCGCCGGCGATGGATTTGCCGTGGGCATGATCAGCGCGCTCCTGGAAAACCTGAGCTTCAGCGAAGCCGTGCAGCGCGGCAACTGGATCGGCAGCCGCGCGGTGCAGAGCCGTGGCGACATGGAAGGCTTGCCGTTCAGGACCGATCTGCCCCACACCCAGAAAGCCGGTTAATCAGCATCACCGAGTTACCTGTTGCCACAACTACAACAAGCTCAGGAGCAACCTTATGGAACCGTTGAAACTCGCCACCCGCCGTTGGTGGTACATCATGCCCATCGTGTTTATCACCTACAGCCTGGCGTACCTGGACCGCGCCAACTACGGCTTTGCCGCCGCCTCCGGGATGGCCGAAGACCTGATGATCACCCCGGGCATGTCGTCATTGCTCGGCGCGCTGTTCTTCCTTGGCTACTTTTTCTTCCAGGTGCCCGGTGCGATCTACGCGCAGAAACGCAGCGTGAAGAAGCTGATTTTCGTCAGCCTGATCCTGTGGGGCGGCCTGGCCACCCTGACCGGCATGGTGTCCAACGCCTACATGCTGATCGTGATCCGCTTCATGCTCGGGGTGGTCGAAGCCGCCGTGATGCCGGCGATGCTGGTGTACCTGTGTCACTGGTTCACCCGCGCGGAACGCTCGCGAGCCAACACCTTCCTGATCCTCGGCAACCCGGTGACCATGATGTGGATGTCGGTGGTCTCGGGCTACCTGGTACAGCATTTCAGCTGGCGCTGGATGTTTATCATCGAAGGTTTGCCGGCGGTGCTGTGGGCGTTTATCTGGTGGAAGCTGGCGGATGAAAAACCCGCCGACGCCAAATGGCTGAGCGCCCAGCATAAAAAAGACCTGGAAACCGCCCTCGCCGAAGAACAAGTGGGCATCAAGGCGGTAAAGAACTACGCCGAGGCCTTTCGCTCACCCAAGGTGATCATCCTGGCGCTGCAGTTTTTCTGCTGGAGCATTGGCGTGTATGGCTTCGTGCTGTGGCTGCCGTCGATCCTCAAGGCCGGCCTGAAAATGGACATGGTCGAGGCTGGCTGGCTGTCGGCGCTGCCGTACCTGGCGGCGGTGATCGGCATGCTGGCGGTGTCCTGGGGCTCGGACAAACTGCAAAAACGTAAACGTTTTGTGTGGCCACCGTTGCTGATCGCCTCCATCGCGTTTTATGCGTCCTACGTGCTCGGCGCCGAACACTTCTGGTGGTCGTACACCCTGCTGGTGATCGCCGGGGCCTGTATGTATGCGCCTTACGGGCCGTTTTTTGCGATCGTCCCGGAAATCCTCCCGGCCAACGTCGCCGGCGGTGCCATGGCGCTGATCAACAGCATGGGCGCCCTCGGTTCGTTCGGCGGTTCGTATCTGGTGGGCTACCTCAACAGCAGCACCGGATCGCCCGGCGCCTCGTACTTGCTGATGAGCGGTGCGCTGCTGGTGTCGGTGGTGTTGACGATCTTTCTCAAGCCCGGCGCCAGCGACCGCGAACGCGCCCCGCTGCAATCCCTTGAATTGAAGGTAAAGACCTGATGAAAAAGTCTGTCGTGCTCTACAAGAAACTCTCTGCACCGCTGATGGCCCGCCTGCATGAACAGGCCGAGGTCACGCTTATTGAATCGCTGGATGAAAGCGGCCTGGCCAAACTGCGTGAAGCCTTGCCGACCGCTCAGGGCTTGCTCGGTGCCAGCTTGCGCCTGGATGCCAAACTGCTGGATCTGGCGCCAAACCTTGAGGCCGTAGCCAGCGTGTCGGTCGGTGTCGACAACTACGACATCGACTACCTGACCGGGCGCGGCATCCTGCTCAGCAATACCCCCGACGTGCTGACCGAAACCACCGCCGATACCGGCTTCGCCCTGATCCTGGCGACCGCCCGGCGAGTGGTGGAGCTGTCCAATATGGTGCGCGCCGGCAACTGGAACCAGAACATCGGCCCGCTGCATTTCGGCAGCGACGTGCATGGCAAGACCCTGGGCATTATCGGCATGGGCCGGATAGGTGAAGCATTGGCCCAGCGTGGGCACTTCGGGTTCGGCATGCCGGTGATCTACCACAGCCACTCGCCAAAACCTGCAGTGGAGGCGCGGTTTGACGCGCAATACCGCAGCCTGCCGGACCTGCTCCAGGAAGCCGATTTTGTGTGCCTGACCTTGCCGCTGACGGCTGAAACCGAAGGTTTGATCGGTGCTGAAGAGTTCGCGTTGATGGGCCCGGAGACGATCTTTATCAACATCTCCCGAGGCAAGGTGGTGGACGAGGCGGCGCTGATCGAGGCGTTGCAACAGCGCACGATTCGTGCGGCGGGACTGGATGTGTTTGTGCGCGAGCCACTGCAGCATGACTCGCCGTTGTTGCGCTTGAGCAATGTGGTGGCGACGCCGCATATCGGTTCAGCGACTCATGAGACGCGGGAGGCGATGGCCAAGTGCGCGGTGGACAATCTGCTGGCGGCGCTGGCGGGTGAGAAGCCGAAGAACCTGGTGAACCCAGCCGCCTGGAAACACTGATTCCTGAAGCACCACAGAAGCCAATGTGGGAGCGGCGGTGCGACGATTCGACTTGCTCGCGAAGGCGGTGTGTCAGCCACCGAATGCATCAACTGACACACCGCTTTCGCGAGCAAGCCCGCTCCCACATTTTTGATCGTATTTCAGGTCAGATGACGAAGCGCGCCACCATCCCGTTCAAATCCACTGCCAGGCGCGACAGTTCGTGACTGGCGGCTGAGGTCTGGTTGGCACCCGCCGCCGACTGCGTCGCCAGGTCGCGGATGTTCACCAGGTTGCGATCCACTTCGCGGGATACCTGAGCCTGTTCTTCCGAGGCACTGGCGATCACCAGGTTGCGCTCGTTGATCAGGCTGATGGACTGGGTGATCTGCTCCAGGGCCACACCGGCAGCCCGCGCCATTTCCAGGGTGCTTTGGGTGCGCTGGTTGCTCTGCTGCATGGACTGCACCGCTTCACCCGTACCGCTCTGGATGCCGGCGACCATTTTCTCGATTTCCTGGGTCGATTGCGCCGTGCGATGGGCCAGGGCCCGCACTTCGTCCGCCACCACCGCAAAACCACGCCCGGCTTCACCGGCACGCGCCGCTTCAATCGCCGCGTTGAGTGCCAGCAGGTTGGTCTGCTCGGCAATCGCGCGAATCACGTCCAGCACCTTGCCAATGTCACGGCCCTGGGTGGCCAGGCCTTCGATCAGCACCGAGGTGTTTTGCACGTCCTGGGTCATGGTCTGGATCGCGCCGACGGTTTCCACCACTCGGTCGCGCCCTTCCCGCGCAGCCTGGTTGGACTGGCTGGAGGCCTCGGAGGTGGACACCGCGTTGCGCGCCACTTCTTCCACGGCGGCCGTCATTTCGTTGACCGCGGTGGCGGCCTGGTCGATTTCGTTGTTTTGCTGTTGCAGGCCTTTGGAGGCTTCTTCGGTGACGGCGCTGAGCTCTTCAGCGGCGGAGGCCAACTGCGTGGCCGAGCCGGCGATGTGCTGGATGGTCTGGCGCAGGTTGTTCTGCATCGCGGCCAAGGCGCCGATCAGGCGGGCCGGTTCGTCCTTGCCGTCGACTTCGATGGGCTTGCTCAGGTTGCCGCCGGCGATGGTTTCAGCAACCTCCAGCGCTTTGCGCAAGGGCGTCACGATACTGCGCGTCAGCAGCCAGGCCAGCAGTACGGTCATCAACGCAGCAATCACGGAGACTGCGATGATGCCAGTGATTGCATCCTGATAACTTTGCCCGGCCTCGGTGTCGGCCTGCTTCGCGTCAGCAGCGTTGATGGCGATCAGTTTATTCAACTGCTCGCCCATCTGGTCGGTGCCGTCCTTGATGCGGCTGTTGATCAGGGCGCGCATCTCTTCGACCTTGTTCTGCTGTGAAAAGGCAACCATCTCGGCCTGGGCCTTCAGATAATTGTCGAGCGTGAGGGAGAACGTTTTGTACAGCGCCGCCTCTTCGTTCCCGGCTGGCATGCCTGCATAAGCGGCCTGTGCCGTCTTGACCTTGTCCACCAGCACACCCATGCGGGTTTGAGCCTCATCCAGAGCCGCCGGCTCACGGTTTACCAGCACACGAAAAGAGAGAATCCGCAGGCGCAGGACGTTTTCGGTCATGGTCGCCAGATACCCGACGCTGGGCAGTTGGTTGGAGCCCATGTCGACCGATGCCTGACGAATCAGGGTCATGCGGTTCGCCGCAAACACCCCAAGAATAACGACAAGCAACGCGATGAAGGCGAAACCGAGAAAAGCTCGAGGTGCGATATTCAGGTTACGAAGGGACATAGGGGGCGCTCTTAGAAGTAGTGGCTGCGAGCATCCCTGCCGCGACACGGTCAGTGGGCGTCAACGCGCCGCTCTGACCGGCTGGCGCCACTGTTGTAATAGGTATGTGGGCCTATAAACGGTATCGGCCGGCTTGAGGATTTAATGGGGGATGTTTCGAAATTTTTTTTCACACTTCTGACAACTGGCACTTTCTGGCATCCTGCGCCTCCTTTTTCCTACCCGGGCCCGTATTTTGTCTGACACTCAAACCCCTCGCCCCCGTTATAAATCCGACCTGATCTACGGCCTCGACGACCGTCCGCACTTCAGCGCGGCGATATTTGCCGCCCTGCAGCACGTGCTGGCCAGCTTTGTCGGGATCATCACCCCGACGCTGATCGTCGGCGGCGTGCTGGGCCTGGAAAGCGAAGTGCCGTACCTGGTCAGCATGGCGTTGTTTGTGTCCGGGCTCGGCACCTTTGTGCAGGCCCGCAAGTTCGGCCCGGTGGGTTCGGGCCTGCTGTGCCTGCAAGGCACCAGTTTTTCGTTTATCAGCGTGATCCTCAGTGCCGGCTTCATGGTCAAGGCCCGGGGCGGCGGCACCGATGAGATCCTGTCGACGATCTTCGGCATCTGCTTCTTCGCGGCGTTTATCGAAGTGGTGCTCAGCCAGTTCATCGGCAAGCTGCGCAAGCTGATCACCCCGGTGGTCACCGGCACCATCATTACCTTGATGGGTTTGTCGCTGATCAAGGTGGCCGTCACCGACATGGCCGGCGGTTATGGCGCCAGCGACCTGGGCGCCGCCGGCAACATGGGCCTGGCGGCCCTGGTGTTGCTGACCATCGTGGTGCTCAACCGCTTCAACAACCCGTTCCTGCGCCTGGGTTCGATCGTGATCGGCCTGACCCTGGGTTTTGTGGTGGCCTGGTGGATGGGCCGCGTCGACCTGGGCGCCCTGCCCCAGTTGCCACTGATCAGCGTACCGGTGCCGTTCAAGTACGGTTTTTCGTTCGACTGGGTGGCGTTTATCCCGGTGGCGGTGATCTTCCTGATTTCGCCCCTGGAAGCCGCCGGTGACCTGACCGCCAACTCGATGATCTCGCAACAGCCGGTCAAGGGCCCGCTGTACATCAAGCGCATCAAGTCCGGCCTGCTGGCCGACGGCCTCAACTCGGTGATGGCGGCCACCTTCAACAGCTTGCCGATGGTGACCTTCGCCCAGAACAACGGGGTGATCCAGTTGACCGGCGTGGCCAGCCGTTATGTGGCGTACTTCATTGCCGGGCTGCTGGTGCTGCTGGGGCTGTTCCCGATGATCGGCGCGGTGTTGCAACTGATGCCCAAGCCGGTACTCGGTGGCGCCACGCTGATCATGTTCGGCACCGTGGCCGTGGCCGGGATCAAGATCCTCGCCGAAGCCGGCCTGCACCGGCGCAATGTGCTGATCGTGGCGATCTCCCTGGGCATGGGCCTGGGTGTGGCAGCAGTGCCGGAAGTACTGCGCGAGCTGCCCAAGGCACTGCACAACATCTTCGAGTCGCCAATCACCGTGGGGGCGTTCTGCGCTATCGTGCTGAACATCTTCCTGCCTGAGGAGTTCATAGAGTTGGAAGAAGATGAATTTGATCCGGAAGCCTCCACCCTCAAAGTGATGCAGGACCCGGACGTCACGAAATAGGAGAACCCGTTTTATGCGCAAGCTCATGGTTTTGTCACTGCTGCTGCTCACCCTGAGCGCGTGCGCGCTGTTTCCCAATCGCGACCCGGTGAACATCAACGTGGTGGGCATCGAGCCGCTGCAGAGCCAGGACCTGGAAGTGCGTTTCGCGGTGAAGCTGCGGATACAAAATCCGAATGAAACCGCGATCGACTACAGCGGCGTGGCCCTGGACCTGGAGGTCAATGGCCGGCCGCTGGCGTCCGGGGTGAGTGACCAGGGTGGCTCGATCCCACGCTTTTCGGAGACGGTGCTGACGGTGCCGGTGAGCGTTTCGGCGTTTTCCGTGTTGCGCCAGACCCTTGGCTTGAGCCAGACCCAGAGTTTGAATAACCTGCCGTACGTGTTGCGCGGGAAACTCGCAGGTGGCCTGTTCGGCACCATGCGTTTTGTGGATCGCGGGACCCTGGACTTTCCCAACACTGCCACTTGGTAACGACATGGATGCGCAACCTACGCTGTATACCGAACGGCTGATCCTGCGGCCGTTGACGCTGGAGGATGCCGAGGGTGTCCAGCAGCAATTTCCGCACTGGGAAGTGGTGCGTTACCTGAATGCCCTGGTGCCCTGGCCGTACCCGGCGGATGGTGCGCGCAGCTATCTGGAGCATGTTGCATTGCCGGCGATGGCCCGGGGTGAGGAGTGGCATTGGTCGATCCGCCTGAAAAGCGCGCCTGGGGTGTTGATTGGTAATGTCAGCCTGATGGATGAGGTGGACAACAACCGCGGCTTTTGGCTGGCGCCGCAGTGGCAGGGCCAGGGGTTGATGGCCGAGGCCAGTGCGGCGGTGACTGAGTATTGGTTTGAGGTGCTGGAGCGGCCTGTGATGCGCGTGCCCAAGGCGGCGCCGAACGTGGCGTCTCGCAGGATTTCCGAGCGGACGGGGATGCGGTTGGTCAGGACCGATGAGGGGCAGTTTGTCGCTGGGAGTTTGCCCAAGGATATCTGGGAGATTACCCGGGAGGAATGGCTGAGGAGTCGGCGGGGCTGAGGTGGGTTTTGGGTGTATATCCGTTATTTGGGTAACGGCTGATATGGGTTCCGCTCTTACAGCGGCTCACTTTTGAACAGCGCAAAAGTAAGCAAAACGCTCTTGCCCCACCACTCGGC
>NZ_JACAPJ010000002.1:0-219 GCF_013385765.1 Pseudomonas sp. C8002
GAGCACAGCGGCCTACCGGCCGGCTTGAGTGTTTAACAGCCAGATCAAAAGCCAGAGCGAATGCAGATCTGCTTTTCTGTGGGAGCTGGCTTGCCTGCGATGCAGACACCTCGGTCCTCCAGATACACCGAGGTGATGCCATCGCAGGCAAGCCAGCTCCCACATTTGAACCGTGCCCGCTTTAGCTTTTGATTTTGCTGTTAAACACTCAAGCCGGCC
>NZ_JACAPJ010000002.1:385-122809 GCF_013385765.1 Pseudomonas sp. C8002
GCTGTAAGAGCGGAACCAATAGTGGCCGTTACCTAAATAACGGATATGTACCCCGCCCCAAGCCCCCCCCATCAACAGCCTTTAAAAACCCCAGGCCGCTTCTCGACCATCGCCCGTACACCTTCCTTGGCATCCTCACTATTCAGCAGTTTCTCCACCAAAACGGGCAACCCGGCCGCCGCCGCGGTCTCCCCCTCGATCCGTGCCTGACGCGCCGACATCAGCGTGGCCTGCACCCCCAGCGGCGCCTGCTGGGCAATGCGGTTTGCCAGCGCCACCGCCCGAGGCAACAAATCCTCGCTGGCCATCACCTCCTGCACCAAACCCAATCGCAACGCCTCGTGGGCATCAAACTCATCCCCCGTGAGCAACCAGCGCATGGCATTCCCCCACCCCGCGATCTGATGAAAGCGCAACGTCGCGCCCCCAAAAGGAAAAATCCCGCGCTGCACTTCCATCTGCGCAAACCGGGTATTGCTGGCACACAGATTGATATCCGCCGCCAACATCAACTCGATACCAATGGTCAGGCAGTACCCCTGAGCCGCAACAATCACCGGCTTACTGACCCGGGGCCCCGCGAAAACGCCCCACGGATCACAACCACCCAACGGCGGTTGCCAGCCTTGTGCCATCGTGGGCCCCACATTGGCCAGGTCCAATCCGGCGGTAAAGTGATCGCCATGCCCGAAGACAATGGCCACCCGCGCTTGCTCATTGCGATCAAATTCGCCATACGCCAGGCTCAAATCATTGAGCAATTCCAGGTCGAACGCATTGCGCTTGGCCACGCGATCCAGCCCCAGCAACAGGATATGACCCTGCTGTTCACGGCTGACGCGGCTGTTGGTGGCTTGGTTCATGGGGTGTGCCCTCGGGCGCAAAGGGAGGTTTCGGACCGAAGGGCCCGCTGTTAAGGGTGAACCGTTTAAGCGTCATGACCAACAGGGCCGGGCCTTTGAAAAATAGACCCTGCTGCCAGGATGCGCAAAGCCTTTGATGCAGAGGCGTTTACCTGCGGTTTGCGATAAAAAAAGCTCCCTTTTTCAGCGATTTCCGGTATAGTGCGCGCCGGCCTTTAACCGGGCCGCGTTTAGGTAGCGCAATTCCCCGAAGTCAGCTTCGGCTGCACGTCCGCACAGCGGACTCTTCCTTGACGAATCTTTTTCATTCATTCGTTTTCGCAAATCCCCGCCGACAAAGCAGCCAGGGCGACTCTTGAGTCTCAACACGGCATGCGCAGCTTTGGAGCATGGGTCTTTGCGGATGCACTTAGAGGCAGACCCATGACCCAGGAAACCGGCGGCTTCGCCGCTTTTAATCTTAACCCGAACATTCTTGCTGCCGTCATCGCGACTGGCTACGAAGAACCTTCGGCTATTCAGCAGCAATCGATCCCGATCATCATGGCCGGCCAAGACATGATTGGCCAAGCGCAAACCGGTACCGGTAAAACCGCCGCGTTCGCACTGCCAATCCTGCACTGCATCGATCCTGCCAAGCGCGAGCCGCAAGCCCTGATCCTGGCGCCAACCCGTGAGTTGGCGCTGCAAGTAGCAACCGCTTTCGAAACCTACGCCAAGCAAATGCCGGGCGTTACCGTTGTGGCCGTTTACGGCGGCGCGCCTATGGGCCCACAACTGAAAGCAATCCGTAACGGCGCACAGATCGTTGTCGCCACTCCGGGCCGTCTGTGCGACCACCTGCGTCGCGACGAAAAAGTGCTGTCGACCGTGAACCACCTGGTTCTGGACGAAGCTGACGAAATGCTCAAGCTGGGCTTCATGGACGACCTGGAAGTCATCTTCAAGGCACTGCCAGCAACCCGTCAGACCGTACTGTTCTCGGCTACCCTGCCACAGTCGATCCGTGCCATTGCCGAACGCCATCTGCGCGATCCGCAACACGTGAAGATCCAGACCAAGACTCAGACCGTTACCGCGATCGAACAGGCTCACCTGTTGGTTCACGCTGACCAGAAGACCTCGGCTGTATTGAGCCTGCTGGAAGTCGAAGACTTCGACGCCCTGATCATGTTCGTGCGCACCAAGCAAGCGACCCTGGACCTGGCCAGCGCCCTGGAAGCCAAAGGCTACAAAGCCGCTGCGCTGAACGGTGACATTGCCCAGAACCAGCGTGAGCGCGTGATCGACTCCCTCAAGGATGGCCGTCTGGACATCGTTGTGGCGACCGACGTTGCTGCCCGTGGCCTCGACGTTCCACGTATCACCCACGTGTTCAACGTTGACATGCCTTACGATCCAGAGTCCTACGTTCACCGTATCGGCCGTACCGGCCGTGCTGGTCGCGAAGGTCGTGCATTGTTGCTGGTGACTCCACGTGAGCGCCGCATGCTGCAAGTGATCGAGCGTGTAACCGGTCAGAAAGTTGCCGAAGTCCGCCTGCCGGATGCCCAGGCCGTTCTCGATGCGCGCATCAAGAAACTGACCAACAGCCTGTCGCCACTGGTGGCTGATGCTGAATCGACCCACGGCGATCTGCTGGACCGCCTGACTGCCGATATCGGTTGCACCCCGCGTGCCCTGGCTGCAGCCCTGCTGCGCAAGGCGACCAACGGTCAGGCCCTGACCCTGGCTGCCATCGAGAAAGAACGTCCACTGGTGCCGAACAACGCTCCGCGCGGTGATCGTCCAGAGCGTACTGGCGACCGTCCGGACCGTGGTGATCGTGAGCGTCGTGCTCCGGTTCCATTGGCTGAAGGCCGTGCTCGCTGCCGTACCGCGCTGGGCGCGCGTGATGGCATCGCTGCCAAGAACCTGCTGGGCGCTATCCTCAACGAGGGTGGCCTGGCACGTGAAGCAATCGGTCGCATCCAGGTGCGTGACAGCTTCTCCTTGGTAGAGCTGCCGGAAGATGGCCTGGAGAAACTCCTGACCAAGCTGAAGGACACCCGCGTTGCCGGTAAGCAGTTGAAGCTGCGTCGCTACCGCGAAGATTGATCCGCCCCCGGGCTGATTGATCGAACATAAAAAATCCCCGACTGGTTCGGGGATTTTTTTTGCCTGCAATCAGGCGAAACGGTAGATGTCCATGCCCAGCGCACCCATGGTAAAGCCTTGGTGGGCTGCGCTGAATTCACCGCCGGCGCCCCGGGCGAAATACAGCGGCAGCAAATGCTCGTCGCTGGGGTGGCTGCGCACGGCATGAGGTGCCTGGCGACGATAGTCGTGCAGCGCGGCTTCATCGTTGGCTGCCAGTTTGCTGACCATCCAATCGCGAAAATCCCGCGCCCAGGGCTCGATGCTCTCCGGCCCGGCATGCCAGTCCAGTTCGCCGAGATTGTGGGTAATGCTGCCGGAGCCGATCAGCAGCACGCCCTGTTCCCGCAGGCTCGCCAGTGCGTGGCCGACACGGGTTTGCAGGGCAGGGCCCATGCGGCTTGGCAGCGATACCTGCACCACCGGGATATCGGCCGCCGGGTACATCAGCGACAGGGGCACCCAGGTGCCGTGGTCGAAGGGGCGCTGATCATCAATGCGCGCTTCCAGGCCGTCAGCCTTGAGCAACTGCACGATTTGGGCGGCCAACTGCGGGTCACCGGGTGCCGGGTACTGCACCGCGAACAGTTCCCGTGGGAAGCCGCCAAAGTCGTGCCAGGTCTCTGGTGCGGCGCTGCCAGTCACGAGCAGCCCCTGGCTTTCCCAGTGCGCCGAGACCACCACAATGGCCTTGGGGCGTGGCAGCTCGGCTGCCAGGCGCTTGAGTGCCGGGCCACTGGCACCGGGTTGCAGGGCAAGCATGGGCGAACCGTGGGAGATAAACAGGCTGGGCAGCATGAGTAGGGTCCTGAGGGTTAAGATGGGACCATCTTCAATCAGATCATTGATCTAAATCTAATATAAGTTTTAGCGCTATTTGATCAAGTTTTAGGATAAATCATGGAACCTGGATTTTGGCATGAGCGTTGGGCGCGCAATCAGACGGGTTTCCACTTGCCCGAGGTGAATCCTTACCTGCTGCGCCACTGGCCCGGTCTGGGTGTGGCGAGCGGGGCGCAGGTGCTGGTGCCGTTGTGCGGCAAGAGCCTGGACCTGGTGTGGCTGGCGAGCATCGGGCATCGGGTGATCGGGGTCGAGTTGTCGGAAAAGGCCGTTGAAGAGTTTTTCAGCGAGCAGGAGCTGATGCCGCAGGTCAGCCAGCGCGGCGCTTTCAAAGTTTTCCAGGCGGGTTCCATCGAGCTGTGGTGCGGGGATTTCTTCGCCCTGGATGCCGGTGCCGTGGTTGGTTGCACAGCGCTTTACGACCGGGCGGCGCTGATTGCCCTGCCACCGTTGATGCGCGAGCAGTATGCGGCGCACTTGAATGGGATTCTGGCGGGAGGCAGTCGTGGCCTGTTGATCACCCTCGACTATGAACAGTCGCAGAAGGCCGGCCCGCCGTTCGCGGTGAGCAATGAGGAAGTGCAATTGCTCCTGGGCGGCCGGTGGAGCCTGGATGTGCTGCAGGAGCAGGACATCCTGGGGGACAGCTGGAAGTTTGTTCAGGACGGCGTCACGCGCCTGGACGAGCGGGTGTACCGGTTGGCCAGGCGCTGAAGAGCGCCCACAAAAAAGGGGCGATTGAATCGCCCCTTCTTCTTGTCGCTGTCAGCCGCGACGACGCAGTGCGTCAATTCGCTCTTCCAGTGGCGGGTGGCTCATGAACAGGCGAGCCATGCCCTGCTTGATGCCACCGTTGATGCCAAAGGCGGTCAGGGTGTTCGGCATGTGCACCGGCAAGCCCTGTTCGGAGCGCAGGTGCTGCAAGGCGCTGATCATCGCGCCGGTACCGGCCAGGCGTGCGCCGGCTTCGTCTGCGCGGAATTCCCGTTTGCGCGAGAACCACATCACGATCGAGCTGGCGAGGAAGCCCAGTACCAGTTCGGCGAAGATGGTCGCCACGTAGTAGGCCATGCCCTGGCCCTGTTCGTTCTTGAAGATCACCTTGTCGACGAAGTTGCCGATGATCCGCGCGAAGAACATCACGAAGGTGTTCACCACGCCCTGGACCAGCGCCAGGGTGACCATGTCACCGTTGGCCACGTGGCCGATCTCGTGGGCCAGCACCGCCTTGATTTCGTCGGGCGAGAACCGCTCCAGCAAGCCCTGGCTGACGGCCACAAGGGCGTCGTTCTTGTTCCAGCCGGTAGCAAAGGCGTTCGCTTCATAGGCCGGGAAGATCCCGACTTCAGGCATCTTGATCCCGGCTTCGCGGGACAGTTGCTCGACGGTCTGCAGCAGCCATTGCTCATGACGGGTGCGTGGCTGGGTAATGATCTGGGTGCTGGTGCTCATCTTCGCCATCCACTTGGAGATGAACAGCGAGAAAATCGACCCGGCAAAACCAAAGACCGCACAGAAGATCAGCAGCTGATTGAGGTTCAGATCAACCCCGTTGGCCGCCATGATCCCATTGAAGCCGAAAAGGCTCAGCGTGATGCTGGCAATCAGCACGACCGCCAGGTTAGTGGCCAAGAACAGCAGAATGCGCATCATGGTTGTAGAATTCTCCTCATGCTTAATATGTCGCGTACTGCGGGGTATATAAGGTGCGGCATGGGGCTATTCAACCGGGGGACTATTTCAAACTGTGTCCTACAGCCTGAATGTAGAGCCTTGAAGGGAATTTCCGAGGCCTGGTGTGGCTCGGCAGCCTCGCCCCATTACCTTGCAGCCCTGTAATTATAGGGTGATGCCCGAGCAAGGGTGGAGCCGGCAGGTGTAAAAGGCGATACCGCCCGCGCAGGGCAGAGAAGTGTTGCCAGATAATCGCTGTACGACCACGGGTGGGCCGTACAGCGCAATGCCCATTACTGGCGATAGGACTTCAGGAAGTTGCCGATGCGACCGATGGCCATCTCCAGGTCATCCACCCGCGGCAGGGTGACCACCCGGAAGTGATCCGGCCACGGCCAGTTGAACGCCGTACCCTGGACCACCAGCAGCTTTTCCGACAGCAGCAGGTCGAGCACGAACTTCTCGTCGTTGAGGATCGGGCACACTTTCGGGTCGATCCGCGGGAACGCATACAGCGCCCCCATCGGCTTGACGCAACTGACGCCGGGAATCGCGTTCAGCAGTTCCCAGGTGCGGTTGCGCTGCTCCAGCAGGCGGCCTTGTGGCAGCACCAGGTCGTTGATGCTCTGGTAGCCGCCCAGTGCGGTCTGGATGGCGTGCTGGCTCGGCACGTTGGCACACAGGCGCATGTTGGCCAGCATGTCGATGCCCTCGATGTAGCTCTGGGCATTGTGCTTGGGGCCGGAAATGGCGATCCAGCCGGAACGGAAGCCCGCCACCCGGTATGATTTAGACAGCCCGTTGAAGGTCAGGCACAACAGGTCCGGCGCCAGGGAGGCGGTGCAGATGTGCACGGCGTCGTCGTAGAGGATCTTGTCGTAGATCTCATCGGAAAACACCACCAGGTTGTGCTGGCGCGCGAGTTCGAGCATGCCCAGCAACACTTCCCTGGAGTAGACGGCGCCGGTGGGGTTGTTCGGGTTGATGATCACCAGGGCCTTGGTGTTCGGGGTGATCTTGGCCTTGATGTCGGCCAGGTCCGGGAACCAGTCGGCGCCTTCGTCACACAGGTAATGCACCGGATGGCCACCGGCCAGGGTTACGGCGGCGGTCCACAGCGGGTAGTCGGGAGCCGGAACCAGCACTTCGTCGCCGTTGTTGAGCAGGGCCTGCATGGACATGACGATCAGCTCGGACACGCCGTTGCCCAGGTAGATGTCTTCGATGCCGACACCTTCAACCTGCTTCTGCTGGTAGTACTGCATGACGGCCTTGCGCGCGCTGAACAGGCCTTTGGAGTCGCTGTAGCCTTGTGCGGTAGGCAGGTTGCGGATCACGTCCTGGAGGATTTCGTCCGGCGCTTCGAAACCAAAGGGTGCCGGGTTGCCAATGTTTAGCTTGAGGATGCGATGGCCTTCCTCTTCCAGGCGTTTGGCGTGCTTGAGCACCGGGCCGCGAATGTCGTAGCAGACGTTGGCGAGCTTGTTCGATTTGCTGACCTGCATGGCGATGTGATCCTGAAAATGAACGATCCAGACGGTGTGAAGACTACCGTGCTGAGAATCCTGCGTTGGCCTGACCCATAAATACGTTTGAATGCCGGTAACGCGGGTGCCAGACTGGCGCTTTGAAGAGGCGCAATCATACGTGCCGCCTGATCCATGGAAAAGACACAGATCAGGCTTTTTCAGTTGCCGAGGTGTACCGATGGAAAAGTTGCAGAAAACCGTTGAAGAATGGAAAGCCATGCTCGACCCGGAGCAGTACAACGTGTGCCGCCTCAAAGGCACCGAGCGACCGTTCAGCGGCAAGTACAACGGCACCAAGACCGACGGCGTCTACCACTGCATCTGCTGCAATGAGCCGCTGTTCGATTCCAGGGCCAAGTTTGACTCCGGCTGCGGCTGGCCCAGCTTCTACGAGCCGATCGCCGAGCAGGCCATGGTCGAGATCCGGGACGTCAGCCACGGCATGATCCGTACCGAAGTCACCTGCGCCAAATGCGATGCGCACCTGGGCCACGTGTTCCCGGACGGACCGCCGCCGACCGGTTTGCGTTACTGCATCAACTCGGTGTGCCTGGACCTGGTACCGCGCTGAGCCGTCAGGCTCCTGCGGGCTTCGTGCCCGCAGGGGCTGTTATATCAAGGCATAAGTCCCGCCAATTAAATTGCACACAATTGAATTGCCTACTATCGTTCAGTCCTTCTTATCTCTGTAGAGGCACTGCCATGAGCGACAACCTGCTGAGCATCCCTTGCACCACCATCAAGGGTGAGCAAAAGACCTTGGCCGATTTCGCCGGCAAGGCGATTCTGGTGGTCAACACTGCCAGCAAGTGCGGCTTCACCCCGCAATACAAGGGGCTTGAGGAGCTCTGGCAGCATTACAAGGACCAGGGACTGGTGGTATTGGGCTTTCCCTGCAACCAGTTCGGCAAGCAGGAGCCGGGCAACGAAGGCGCCATTTCGGAGTTTTGCGAGCTGAACTTTGGTGTCAGTTTCCCGCTGTTCAAGAAGATTGACGTCAACGGCAGCGATGCCCACCCATTGTTCGTACAGCTTAAAAAGCAGGCCCCGGGATTGCTGGGCTCCAAGGGCATCAAGTGGAACTTCACCAAGTTCCTGATCGGTCGCGACGGCCAGGTGGTCAAGCGCTTCGCCCCGACCACCAAGCCCCAGGACCTGACCCAAGAGATCGAAGTCCTGCTCAAATGACCGACCTGTCCCTGGCCCTCGACGACCAACTGTGCTTCAAGCTCTACGCCGCCTCCCGCGCGGTCACCCGGGCCTACAAGCCGATGCTCGATCAGTTGGGCCTGACCTATCCGCAATACCTGGTGATGCTGGTGCTGTGGGAATGGCAGGCTGCAGCGGTGTCGCAGCCTACGGTCAAGGCCCTGGGCGAGCGCCTGCTGCTGGATTCCGGCACGCTGACGCCACTGCTCAAGCGCCTGGAGCAGCTTACCCTGGTGCGGCGTCAGCGCAGTGCGCTGGATGAGCGTGAAGTGCACCTGAGCCTGACCGATAAAGGCCGGCACCTGCGCGACCGGGTGCAGCCGCTGAAGGCCCGCCTGTTGTGTGACAGCGGCGTTGATCTGAACCAGGCCGATGCCTTGCGTGACGGTCTGGATCAGCTGTTGCGCCAGATCAAAGACTTGTCGTAGTCGGCACCCACAGATCGAGCAAGGCCTTGAGTTCTTCCCGGCGAAACGGCTTGGCCAGGTAATCGTTCATGCCCGCAGCCCGGCAGCGCTCGCGTTCCTCGGACATGGCATTGGCCGTCAAGGCGACGATCGGCAAGTCCGGCCAGCGCCCGCTGCGGCGGATCTGCCGACTGGCCTCATAGCCATCCATCACCGGCATATTGCAGTCCATCAACACCATGTCGAAGCCTTGCTCTTCCAGCAGCTTGAGGGCTTCACCACCGTGGGCGGCGACGATTACCTCGCACCCGAGCTTGCCGAGCATGCCCTTGGCCACCAGTTGATTGACCGGGTTGTCCTCCACCAGCAGGATGCGCGCCCGGTGGGCGAGGGGGCCGGTTTCCAGCTGGATCAGGTCCAGGACCAGGTCCGGATCGGTGCGCAAGTTGCGTTGCAGGACCTGGTACAGCGCGGTGCGGCTCAGGGGGCGGGCCTGTTGCTGCAAGGGGGCCAGGGCCGCGACTTCTTCGCTGGGCATGAAGTTGCCGTAGGCGGTTACCACCAGGATCGGGGCGGTGATCATCGGGCGCAGGCGGAACAGGCATTCGGGGCAGTCGGTGATCAGCAGGTCGGGATTCTGCCCGCTCAAGTCATCGTCGATGGAATAACAGCGCGGAGCCAGGCCCCAACTCGGCAGCAGGCTGGTGAGGAGTTCTGCCAGCCCGCTGCTGGTGCTGGTGATGGCGATTACATCTCCAGCCAAAGGCGCCAGGCGCACCGCCGGCAAGTGGGTCGGCAAGGGCAGGTCGGCACAGAACTGGCTGCCAAAGCCAGCTTCCGAGCTGATGCTCAGGCGGCCCTTCATGGCTTCGCACAGGTTGTGGGTCAGCGCCAGGCCCAGGCCTGTCCCGCCGAACTGGCGGGTGATGCCCGCACCGGCTTGGGTGAACGGCTGGAAAATCTTGACCTGGGCATCCTGGGCGATCCCGATACCGGTGTCGCACACCTCGATCCTGACCCGGCCGGCCTGGGCACTGAGGCGTACATCCACCCGGCCGAAACGTGTGAACTTCAGGGCGTTGGACAGCAAATTGCTGACAATCTGCCGTACCCGCGTCGGGTCGCCCAGCACCTGGGCGGGAAACTGCGGGTCGATCAGGCACGTCAGCTCCACGCTGGGCGCGGCGTTTTGCGAGAGCAGGTTGGCGGTGTCTTCCACCAGTGAACCGAGGTCGAACGGGATGCTTTCCAGTTCCAGTTGGCCGGCGTCGAACTTCGACAGGTCGAGGATATCGTTGAGTAGCTCCACCAGTACTTTGCCGGAGTCATGGGCGATCGACAGTTGCTGGCGTTGCTCGGCGTTCAGCGGGCTGTCGAGGGAGAGGGCGATCATCCCCAGCAGGCCGTTCAGCGGTGTACGGATTTCATGGCTCATGTTGGCCAGGAACGCCGCCCGTGCCTGGGCCATGCCCAGGGCCGTCATCTTCGCCGCTTCCAGCTCGTCGTTCGAGAGCGTCAACCGATGATTGATCGCCTTGAGCTCGGTGGTGCGGGCGGAGACGATGTCTTCCAGTTGGCCGAGGTATTCGGTCAGGCGATTTTCAGCATGCCGGCGTTGCTGGATTTCAGTCTCCATGTTTTCAAACTGTTGGTTGGCGACGTTGACCAGTACGCCGATCTCGTCGTGCTCGTGCCCCGGCGGGCAGTCCAGGCGCTCGTGCTTGCGTGAGCTCAGCTCGCGGATAATGCGCACCAGCGGCTTGGTCAGCATCACGTAGAAAAGCGCCAACAGAATGCCGGTGAGGATCAGGCTGCGGGCGAAGCCGTTGAGCAGGGTGATCTCGGCGCGGTGCAGGAAGCGGCTGCCGAACGCGTAGGTGTCTACGTCAAGACGCAGTACACCGAGGGAATCATTGGGCATGTGGGCGAGGTAGAGCCGATCTTCGAATTGGCGGTTGGCGCCAAACAGGAAGTCGCTGATGGGCCGGTAGGTGCTTTCCTTGCGCGGACGATGGACATCGGCCAGGACCAAACCGTTGTTGTCGACCAGTTGTGCATGGGTGATGGCGGGGGAGTGCAGCAGGCCCAGCGTCAGTTCCTGGGCCAGCTCGGCGTCGATGTTGTAGGCGATGCGCGAAGCCGGGTTATGGCTGATTTCAATCAGCGCACGTATTTCCCGGTTGATGGAAGCGTCTTCGCTGGCATAATCAATCCCAATCTGTATCAGGCTGAGCAAGGTTCCCAAGACGAATCCGACCAGCACTGTCAGTCTGGCTTGTTTATAAGACAAGCGGTGGGCGAACTTGATATCCATCGGGTGCTGTACCACTTTACGTTTCCTTTCGCCCGGCAAGCATAGCTGAACATCCACAGGCTCAAACTTGCCCGGCACGAATCGATTTTATTCGGTGCAGCCCTGCACGGTCTGCCTCAGGGTTGCCAATACGCCATCTTTTACAAGAACTTGCCAGAGGAATAGTCGTGGATTCTCGATTGAATGCCTTTCTTGAGCGTGCCGACGCGGTACTGGCTCGCCTGGAGCCCTTGTTGCCTGCCCCGCGTGAAGCCGTTGACTGGAACCATTGCCTGGCTGCCCGTTGGCAG
This sequence comes from Pseudomonas sp. C8002, assembly GCF_013385765.1. NCBI lineage: Bacteria > Pseudomonadati > Pseudomonadota > Gammaproteobacteria > Pseudomonadales > Pseudomonadaceae > Pseudomonas > Pseudomonas sp. C8002. The sequence continues at coordinate 11,651 of NZ_JACAPJ010000002.1, forward strand.
CGCGAAGGTCGCAGCGGCTTTTTATTGCCACTGGAAGTCAGCCTGGATATGCGCCTGTCCGACCTGATCGGCGTGGATAAACAGCGCGAACAATTGGCCCGTAACACCCAACAGTTTCTCGACGGCCTGCCGGCCAACCATGCGCTGCTCTGGGGCTCGCGCGGCACCGGTAAATCGTCCATGGTGCGCGCCTTGCTGGCCCAGCACGCCAAGGCCGGGCTGCGCCTGATCGAGATCGAGCGCGATCACCTGGCGGACCTGCCGCGGGTGGTCGAGCAACTGATCAAATTGCCACAACGCTTTGTGTTGTTCTGCGATGACCTGTCTTTCGAAGCCGGCGAGAGCGATTATCGTGTGCTCAAGAGCGTACTCGACGGCTCCCTGGAGCAGGCGCCGGAAAACGTCCTGTTGTATGCCACCTCCAACCGTCGTCACCTGGTGCCCGAGAACCAGAGCGATAACGAGAACTGGAAGACCATAGACGGCGAGCTGCATCCCAACGAAGCGGTGGAGGACAAGATTGCCCTGTCTGACCGTTTCGGTTTGTGGCTGTCGTTTTACCCGTTCAATCAGGAGCACTTCCTGGATGTGGTCGAGCACTGGATCGGCGAGTTGGCGAGCAAGGCCGGTCTGCAGTGGCAACGCGATGAAGAGTTGGACATCCTCGCGGTGCGCTGGGCCACCGGGCGCGGTAATCGCAACGGCCGTTGTGCCTATCAGTTCGCCCGCTACTGGGTGGGCCTCAAGTTGTTGGAGCGTCAACCATGATTGATTTGCAACAGGCTGGAACCGGCCTCGATGGCTACGCCATGCTGCATGCGCAGCTGGAATCGCTGTTGGCGGATGAGCGGGATTTCATTGCCAATGCCGCGCAGTTTTCTGCGTTCCTGTTCAACCAGCTGGATGATTTGAACTGGGCAGGCTTCTACCTCAACCGCAATGAAGAGCTGGTGCTCGGGCCGTTCCAGGGGCAGATCGCCTGTGTGCGCATTCCGTTTGGTCGCGGTGTGTGCGGCGCGGCAGCGGCCTCGCGGCAAACCCAGCGGGTGGAAGACGTGCATGCATTCCCGGGGCATATCGCCTGTGACAGTGCGTCCAACAGCGAGTTGGTCGTCCCGTTGGTCAAGGACGGGCGCTTGATTGGTGTGCTCGACCTGGACAGCCCATCGCTGTCGCGGTTTACCCCGCAGGATCAGGCCGGCATCGAGCAGTTGGCGGCGATTTTCCTGCGGTTGACCGATTGTTGATGGGGTGAGTCTCCTGCAGGAGCGAGCAAGTTCGCTCCTGCAGGCTATCGACAGTCCAGCACGTCCAGTTGCATCTGCAGCATCCTCTCCAGCTCAAGCATGGATTTCTCTATTGCCTTGATGCCCGCCTCGATAACGTGTGGTGTCTCGCGTTCGCCACACGCCTGCTCCAACGCTTCACATTGTCCGGACAAGGTATCGGCCTGGATGATCCGGGCGGCGCCCTTGATCTTGTGGGCCTGGTCGATCAGGTCGCCGGGCGCGGCTTGCCGTGCCAGCATGGCCATCAGCTCGACCCGATCATTCCGGCTGCTGCTGAGCAACTCCTCGAGCAAACGCCGGCTCAACTGTGGGTCACCGCCCGTCATCGCGTCCAGGCTTTGCAGGGTAAACACGTTGCGGGTGGGCAGCGGATCGACCTGCGCCAGGTGCTGTTCCAGCGCAGTAAGACTGATGGGTTTGAACAGGCAGTCATTCATGCCGGCGTCAAAGCAGCGTTGTTTCTCCTCGGGCTGCGCGTTGGCGGTGAAGCCGAGTATCACGCACGGGGTTTTCTGCTCGCGCTCCTCATACTCGCGAATGGAGTGACTCAATTCGTAGCCGTTCATGATCGGCATATTGCAGTCGGCAATGACCAGGTCGAAGTGTTCCTGGCGCCAGGCCTGGAACCCCGCAGCACCATGATGGGCCGCGGTGAACTGATGCCCCAGGAAACCCAGTTGCTGGCACATCAGCAAGCGGTTGGCCGGATGGTCATCCACCACCAGCACGTTGAGTACTGGCGCCGGCGTGGCTGCGGCCGGTTCGAGCTTGTCTACGGCCTTGACCGGCGGCAGGCTGGTCATCTTCAGGCTGACGTGGACCTGGGTGCCTACCATGGGCACGCTGCTCAGGCTCAATTGCCCGCCCATCATGGCGCACAGGCTGCGACAGATCACCAGGCCAAGGCCGGCGCCGCTCCTGGCCAGGTGCCCGGAGTTGTCGGCCTGGGCGAACGGCTCGAACAGGCGTAGCTGGTCTTCGCGATTGATCCCGATGCCGGTGTCCTCCACTACCAGTTTCATCTCGATCTGTTGAGGTTGCCCGGTCGCCTTCAGCTGCACCTTGATCTTCACCTGCCCGCGTTCAGTGAACTTGATCGCATTGCTCACCAGGTTCGAGAGCACCTGCTTGAACCGCAGAGGGTCGATCAGTACGTCGGTATCCTCGACATCGGGGGTGAACTCCAGCACCAGGCTCAGGGTTTTCTGGCGCGCCAGGCCATCGAACACGCGGACCACCGACTCGATGACTTCGCGCAGGTTGACCCGCTCCGGGGCCAGGCTCAATCGACCGGACTCGATACGTGCAATGTCCAGAATGTCGCCGATCAACTCCAGCAGGTCCTTGGCCGAGTTGTAGGCGACCTCGATCGCAGGGCGATCAAGATGACCCTGATCGGCGCGCTTGAGTGTCAATTCCAGCATGCCAATGACGGCGTTCATCGGCGTGCGGATTTCGTGGCTCATGGTGGCCAGGAACGTACTTTTCGCGCGATTGGCCTCGTCGGCGCGTTCCTTGGCGGCGCGCAGCTCGTCGAACAACTGGCGCCGTTCGCTGATATCGATCCAGCCGCCAATGATGCCCTGGACCTCGCCCACGGAGTCGCGGTAGGGGAGGATCCAGTGGTAGATCGTGAGTTTTTTCCCGTGCACGTGCAGGGTGCGATCAAGGATCAACGGTTTACCCTCGGCCACTACCCGCTGGTAGTCGGCATGGTACTGCGCCGCCTCCGTCTCAAGGGCCATGCTCATCTGCGTGATGCTTTTGCCGATGACGTCTTCACGCTTGATGTCGAACGTCTGCAGGTAGCTGTCGTTGCAGGTCTGCAGATAGCCGTTGTGGTCGCGTACGTAGATCGGATGGGGCGTTTCATTGACCAGCGCCCGCATGAACTCGAACTGGTCGTTAAGGGCGCGCTCGGCCAGTTTTCGGTGCTTGATCTGGCGCTGCAGGTAGCCGTTCCAGGCCAGGGAAATCAACAGCAGCAGCCCGGTGCCGATGATGATCTGGGCAATCAGGCGATGGTAATTGCGCCAGTAGCCATCGGACGCTGCGTTGTAGCCGCGCCAGCGGCTGTTGATCGCCGCCATCTCATCCGGGGCGATACTCAGCAGTGCCTTGTCCAGGATCGAACTCAGCTCCGTGGCGTGTCGGGACGTCGCCAGGGCAAACGTCGCAGGCAACGTGCCGATGCTGGAACTGATCTGCAGTTTGTCCTGGAATGCCGGAGAAGAAAGCAGGTAGTTGGCGATCACCAAAGGGTTCACTGCGCCGTCGACTTGCCCCTGTGCCAGCAATTCCGATGCCTTGAAGGTATCCCCGGTTTCCACCAGGTTTATCTGGGCAAATGCCTGCTGCAGGAATTTTTCCAGCTGATTGCCCTGGGTAATCGCCAGGCGCTTGCCGGCCAGTTCTTGAAGGCTTGTGGGCGCGCCCGGCTCTTTACGGGTCAGTAGTACGTAGGAGTTTTCCAGGTAGGGGCGGCTGAAGTTCAACTGGGACTCGCGCCCGGTACTGGGGGTAATTGCGCCGATGATGTCGGCTGCGCCGGTCTGCACCAGTTGCATCATGTTGGCGACGTCACGCACGTGTTGAATCTCGAAGCGCAGGCCGGTTCGCAGGCGGATCAGCTCCAGCACGTCGGCGGTGACGCCCCGGAACTTGCCGTCGGTATCGAAGAACGTCAGGGGGGCGAGGGTTTCATTGACCACCACCTTCACCACGGGGTTGTCCTTGAGCCAGCGCTCTTCGCGCAGGCTCAGTTGCAGCTTGCGGTCGGTCAGCAGAATGTCGCTGCCCGCACTCCAGCGCTTGGCGATGCTGTCACGTTCATAGGTTGATACGCCATCGAGCACTGAGTCGATGATACTCAGGAGAATGGGTTGATCCTTGCGCAAGGCGAAGCTGAACCCGTGGGCCTCGTGCTTGCCGAAGTTGGCCATGCGGATATTTTTCAGGTAGCCCTTGTTGATCATGTAGTGAGTGGAAATGGTGTCGCCCAGGAATACGTCAGCCTGGTCGAATGCCACGGCATTCAAGGCATTTTGATAGGACGGGTAGGCGTGGATGGTCGCCTTGGGGTACAGCGCCTGCACTTCGTCCATGGGCAGGTAATGGTAGACAAGACTCAGGCGCAGACCGGCCAGGCCGTCGCCAAGGTCGCGGTTCTCACCTTCACGGGTCACCAGTACCGGCTGATCCACTGCGTAGGGCAGTGACAGGACGATGTCGGGATTCGCCGCTTCAAAACCGTTGGCAGACCCCAGAAAATCGATTTCGCCGTTTGCCAGCGCCTGGATCGCGGCTTCACGGGAGGAGTAGCGCAACACGGTGAGCGGTATCGCCAGTGTCCTGGCCAGCAGCCCGGCGTAATCGGCAGTCAGCCCTTCATAATCACGCCCGCTGGAGGTGATGTCGAAGGGCGGATAGTCGGGTGCAGAGGTGCCCAGTATCAGTTCCCGTTTGTTCTGCAGCCACTGGCGCTGTGTCTTGTTCAGGGGGGTGTCCAGTTGAACGGCACCGGCACGCCCCAGCAGGGCATATTGCTCGGGAACAGTTTGTTCGGCAGGCACGGAAGTGCTGAGGCACACCCCGATACTCAATATGATTAGATAGTCCTTTAATCGCCTGGGCATCCGATTTCTCACACTAGCGCGTTACGTTTTGCCATCTCGATAAGTTCTACCAAGGATTTGGCTTTCAGTTTTTGCATGAGCCTTTTTTTGTAAGTGCTGACGGTTTTGTTGCTGAGAAACATGCCCTTGGCGATTTCCTTGTTTGTCCGGCCTTGGGCAAAAAGTTGTAATACCATGAGTTCACGATCGTTGACGACTTTGAACAGTTCAAGCTCCTCATTGTTATCCGTTTCGTTAGTGCTGCCGTTAAGGGCCTGGCTCGGGAAGTAGTTGTAACCTGACAAGACCGCCCTGATGGCACTGAGCAGTTCGCTCAAGTCACCTTCCTTGCACACATAGCCATCCGCGCCGGAGCGCATGCACCGGGTAGCAAAGAGCTTGGGGGTCTGGGCAGTGAGTATCAACGTCTTGGTCGGCGTACTCATTGCGTTGAACCGGCACAGCACTTCCAGGCCATCGAGTTTCGGAATGCCGATATCAAGGATAATCAGGTCAGGCTGACACTCCTTGACCATTTGTATCGCATCACAACCGTTATCGGCTTCTCCCACTACTTTATAGCCTTCGTGTTCTAACAACATCCGAATGGCAAGTCGGATGACGGGGTGGTCGTCAATAATAAAAACTGAGTTCATGATCAAATTCCATACAGGCGCAAATAAAGTCGGCACATTAGCTCACATGGCAATGAAGGAGGATGAACTTGATGTGGAACAAACGTAAAACAAGAATAATCCTACATCAAAAAAAGCAAGGGATTACGCTCTGTGAGGTGTTTGTTGTTTGGGTGTAAGAGTTTTGCGTGGGTGGAATTTAAAAGTAACTGGTCGTGAGAGGGCAGCGTTATAAAGAGGCGTTTTCGGATTGCCCGGGTGTTTAACTTCCTACTTTTCTGTTGAGCGAGTAAGGCGTGATTGGCGTATGAGTTCATTCAGCTCAAGGTGGCTTAACGGCTTCGACAAATAGCCAAGTAATGGAAAGTTGCGTCGGGATGCCTGGGCCATCAGGTGTTCCAGTTCATTGACGGGCAGGCCGCTGAGCAATATCGCGGACCTTATAAAGCCTCTGCGGTTGGCAATTTCAATCAACTCCAGCCCAGGCAAGTCGGGCAAACATTGATCACAGAGCAGAATATCGAATGGCACGTCGGTTTGTGTCATCAGCCGCATTGCCTGTTCTGCATTCTCGGCCAGTGCCAGGTCGTGGTAGCCATAGTTTCGTAGCAGGCATTGGGTGGCCAGCAATTGAAAGGGGTGATCCTCCACCAACAGGATGCGAAGTTGTTCGAGCATGGTTTTTTCCATGGAATGGACAAGAGCCCTGAAGACGCTCCACCAGGGCGTGTAGTAAGAAGTTAATGGGCCCGCCAGCTATCGGGCGCAGGAGCAGGTCGAAAGACTGCGGTCAGGGCGCGCGATTATTCATCGCGGCGGGGAAGAACTTCGATCAGGCCGCTCTGTTCCGTGCGTAGGGCGATTCTTTGAAAAGTCGCCCTGGCCATCAGCCAGGGCTCCGATTTATTGCGGGCTGGAGCGGCCGGTCATCTCGCGGGCCATCTCGCTGGCGTAGCTGTCAGTCATGCCGGCGATAAAGTCGATCATGCGCAGGAAGGACGCGTGCAATGACCAGGAGGGATCCGGGGCGCTATTGCCCAACAGGTCGAGGATGCGTCGGTTCTTGAACGACGGGGTGCGACCGCCATGTTGTTCCAGGGCCGCGCCGCAGAAGGCATTCAAGAGGATTTCCAGGGTGGTGTAGGCGCCGATCTCATGCAGGGTCTTGCGCTTGTCCTGGAAGATCTTCTTGCGGGCCATGTCCTTGGCATCCAGCACGCAGCGCTTGGCCGGGCCGTGCATATGTTCCACCAGGTCCCCCGGCAGGGTGCCGGCCAGCAGCGCGTCCTGTTGTTCGACGAACGCCCGGGCCGCGGCGTTGGTCAGGTGTTCGATGGCCTTGCCTCGCAGGATCGCCAGCTTGCGTCGCCGGGAATCCAGCGGGCCGAGTTGCCGATAGGTTTGCGGCAAGTCGTCGCCCACCAGGTCCAGCAGCAGTGACTCGACCTCGGCGTATTCCAGCAGCTCCATTTCCAGGCCGTCTTCGAGGTCGATCAACGCGTAGCAGATATCGTCAGCCGCCTCCATCAGGTACACCAGCGGGTGCCGGGCCCAGCGTTGTTCTTCCAACTGCGGCAAGCCGAGCTTCTGGGCGATCTGCTCCAGGATCGGCAGTTCGCTCTGGTAGCAGCCGAACTTGTGTTTCTTGTAGCCCAGGGAGTCGGCGTGGCGGGCGGTCCAGGGGTATTTCAGGTAGGTGCCCAAGGTGGCGTAGGTCAGGCGGGTGCCACCATCAAACTGGTGGTATTCCAGTTGCGTGAGTACCCGGAAGCCCTGGGCATTGCCTTCGAAATTGAGGAAGTCATTGCGTTCGGCGCTGCTCATGTCATCCAGCCAGCCACGGCCTGAAGCTTGCTGGAACCAGTGCCGGATCGCGTCCTCGCCGGAATGGCCGAAGGGTGGGTTGCCGATGTCATGGGCCAGGCAGGCCGACTGCACCACCATGCCCAGGTCGCTCGGGTCGCACCAGTCGGGCAGGGCACTGCGGATGGTCTCGCCCACGCGCATGCCCAGGGATCGTCCCACGCAACTGACTTCCAGGGAGTGGGTCAGCCGGGTGTGGATGTGATCGTTGCTGGTCACCGGGTGCACTTGCGTCTTGCGGCCCAGGCGGCGAAACGCACCGGAAAAGATGATGCGGTCATGGTCTTTGTGAAACGGACTGCGCCCCAGTTCTTCCGGGCTGTGCAGGGGTTTTCCAAGGCGTTCGCGGGTAAGCAGGGTGGGCCAATCCAAGGCGGGTACTCTCCGTGCGGTGAATGACGGCTCCCAGCTTCCCGGTTCAGCCAGGCCTTCGCAAGCGAAAAACTACAGGCCGGCGGCGTCGATATCGATTAACAGCAGGCGCTGACCATTATCAAAGAATTGTCCGGCAGTCAGGCAGTACTGGTTGGTCGTGGCATCGCGATAGGTTGAGGACAGGGTCAGCCGCCGCTCCTCCCAACCTTCGGCCAGCAAATGATAAAAATACGGACGCCATGACCAGTTGTGGCCCAGGTAGCGGCTGTCGGCTTGCCAGGCGCCCTGGTGCCATTCGAAGTTGGGTGTCAGTTGCGTGCCATGCCGGTCGCACTGGTAAAAACGCAGCAGCCAGGGAAACGCCGGCAATTGCGGCAGGTGGCTCAGCGGTGCGCGGGTGTGGGCCCAGGTTTGCAGGATCTGCATCAGCTCCGCCAGTTGCTGGCGCAGTTGCATGATCCGGCCACGTTCGGCGAGCTTCTGTTGGACATAGCCGGTGCGCAGCTGGGCGAAGCGCGGCACGAATGCGTCGGTGTCGAACCAGTCCAGTTGGGCCTGGGCGAACAGGTAGCCCTGGACATAACGCGAACCGCATTCCAGGGCGAAATTCAGTTGGGCCTCGGTTTCCACCCCTTCGGCGATGATCCAGCAGCCGGTTTTTTCTGCCATTTGCGCCAGTGCCCGTACCACCTCACCGCTCGGGCCACCGCGGGCCGCGGCCTGGAACAGGCGCATGTCCAGCTTGAGAATGTCCGGCTGCAAGGCCAGCACCCGGTCCAGCTGCGAATAGCCGGCGCCGAAGTCATCAATGGCAATCCGCGCGCCGGCCTCGCGGTAGCGCTCGACGACTTCGGCCAGGCGCAGGATATCGCCGCCCAGTTCAGTGATCTCGAACACGATGCGGCGCGGGTCGACGTTATGCAGTTGCAATTGCTTCAGGCTCGGCAGCGCCTGGCCCGGGCGCAGGCGGGTGATCCAGCGTGGCGAGATATTCAGGCTGAGGAACCACTCCTGCGGGGCTTCATGCAGGCGGCTCAGGGCATTGTCACGGATCTGCCGGTCCAGGCGGCGCAAGGCCACCGAGGGCGTGCGCGGGTCGGCGAACAGCGGACCCACCGAGCGCAGTTGGCCATTCGCCTGGCGTAGGCGGCCCAGGGCTTCTACGCCGGCGATGCGGCCGGTGGCGGTGTCGATGAATGGCTGGAAGCAGGCGAGCGGTTGCCCGTCGATCACGGGGCCTCCTTAAAAGACCGGAAATAAAAAAGGCCCGGCCCTCAATGGAGAGGGCCGGGCCTGATCTGTTTGCAAGAATGCAGCCAGCACGCTCAACTTTTGCGCGAAGCACCTTGCATGGCCAGTTTGATCAGCGGGATCAGGCCGGCACCCAGCCGCACCAGGCGGGTCATGGTGCCGATTCCGCCACCCTTGGCGCCTTTGCCGGTGAGAAACCCCAGCAGCGTCACCACGCCCACGCCCCACAGCGGCGCGTGCTTGATGCCAAAACCGTCCTGCCAGCTCTGGCCCATATTGCGGACCTTTTGCAGCGGCAGCATCAGTTGCTGGGACTCGTGACGGATTTCCTGGCGGTGCATTTCCATGCGCAGGCGGATCAACGCCTTGCGCATTTCTCGCCGGGAAGTGTTTTGCGGCAATTCAGTCATGCTCATGGCAGCAGGCGCTCCCGGTCGTTGGCCAGCTCTTCGAGGGTGGCGTGGAACGGCGTGGACTCATCGAACACCGCCGCCTTCAGGCGCAACCCGCAGAATGCTGCGGCCAGTATGTAGAACACACACAGGCTGATAATCCCGGTCAGGCGGTAGGTATCCCACACCAGAATCATCACCAGCGCCGACAAACCCACCAGCAACAGCAAGGCAAACACCAGCGCCAGGCCGGCGAACAGCAACAGGCTGACGGTGCGGGCTTTCTGCTCCTGCAACTCGATGCCGAACAGCTCGACATGGCTGTGCAGCAAACCCAGGACAGCCGCGCCCAGGCGCCGTGAAGTAGAACTTGGGCCCGTGGACGAGCCGGATTCGCCGATAGACATGATTAGCGCCTTGTAGCCAGCAGGCCGATCAAAAAGCCCACGCCGGCCGCAATGCCGACGGACTGCCAGGGGTTGGCCTGCACATAGTCTTCAGTGGCCGTGACCGCCGCCTGGCCGCGTTCGCGCAGGGAGTCTTCGGTCAGTTGCAGGGTTTCACGGGCCTTGAGCAGGCTTTCGTGAATCTTGCTGCGAAGCTCGTCAGCCTGGTCACCGGCGAGGATCGCCGTGTCGTCCAGCAGCTTCTCGGTATCGCTGACCAGGGTTTGAAAATCCGCCATCAGTATTTCTTGAGCAGTCTTTGCCGTTTTTCTGGCCATGGTTATCTCCGTGAGTGGCTGGTCTGTTTACTTCTGGTTTCGAGTCACCGGTGTCGGTGAAGGTTCACTGCAATTGTCTGGTACAGCTTTTGCTTTGCCTTGGTGCGCAGGCCCGGGGCCTTGCGCTGAATCCGGGCGGTTGGGGCTCAAACCCTGAAAAACCTTACCCTAAATAACTAAAACTCGCGGAAAAACCCTGTCGGATTCTGCCTTTTTCAATGATCGCTGCGCCAAAGCGGTTCACGGCCTCAAACGAGGGTCGGATCGTTGGTGCCAATTTAGTGCGCATCATGAAGGTCATGAACTGCTTTGGTGCTTTTTCCTGCATCTGCAGGCCTGCCATCCTCCATGGAAAATTTGCAAAGCGCGGTGGACACCCTCGTCCACAGCTCCAACACGCTGTTCATTCTGATTGGTGCGGTCATGGTCCTGGCCATGCACGCCGGCTTTGCCTTCCTGGAAGTCGGCACGGTGCGCCAGAAGAACCAGGTCAATGCCCTGTCGAAAATCCTCAGTGACTTCGCGATTTCAACACTGGCCTATTTCTTTATAGGCTATTGGATCTCCTACGGCGTGACCTTCATGCAACCGGCGGCGGTGATCAGCGCCGACCACGGCTACGGCCTGGTGAAGTTCTTCTTCCTGCTGACCTTCGCGGCGGCGATCCCGGCGATCATTTCCGGGGGAATCGCCGAGCGTGCACGGTTTGTTCCGCAACTGTGTGCCACTGCGTTGATCGTAGCCTTCATCTACCCGTTTTTCGAAGGCATGGTGTGGAACGGCAACTACGGCCTGCAAGCCTGGTTGCTGGCCACCTTCGGCGCCAGCTTCCATGACTTTGCCGGCAGCGTCGTGGTGCACGCCATGGGCGGCTGGCTGGCGCTGGCGGCGGTGCTGTTGCTGGGGCCAAGGCAGGGGCGTTATCGGGAAGGGCGCCTGGTGGCGTTCGCGCCGTCGAGCATTCCATTCCTCGCGTTGGGCTCGTGGATCTTGATCGTCGGCTGGTTCGGCTTCAACGTCATGAGTGCGCAAACCCTGTCCGGGGTCAGCGGGCTGGTGGCGGTCAATTCGTTGATGGCGATGGTCGGTGGCACGGTAGCGGCATTGGTGATCGGGCGTAACGACCCAGGCTTCTTGCACAACGGTCCATTGGCCGGGTTGGTGGCGATCTGTGCCGGTTCCGACCTTATGCACCCGGTGGGCGCGTTGGTGACCGGCGTGGTGGCGGGCGGCTTGTTCGTCTGGTTCTTCATTGCCGCCCAGGATCGCTGGAAGATCGACGATGTGCTGGGTGTATGGCCGTTGCACGGGCTGTGCGGCGTGTGGGGCGGGATTGCCTGCGGGATCTTCGGCCAGACCGCCCTCGGCGGCCTGGGCGGCGTCAGTCTGATCAGCCAGTTGATCGGCACCGCACTGGGTGTGGTGGTGGCGCTGGCCGGTGGCTTCCTGGTGTATGGCGTGATCAAACGCGTGCATGGCCTGCGCTTGAGTCAGGAAGAAGAGTATTACGGCGCGGATTTGTCGATCCACAAGATTGGCGCGGTCAGTCAGGATTGAGGGGCGCGTCCCCTTCGTTCTGGTTGCAGCCATGTAACAGCCGGTACCGGCTCTGGCGCACTTCATCGACACGGCCTTGCACCTGCTGCTCCGACAACCCCAGCAGGATCAACGCATGGGAGGCGAGCATCAGGCTCGACTCCAGCAACTCGGGCACCACTTCAGTGGCGCCGGCGGCTTTCAGTTCGGCCAGCTGACTGTCGTCGCGGGTGCGTACCAGGATCGGTACGGTCAGGTTGATCCGCCGCGCTTCGTTGAGCACGGTCAGGGCGACGTCGCTGTTGTCCACCGCGATCACCACCAGGCGCGCACGTTCCAGGCCGACCGCGCTGAGCAGGGCGCCACGGCGGCAGTCGCCGTAATGCACGGCGCTGTCTTCGGTAGACGCTTCCTGGACTCGCTCCGGGTCGTCATCAAGGGCAATGAACGCCTGTTGTTCACGGTGCAGGAAGCGCCCGATGGACTGGCCAACCCGGCCGTAGCCGCAGATCACCGCGTGGTCGCGCAGCTCGGCATTCAGGGCCGTAATCTCTTCAAGCTGTACTTGCTGGTTGGGCTTGCGGTGCAGGCGCAGGGCAATCGCGGGTGCAGCCCTGAGCAACAGCGGAGTCAATAGCATCGAGCAGAAGGTGGCAGCCAGCAGCAGGCCGCTGATGTCGGCGGGCATCAGGCGGCTTTGCTGCATTTGCGCCATCAAGGCGAAACAGAACTCGCCGCCCTGGGCCAGCGCCAGGCCGCTGCGCCATGCGGTTTCACCGTCGCTGCCGCGCAGTTGCACCAATAGCGCGACCACACAGCCTTTGATCAACATCAGCGTGAGGGTCAGGCCGAGAATCAACAGGCTATGACTGACGAACAGTTGCAGGTCGATCAGCATGCCGATGCTGACAAAAAACAGTCCTAGCAGGATGTCGCGAAACGGCCGGATATCGGCTTCGATCTGATGGCGGTAATGGCTTTCCCCCAGCAGCATGCCGGCGAGAAACGCACCGAGTGCCGGGGACAGGCCCAGCAAGTGGGTCAGCCAGGCGGTGAGCAGTACGATCACCAGTGCCAGCAGCACGAACAATTCGGCCGAATGGGACGCCGCCACCTCACGGAACAAACGCGGCAGCAACCAGCGGCTGGCCAGCAGCAGGCCGAGGAACAGCACCACGGTTTTGCCCAGGGTCAGTGGCAATGCCCAGTACCAGGCTTGCTCGCTGTTACCGGCGAACACTGGCACGAGGGTCAGCAGCAATACGGCCACTACATCCTGGAACAGCAATACCCCAATCGCATTCTGGCCATGGCTGCTGAAGATTTCGCCGAGGCTGGTCAGCTCCTTGCTGACGATGGCGGTGGACGACAGTGCCAGTCCAGCACCGAGCAACAGCGCGGTCGTCGGCGACAGGCCGAACAGTGCCAGCAAACCGCCCAGCAGCAACCCGCAGCACAGTACCTGCAGGCTGCCCAAGCCAAACACCACCCGGCGCAGGCTGAGCATTTTGCTCAGGGAGAATTCCAGGCCCAGGGAAAACAGCAGGAACACCACACCCAGTTCGGCAAGGTCTGGCAACTCTTCGCTGTCATTGACCCAGTCGAGGGCGGTGGGGCCCACGGCCAGGCCAACACACAGATAGCCCAGCACCGGCGGCAGTTGCAGGCGACGAAACAGCGCAATCACCACCAGGGAGGAGGCCAGGATAATCAGCAGGTTGGCAAACACATGCAGCTCCATTGCAGGTATTACGGGAAAAAAGTCGCGAGAGTCGCTGAATCAGTTATACGCCATGCTGATCTGGGTCAGGCTTTTGCAGTGTCCCGACGCTGTTAGAATAGGTGCCTGATTCTTCTCGGACCCTTTGCCATGCTTCCTGAATGTCAGTTGTTCGGCACCCTGGGCTGCCATCTGTGTGAGATTGCCGAAGCCGAAATCATGCCGTTGGTCGAACACGGCCTGCTGGTGGAGTTGGTGGATATCGCCGATTCCGAGGCCCTGTATGAAGCCTACGGCCTGCGGATTCCGGTGCTGCGCCGGGTAGACACGGGCGCGGAGCTGGAGTGGCCGTTCGACGAAGCGCAGGTAGTGAACTTTCTTAGCTAGCACTCGGCGATGGCGAGTTCCCGATTATTCGGTTACTGTATGTTTGTACAGCGATTGAATGAGAGGGAACGCCCGTGGTGAATGTTGAACAACTGAAAAGCAGCGTCAATCGCATGTCCGCCGACGTCGTGCGTGACGCGGTGAACGAGCTGCGCCTCGATGGCCTGGTCACGGAAGGCAAGACGCCGTTTAACAAAGTGCATTTCAACACCTGCTTTGCCGAGATCGAGGCGCTGTTCCAGCGCGCGGGTTATCACAAGCAGCTGGATGTGGTGGGTTACCAGGGCTTGCTGTATGCGCTTTACGACCCGGGCCGCTGGGAAGCGGTGGATGTGCTGCGCTGGCTCAAGGAGTTCACCGAGGCGGCCAGTGCGTCACCGGTGTTGCGCGTGGAATTGGCCAAGGCCTGAATCTGTGCTGGGCCTGATCCGGCTGCATGCGGGATAATGCGCGCCTGTATGTCCACGTCTTGAGCCTGCCATGTCCGTTTTTTCCGCTGCCCAGCACCAAGCCAGCACCTTGTACCTGCCGCCAGGCGCCTGGGCCACCGTGCTGGATTGCCTGTGTGAGCACTTCCAGGCCATCAGCCGTGAGCAATGGCTGGACCGCATCGCCCGAGGCCGGGTACTGGACATCAATGGCACCCCCATCAATCAGGACCTCGCCTACCGCGAAGGCCTGTGCATCTACTACTTTCGCGAAGTACCGAACGAGAAAGTAATCCCGGTGCAGGAGACGATCCTGTACGCCGATGAACACCTGGTGGTAGCCGACAAGCCGCATTTCCTGCCGGTCACGCCTGCCGGTGAATACGTCGAGCAGACCCTGTTGCGGCGTTTGATCCGTCGCCTCGACAACCCGGCGCTGGTGCCGCTGCATCGCATTGATCGGCATACCGCAGGGCTGGTGCTGTTTTCGGCCAACCCCCAGACGCGCTCGGCGTATCAACAGCTGTTTCCCACGCGCAAGATCGACAAGTTCTACGAAGCCATTGCCCCTGCATTGCCTGGGCTGACCTTTCCGCTGGTGCACAAAAGCCGGCTGGTGGATGGCGAGCCGTTCTTTCGCATGCAGGAAGGCGCGGGGGCGAGCAACACCGAGACGGCGGTCGAGGTGCGGGAAAAGAATGGCGACCTGTGGCGCTATGGCCTGTTTCCGGTGACCGGCAAGAAGCATCAGTTGCGGGTGCACATGACGGCCCTGGGCGCGAGTATCTGCAACGATCCGTTCTACCCCGACGTTATCAAGGATGCCGAGGACGACTACGCCAACCCGCTCAAGCTGCTGGCCCAGGGGGTGCGTTTCATCGACCCGGTCACCGGCCTTGAGCGCGACTTTCGCAGCGAGATCAGCCTGGACTGGTAAACCCCAGCAACGAAAAAGCCCGCATTACGCGGGCTTTTTTGTATCTGGCGTTAAGACTTACAGGTCTTTAACGGTGCGAACCTGATCCTTGTTGATCTGGGTGCGCTTGCCATCCAGCTGTTCGAATTCGTAGAAGCCGGTGGACTTGTCGAATTTAGGAGTGTCGACGGCCTGGATTTCGCGACCGTCATTCAGGGTGATCACTGTCGGCGAGGCGCAACCGGCAAGGGTAGCGAGGCCCAGTGCAAGCATGAGAGCGGCGATGGTCCGTTGAGTCATGAGTTTGTCTCCGAGAGAATGCTTTGTTGAGTACTGACCTTGTGACGTGTGTAACGTCGGCAAAGTTCCTTGTTCGACGCTCATTCTGACACGCTGGGCGGGCGGTGCAACAACTCCGGTGTATTGAGGTTGGCCAGGCGCGGATCGTCGGCGGGGCAATCCAGGGCCTTGGCCCCCAGCGCCTGCATGATCTGGCGCGGGCTGCGCTCGCCGGCTGCCCAGGCCCGCTCGAAGGGCTCGCGCAGCGAAGTGGGGATCACGCAGAGCAGCGGTTCCCAGAAATCGCCGTGGCGCACCATCACCGGCAGCAACGGGTTTTGCTGCGCCGTACTGCGCAGGTCGGCGAGCAATCGTGCATCGATCTGCGGCACATCGCACGGCAATACCAGCAGATGCCCATGCTGCGCCACCGCCAGTCCTGCGCGAATGCCGGCCAGTGGCCCTGGAAAGTCGGGGCTGTCATCGCCGACCAATCGGTCGGCATAGGCCGCGTACTGCGCCTGGTTGCGATTGCAGGAGATGATCAGGTCGTCGGTCAACGGCCGCACCAGGCGATGCAGGTGCGCAATCAGTGGCTGCCCGTGCCAGTCCAGCAGGCCCTTGTCGAGGCCGCCCATGCGCTGGCCACGACCGCCGGCCAGCAAAAGGATCGAGCAGGGCAGTGGGGAAGAATGGCTTGGCATGACGGCTCCTGCGGGCAGTGAAATGGGGGGCTGTGATATAACATCGGGCTGTTCCTTCGACAACCGGACCGAGCCATGAAAGCCAAGGCTGATGCGCCCTTTGTACCCCTGAATATCGCTGTATTGACGGTCAGCGACACCCGCACCCTGGAAACCGACACCTCGGGCCAGGTCTTCGTCGACCGCCTGACCGCCGCCGGTCATCTGCTGGCCGAGCGAGTTTTGCTTAAAGATGATCTGTACAAAATCCGTGCGCAAGTGGCGCACTGGATTGCCGAAGACGTGGTGCAGGTGGTGTTGATCACCGGCGGCACCGGCTTCACCGGCCGCGACAGCACCCCGGAAGCGGTGAGCTGCCTGCTGGATAAACAGGTGGATGGTTTCGGCGAACTGTTCCGGCAAATCTCCGTGGCCGATATCGGCACCTCCACCGTGCAATCCCGTGCCCTGGCCGGCCTGGCCAACGGCACACTGGTGTGCTGCCTGCCGGGCTCCACCAACGCGGTGCGCACCGGTTGGGACGGGATTCTCGCCGAGCAATTGGATAACCGTCACCGCCCGTGCAACTTCGTCCCGCATTTGAAACAGGCCGAGCCCTGTGAATCCCGTGGGTAAGCCGGGCAAGACCGGCGCGTTGATGCCGGTGGAAGACGCCCTCGAACAATTGCTGGCGATGGCCGAGGCAGCGCCGATCCGCGAGCCGGAAACGTTGCCGCTGGCCGAGTGTGATGGTCGGGTGCTGGCCCAGGCGTTGATCTCCACGCTGGACTTGCCGCCCTGGCCCAACAGCGCCATGGACGGATACGCCCTGCGCCTGGCGGACTGGACCGGTGAGCCACTGGTAGTCAGCCAGCGCATTTTTGCGGGCACGGCACCCGAGCCCTTGGCTGCCGGTACCTGCGCGCGGATCTTCACCGGAGCCCCGGTACCGGAGGGCGCGAACTGCGTCGAGATGCAGGAAAACGCCGTGGTCCATGCCGATCAGCGGGTGAGCTTCACCGAAGCGTTGCAGGTGGATCAAAACATCCGTCCCCAAGGCCAGGAAACCACGGTGGGCGAGTGGGTGTTGCCAGCAGGTACACGCCTGGGCCCGATCGAGTTGGGCCTGGCGGCTTCGCTGGGTCGTGATCGGCTGGAGGTGGTACGACGCGCCCGCGTGGCTGTGCTGTCCACCGGCGACGAGTTGATCGAGCCGGGTCTGCCGCTGGGCCCCGGGCAGATCTACAACAGTAATCGCCGGGTGCTGTGCAGCTGGCTGGAGCGCCTGGGCTGCGAAGTGGTGGACGCCGGGATCCTGCCGGACGACCTGGAACAAACCCGCGAACGCCTGGGCGCATTGGGCTCGGTAGACCTGATTCTGTCCACCGGCGGTGTGTCGGTGGGGGAGGCGGATTTTCTCGGGATTGCACTGCGGGAAGAAGGGGAGCTGGCGCTGTGGAAGCTGGCAATCAAGCCGGGCAAGCCGCTGACGTTCGGGCATTTCCGTGGTGTACCGGTGATCGGTTTGCCGGGCAATCCGGCGTCGACGCTGGTGACCTTTGCCTTGCTGGCGCGGCCTTACCTGTTGCGCCGCCAGGGCGTGGAAGACGTGCAGCCGCTGCGCATTGAAGTGCCCGTGGGATTTGTCTGGCCCAAGCCGGGGAATCGCCGCGAGTATTTGCGCGGGCGGCTGGAGCAGGGCAAGGCGATCATCTACCGCAACCAGAGCTCGGGTGTGCTGCGTAGCGCGGCGTGGGCCGAAGGTTTGGTAGAAGTGCTGGAGGGGACGACGCTGGAGATCGGTGACCGGGTCAACTTCATTCCGCTGAGTGAAGTGTTGAACTGAGCCCGATCTATCAAACAATGAAGATCAAAATGTGGGAGCGGGCTTGCTCGCGAAAGCGGTGGATCAGTCACCCGATGTATTGACTGACCCTCTGCATTCGCGAGCAAGCCCGCTCCCACATTTGATTTGTGTTCATCCTGCGGTTACGGCAAATCACGACTCGCGTAAAACGCACTCAACACCTTCACCAGGTGCGCCAGGTCGTGGCTGCCGCACAGCTCGCGAATCGAGTGCATCGCAAACGTCGGCAAGCCGATATCCACGGTGCGCACGCCCAGGTGGCTGGCGGTGATCGGGCCGATGGTCGAGCCGCAACCCATGTCGCTGCGTACCACAAAGCTTTGCACCGGCACTTCTTCGGCCATGCACAGGTGGCGGAAGAACCCGGCGGTTTCGCTGTTGGTGGCGTAGCGCTGGTTGCTGTTGACCTTGATCACCGGGCCGGCATTGAGTTTCGGGCCGTGGTTGGCGTCGTGCTTCTCGGCGTAGTTGGGGTGCACGCCGTGGGCGTTGTCGGCAGACACCAGCAGCGACTTCTGGATGGTGCGTACGAATTCATCACCCTCGGGCAGCAGGCGGCGCAGGGTCTGCTCCAGCATCGGGCCGTCGGCACCGCAGGCGGAGCACGAGCCGACTTCTTCGTGGTCGTTGCAGACCAGCACGCAGGTTTCATCGGTTTCGGCGGTGAGCAGGGCTTGCAGGCCGGCGTAGCACGACAGCAGGTTGTCGAGGCGGGCACCGGCGATAAAGTCGCCATTGAGGCCGATCACGGCCGCGCTCTGGGTGTCGTAGAAGCTCAGCTCATAGTCGAGCACCACATCGGCGTTCAACCCGTGTTCACGAGCCAGTTGCTCGGTCAGCACTGCGCGGAAGTCTACGCGCTCGTCACCGGCGAACTGCGCAAGGATCGGCGGCAGTTCGGTCTGGGCATTGATCGCCCAACCCTGGTTGGCTTCACGGTTCAGGTGAATGGCCAGGTTGGGGATGATCGCGATGGGCAGCTTGAAGTCGATCAGCTGGCTTTCGACCTTGCCGTCGCGGCGGAAAGTGACGCGGCCGGCCAGGGACAGATCGCGGTCGAACCACGGCGCCAGCAGCGCGCCGCCGTACACTTCCACACCCAGTTGCCAGAAGCCCTGGCGTTGCAGTTCAGGCTGTGGCTTGACCCGCAGGCACGGGCTGTCGGTGTGGGCGCCGACCAGGCGGATGCCGCCTTGCAGGGGCGAGTGGCGGCCGAGTTTGAAGGCGATGATCGAGGAGTCGTTGCGGGTCACGTAATAGCGCCCGTTGGCCTCGGTGGTCCAGGTCTCGCGCTCGTCAAGACGCTGGAAACCGGCCGCTTCCAGGCGCTGTGCAAGGGCGGCGGTGGCATGGAACGGGGTAGGGGAGGCCTTGAGGAAGTCGATCAGGCCTTGGTTCAACTCTTCGCGCATAAGTAGCTCCAGACAGCAATGGCGCGAGTTTACCGTCCGACGGGATAAGTGCACAGAACAAATGTGGGAGCGGGCTTGCTCGCGAATGCGGTGTGTCAGTCGCCGAATGAGCTAACTGATCCACCGCATTCGCGAGCAAGCCCGCTCCCACATTTTAATTGCGTTTACAGGTTAAAACGGCGCGGGGCACTCGAAGCGCAGACGCTCGCCGCTCTGGGGATGGGTGAAGCTCAGCATGCTGGCGTGCAGACACAGGCGTGGCCAGGCAGCCAAGGCCTGTTCGTGGGCATACAAGCCATCGCCCAGCAACGGATGCCCGATGGACAGCATATGCACGCGCAGTTGATGGGAGCGGCCGGTGATCGGTGTCAGCTCAACCCGGCACCAGTCGCCGCAACGCTCCAGGACTTTCCAGAAGGTCAGCGCGTTCTTGCCGAACTCGTGGTCCACCACGTGCCGTGGCTTGGTCGGCGGGTCGTAGCGCAAGGGCAAGTCGATGCTGCCGCTGTCCAGTTCCGGTTGGCCCCAGCAGAGTGCGGTGTAGGCCTTTTCGGTTTCCCGGTCATGAAACTGGCGGGACAGTTCACGGTGGGTATCCGCGTCACGGGCCAGCAGGATGATCCCGGACGTTTCCCAGTCCAGGCGATGGACGATGCGGGCTTCGGGGTAGCCGTTTTCCTGCAGGCGGGTGATCAGGCAGTCCTTGTTGTCGTCGGCGCGACCGGGCACCGAGAGCAGCAGGGTAGGCTTGTTCACCACCAGGACAGCAGCGTCCTGATGAAGGATATGGACATTGGACAACGGCATTAAAACAGCCTCGTAACAAACGCCAACGGCGGCTCGCTCACCCGGCCCCGTGAGGGGAGCCAGGTAACCGAGCCGCCGTGGCGACCGCCTTTTCGATCAACGATCAGGCAGGGTGATATTGAGTTCCAGAATCGAGCAGCTGCCGTCATTTTCCAAGGCGACATGCACGTCATCGTTACCGATGTTGACGTACTTGCGGATCACTTCCACCAGTTCCTTCTGCAGGGCTGGCAGGTAATCCGGGGTGCTGCGTTGGCCGCGTTCGTGCGCCACGATGATCTGTAGACGCTCTTTCGCTACCGACGCGGTACTTGGCTTTTTGTTGGCGCGAAAGAAGTCGAGAAATTTCATTGTTTAGTTGCCTCCAAAGATACGCTCGAAGAATCCCTTCTTCTTAACATCGAGGAAGCGATGTTCCACGGTCTTGCCCAGCAAGCGATCTACCGCATCGCTGTACGCCTGGCCGGCGTCGCTCTGGTCGTCAAGAATCACCGGCACACCTTGGTTGGATGCCTTCAGGACGGCCTGGGATTCCGGGATCACACCCAGCAGGGTCACGGCGAGGATTTCCTTCACGTCTTCAACGCCGAGCATTTCGCCATTGCTGACGCGCTCAGGGTTGTAGCGGGTCAGCAGCAGGTGTTCCTTGATCGGATCTTCACCTTTCTCGGCGCGCTGGGACTTGCTGGCCAGCAGGCCGAGCATGCGGTCCGAGTCACGTACCGAGGAGACTTCAGGGTTGGTCACGACGATGGCTTCGTCGGCGAAGTACATCGCCAGGTGAGCACCGGTCTCGATACCCGCCGGGGAATCGCACACCACGTATTCGAAGGTTTCCTTCAGTTCGGCGAGGACCTTGCCCACGCCTTCCTTGGTCAGCGCGTCTTTGTCGCGGGTCTGGCTGGCGGCCAGTACATACAGGTTCTCAAGGCGCTTGTCCTTGATCAGGGCCTGTTGCAGGTTGGCTTCGCCATTGACGACGTTGACGAAGTCGTAAACCACGCGGCGTTCACAGCCCATGATCAGGTCGAGGTTACGCAAGCCGACGTCGAAGTCGACGATAACTGTCTTGTGGCCGCGCAGAGCGAGGCCGGTACCGATAGCGGCGCTGGTGGTGGTCTTACCCACACCACCCTTGCCGGATGTAACCACGAGAATCTTGGCCAAGGTGTTTCACCCCTAAGGAAAAAGGACTTTTTAGTCCCTGAAAAACATCTCTTGTCACTCGCTGCAGGCGGGCAGCTCTTGTAGGAGAAAGCACGGTTTGCCTGGGCAAACCCCACCTTAAAATTATTCCTACACAAGTTTTGCCGTTTTCGCTGTGCTATCAGAGTCCAGAGATGCTTGGAAAATGCGGCAGTATCCGTTAAAGACGAACGATGTTCAACACATCGCCCGACAGGCTGACTTGTACCCCGGCCCCCCACAGCGGATCGCGGCGCAAATCTTCCGAAACCTTGTACTGGCCTGCGATGGACACTAGCTCAGCGGTCAACTGCTGGCAAAAAATACGGGCCTTGGTGTCACCTTTTATGCCGGCCAGGGCACGACCACGCATGGGGCCGTATACATGGATGTTTCCATCGGCGAGAAGTTCCGCCCCCGGGCTGACCGGGGCGATGACGACAAGGTCGCCACCCTGGGCGTAAATCTGCTGCCCGCCCCGTACGGGAGAGGTGATGATCTTTGTCGGCTTGATCGTCGGCTCCGGCGGTTTCTCCGGTTTTTTCTTCTCTTCGCCGACCAACGGGTCGAGCGGACGCTCGCGGGCACCCGACGGCGGCAGTACTGGCAGTTCAATGGCGATTGCCGCGGCGATGTCTTCGATACGGCTGGCACGGATCGCCAGGGTGCGCAGGCCATGCTGGCGGCACACGCGCATCAGCCCGGGCAGGTCGACCGCGCCCTGGCCGGCCGGGAGCTTGTCCAGGGCCAGCACCAGCGGTGCATTGTTGAAGAAGTTCGGCGCCAGGGCGACCTTGGCGGCGAGCTGGCGGTCCAGGGCATCAAGGTCGTTGCGGGCCAGTTCCAGCACGGTAATGGCGAGCATGCTGCCTTTCAACTGGAACACGGGATCTTGGTCTAGCGGTTCGGTTTGGCTCATGGTCGGCAAAGCGGCTTGTCACGAAAAGTGTCGAGACTTATAACGAGAACATCCGCTAGCCGCAAGCCGGGTCGAACCGTTGTAGAATGCGCGGCCGTTGTCTTTACCGGAATCTTGAATGGATCGCCCGCGTTTTCGAGCTGTATTTTTTCATCCGCGCTTCTGGCTGTTATGGCTGGGGCTGGGTTTGCTGTGGCTGATTGTGCAGTTGCCGTACCGGGCTTTACTGGGGATTGGCCGTGCCTTGGGGGCGGGAATGTACCGGGTGGCCGGTGAACGTCGACGTATCGCCGCACGAAACCTGGAACTGTGCTTCCCGGAAAAGTCCGCTAAAGAGCGTAAACATTTGCTCAAGGAAAACTTTGCCTCCACCGGCATCGCGTTCTTCGAGATGGCCATGAGCTGGTGGTGGTCCAAGCCGCGCCTGGCGCGCCTGGCCCATGTCGAAGGGCTGGAGCACCTCAAGCAGGCGCAACTGGAAGGCAAGGGCGTGATCCTCATGGCCCTGCATTTCACCACCCTGGAAATCGGCGCCGCCTTGCTCGGGCAGAAGCACACCATCGACGGCATGTACCGCGAGCACGGCAATCCCTTGTTCGATTTCGTCCAGCGCCGTGGCCGCGAGCGGCACAACCTCGACTCCCTGGCCGTAGAGCGCGAAGACGTGCGCGGCATGCTCAAGCTGCTGCGGGCCGGTCGTGCGATCTGGTACGCACCGGATCAGGACTACGGCGCCAAGCAAAGTATCTTCGTGCCATTGTTCGGCATTCAGGCCGCCACCGTGACCGCCACCAGCAAGTTCGCCCGCCTGGGCAAGGCACTGGTGGTGCCGTTCACCCAGGAACGCCTGGCCGACGGCAGCGGTTATCGCCTGGTGATCCATCCGCCGCTGACCGACTTCCCCGGTGAAACCGACGAGATCGATTGCCTGCGCATCAACCAGTGGGTCGAAGCCTCCGTGCGCGAATGCCCCGAGCAATACCTGTGGACGCACCGCCGCTTCAAGAGCCGGCCGCCAGGTGAACCTAAACTGTATGAAAAACGCCGCCGTTGATCTGAAGTCCCCAAGCACCATGGAGTGATGCAATGCGCCCAGCTGAACCGGTCACAGGCTTGATTCTTTCCGGCGGCGGGGCGCGAGCCGCCTATCAGGTGGGGGTACTGGCGGCGATTGCCGAGCTGTTGCCGCCGGGCGCGGCCAATCCGTTTCCGGTGATCGTCGGCACCTCGGCCGGGGCGATCAATGCAGTGAGCCTGGCCAGTGGCGCCATGGACTTTACCGCCGCCATCCAGCGCCTGACCGCCTTCTGGCAGGGCTTTCGCAGCCACCTGGTGCTGCGCAGCGACTGGCCCGGGGTGATCAGCCAGGCCAGTCGATTCCTTATCCACAGCCTGCTGGGGATGGGGGCGCAGGTGCCAGTGGCGCTGCTCAACAGTTCGCCGCTGCGGGACTTGTTGCGCGACAAACTGCACCTGGAAGGCATCGCGCAGTCGATCCGCGAGAAACACCTTCATGCTGTGGCGGTGACCGCGTTCGGGTACGAGTCCGGGCAAGCCGTGACCTTCTATCAGGGCGGCGGCACCATCGATCCCTGGTTGCGGCATCGGCGCATCGGCATTCCCACCCAATTGACCGTTGAACATTTGCTGGCCAGCTCGGCGATTCCGTTGCTGTTTGCGCCGGTCAAACTCGGCCAGGAATATTTTGGTGACGGGGCGGTGCGCCAGTCGGCGCCGATCAGTCCTGCGTTGCACCTGGGCGCCAGCCGCGTGCTGGTGGTGGGGGTCAGTGGCAACCCGCGTGGCAACGATCCATCGAACCCGGCGCGCACCTTCACCGGCCAGGAGCCGACGTTGGCGCAGATCGGCGGGCACATGCTCAACAGCACGTTCATCGATAGCCTGGAAAGCGATATCGAATTGCTCGAGCGCCTGAACCAGTTCAGCCACGTGTTGCCGGCCAACGCGGCGATACAAGGTTTGGCGCCAGTGGAAGTATTGGTGATCGCTCCCAGTCAGCCAATCGACGAAATTGCGGCACGTCACCGCCAGGAATTGCCGGCGGCATTGCGCCTGTTTCTGCGCGGGCCGGGGGCGACCAAAACCAGTGGCGCGGGTGTGCTCAGCTACCTGCTGTTCGAGGCGGGGTATTGCAGCGAATTGATCGAGCTGGGAAGGCGGGATGCGCTGGCCAAGCGCGAAGAGTTGCAGCGGTTCCTGGGCCTGACACCGGACTGAATGTGGGAGCGGGCTTGTGTGGGAGCTGGCTTGCTCGCGAATGCGGTGTGTCAGTCGCCAGATGTATTGACTGACCCACCGTATTCGCGAGCAAGCCCGCTCCCACATAAACCCGATTCCACAGGGGATAGGCGGTGTGGTTAGAAGTGGTACTTCACCAACAGGCTCGCAGTGTCCTGGTTGGTCTCGAACGCGCCGCTGTCCTGGATCCCGTACTTGTTCTTCCAGTAGTCGTATTCGATACCGACATACAACTGCTTCTCGCCCCAATGCAACGCCTTGCCCAGGTCATATTTGATCTGCGGGTTGAAGTGCAGGTTGGCGTGGTAAGTGCCGCGGGCGTTCTTGTCGTTATCCACCACCCAGTCCATGAAGCCGTCGATCAGCACATTGGAGTTGCCCACCGGGATCGTGTACGACCACACCGGTGTGATCTGCCATACGCCGTCACCCGGGCGATTGCCTTCGGTCTGGCGCTGGTAGAAGTTCAGCTGGAAGTAGTCGAAACCAGGGATTGCCAGGTCGAAGCCCGGGCCGAGCAAGTACGACTCGTTGTCGCCTTCGCCGAACTCGTAAGTGAACGCCAGCAACACGTCCTTGATCGGGCCGAACGACAAGTCTTTGTCGAAGATCTTGCCGAACGACAAGCGTGGGCTGAACTCGCCGTAGTAAGTACTCGGGCCGACATTGCCGTCTTCCTTGCCGTTGTAAAAGATGCGGTCGAGGAAGAAGAAGTTGTCGCCGTACTTCCACGCATCGGCGTGTTCGAAGGTCACGGTTTGCTGGATCTGCGGGTTAACAGTGAAGTTCTTGCCCCACAGATAAGTCAGGCTGTTGTTCTGCCACTGCAGCAGATCACCGGCCATGGCCTGGCCCCCGGCCAGCAGGGATCCTGCCAGCATCAGGCTGTTCACGGTACGTTTCATTCGGTTGCTCCCGAGGTAAAGGTTTCTGGTTTTTTTTCTAAGCGGACGCTCTGGTGTGGCGTCTTTTGGCTTGCCGCAAAAATCGTCTGTTCGGTCAGCTTTGATGCTTTTAGCAAGAGCTGCGCCAAGGTGTTTAAAAAGCCAAAAAATCCCCGTCGGCTGTGATGAACACAGTCGAATTCGGAGAGTTTTTGCACACGTTGGCTGCGGACGTGGGGCCCGGATAAGTTGGCCTTGCAGTCAGCTTTTACATTCGCTGTTTTTTTTTGAGTCGATTTGAGCGGGCGCCGAGAATACTGACTCCCAGGCCTGTGCTCAAGTGCGCCGTTAAAGAGCGCGCGGGGCGAGAATGGGGCACGGCGCGTGGCCGGCCCCGGGTGAATGGCGTACATGGTGTGTTCCCTGATCGTTATTGTTTTTGTTGTGACGCAGGAATCAATGTGGGTGTGCGTGAGCGCTTGGGGCAGCGCGTTCGGCGCCACCCAGGATGTTGAATAACAGGTTCAGCGACAGCGCGCTGATCGTGGCCATGGCGATGCCGCTGTGAGTGATCGGGCTCATCCATAGCGGCAGCTGTGCAAAGAATTCGGGACGTACCACCGGGATCAATCCCATGCCGATACTCACCGCCACCAGCAACTGGTTACGACGGTCGGCAATGTCGGCTTCCTGGAGGATCTTGATCCCGGTGGCTGCCACCATGCCGAACATGGCAATCGCCGCGCCGCCCAGCACTGCGGGTGGAATCGACGCTACCAAAAAGGCGGCCTTGGGCAGCAGGCTCAGCACAATCAGGAACGCGCCGGCCACGATCGTCACCGAACGGCAGCGCACGCCGGTCATCTGCACCAGGCCGATGTTCTGCGCGAACGAGGAGTGGGTGAAGGTGTTGAAGAACCCGGCAAAAAACGATGCGCCGGCGTCACACAACAGGCCACGGCGGAGCATTTTCGGCGTGACTTCCTGGCCGGTGATCTTGCCCAGGGCGAGGAACATCCCGGTGGACTCGACGAAGATGATCACCACCACCAGGCACATCGACAGGATCGGCGCCAACTCGAACTTGGGCATGCCGAAATGCAGTGGCGTCACCACTTGCACCCACGGGGCGCGCGCCAGGCCGCTGAGGTCGACCATGCCGATCATCCCGCACAGCCCGTAGCCGAGGGCCATGCCGATCAGCACCGAGATATTCACCCAGAAGCCGCGCATGAAACGGTTGATCAGCAGGATGGTGGCCAGCACCAGCGCGGCAATCGCCAGGTAAATCGGTGAGCCAAACGTGGACGCCGCTGCGCCACCGCCGGCCCAATTGACCGCGACGGGAAACAGCGAAAGACCAATGGCGGTGATCACGGTACCGGTCACCAGCGGTGGAAAGAAGCGCACGACCTTGGACATGAACGGCGCGATCACCATGCCGAAAAAACCGGCGGCGATGGTCGCACCGAAGATCCCCTGCAGACCGATGCCGGGCATGCCGGCCATGGCCACCATGCTGCCGACAGCGGCGAAACTGGCGCCCATCATCACCGGCATACGAATGCCTACCGGGCCGATGCCGAAGGACTGGACCATGGTTGCGATGCCCGCCACCAGCAGGTCGGCGTTGATCAGGAAGGCGATTTCTTCACGGCTCAGGCCCGCGGCCTGGCCGATGATCAAAGGCACGGCGACGGCGCCACCGTACATCAGCAAGACGTGTTGCAGGCCTACCAGAATCAGTTGCAAGAGGGGCAGCCGCACCATGGCGGGCGCGGCAGGAGTCTGCGTTTCTAGCTGGGACATGCAACACCTCGGATCTTTTTATTGTTGTGTTGTTCGGCATTCAATTGCCGGGTGGAACTCATTCGTCAAAGCACACCGCAGATCCCATGTGGGAGCGGGCTTGCTCGCGAACGCGGTGGTTCAGTCACCTGAAGTGTTGAATGACACACCGCATTCGCGAGCAAGCCCGCTCCCACACTAGTCCTGCGTTAATCAGTCAGTTGGTACGCGCCCCCTGAGTGATCCAGGTGCCAATCAAGTCCCGTTCCTGCTGGGTCATCTGGGTGATATTGCCCAGCGGCATGATCTGGCTGGCCACGGCCTGTGCCTGGATGCGCGGGGCCATTTGCTGGATCTGCTGCGGCGTATCAAACATCACCCCGGCCGGCGCGGTGCTGAACAGCGGGCTTGTCGGCTTGGCCGAATGGCACACCGCGCAGCGCTCCTGGATCACCCCGTGGACCTTGTCAAAATCAATCGATGCCTGGGCCGGTGCTGCTTCGGCAGGTGCCGGTGCAGGTGCCGCTGGAGCAGCCGGTTTAAGCCCGCCACCCAACGCCGTTTCCGGCAGCGGCTGGTATTCGATGGCCGCAGGAGCCTTGGCCACATCCGGTGCAGTCGCCACCGGTTTTGGGCCGGTCACGTAGGCCAGGCAAATCATCGCCAGCGCGCCAACCGGCAAGGTCCAGGCGTATTTCTGGCTGTTGTGACGGGTGTTGAAGTAGTGACGCACCAACACCGCCGCCACCGCGATACCTGCGAGGATCAGCCAGTTGTATTGGCTGCCGTAGGTGCTCGGGAAGTGGTTGCTGATCATGATGAACAGCACCGGCAAGGTGAAGTAGTTGTTGTGGCGCGAACGCAGCAAACCCTTGGCCGGCAGTGCCGGGTCGGGTGTGCGGTTTTCGGCGATGGCCGCCACCAGTGCACGCTGGGCCGGCATGATGATGCGGAACACGTTGCCCACCATGATGGTGCCGATCACGGCGCCCACATGCAGGTACGCACCACGGCCGCTGAACACTTTGCTGAAGCCGTACGCAGCGGCAATCAACAGCACGAACAGGATCAGGCCGAGCAGGGCGGGGCGCTTGCCCAGTGCCGAGTCGCAGAGAAAGGAGTAGATGAACCAGCCGGCCAGCAGCGAGCCGAGGCCCAGCAACACACCTTCTGGACCGCTGAGGCTGCTGCCCGGGGCCAGCAGGTACAAGGTCGGGTTGGCGTAGAACACCACGCACAGCAGCGCGATGCCGGACATCCAGGTGAAGTAGGCTTCCCATTTGAACCAGTGCAGGTTGTCCGGCATGGTCGGTGGGGCCAGTTTGTATTTTTCCAGGTGGTAGATACCGCCACCGTGGATCGCCCACAAGTCACCGGCGAGGCCGTCCTTGGGGTTGACGCGGTTGAGGTTGTTTTCCAGCCAGACGAAGTAGAACGAAGCGCCGATCCAGGCGACGCCAGTGATCATGTGAACCCAGCGCACGCTCAGGTTCAGCCATTCCATCAAATGTGCTTCCACAGTCTTTACCTCTCGCCTGTCACTCTGTCGTCGAGTGATCAGACCTTCTCTTATTGGTGGGGGGCGAGGATCAACCGCTCATCCTCTTTGAAAAAATGCTCATCGCAGTTATTGCCTGTGCCACTGCGATCAACCACCAGGAAGTCATCCCGCTTTTCGATCGTCAGCACCGGGTGGTGCCAGACGCCGCGATGGTAATTAATGCCCTGCCTGCCGTTGGTAACGAAGGCGCGGACCAAGCCCGATACAGGTTCATCGCCAAGTGGCGCGACCACGATCAGAAAGGGGTTGCCGAGCAGCGGGATGAAAGCCTGGCTGCCCAGCGGGTGTCGTTCCAGCATGCACACGGTCAGCGGCATGTCCTGCGCGTCGGCGCGGAAGATGCTGATGATCGCGTTATCTTCTGGCGTGGCGGTTTCAACCGTCGCCAGTTTATGGAAGCGCATGGTCGACCCGTTGTTGATCATGAAGTGATCGCTGCCATCGGTTTCGATAACGTCTCCGAAAGGGGCGAAGGCTTCTTTGGTCAGGGGTTCGATCATCAGTGTGCGCATGGCTGTCTTCTTATCCGGATTCTGTGTTGTTTGCTTTTGTGGCGAGGGAGCTTGCTCCCGCTGGACTGCGTAGCAGTCCCATTTCCTGGGGCCGCTTCGCGACCCAACGGGAGCAAGCTCCCTCGCCACAGGTTCACCGCTTACTTCGAGACCTTACCGAGAACCCGCAGGCGGCTCACACCACCATCCGGGAACACATTCAGACGAATGTGGGTGATCGGGCCCAGCGCCTTGATCTGCTCGGCAAACGTGTGTTCAGCGTGCATTTCCAGTTTCTGCGCCGGCAGCAGTTCGCGCCAGAACAGCGATTGGGTTTCGATCTGGCTGTCGGTGCCGCCCTTCACGAATGCGCCCTGGATCGAGCAAGTGTCCGGGTAGTTGCCCTTGAAGTGCAGGGTGTCGACCACGATCTTCTCGATCTCGCCCGGGTGGCCCAGTGCGACGATCACCCAGTCATTGCCCGGCGTACGACGACGTGCGGTTTCCCAGCCGTCGCCCATGTTGATGCCACGGCCCGGGTTGAGGATGTTGCTCATGCGCCCGAAGTGTTCATCGGAGCAGGCCAGTGCGCGGCCGCCGTTCAATGCAGCAGCCAGGTCCACCTGTTCGTTGTCGCCCACCGCCGACCAGTCGCGGAACGGAATGCCGTACACACGCAGACGGGCCACGCCACCATCCGGGTAGATGTTGAAACGCAGGTGGCTGAAGGCCTGGTCGTTGTTGATCTCGTGGAAGTGATGGCTGTTGCCTTGCAGCTCTACAGCCGACAGCACTTCAACCCATTGGGTGTTGTCATCCGGCTCGCCGCTCGCGAGGAAGCAGGCTTCCAGGGACGCCGATGGCGGGAAGTTGCCGGTGAAGAATGAAGTGTCGATGTCCACGCCTTTGATCGAACCCGGTACGCCCAGGCGGATAACTGCGCTGTCGTAGCCTTCGAAGCGCTTGCGGCGCGACTCCCAGCCGTCCATCCACTTGCCGTTGTCATCGAAAACGCCCTCCTTCCACACGGCCGGGGTCGGCTGGAACAGGCGGTTGGCGTCGGCGAACCAGTCATCGGTGACAGAGATGATCTTGGTGCCCAGGCGGGCGTCGGCCAGGTTGACGAACTTTTCGAAAGGTACGGGTTGCGCTTTCATTCTTCTTGTCTGCCTTAAAGTAAGTGGCTTGGGATGCTCGCCAGGCCCTGGGCGTTCATGAATCGCTCGGGCCAGGTCTGCTAAAGGGTCAGTAATCGGAACAACGCGATTTTATTGATCTCGGCCAGCGCGCATTTGAACTCGGCTTCCACCGAGTTGTGAATGCGCGTTTCAAACGCGGCAAGGATCTGGTGCCGGTTGCTGCCTTTTACCGCCATGATGAAGGGAAACTTGAACTTGGCCTTGTAGCCATCGTTCAGCTCGGTGAAGCGCGAAAACTCGTCGCTCGAGCATTGGTGAATACCGGCGCCAGCCTGTTCATTAGTGCTGGCTTCGGTCAACTGGCCCTGGACGGCCGCTTTGCCCGCCAGGTCCGGGTGAGCGTTGATCAGGGCCAGTTGGCTGGTGTGATCGGCGCTCAACAGGATGTCGCTCATGCGGTGGTGCAGGGTTTCGATCTCGTCGATCGAAGCGTCCTGGCCCAGGTCGAAGGCCTTTTCGGCCACCCATGGCGAATGTTCGTAGATGTCGGCGAAGGCTTTGACGAATTCGTCGCGGCTCAGGCTCGACGGTTTCAGGGTTTGGAACGCGGTCATTTGGCGGCTCCCTGGAAAGGGTGTACGTCATGCCAGTGACGGGCGATGTCGACGCGGCGGGTAAACCACACCTGGTCATGGCCCTTGGCGTATTCGATAAACCGCTTGAGGGCGGCCAGGCGTGCCGGGCGGCCGATCAGGCGGCAGTGCAAGCCGATGGAGAGCATTTTCGGTGCGTCCGCGCCTTCGGCATACAGCACGTCGAAGGCGTCTTTCAGGTATTCGAAAAAGTCGTCGCCCTTGTTGAAACCCTGGACCTGGGTGAAGCGCATGTCGTTGGTGTCCAGGGTGTAGGGGATCACCAGGTGCGGCTTGCCGGTCGGGTTGTTGGGTTCCCAGTAGGGCAGGTCGTCGTCATAGGTGTCGCAGTCATAGAGGAAGCCGCCTTCCTCCATCACCAGCCGCCGGGTGTTGGGGCCGGTGCGGCCGGTGTACCAGCCCAGTGGGCGCTCGCCGGTGAGTTCGGTGAGGATGCGGATCGCTTCGAGCATGTGCTCGCGTTCCTGGGCCTCATCCATGTATTGGTAGTCGATCCAGCGGTAGCCGTGGCTGCAGATCTCGTGGCCGGCGGCGACCATCGCGCGGATCACATCCGGGTGACGCTGGGCGGCCATGGCCACGGCGAAGATGGTCAGCGGGATATCGAATTCCTTGAACAACTTGAGAATGCGCCACACGCCGGCCCGGCTGCCGTATTCGTACAGCGATTCCATGCTCATGTTGCGCTCGCCTTGCAGCGGTTGCGCCGAGACCATCTCGGACAGGAAGGCTTCCGACTCTTTGTCGCCGTGCAGGATGTTGCGCTCACCACCTTCTTCGTAGTTGAGTACGAACGACAGGGCGATACGGGCCTTGCCCGGCCAGTGTGGGTGAGGAGGGTTACTGCCGTAACCGATCAGGTCGCGTGGGTAGTCAGCGCTCACTGCAGTCTTCCTTCTTGTTCGTGGTAGCGGTGTGTGTGGCGGCCGGGCAGCGGAAAGGCTGGGTGGCGTCACAACGATGACTGATTGTATACAACTTAGTGTGCACTTTGTAAGCCTGTATTTCTGCATTTTTTCCGCAGGGTCTTTGCAGAATAGCACTGCAAGAAACCTGCCTGACTGGTCAGCTAAATTGAAAAAAACCTCATTCACTGTAGGAGCGAGCTTGCTCGCGAAAAACCTGAGAGCGCCTCGTTAACCCTGAAGCGCTGCGTTATCGTTAACGATCTTCGCGAGCAAGCTCGCTCCTACAGTATCGGCGTCAGCAACGGAACGCAGGCTTGTTGAATTTATTGTGTACAATTTTTTTGAAAAGTGTCTTAATCAGCCATCGCCGACTTTTTCAGTGACCTGAAAAGGTGCGGTCTTTCACTTTTTACTGACTTCGGGAGGCGCGCAGACGCTATGGGACGTTTGACCACACACGTATTGGACGCCGCGCATGGCTGCCCTGGCAGCGCAATCAAGGTTGAGTTGTACCGTGTCGAGGGCGCACAGCTTGAGCTGGTCGCCAGCACCCTGACCAACAGCGACGGCCGCTGCGATGCACCCCTGCTGCAAGGCGATGACTACCGCAGCGGTGTCTATCAGTTGCAGTTCAGCGCCGGTGATTACTACCGCGCCCGCGGTGTGCAACTGCCCGAACCTGCATTTCTCGATGTGGTGGTGCTGCGCTTCGGCATCAGCGCCGAACAGGATCACTACCACGTGCCTTTGCTGATTTCGCCTTACAGCTACTCCACCTATCGCGGTAGCTGAGTCGTCACCGCGCTTCACACCCCCAAAGCTCTTCGTTGGTTTTTCGCCCGCTCACACTGCGGGCTTTTTTTCGCCTGCTGATTGCACAATAAAGGCGGCCCCGATCGTCAGTGCGATCGGGGCTGGATCTTCAGCGGCTCAATAGCGACGCAGCGCCGGCGCCTGTGAACAAGCCCGCGCTGATCCGGTTGAACCAGCTCTGGCCCCTGCCGCTGCGCAGGTAGCGCGCGGCGCCATGGGCGCCGAGGCCGTAGGCCAGTTTGCACAGCAGGTCGAGCACGGTCCAGGTGGCGATCATGATCAGCAACTGCGGCAAAAAGGCCTGCTGGGCACTGAGGAATTGCGGCAGGAAGGCGGCGAAAAACAGGATGTCCTTCGGGTTGCTGGCGCCCAGCACAAAGGCCCGGCCAAACAGCGCACGAAATCGCGGGGTGGCGGCCACTTGCGGTACGTCGGCGACGTGCGCCGGTTGCCGGGATTGCTGCCAGCTCTGCCAGGCGAGGTAGAACAGGTACAGCGCGCCGACGATCTTCAGGGCGCTGAACAGCTGTTCCGAGGCCAACAACAACGCACCCAAACCCAGCGCCGAGGCGCTCAGCAGGCAGATCGAAGCAATCACCCCGCCGAGAAAGGCCGGGTACGAACGGCGCAGGCCGTAGTTCAGGCTGTTGCTGATCATCAATAAGGACAGGGGGCCGGGGATCAGGATCACCACCAGCGCAGCGCCGCTGAACAGCAGCCAGGTTTCCAGACTCATTGCATTCCTCCATTCGTACAAAAGCCCCACCCGACGGGGTGAGGCAGGGTCAAGCGGGTTGGCCTACAGGAACGCGAACTTGGCGATGAAGATCGCGCAAAGCACCCACAGGCTGATGGAAATTTCCTTGTGTTTACCCGTGCCGGCCTTCAGCGCCACGTAGGTGATGAAACCCAGGGCGATGCCGTCGGCCACCGAGAAGGTCAGGGGCATCATGATGGCCGTGACGATCGCCGGAATGCTGTCGGTGGCGTCGTCCCAATTGATATGGGCCATGCCGCTCATCATCAGCATCGCCACATAGATCAACGCGCCGGCGGTGGCATAGGCCGGAATCATGCCAGCCAGCGGGGCAAAAAACATCGCTGCGATAAACAACACGCCAACCGTAACCGCCGTCAGCCCGGTGCGGCCACCGGCGGCAACCCCGGCGGCGCTTTCCACGTAACTGGTGACTGGCGGCACGCCGACCATGGCGCCGAACACGCTGGAGGCGCTGTCGGCTTTCAGGGCGCGGGAGAGGTTTTCGATCTTGCCGTCGGCATTCACCAGGCCTGCGCGCTGGGCCACGCCCATCAGGGTGCCGGCGGTGTCGAACATGTGCACAAACAGGAAGGCGAACACCACGCTGATCATGCTGACGTTGAACACGCCCATCACGTCCATGGCCATCCAGGTCGGCGCCAGGCTTGGCGGGGTGGCCAGGATGCCGTGGTACTCCACCAGGCCCAGGCCCCAACCGGCGAGGGTCACGGCGATGATGCTGATCAGGATCGCGCCGAATACCCGGTGGTAGCTGAGGATCGCAATCAACAGGAAGCAGATGGCCGCCAGCAATGGGGCGGGTTCATGCAGGGAGCCGAGCTTGATCAGGGTGGCCGGGCTTTGCACGATGATGCCGGCGGTTTTCAGGCCGATCACCCCGAGAAACAATCCGACGCCGGCGCCCATGGCATGGCGCAGGCTCACCGGAATGCTGTTGAGCAGCCACTCGCGAATGCGTGAGAGCGTCAGGATCATGAACAACACACCGGAGATAAACACCGCACCCAGTGCCGTCTCCCAGTTGTAGCCCATGGTCCCGACCACGGTGTAGGTAAAAAACGCGTTCAGGCCCATGCCCGGCGCCAGGCCTACTGGCCAGTTGGCGTACAGGCCCATCAGCAGGCAACCCAGCGCGGCGGCGATGCAGGTGGCGACAAACGCCGCGCCGTGATCGATGCCGGCGTCGGCCATGATGTTGGGGTTGACGAAGATGATGTAGGCCATGGTGATAAAGGTCGTGAGGCCAGCGATCAGCTCGGTCTTCACTGTGGTGCCATGCAAGCGGAGTTTGAACAGGCGTTCCAGCCAACCGTTGTGGGTTGGCGAGAGGTCGAGCGTAGGGGCTTCGGATTTGCGGCTTTCCACAGCAAGTACTCCTCAAGAGTTTTATTGTTATTTCCAGCGCCGGACACATGAGTGGGCAGCAGCGCTTTGAGGTACCAGCGGGTTTTGTTGACCAATAGGTCAGGAACTCGCACGAAGCGAATTATGCTTTTGTATACAAATAAAGCAAATAATGTTTTCTATTTTGTGTGCGAAAGGGGATGAAAGGCAATTCAGGATTGGCCACTGAGTGCCTTGTTTACCGCCAGCCAGCCTTCTACCGCCGTCTCGCCTGCCTCGGCAAACGCCCGTTGCAGCAGCTTTACCTGTTCGCGCCGCAGCGATTGTTCGAAACGCCGGCCTTCCTCGGTCAACTCCAGCAGGCGCTTACGCTTGTCGGTCTCGGACGCCACGCTGTCCACCAGGTGCATTTCCTGCAGTTGGCGCAACGGCATGTTCAGCGCCTGTTTGCTCACGCCGAGCAGTTCCAGCAGCTCCTTGACGCTCAAGGCCGGGTAGCGCGCAATAAAAAACACGATGCGTTGATGCACCCGGCTCAAGCCGCGGCGCTCCAGCATTTCGTCAGCCTTGGCGGTGAACGCCTGGTAGCCGAAGAAGAAGGCTTCCATGGCGGTTTGCTGGCTGGTCTGGTTTTTAAGGTCAAGCATATTGACGTATCCGCCCAAGTCGTCGTAATTTCGGTCAAGCAGTTTGACGTATTTTCCCCAGGCTTTGCTACCGGTGACCCTTATGGCCTTCTCAGAACGTGTTTCGCGTCTTAAAAGCTCCCTGATCCGTGAAATCCTCGCGGCGGCGCAAAAGCCGCAGGTGATGTCCTTTGCCGGTGGCCTGCCGGCCGAAGTGATGCTGCCCACGCTGGATTGGGAAGGCATGCCGCTGAATATCGGCCAATACGGCATGAGCGAAGGCGAGCCACAGTTGCGTGAATTGCTGGCGGCCGAGGCGCGGGTGCTGGGTATTGCCTGCGATGTGCGCCAGGTCATGGTGGTCAGCGGCTCCCAGCAAACCCTGGACCTGGCGGCCAAGCTGTACATCGACAAGGGCACCAAAATCCTCTTGGAAGGCCCGACTTACCTTGCGGCATTGCAGATTTTCCAATTGTTCGGCGCCGATTGCCTGACCGTACAGCTTGAGGCGGACGGTCCGGACCTCAGAGCCTTGCGCAGCAGCCTTGAGCAGCATCGCCCGTCCTTCGTCTACCTGATCCCGACGTTCCAGAACCCTTCGGCGGTGCGCTACAGCGATGCCAAGCGCGAGGCCGTCGCCGCGTTGCTGGACGAGTTTGGCGTAACCCTGATCGAAGACGAACCCTACCGCGAACTGACCTTCGACGGCGGCAGCGCGCAACCCATCGTCAGCCGACTGAAAAAGGCCAGCTGGATCTACACCGGCACCGTATCCAAGACCTTGTTGCCCGGCCTGCGGGTCGGCTACCTGATCGCCAGTCCGGACCTGTTCCCGCACCTGCTCAAACTCAAGCAGTCAGCCGACCTGCATACCAACCGCGTTGGCCAGTGGCAGGCGATGCAATGGATCGGCACCGAGAAATATCAGCATCACCTGGTAGAGTTGCGCAGCTTTTACCGGGGCCGGCGCGACGCTTTCCAGGCTGCACTGGCGCGGCATTTCAGCGACCTGGCCGACTGGCAAATACCCCAGGGCGGATTATTCTTCTGGCTGACCTTGAAACAGCCGCTCGATACCCGCACCTTGTTGGCACCTGCGCTCGACCAGGACATCGCGTTCATGCCCGGTGAACCGTTCTTTTCCGAGCCGGACAATCATCACGGTCACCTGCGGCTCAATTTCAGCCATATCGACCCGGCGCGCTTGGACGAAGGTCTCAAGCGTCTCGCTGCGGTGGTCCGTCAAGCACAGCACGCGCAAGCGGCATAGGGGAGCCTCCATGTA
Organism: Pseudomonas sp. C8002; assembly: GCF_013385765.1. Taxonomy (NCBI): domain Bacteria; kingdom Pseudomonadati; phylum Pseudomonadota; class Gammaproteobacteria; order Pseudomonadales; family Pseudomonadaceae; genus Pseudomonas; species Pseudomonas sp. C8002. The sequence goes on from NZ_JACAPJ010000002.1 coordinate 48,465, forward strand.
CAAGGTCTACGGCGATTACAAATCGGGCAACTGCTACAAAGTCAAACTCATGCTCAGCCTGTTGGGCATCGACTATGAGTGGATCGATGTCGACATCCTGAAGGGCGACACCCAGACCGCGGAGTTCCTGGCCAAGAACCCCAACGGCAAGATCCCGGTGCTGGAGCTGGAAGACGGTACCTGCCTGTGGGAGTCCAATGCGATTCTCAACTTCCTGGCCGATGGCAGCGAGTTCCTGCCCAGCGAACCGCGCCTGCGCACCCAGGTTCTGCAGTGGCAGTTTTTCGAGCAGTACAGCCACGAGCCGTACATCGCGGTGGCGCGGTTTATCCAGTTTTACCTGGGGCTGCCGGAAGATCGCCTGGAGGAATATAAGAAGCTGCACAAGGGCGGTTATAAAGCCCTGAAGGTGATGGAGCGCCAGTTGCAATTGACACCGTATCTGGTGGGCGACCAATTCTCGATTGCCGACGTGGCGCTGTATGCCTACACCCATGTGGCGGATGAAGGTGGCTTTGACCTGAGCGCCTATCCAGGCGTGCAGGCGTGGTTGAAGCGCGTGGCCAGCCATCCCAAGCATGTGCCGATGCTGGGCTGAAATGCGGTCAAAAATGTGGGAGCGGGCTTGCTCGCGAAGGCGGTGTACCAGTCAGCACATGTATTGGCTGACCCACCGCCTTCGCGAGCAAGCCCGCTCCCACATTTAGTTTTGCGGTGCGCCAGGTAATTCTTCACTGAGCAACTCAAAACAGCGCTGCGCCGCTGGGCTCAACGGCTGTCCACTGCGACTGATCAACCCGATCTCCCGGTTCACTCCCGGATGATCAATGGTAATCCGCTTCAACCCCTCCAGACTGTCCGCCGCCGATTCCGGCAACACACTGATCCCCAAGCCCTGCCGCACCAACGCCAACACGGTCGACATGTAGTTGGCCTCCATCCCCGCGAGCATCGTCAGGCGTGTTTCATCGAACAACGCGTCCACCTGTTCCCGCACGCTGCTGTCGCGGCCGGTGAGGATGATCGGCTGGTCGGCCAGTTGCTCCAGGCTCAACTTTGCAAAACGAGTCAGCGGATGATCCAGCGGCACGAACGCACATAACCGATCATTCAGCACCGGCACAAACGCCAGTCCATGACTCAGCCGCGCCCGCACACCAATACCGAAATCCACCTCGCCCGAACGCACTTGCGCATGAATGCGGTGAGCAACCAGGTCATGCAAGCGCACCTCGATCCCGGCAAAACGCTCGCGAAACAGGCGCAGGGCGGGAGGCAACGCGCCGGCGCACACGGAGGGCAGGGCGGCGATGGTCACCACGCCTCGACGTAGCGCCGCCAGGTCACGGGAGCCGGTGACGATGTTGTCCAGGTCCAGCAGCAATTTCTCCATCGGCCCGCGTGCATCCAGCCCGGCGGCGGTGATGCTGACGTGGCGCGGGCTGCGGTCGAGCAGCGCGACGCCCAGCCATTCCTCCAGTTGTTGCACCTGCACGGTCAGCGCCGAGGGCGACAAATGCAGTTCGTTGGCAGCCTTGGTAAAACTGCCCGTGCGGGCAACGGCGAGAAACGCCTGGATATGCTGGATCGAATTTTTCATTTTTATTTTGCTCGAGCGTTTTGTTTTTTCGAATGTGGAGTGCCGAATATTCCAATTTACAAAGCCTAACGCGATTCCAATACTCCAGGGAAAACAATAACCGGCCGAAAACGCCGTTCTGGAGCTACCCCATGCTCGCTACCCTGGGTGTCATCACCATCCTGTGCCTGCTCACTGCCGTCATGAGCAAACGCCTGTCGCCACTGGTGGCCCTGATTGCCTTGCCGATCATCGCCGCGCTGCTGGGCGGTTTCGGCCTGCAAACCAGCGCCTTCATCATCACCGGCATCAAGAACGTCGCCCCCGTGGTGGGGATGTTTGTGTTCGCGATCCTGTTCTTCGGGATCATGACCGATGCCGGCATGCTGGATCCAATCATTGATCGCATCCTGCGCACGGTAGGGACGCGTCCTACAAGGATTGTCGTCGGTACCGCGACCCTGGCCCTGCTGGTGCACCTCGACGGCTCCGGCGCGGTGACCTTCCTGGTGACGGTGCCGGCGATGCTGCCGCTGTACACGCGGCTGGGAATTGATAAACGCATCCTCGCGTGTGTGGCGGCGATGGCGGCCGGGGTCAACTTCCTGCCGTGGACCGGCCCGGTACTGCGTTCCTCGGCGGCGCTGCACGTGCCGGTGGCGGACTTGTTCCAGCCGCTGATCCCGGTGCAGATCGTTGGCCTGGTCTTTGTATTCGCCTGCGCCTGGTGGCTGGGCCACCGGGAAGAAAAACGCCTGGGCCTGGGCGCTGGTTCCAGCGTGGACGCCGTGCCGCAACGGGTGCTCAGCGACGATGACATTGCCCTGCGTCGCCCGCGGCTGTTCTGGGTCAACCTGATCCTGACGGTACTGGTGATGGTGGTGATGATCGCCGGTTGGGTCGACCCGGTGGTGATGTTCATGCTCGGCACTGTGGTGGCGCTGTGCATCAACTACCCGAACGTCGATGCCCAGCGCGCGCGGATCGACGCCCACGCAAAAACCGCCCTGACCATGGCCAGCATCCTGCTCGCTGCCGGTGTGTTCACCGGCATCATGCAAGGTACCGGCATGCTCAAGGCCATCGCCGAAGTGGCGGTGGCGCAGATTCCGGCGGGCCACGGCAAGTTGATCCCGGCGGTGGTGGGCTTCCTGTCGATGCCGCTGAGCATGCTGTTTGACCCCGACTCCTACTATTTCGGCGTGATGCCGGTGATCGCCGAAGTCGGCAAGGCCTTGGGCGTCGACCCGCTGCAAGTGGCCCAGGCCTCGTTGCTGGGCGTGCACACCACCGGCTTTCCGGTCAGCCCGTTGACGCCTGCGACCTTCCTGTTGGTGGGCCTGTGCAAGATCGAATTGGCCGATCACCAGCGCTTCACCATCCCCTTTCTGTTTGCCGCGTCGGTGTTGATGACTCTGACGGCTTTGTTCCTGGGAGTGATTTGAAATGAAAACCTTGCGCATCGGTTCCGGCGCCGGCTACTCCGGCGACCGTATCGAACCTGCGGTGGAATTGGCCGAACAGGGCGACCTGGATTACCTGGTCTTCGAATGCCTGGCCGAACGCACCATCGCCCTGGCGCAACAGGCGCGGATCAGCGATCCACAAGGCGGTTACGACCCGCTGTTGAGTGAGCGCATGCGCCGCGTGCTGCCCTTTGTCGGCCGGTCCGAAGGGCGCCGACGCCTGCGGGTAATCACCAATATGGGCGCGGCCAATCCGGTGGCGGCGGCGGTTGAAGTGCGGCGGATTGCCAGTGAATTGGGGCTTAACCTCAAGGTGCTGGCGGTGGTTGGCGACGACGTGCTTGAGACCTTGCGTGCCCAGCCGGAGCAGTTGCTCGACAACGGTCAGACCCTTGGCTCGTTGGGCGAGCGATTGATTTCCGCGAACGCCTATTTGGGCGCCGACGGCATTATCGACGCCTTGCGCGCCGAGGCCGACGTGGTGATCACCGGCCGGGTCGCAGACCCTTCGTTGTTCCTGGCGCCGCAGATGTTCGAATTCGGCTGGGCTGCGGATGATTGGCAACGGCTGGGGCGCGGCACGCTGGTGGGGCATTTACTGGAATGTGCGGGGCAGGTCAGCGGTGGCTACTTTGCCGATCCGGGCTTCAAGGATGTGGACGACCTGGCACGCCTGGGCTTTCCACTGGCCGAGATTGACCCAGACGGCGAGGCCTTGATCACCAAGGTCGCAGGTTCCGGTGGGCGGGTCAGCCGTGCCACGTGCACCGAACAATTGATCTACGAAGTGCACGACCCGGCGGCCTACCTCACACCGGACGTGTGCGCGGATTTTTCCCAGGTGGCGTTTACCGAAGAAGCCGTGGACCGGGTGCGTGCCCACGGCGCGAGCGGACGGCCACGTCCCGAAGCGTTGAAAGTCAGCGTCGGTTATCTGGACGGCTGGATCGGTGAGGGGCAGATTTCCTACGGTGGCCCGGGCGCGGTCGCTCGTGCGCAACTGGCTCGCGATGTGGTCCTGAAACGCTTGGAGTTGACCGGTGTGCGCATGCAGGACGTGCGTGCCGAATTGATCGGCGTCGACTCCCTGCACGGCCCGCGCAGCACGGTTGAACCGTGGGAAGTGCGCCTGCGCATAGCCGCCCGCTGCGCAGAACGCAGCGAGGCGGTGCGTGTCGGCAATGAAGTTGAAACTCTCTACACCAACGGCCCGTCCGGCGGCGGCGGCGCCAGCAAGAGCCTGCGCCAGGTGGTGGCGGTGGCCTCGTTGCTGCTGCCTCGTCACGCGGTCAACCCGAGGATCGAGTCATGAAACTGCACACCCTGGCCCACTCCCGAACGGGCGACAAGGGCGACACCTCGAACATCTCGATCATCGCGTATCGGGCCGAGGACTATCCGCTGCTCTGCAAGCAACTCACGGCTGAGGTGGTGGCGGCATTTTTTGCGCCGTTGCTGGAGGCGGGAGCTGCACCGGTGCGGCGTTATGAACTGCCCAATGTGCAGGCACTGAACTTCGTGTTGCCGGGGATCCTGCGAGGCGGGGTGACGCGGTCGCTGGCGCTGGACGCCCATGGCAAGTGCCTGGGCTCAGCATTGCTGGATCTTGAATTGGCAATACCAAACTAATGTGGGAGCGGGCTTGCTCGCGAAGGCGGAGTGTCAGCCACTACATCTGTGACTGATACTCCGCCTTCGCGAGCAAGCCCGCTCCCACACTGGATCCTCGCTGTTTGTCAGACCGCCGCAAACCGCTTGTCGAGGTAATCGATGATCACCTTGGAGTCGTACATCCAGGTGGTCTGGCCGTTCTCTTCGATGCGCAGGCATGGCACCTTGATCTTGCCGCCTTGCTCCAGCAGGGTCTGGCGGTCCTGCTCGTTGTTCTTCGCATCCTTCAAGGCCACCGGCACGTTCAGGCGGTGCAGGGTGCGGCGGGTCTTCACGCAGAACGGGCAGGCGTGGAATTGATACAGGGTCAGGTCCTTGGCCGCTGCGTTCACCTGCGCCTGTTGTTCGGCAGGGCGCTGCTTTTTGCGCGGACGGGTCAGGAAGTCGCCGGCGATGATGACGTGGCCGAGGCCCACTCGAAGTGCTTTGACGAACATGGCTGAAACCTCTTGCCCTAGACTTAAGGGGGCGCAGCTTACCTGATTTTTCACAGGCGAAAAAAAACCGGCGATGAACGCCGGTTTTTCCAGGTGCCGCGTATTACTTGATCAGGCTGAGAAACTCGCTGCGGGTCGCCGCGTTTTCGCGGAACTCACCCAGCATCACCGACGTGATCATCGACGAATTCTGCTTCTCCACACCGCGCATCATCATGCACATGTGCTTGGCCTCGATCACCACTGCAACGCCCAGGGCGCCGGTGACCTGCTGGACCGCATCGGCGATCTGGCGGCTGAGGTTTTCCTGGATCTGCAGGCGGCGGGCATACATATCGACGATACGCGCGACCTTCGACAGGCCCAGCACTTTGCCGCTCGGGATATACGCGACGTGAGCCTTGCCGATGAACGGCAGCAGGTGGTGTTCGCACAGCGAGTACAACTCGATGTCCTTGACCAGCACCATTTCGCTGTTGTCAGAGCTGAACAAGGCACCGTTGGTGACTTCTTCGAGGGTCTGTTCATAACCGCGGCAGAGATACTGCATGGCCTTGGCGGCACGTTTTGGCGTGTCGAGCAGGCCCTCGCGGGAAACGTCCTCGCCGAGTTGGCCGAGAATCGCGGTGTAATTCTGTTCCAGGGACATGAAACTACCTAGTGGGATTTTCGCAAAGGGCAAGGGTACGGCGGCCAACACATCGCTGCAAGCCTGACGATGGCACTTGTTACTCGTCGCGGCCTTCCATCATGGTGCGCTTGAGCATCACATACACCGCGCCAGCGCCGCCGTGACGTGGCTGGCATGAGGTAAAACCCAGCACCTGGGAGTGCTGGCGCAACCAGGTGTTGACGTGGCTTTTGATCATCGGCCGCTTGCCGTCCAGGCGCACGGCCTTGCCGTGGGTGACGCGCACGCAGCGGATTTCGAATTTGGTGGCTTCGGCGAGGAACGCCCAGAGGGTTTCGCGGGCTTTTTCGACGGTCATGCCGTGCAGGTCGAGACTACCCTCGAACGGGATCTGGCCGACCTTGAGCTTGCGCATCTGGCTTTCCTGCACGCCGTCGCGGGCCCACATCAACTCGTCTTCGGGACCTACATCGATAACGAATTGATCCGACAGGCCGTCCACGGTGGTGGCGTCCGTGCGCACGGTCGCGGCCTGGCGCAGCTTGGCGATCTGGGCGCGATCGGTCTTGGGTTTGCCGGTGTCGGCGCGATCATGCTTGATCGGCTTGACGCCGCGCAGCTCGTTCTTGAATAGGGAAAAATCGTCGTCTTGCATGTCAGCCTCCGCGAAGGGCGGGCAGTTTACCTAATCGCGGCGGCTTGATGCGCAACAAACGCTATCTGTGCGCCATCAGTCGTGCTTTTTCATCAGGTGCGAAGCGATGTTCAGTGACAGCGGTTGGCGCATGCGCCGACGGCAACGGCGCCACAGCCATACGCCGAACCACAGCACCAGCAGGCCGATGACCAAGAGTATTGCAGAACCGCCAGGGCTGGCATTCAGCTCGCCCAGGGCCGGTGAGTGTCCAACCAAACCAGCGCCGCCAGCAATTGCCAGTAGTACGCCACCTATCGCCAACAGCGCGGCAAAGCCGGCGCCGATGCGCAGACGCCAGTTGCTCGGGCCCTTGGGGCGCAAGCGACGAGCATCAAAACCATCGGATATCTTCATTCCGACCTTTCCTCCAGGGTATCGGCCCTTCGACCGGAAGATACACAGGTTGTTCCGGGTACAGAGGCAATTGCAGCAAATGACAGGTATTTGCGGATGAGCGGGCGGCTACCCGCTCATCGAAGGTCGATCAGATCAGATCTTTGGTCAAGGCGAGGGTGGCGAAGTTGTCAGCCATGATGGCCATTTCAGTCTGCTGCACGTGGTCGGCGCTGAGGATGCCGCCCTTGTAAGGCAGGTCGCGGGTGGCGCAGGCGTCTTCCACCAGGGTGCAGCGAAAGCCCAGGTTTTTTGCCGCACGCACCGTGGTGCTGACGCTGGAGTGGCTCATGAAGCCGCAGACGATCAGGTCCAGGGAACCGAGGTCTTGCAGGTGTTTCTCCAGGCCGGTGCCGTGGAAGGCGCTGGGCAGCAGCTTGCCGATGATGGTTTCGTCGGCCTGTGGCTCAAGGCCAGGAATGAACTCACCGCGCTCGCCCTGAGGGTCAAACAACCCGCCGACAGTGCCCAGGTGGCGCACATGCACGATCGGGCGCCCGGCGTTGCGCGCGGCAGCCGCCAGTTGCTTGATATGTTCGACAGCAGCGTCCATGCCCGAGAGGGCGAGGGGACCACTGAGGTATTCCTTCTGGGCGTCGATGATCACGAGGGTCGCATGGTTCAGGTTCGCCGCTGCGTAACCACGACCGCTGAGTTGAAACATCGTCTTTGGAACGGACATTCTGGGGCTCCTGTGAGTGGGGCTTTTGTGACATTGTCCTCTGGCTGAGCGCTTCTGTGAATCGCTACCATCGTAAGGTACGCCGTTGTTGGCGTGCAGCGATGTCAATAGGGCACTACGTTTAGGCAAAAACCACGTTTAAGATGAAATCCGACGTGCGGCAAAGGGTTTTTTCGTACATCGTCGGTACAGCTTAAGACTGTTAGAATCGCCGGTCGTTTTTTCCAGGAGCTTGCCCCCGTGATCACTTCCCGCCTGCGCACCTTGCGCGACCACATCCGATGGGCCGTCAGCCGTTTCCATGGGGAAGACCTGTTTTTTGGCCATGGCACCGACAACGCCTGGGACGAAGCCCGGCAACTGGTGCTCGGCGCCTTGCACCTGCCATGGGAAATTGCCGACAGTTACCTGGATTGCAACCTGGAAGAAGAGGAAATCTCCCACGTGCAACGGTTGCTGCACCGCCGTATCCACGAGCGTGTGCCGACCGCTTACCTGTTGAAGGAAGCCTGGTTCTGCGGCATGTCGTTTATCGTTGATGAGCGTGTATTGATTCCCCGCTCACCGATTGGCGAACTGATCGAAAACCGCTTCGAACCGTGGCTGGGCACACCGCCGGCACGCATTCTGGACCTGTGCACCGGTTCCGGTTGCATCGGTATTGCCTGCGCCTACGAGTTCCAGGACGCCGAAGTGGTACTGGGCGACCTGTCCTTCGAAGCGCTGGAGGTGGCCAACCAGAACATCGAGCGCCATGGCGTCGATGAGCGCGTGTATACCGTTCAGGGCGACGGCTTTGATGGTTTGCCGGGCCAGCGTTTTGACCTGATCGTGTCCAACCCGCCGTATGTCGACGCCGAAGACTTTGCCGACATGCCGGATGAATACCAGCACGAGCCGGAGCTGGGCCTGGCCTGCGGTGACGACGGCTTGAACCTGGTTCGGCGGATGCTGGCCGAGGCGGCAGATCACTTGACCGAGAAGGGCTTGCTGATTGTCGAAGTGGGCAACAGCCAGGTTCACGTCGAGGCGTTGTACCCCGAAGTGGACTTCGCCTGGCTGGAGTTCCAGCGCGGCGGGCATGGCGTGTTCATGTTGACGGCCGAGCAGTGCCGGGCGCATCAGGCGGTGTTTGCCGCCAGGGTTTAACCGCTTCCAAGTGGGTAACGCGGTCAGTGTGGGAGCGGGCTTGCTCGCGAATGCGGTGGCTCAGTCAAGATATCCGGTGACTGACACACCGCATTCGCGAGCAAGCCCGCTCCCACATTTTGATCCGGTTTCAATTGATAAACCGGATTACCGATGTGTCGCAATCCAGATCAACAACCCCGCCTGAAACACGGTAAACGCCACCAGGCACGTAATCGTGAAGCGCAACCCGCTGTCTTCGCGCTTGAACTTGGTGACTTTTTCCTCTTCCTTGCGCAGTTTCACTTCCTGTTCCGCCAGGTTCTGCTCGGCCTGTTGCAGCATCTGCGCCGCTTCCAGAATCTCCACGAACTGCAGCTTTTCGGTGTTCCAGCTGTCCAGCACATCGCTGACCTTGCCCGGCTGCACGTTGCCCTTCAAATGCTGGACATCGGCGTACGCCACATCAAAGCCCTGGATACGCAGGAAGTGATCCCGGCGCAGGCGCGTGGCTTCGTTGAGGGCGTCCTTGTTGGCCAGGTCGACGCCGTCGACGCGGTAGTGCGACCACTTCTTTTTCGCCCAGGCGGCGCCCTGGGCTACCAGGAAACGGCCGATGCCGCGGTTAGCCGGCTCGATCTCCAGGCTGTTGCCCGGGCCAAAGTGCACCCGATGGGTCGCGTGATCGACCCAGATATCCAAATGGTTCTGTTCCCGGCGCACCCGCTGGCCCGGCAACTGAATGACCATGCGCAGCAGGCTGTGGTCCTTGTTGTTGCGTTCGGCCCAGCCAAACTGCACAAAGCGCAGGGGCCGCACGCCCGTGGCACGGTCGGTGGCCAAAGGGGCCAGGCGCAGCATCTTGAAGTGTTCGGCCTGCACCTCCGCCCACGGTAACGCGGCCGATGCGGCGGCCTCGGTGTCAGCCGTGGTGTCGGCGGTAGGTTCGGGTGTTGCTTCGGTGTTCGTCATTCGGCGCGATCCTGTCCAAGCTCTGCGGGTCGACAGGCTTTTTGCTGTCGACCCATGGCTTATCGGCCGTTTTGCTCAGGACTGGAGGGGCAATACTCGCTTAACTGGCGCGAAGTCCGTCGATAAAGCGAACCAGGCGGGTGCCCAGTTCAGCCGCCAGCGGCAACTGCGGGTCGTTATAGGACTCCAGTTGCTGCTTCACGTTGTTGGGCACGATGCGCATCACGTGGTTCATGCCTTCGATCACCGTCAGCTCGGCGTCGGGCTTGGCCTTCTGCAATTGTTGCGCATCGGCCACGCCGACCTGCAGGTCATTGGTGCCCTGGACGATCAGCGCCGGCATGGTCAATTTGGCAAAGGCCGCCGAAGGGTCGGCGCGGAACAGGCTGATCAGATAGGGCTGCACGCTGGGGCGGAAAATGCCCTCAAGGGGGGTGGGCACATCGGCGTCCACCTGGCCGGCCTTGAGGTGATCGAGAATCTGGTTGCTGCGCAGTAACAGCGCTGGAGGCATATGGTCGGCCAGTTGCTGGCGGATCACCTGGTCCACCGGGCGCGCACTGCCCGACAGGGAGATCACCCCGGCCGGGTTGAGCTGCGGGGCGGCGAGGGCGGCCACCAGTGCACCTTCGCTGTGGCCCAGCACAATCAGCGGGCCCATGCGTGGGTCGGCCTTGAGCAACTTGCCCCAGGCCACGGCGTCGGACACGTAGGCATCCAGGGTCAGGTTGCGTTCATCGGGGGTGGCGGCAAGGCTGGCGGCCACGCCGCGCTTGTCGTAGCGCACGCTGGCGATGTTGTGCCTGGCCAGCACCCAGGCCAGGCGCTTGAGGCTGTCGTTGCGTGCGCCGTCGGCGCTGTTGCCGTTGCGGTCGGTGGGCCCGGAGCCGGCGATGATCAGCACCACCGGCACCGGCTTGTCGGATTTGGGCAACAACAGCGAACCAAACAGCTCGCCACTGCCGGTGTCCAGGCTGATGGGCCGTTGCAGCACGACAGGGGAGGCGGCGAAGCCAAGGCTGGAAAACAGAGTGAGGGTCAAAAGCAGAACTCGCAGCATCATCGCGCCATCATGAGGAAGGTGCCGGTTGGACCAACGTCTACCGGTAAGGTTTCGAGGATGAACTAGTCGGTTAGCCTGCGTATACTGGCCGCCTTAAGTTATTACGGTTGACTTGATTCAACTGATTTCACGGAGCGCCCTGCATGTCCGGCAATACCTACGGCAAGCTGTTCACTGTTACCACCGCGGGCGAAAGCCATGGCCCGGCGTTGGTCGCCATTGTCGACGGCTGCCCGCCGGGCCTCGAGTTGTCCCTGGAAGACCTGCAGCGTGACCTCGACCGCCGCAAGCCCGGCACCAGCCGCCACACCACCCAGCGCCAGGAAGCCGACGAAGTCGAAATCCTCTCGGGCGTGTTCGAGGGCCGCACCACCGGCTGCGCCATTGGCCTGCTGATTCGCAACACCGACCAGAAGTCCAAGGACTACTCGGCGATCAAGGACCTGTTCCGCCCGGCCCACGCCGACTACACCTACCACCACAAATACGGCGAGCGCGACTACCGTGGCGGTGGCCGCAGCTCGGCGCGGGAAACCGCGATGCGTGTGGCGGCCGGTGCGATTGCGAAGAAGTTCCTGGCGACCCAGGGCATCGTGATCCGCGGCTACATGAGCCAGCTGGGCCCGATCGAAATCCCGTTCAAGACCTGGGACAGCGTCGAAGACAACGCCTTCTTCTGCCCAGACCCGGACAAAGTGCCGGAGCTGGAAGCCTATATGGACCAGTTGCGCCGCGACCAGGATTCCGTCGGCGCCAAGATCACCGTGGTTGCCGAAGGCGTGATGCCGGGCCTGGGCGAGCCGATCTTCGACCGCCTCGATGCCGAACTGGCCCACGCGCTGATGAGCATCAACGCGGTCAAGGGCGTGGAAATCGGCGCCGGGTTCGATTGTGTGGCCCAGCGTGGCACCGAGCACCGTGACGAGATGACCCCGGAAGGTTTCCTCAGCAACAACGCCGGCGGCATTCTCGGCGGCATCTCCTCCGGCCAGCCGATCGTTGCGCACCTGGCCCTCAAGCCGACGTCCAGCATCACCACGCCGGGCCGCTCGATCGATGTGCACGGCAACCCGGTGGACGTGATCACCAAGGGCCGTCACGACCCGTGCGTCGGCATCCGTGCCACGCCGATTGCCGAAGCGATGATGGCCATTGTGTTGATGGACCACCTGCTGCGCCATCGTGGGCAAAACGCCGACGTAAAAGTCAGTACTCCGGTATTGGGCCAGCTGTGACCGTGTGTGGCGAGCGAGCTTGCTCGCGCTGGGCTGCGCAGCGGCCCCAAAGCCTGCAATCCGGTAGTACCTGGAGAACTGCGGCGCTTCTAGTGGGGCCGCTTCGCGACCCAGCGCGAGCAAGCTCGCTCGCCACAAGTCACTTATGCTGACGCAAGCCCTTCCATACTGGCGACTCTCCAGCTTCTACCTGTTCTATTTCGCCCTGCTGGGGGCGACGGCGCCGTTCCTGGCGCTGTACTTCGATCACCTTGGGTTCTCCAGCGCGCGCATCGGCGAGCTGGTGGCCATCCCCATGCTGATGCGCTGCGTGGCACCCAACCTGTGGGGCTGGCTGGGGGACTACACCGGCCGGCGCCTGGCCATCGTGCGCTTTGGCGCGGTGTGCACCCTGGTGAGTTTCTCGTTGATCTTTGTCAGCAAGACCTACGCCTGGCTGGCGCTGGTGATGGCCTTGCACGCGTTCTTCTGGCACGCGGTCCTGCCGCAGTTTGAAGTCATCACCCTCGCGCACCTGCAAGGCCAGACCTCGCGCTACAGCCAGGTGCGGTTGTGGGGCTCCATCGGTTTTATCCTCACCGTGGTGATCATGGGCCGCTTGTTCGACTGGCTGAGCCTGGATATCTACCCGGTGGTGGTCGTGGTGATCATGGCCGGCATCATCGGCGCCAGCCTCTGGGTGCCGAATGCGCAGCCGCCGGCCCAGGGCAACCGCCTGGCCGGTGACGGCTTTTTGCGGCAACTGCGCAGCCCCGGCGTGCTGGCGTTCTATGCCTGCGTGGCGCTGATGCAAATGAGCCACGGCCCGTACTACACCTTCCTCACCCTGCACCTTGAACACCTCGGTTACAGCCGTGGCGTGATCGGCATGTTGTGGGCGCTGGGCGTGGTGGCGGAAGTCTTGATGTTCCTGGCCATGAGCCGGATTCTCACGCGCTTTTCGGTACGCCGGGTATTGATGGCGAGTTTCCTGCTGGCCGCACTGCGCTGGTTGCTGCTGGGCTCGTTTGCCGAATTCTTCTGGGTGCTGTTGCTGGCGCAGGTGATGCACGCGGCGACCTTCGGCAGCTTCCACGCGGCGGCCATCCAGTTCGTGCAACGCAGCTTTGGCGCTCGCCAGCAAGGCCAGGGCCAGGCACTGTATGCGGCACTGGCCGGTACCGGCGGTGCGCTGGGCGCACTCTATTCAGGTTACAGCTGGAACCTGCTGGGGCCGACCCTGACCTTCAGCATTGCCAGCATCGCGGCCCTGGCCGCCGCCCTAATCATTGGCATTCGATTGCAAGAGGAGCGGCCATGAGCGGCTCCCGTGACAGAGGAAGAGTTTGATGAGCTATCTCGCGGTTTACCACGTCTGCACCCCCGACACCCCGAACAAGGTCCTGACTCACCAGGACGATATCGCCTCGACCCTGGCCGAGCTGGGTGTGGGTTTCGATCGCTGGCAGGCGGCTACCCGACTTGAGCCCGGGGCCAGCGAGGTTGAGATTATCGCGGCCTACCAGGCGCCCATCGACAAGCTGATGACCGAGCGCGGCTACACCACCGTTGATGTGCTCCGCATCAGCAATGATCACCCGCAGAAAGCCCAATTGCGCGCCGAGCGACTCGACGAACACCGCATGGCCCAAGACCACGTGCGTTTTTTCGTAGCGGGTCGTGGGCTGTTTACCTTGCACATCGAAGATTATGTGTACGCGGTGTTCTGCGAGAAAAACGACCTGATCTTGGTGCCGAGCGGCATCCCGCACTGGTTTGATATGGGGGAGAACCCGCACTTTGTGGCGATCCGCCTGTTCAGTGACCCTGAAGGGCTGGCGGTCATGCTGACCGGCGACGCGATCGCCGAGGGTTTTCCCCGGCTTGATGACTAAGTCCGTCCGGCAATGCCTCCTGAACAGGGGGCATTTTTTTAACTTCAATTCCTTCAGGTTGGAAATCGCTGTAGGAATAAACTTGAAAGTTTGTGGGTAACAGCTGTTTATCGTTGACCTTACTTGTTACTTCCACTCTTTGTGTAACTCTCTCTGGTCTCAATATTTATTCGCCTGTCAATAGGAGTAATCCGACTTCGGGCGTTACAAGACCTATATGAAGAGAGAGGCCTGCATGAGCGGTTCGGAGCCACAGGAACAACCGTCCACGCAAACGGACAGCGCGCCGGTTGCCAACCGCAAGGCGCGTGCGATGTTGTCGGGTAAACCCCTGACCCCAAAGGAACGGGAAATCCTGCATTGGGCGGTCGAGGGCAAGACGGTGTGGGAAATCAGCAGGATTCGCTCCATCTCCCAGGCCACGGTGAAGTTTCACCTGCGCAACATCTACGGCAAGTTGCAGGTGACTAACCGGGTCCAGGCCGTGAACGAGGCGGTGAAACAGGGATTGTGCAAATAAAAAAAGGCCGTGGTGCGCAACGGCACCACGACCTGTTCGGGTCCTGCATGACGGTCAAGCCGAATGGTAGGTCGGCAGGGCAAAGCGGTTCTGGCTTTGCAGCATCGAAATCTGTGGCAGGTCGCTGGCTTGTTCAGCCAGGTCGCGGCGAATGGCGCTGATGACCCACGTCAGTTGGTCGGCCGTGTGCAGTTGCTGATAAGAGATCGAACGTTTGATCTGCTTGCCTTCGCTGTTACGCAAGGTCAGCAGGATGCCGCCATCAGGACGCGCCTGGGTGGTGACGTCGAAATTGGAGAACACAGAAGAAAATTTATCTTGGATCAGGCTCATGTCTATCAGCTCCGTTAGCTCATGTTTTGCAGCGTGGAGTGATAGGTGCAGCGATTGTGCCAGTACTGAGTATCTTAAAAAATCGTTATAAATCAATCAGTTATAAAATTTTAAGATTTCCGGTTTCGTGCAATTTGCATGAATGGCCATCGTGCATCCTGCATTTTGCGGGGTTTTGCCAAGTGTTTCACCGCTGGCACGCAAGGCAGGTCTTCCATAGTGACCACCTGGCGGTGCGCAAAATTCCTTTTCCTTTCGGGATACAAAACTTTTCAAATCCTGCGTGTACAGCCGAAGAACGGCTGGCGTATTTTCCTGCAAGGCATTCGGCGCGGGTCTTACAGTGCGATGAGTGCCTTGAGGGTCATACGAACAATAAGAAAAAGGACGTTCCCGCCATGAACCACCCGCCAAGTGACATGATCACCTGGGGCATGATGCTGCGTAAGGTGCCCACCATTGTCCGTGCGCTGCCGCGCCTGGTGCGCGGAATCCGCGTTGCCAACATCACCGATCCCGACCAGCCGTGCGGCCTGGGCTGGACCTTTGAACAAGCCACCCAACGCAACCCCGACGGCGCCGCGCTGCTGTATGGCGACACGGTGCTGAGCTACCGCCAGGCCAACCAGCAGGCCAACCGCATGGCTCACTACCTGCAGCGGCAGGGGATCGGCAAGGGCGACGTGGTGGCGTTGTTTATCGAAAACCGCCCCGAGTTGTTGCTCAGCGTACTGGCCGTGGCCAAGGTGGGCGGCATTTGCGCGATGCTCAATACCTCGCAAACCCAGTCGGCGCTGGTACATAGCCTCAACCTGGTGGCACCGGCGGCCATCGTGGTGGGAGCCGAGTTGGTAGGGGCCTACGAGGCCGTGCGCAGCCAGGTGGCCATCGAGGCGGATAAAACCTGGTTTATTGCCGATCAGCAGCACAGCCATGTGCCGCCGGATTACGTCGACCTGATGGCCGCCAGCGCCGACTGCCCGGTGGAAAACCCCGCCAGCACTCAGCAGATCTACTTCAACGACCCTTGCTTCTATATCTACACCTCCGGCACCACCGGCTTGCCCAAGGCCGGCATTTTCAAACACGGCCGCTGGATGAAGTCCTCGGCCAGTTTCGGCACCATCGCCCTGGATATGGGGCCCGAGGATGTCGTCTATTGCACCTTGCCGCTGTATCACGCCACTGGCCTGTGCGTGTGCTGGGGTTCAGCGATTGCCGGGGCGTCGGGGTTCGCGATTCGCCGCAAGTTCAGCGCCAGCCAGTTCTGGGACGATGTGCGCAAATTCAATGCGACCACCCTGGGTTATGTCGGCGAGCTGTGCCGCTACCTGATCGACCAGCCTGCCCACGGGCGCGACCTGGATAACCGGGTGACGAAGATGATCGGCAACGGCCTGCGCCCTGGGGTTTGGGCTGAGTTCAAGCAGCGCTTTGGCGTCGATCATATCTGCGAGCTGTACGCCGCCAGTGACGGCAACATCGGCTTCACCAATGTGCTGAACTTCGACAACACCATCGGCTTTTCCCTGATGCACTGGGCACTGGTGGACTACGCCCATGACAGCTGTGAGCCGATTCGCGGCGCCGACGGTTTCATGCGCGAAGTGCCCAAGGGGGGCCAGGGGCTGCTGCTGGCCAGGATCGATGACAAGGCACCGTTCGACGGCTACACCGACCCCGAGAAGAACCGCAAGGTGGTGCTCAGCGACGTGTTCGAGAAGGGCGACCGGTATTTCAACACCGGCGACCTGTTGCGCAATATCGGCTTCGGCCACGCCCAATTCGTTGACCGGCTGGGGGACACCTACCGCTGGAAAGGTGAAAACGTCTCCACCACCGAAGTCGAGAACATCTTCCTGCAGCACCCGCAGATTTCCGAAGTGGTGGCCTACGGCGTGGAGATTGAAAACACCAACGGCCGCGCGGGCATGGCGGCCATTACGCCTGCCGAATCCCTGGCTTCCCTGGACATGCGCGAGTTGCTGACCTTCGCCCACGGGCAATTGCCCGCGTATGCGGTGCCGTTGTTCCTGCGGATCAAGGTGAAGATGGAAACCACGGGCACCTTTAAATACCAGAAGGTGAAACTCAAGGAGGAAGCGTTCGATCCGGGCAAGGCCGGTGATGATCCGATCTTTGCCTGGCTGCCTGGGTCGGACAGTTATGTGCCGGTCACCGGGCAACTGTTGGCGGATATTCAGGCGGGCAAGTTCCGTTATTGATTCTGCCTATCGCCGCTTTTGGGAAAAAAGGCATGACAGTGGGGAACTCCATCGCGAGACTGGGCGCCTTATGAAACACCAGACAAGGAGCCCCACATGTCAGACCAAGCCAAACAAATGACCGAAGACGAAGCCGCCGAATTTGCCGAGCAGGTGTTCGACGTGGCGCGCAAGGGCGATGCCGCGATGCTGGCGGCGTTGCTGGCCAAGGGCTTGCCGCCGAACCTGCGCAACCACAATGGCGATACGCTGTTGATGCTGTCGGCCTACCATGGCCATGTGGACGCGGTGAAAGTGCTGCTGGAATTCAAGGCCGACCCCCAGATTGCCAACGACAAGAACCAACTGCCGATTGCCGGCGCGGCGTTCAAGGGCAACCTGCCGGTGGTCAAGGCGTTGATCGAAGGCGGAGCGTTGGTCGAAGGCGCATCCTCTGATGGTCGCACCGCCTTGATGATGGCGGCGATGTTCAACCGTACCGAAATGGTGGACTACCTGATCAGCCAGGGCGCCAATCCCAAGGCCACCGATGCCCAGGGCGTGACCGCGCTGGCAGCCGCGCAGACCATGGGGGCGGTGGATACGGCGGCGCAGTTGCAAAAACTGGTGTAGGCTTTGCGCCCTCAAAATCAGCCCCGCCACAGGACCACCCCATGAAAACCGCACTCGTCGAACTCATCAGCAAAATCAGCTCCGGCTGCATGAGCGAACCCGAGATCGCCAAGGTGGCGGACGAGGCGGCCCAGGCCTACGCCGATCCCGACGCTTTCCTGGCCGCCAACCCCGACATCAACTACGACGACACTTTCCCGATTCCCCTGGGTGAGTGGATCGTCGTCGGCAGCCTGCCTGACACCGTGCTGTTCCAGGCCGACACCTACCTGGACCTGTTCGCCCAGATCGTCGCCTCCTTTGGCCCCGGCGTGGCGTTCAACCTCAAGCCCAAGCAACTGGCCAAGACCGAAGCCCTGACCGCGCTGAACCGCATCCAGATCCAGATGAGCGCCCTCAACCCGGAGAACGGCGGCTACGTGCTGATGAACTTCAGCCAATTGCTGGACGACGAGATCCAGGCTGTGCTGGTCTACGGCAACGACGTGCCACGGGTGCTGGAGTTGTGTGCCGAAACCGGCATAAAGGGCGAACCATCGCTGGAAGCCCTGCGGGTTGCGGTACACGTCTGAAATAAAACGGAACCCCCGGCCACGGCTGACTATCCTAAGCAGGCAAGCCCTCACTTAGGAGCGACACCATGGGTTCCACTTTTAATGGTCTGATCGGGTTGATCATCCTCGCGCTGGATATCTGGGCGATCATCAACGTGTTCAAAAGCGGCGCGAGTACCGGCGCCAAAGTGTTGTGGATCCTGTTGATCCTGCTGCTGCCGGTACTGGGCTTGATCATCTGGGCGATCGCCGGGCCGCGCGGTAACGTGCGGATCTGATCCAAACAACGCTATCCAGAGCGGGCACAGTAAGTGTGGGAGCGGGCTTGCTCGCGAATACGGTGTAACAGTCACCTGATGTATCGACTGATTTACCGTATTCGCGAGCAAGCCCGCTCCCACATCTGTTTCCGTACGCCCGTTATTGTGTTTCGAGATATTCGCTGCACAGAATTTTCACATTCCATCCAAGACAATTCGCCGGCTATTTTTCCTGTCGGATGCTCTAAGACGAGTCTCAAACACTGGCCGGATTGAGTAATCAATGGCGTTGCCGGCGTTGATCGGGCACCATTTGCGCCATTGCGTTCACCGTCTACCCCAGCTTGCCTGGGCGAGGGCGGGGCGCCGCTGTATTCATTCGCAACTTAAACTTCCAATGGGTCCTAAAACGACATGGCAAACCCGGACGCCCTGAATCAGCAGCGAGCTTCTAATCGCTTGCTGCAACCGACCGTCAAATCCCATCTGGCGTACACGCTGCTTTGTGCCTTGATCATGATGGTGATGTTCTCCCTGCTGCGCCTGGCGCTGCTGGTCTACAACCGCGAGATGATCCTCGACACACCGGCCTCGACTTTCCTTGAAGCGTTCGCCAACGGCCTGCGCCTGGATATCCGCCTGGTGATGTACCTGCTGGTGCCGCTGCTGCTGGCGTTGTTCAGCGTACGGGCCATGGCGGCGCGCGGGTTCTTCCGCTTGTGGCTGACGGTCGCGTCCAGCATCGCGCTGTTCCTGGGCCTGATGGAAATGGACTTCTACCGCGAGTTCCACCAGCGCCTCAACGGTCTGGTCTTCCAGTACGTGAAGGAAGACCCGAAAACCGTGATGAGCATGCTCTGGTACGGTTTCCCGGTGGTGCGCTACCTGCTGGCCTGGGCCGTGGGTACGCTGATCCTGAGCATCGCCTTCAAAGGCGCCGACCGTGCAACGCGCCCACGCGGCCCGTTCAGCGGTGGCAGCATCGGCACTCGCCAGGTAGCGCCGTGGTACACGCGCATCGCGGTGTTCGTGGTCTGCCTGCTGGTCGCCGTGGTCGCCATCCGTGGCACCCTGCGCCAGGGCCCGCCACTGCGTTGGGGCGACGTGTACACCACCGACTCGAACTTCGCCAACCAGTTGGGGCTCAACGGTACCTTGTCGCTGATTGCGGCGGCGAAATCGCGCTTCTCCGAGGAGCGTTCGAACATCTGGAAAGCCACCCTGGAGCAGCCGCTGGCCACCCAGACCGTGCGCGACATGCTGGTATTGCCGAGCGAGAAACTGGTCGACACCGACACCGCCGCGGTACGCCGTGACTTCACGCCGCCGTCCGAGAAGACCCTGCCGATCAAGAACGTCGTGGTTATCCTGATGGAAAGCTTCGCCGGTCACTCGGTGGGCGCCCTGGGCCGCCCGGGCAACATCACGCCGTACTTCGACAAACTGTCCAAGGAAGGCCTGCTGTTCGACCGCTTCTTCTCCAACGGCACCCACACCCACCAGGGTATGTTCGCCACCATGGCCTGCTTCCCGAACCTGCCGGGTTTCGAATACCTGATGCAGACTCCGGAAGGCAGCCACAAGCTGTCGGGCCTGCCGCAGTTGCTCAGCCATCGCGATTTCGATGACGTGTACGTCTACAACGGCGACTTCGCCTGGGATAACCAGTCGGGCTTCTTCAGCAACCAGGGCATGACCAACTTCATCGGGCGTAATGACTTCGTCAACCCGGTGTTCTCGGACCCGACCTGGGGCGTGTCCGACCAGGACATGTTCAACCGTGGCCTGGAAGAGTTGAAGGCCCGTGAAGGCGGCAAGCCGTTCTATGCGCTGCTGCAAACCCTGTCCAACCACACGCCGTACGCGTTGCCGACGCCATTGCCGGTCGAGAAGGTCACCGACCGTGGCAGCCTCAACGAGCATTTGACGGCCATGCGCTACTCCGACTGGGCCTTGGGCCAGTTCTTTGAAAAGGCCCGCAAGGAGCCGTACTTCAAGGAAACCCTGTTCGTGATCGTGGGCGACCACGGCTTCGGCAACGAGCAACAGATCACCGAAATGGACCTGGGCCGCTTCAACGTGCCGATGCTGATGATCGCACCGGGCATGCAGGAGAAGTTCGGCGAGCGTGACCACACCGTGGGCACCCAGATCGACATCGTGCCGACCATCATGGGCCGCCTGGGCGGTGACACCCTGCACCAGTGCTGGGGCCGTGACCTGCTCAACCTGCCGGAAGGCGACAAGGGCTTTGGTGTGATCAAGCCGTCGGGCAGCGACCAGACCGTCGCCTTGCTCACCGGTGATCGCGTGCTGGTCCTGCCCAAGGAAATGCCACCAAAGTTGTGGGAATACGAACTGGGCGCCAACCCGACCGGGAAAGTGATTCCAGAGTCGCCGGACGAGGCTGCGTTGAAGCAGAAGCTCGAATCGTTCCTGCAGACCGCTACCAAGAGCCTGCTGGACAACACCGCCGGTGTAGTGGACGGCAAGCCGGACTAAACACCCGCGCATAAAAAAAGAGGCCTTTCAAGGCCTCTTTTTTTTGCACGCTGGAACGCGTTATATCTTGCCGAGCAACAACAGAATCAGCAGCACTACCAACACAGTACCGAGAATACCCGATGGCCCGTAACCCCAGTTACGTGAGTGAGGGAACACTGGAAGACCGCCGACCAGCAGGAGGATCAGAATAATGATAAGAATGAGGCTCATGTTTTGTTTTCCTTATTGTCTTCTGAAAAGACCTGGTATTTAACGGATAGGCCCGACAGCTGATACGGACGCCTTAATAACTCCGACCCCTGTGTTTGGCAGAAAATTCCGTGTTTTTTTAAAGCTTTTCGCTAACTTGCTTATTTCCTTTAACCCCGTTGCAAATAACCGTCCTTAGTTCAAATAAATGGAACTTGGCGGGTTTCCCGCTATCCGACCCGGCCCACGGTTTGCCTGGGGCATTCAGCAGTCTGATGGTGCGTGGGTGCAGGAAAAACCTTCGCTACACTGCGGCTCACTTCTTCCGTGAACCACAAGGCTACTTTCCTATGCAAAATCGCATGATGATCACCGGCGCCGGTTCTGGCCTGGGTCGCGAAATCGCTCTGCGCTGGGCCCGTGAGGGTTGGCAGCTGGCCTTGTCGGACGTCAGCGAAGCGGGCCTGCAAGAAACCCTCAAGCTTGTACGCCAGGCCGGTGGTGACGGTTTCACCCAGCGCTGCGACGTGCGCGACTACAGCCAGCTCACCGCGTTCGCACAGGCCTGTGAGGAAAAGCTCGGTGGCATCGACGTGATCGTCAACAACGCCGGTGTCGCATCGGGCGGGTTCTTCAGCGAACTGTCCCTGGAAGACTGGGACTGGCAGATCGCGATCAACCTGATGGGCGTGGTCAAGGGCTGCAAGGCCTTCCTGCCGCTGCTGGAAAAGAGCAAGGGCCGCATCATCAACATCGCGTCCATGGCCGCCCTGATGCAGGGCCCGGCCATGAGCAACTACAACGTGGCCAAGGCCGGCGTGGTGGCGCTCTCGGAGAGCCTGCTGGTGGAACTCAAGCAACAGGAAGTCGGCGTGCATGTGGTGTGCCCATCCTTCTTCCAGACCAACCTGCTGGACTCGTTCCGCGGGCCGACGCCGGCGATGAAGGCCCAGGTGGGCAAGCTGCTGGAAAGCTCGCCGATTACCGCCGCACAGATCGCCGACTACATCTACCAGCAGGTGGCGCAAGGGCAATTCATGATCCTGCCCCACGAGCAGGGGCGCATGGCCTGGGCACTGAAACAGAAGAACCCGCAACTGCTGTATGACGAGATGACCGTGATGGCGGACAAGATGCGGGCGAAAGCCCAGTCGCAGGCGGTAAAAGGTTGAATTTCAGGTTAGCACCTGATGTGGCGAGGGCGCTTGCTGTGGCGAGGGAGCTTGCTCCCGCTGGGGTGCGAAGCAGCCCCAAAACCAGCCGCCCAAGTCTTCCTGAAAGAATGCATTGACCTTATTGGGGGCTGCTTCGCAACCCAGCGGGAGCAAGCTCCCTCGCCACAGCAAGCTCCTCGCCACAACAGGCTCTCTAGCCACAGAGAGCGCCTGCAAATTTGAACATATCGTTTGGTTCTTGGGTGTAATTCGAGATTATTCACTGCCTGTCTGTAGGGTAATTTACCCTGATGTGTAAGGCATGCCTGTTTAACCTGAAGGCCATTGATGGTGCCAGGCAGGGAGCGCATGGTCGGGGTTCGGTAACTTAAAAAGGACGAACCCCATGCTGGTATTAAGCCGCGCGGTAGGTGAAATAATTTCGGTGGGTGACCAGATCACCTTGCGCATTCTGGAAGTGAACGGCACCCAAGTGAAGCTGGGTGTGGAAGCGCCGGTGGGGGTCAATGTGCACCGGGCGGAGGTCTATCAGAAGATCCTCAGTCGCCACGGGCAGCAGGCCAACACCCATCCAGTGCCGGTGCCAAACCCTTGAGTCTCAGTCGAACAGGTGCTTGGGCACATCGTGCTTGAGCATCAACTGGCACTGCTCGCTCTCGGGGTCGAAGACAATCAGCGCCTGGCCCTTGGTCAGCGCCTGGCGTACCCGCAGCACCCGGGTTTCCAGAGGTGTGTCGTCACCATTGTCGGTGCCGTCGCGGGTCACGAAGTCTTCGATGAGGCGTGTCAGGGTGTCGACTTCAAGTGCATCGTAGGGAATCAGCATACAAGCCTCGGCTAGGGAATCCCGGCGATGCTACTGCGCCGGGATCCGAGTTGCCAGTCTCAGGTTTTTTGGCCCACCAGGCTGTCCACCGACGGCACGCGGGTATCACTCTCCATTTGTGTGTCGTGTTCGATCTGGTGACTGAACCGGTCGAGGGAGCCCTTGGCCGGCTGTGCATCGCTGGCGAACACCGGCGGGCTGAGGATGTACGCGCCCAGCAGGCGACTCAGCGCGGCGAGGCTGTCGATGTGCGTGCGCTCATAACCATGGGTGGCATCGCAACCAAACGCCAGCAGTGCGGTGCGAATGTCGTGGCCGGCGGTCACCGCCGAATGCGCGTCGCTGAAGTAGTAGCGAAACAGGTCGCGACGCACCGGTAGCTCATTTTCCGCCGCCAGGCGCAGCAGGTGGCGGGACAGGTGATAGTCATACGGCCCGCCGGAATCCTGCATCGCCACACTCACCGCGTGCTCGCTGGAGTGCTGCTCGTGGGCCACCGGCGCAATGTCGATGCCGACGAACTCACTCACATCCCACGGCAATGCCGCCGCCGCACCACTGCCGGTTTCTTCGGTGATGGTGAACAGCGGGTGGCAGTCGATCAGCAGCGGTTGGCCGCTGTCGACAATCGCCTTGAGCGCCGCCAGCAGCGCGGCAACCCCGGCTTTATCGTCCAGGTGACGGGCGCTGATATGCCCGCTCTCGGTGAATTCCGGCAGCGGGTCGAAGGCGACGAAATCGCCGACGCTGATACCCAGGGAGTCACAGTCGGCGCGGGTGGCGCAGTAGGCATCCAGGCGCAGTTCGATGTGGTCCCAACTGATGGGCATTTCATCCACGGCCGTATTGAACGCGTGACCGGAGGCCATCAACGGCAACACGCTGCCACGGATCACGCCGTTATCGGTGAACAGGCTGACGCGGCTGCCTTCGGCAAAACGGCTGGACCAGCAGCCGACCGGCGCGAGGGTCAGGCGGCCATTGTCCTTGATCGCCCGCACGGCGGCGCCGATGGTGTCCAGGTGCGCGGAAACGGCGCGGTCGGGGCTGTTTTTCTGGCCCTTGAGGGTGGCGCGGATGGTGCCGCGCCGGGTCATTTCAAAGGGAATGCCCAGCTCTTCGAGGCGCTCGGCAACGTAGCGCACGATGGTGTCGGTAAACCCGGTGGGGCTGGGAATAGCGAGCATTTCCAGCAGCACTTTTTGCAGGTAAGCGAGATCCGGTTCGGGGATGGTTCGGGTCATGGAAACTCCTGATGAGTTGAGGGCATCGATGGTTTCGATGAAAGGGGCGCCTCAGAGATTGTGTTGGCTGTACCGGCGTCTTCGCGAGCAAGCCCGCTCCCACATTTGGAATGCATTCCCCTGTGGGAGCGGGCTTGCTCGCGAAAGCGCCAGTCAAGGCAACACCTTTCTCAAGCCGTCGGTTGGCTATGGGGGAACAACAGGTCCACGAACTTTTCAGCCGTCGGCTGCGGTTCATGGTTGGCCAGCCCGGCCCGTTCGTTGGCTTCGATAAACACGTAGTCCGGTTGGTCGGCGGCCGGCACCATCAGGTCCAGGCCCACCATGGGAATGTCGAGGGCACGGGCGGCGCGCACGGCGGCGTCCACCAGGGTCGGGTGGAGGATGGCCGTCACGTCTTCCAGGCACCCACCGGTGTGCAGGTTGGCGGTACGCCGCACCGCCAGGCGTTCGCCACGGGGCAGGATGCTGTTGTAGTCGTAGCCGGCCGCCTGCAGGGTGCGTTGGGTTTCATGGTCCAGGGGGATTTTGCTTTCGCCATCGGTGGCGGCCTGGCGTCGGCGGCTCTGGGCTTCGATCAACGCGCCAATGGAATGCTGACCATCGCCGGTGACTTCCGCCGGGCGGCGAATGGCGGCGGCAACCACTTCAAAGCCGATCACCAGAATGCGCAGGTCGAGGCCTTCGTGGAAGCTTTCCAGCAGTACACGGGTGTCGAATTGGCGGGCCGCCTCAATGGCTTTTTGCACGTCTTCAATGGTCTGCAAATCCACCGCCACACCCTGGCCTTGTTCGCCATCCAGCGGCTTGACCACAATACGCTGGTGCTCGTCGAGAAACTCCAGGTTGTCGTCGGCACTGCCGGCCAACTGCTGCTCCGGCAGCTTCAAGCCTGCAGCCTTGAGTGCCTTGTGGGTCAGGCTCTTGTCCTGGCACAAAGTCATGCTGATGGCGCTGGTCAGGTCGCTGAGGGATTCGCGGCAGCGCACCCGGCGGCCACCGTGGCTCAGGGTGAACAAGCCGGCATCGGCATCGTCCACTTGCACGTCGATCCCGCGCCGATGGGCTTCCTCGACAATGATTCGCGCATAGGGATTGAACTCCGCCTGCGGGCCAGGGCCGAGGAACAGCGGCTGGTTGATCCCGTTCTTGCGCTTGATGGCGAAGGTGGTCAGCGCGCGAAAGCCAAGCTTGGCGTAGAGACTTTTTGCCTGGCGGTTGTCGTGCAGCACCGACAGGTCGAGGTAGCTCAGGCCACGGCTCATGAAGTGTTCGATCAAGTGGCGCACCAGCACTTCACCCACCCCGGGACGGGTACATTGCGGGTCGACCGCCAGGCACCAGAGGCTGCAGCCGTTCTCCGGATCGTGAAAGGCCTTCTGGTGGTTCAGGCCCATCACGCTGCCGATCACCGCGCCGCTGTCTTCATCCTCGGCGAGCCAATACACCGGGCCGCCTTGATGACGTGGCGTCAGCAGTGCCGGGTCCACCGGCAACATGCCGCGCCCCTGGTACAGCTGGTTCACCGCCTGCCAGTCCGCCTCGGTTTGTACCCGGCGAATCCGGAACCCGCGAAACACCCGGGTTGCCGGGCGATAGTCGGTGAACCACAGGCGCAGGGTATCGGACGGGTCGAGAAACAACTGCTGGGGATCAATCCCGAGGATCTGCTGCGGCGCCGCCACATACAGCGCGATATCCCGCTCGCCGGGCTGCTCGTTGAGCAACTCCAGGGCCAGGCTCGCCGGGTCCGGGAAGGTGTGGCCGATCAACAACCGGCCCCAACCGCAATGCACGGCAATCGGCGTGGGGTCCAGTTCGCTGCCGTCTTCGGCGAAGCGGGCTTGCAGGCGCTCGTAGGAGGGCGCCTGGCCTCGCAGCAAGCGTTGGCTGTAAGCCGTGGCATGAGGTTTCATGAATCAGATTCCTTGTTCGCTGAGCCACAGGTTCAGCGCCGCCAGTTGCCACAGCTTGGAGCCGCGCAACGGGGTCAGTTGGCCTTGGGGATCGGTGAGCAGGCGGTCGAGCATGGCCGGGTTGAACAGGCCGCGGTCCTGGCTTGGGTCCAGCAGCAGCTCACGCACCCAGTTCAAGGTGTCACCCTGCAAATGCTTGAGGCCGGGCACCGGGAAGTAGCCTTTCTTGCGGTCGATGACCTCGCTCGGGATCACCCGGCGCGCCGCTTCCTTGAGCACTTGCTTGCCGCCGTCCGGCAGTTTGAATTTGCCCGGCACGCGGGCCGACAGTTCTACCAGGCGATAGTCGAGAAACGGCGTGCGCGCTTCCAGGCCCCAGGCCATGGTCATGTTGTCGACGCGCTTGACCGGGTCATCCACCAGCATCACGGTGCTGTCCAGGCGCAGGGCTTTGTCTACCGCCGCATCGGCGCCGGGCTGGGCGAAATGCTCGCGCACGAAGTCACCGGCGGCGTCATTCGCGGTCAACCATTTCGGCGCGACGGTAGCGGCATAGTCGTCGTAGCTGCGGTCGAAAAATGCGTCGCGGTAGGCCGCGTACGGGTCGCTTGCGCCATCCACCTGCGGGTACCAGTGGTAACCGGCGAACAGTTCATCGGCGCCCTGGCCGCTTTGCACCACCTTGCAGTGCTTGGCCACTTCCCGGGACAGCAGGTAGAAGGCAATGCAGTCATGGCTGACCATCGGCTCGCTCATGGCGCGGAACGCCGCCGGCAATTGCTCGATGATTTCGCTTTCGGCGATACGCAGTTGGTGGTGACGGGTGCCGTAATGCTTGGCGATCAAGTCCGAATACTGGAATTCGTCGCCGCGCTCGCCACCCGCGTCTTCAAAACCGATGGAGAAGGTCGACAGGTCCTGCACGCCGACTTCCCGCAACAGGCCCACCAGCATGCTGGAATCGACACCACCGGAAAGCAGCACGCCCACATCCACCGCCGCCCGCTGACGAATCGCCACGGCTTCGCGGGTGCTGTCGAGCACGCGGTCGGTCCAGTCTTCCAGGGTCAGGTTGGCTTCGTCGGCGTGGGGGCCGTAGGGCAGGGTCCACCAGGTTTTCTGTTCAGTCTTGCCATCGGCGTCGATGCGCATCCAGGAGGCGGGCGGCAGCTTTTCAATGCCCGCCAGCAGGGTGCGCGGCGCCGGCACCACGGCGTGGAAGTTCAGGTAGTGATTAAGGGCCACCGGATCGAGGATCGGGTTGATATCGCCACCCTTGAGCAGCGCCGGCAAGGCCGAGGCAAAACGCAGGCGCTGGCCGGTGCGCGACAGGTACAGCGGCTTCACGCCGAGGCGGTCACGGGCGATAAACAGGCGCTGGGCATCGCGCTCCCAGATGGCGAAGGCGAACATCCCGTTGAGCTTGGGCAGCAGGGCTTCGCCCCAGGCGTGGTAGCCCTTGAGCAACACTTCGGTGTCACCACCGGAATAGAAGGCGTAGCCCAGGGCTTCCAGCTCTTCACGCAATTCCGGGAAGTTATAGATCGCGCCGTTGAACGCCAGGGACAGGCCCAGCTGGGCGTCGACCATCGGTTGGGCGGAGCCATCCGACAGGTCCATGATTTTCAGGCGTCGATGGCCCAGGGCAATCGGCCCCTGGGCATGAAAGCCCCATGCGTCAGGACCGCGTGGCGCCAAATGATGGGTGATTCGTTCCACCGCTGCCAGGTCGGCAGGTTGGTGATCGAAACGTAACTCTCCAGCTAATCCGCACATAAATTCCTTACCGGTTTTTCCGTTGGGGAGGGATAGAAATGCAGCCCGCCAAAACAGCGGGTACCCAGAGACTGACCCGGGTAAATTGTGGGAGTTTTAGAACAATACGTTATAAGGCAAAGAGCCTTGACGGGTTGCGAGCCCGTCATGGCCCTCAGGATTTGCCTGGGTTACCGCGGATCAGGGCACGCAGCGCGAACCGATTGGGGTGACAGGCTTCGCTGACACTGCGCGGCAGCGGCAGGGGCTCATTGTCGAGCCAGGCGGCCAGCAGCTCTGCGCAGAGTGGCGCGGTGACCAGCCCCCGTGAGCCATGGCCACTGTTGATATACACGCCGTGCAACCACGGGCACGGCGCATCAGGGACCTGCCGGGCGTCTTTGCCGAGGGCGGCGTAGGTGTGATCAAACGCCTCTCGCTGCGCCAGCGGTCCGACGATCGGCAGGTAGTCCGGGCTGGTGCAACGGAAGGCGGCGCGGCCTTCGAGCTGTTCGGGTGCCAGGCTGTCGGCGCCCAGGCGTTGCAGCAAATCGAGGGAGATTTCCCGCAGCATCTGCAGATTGCCCGCGTGCTCGGCCACCGTGGGCGTAAGGTCATCGCTCTTGAAGTCGAAACTGGCACCGAGGGTGTGCTCGCCCAGGCGTGGCGGGGCGACGTAGCCCTCGGCGCACACCACCGTGGCCAACGCCTGGCTTTGCGCCGTTTGCGGCAGGCGAGTGATTTGCCCGCGGATGCGCTTGAGGGGCAAGTCAGCGCTGAAGGAAAACCGCTTGATCTCGGCGGCGCCGGCCAGCACGACCACACTGGCTTGAGCCAGAACCGTATCGCCCTGCAACGCCTGCCACTGACTGTCGACCTGCTTGAGCTCAAGGGCGTCGTGGTGCTGGAGCACTTCGATCAGCGGGTGCCTGGCTTGCCATTCGCACAGCGCCGGCGGGTGAACCCAGCCGCCTTCGGGGAAGAACAAGCCGCCGTGCTCCAGCGTTATCCCGGCGCGCGCCTGTGCCTGCTCTTTATCCAGCAGGTGCAACAGGTCCGGGGCAAAAGCGCCGGCCAGTTGTGCCTGGCGCTCGGCTTCCTTGGCGTTGAAGGCCAGTTGCAGCACGCCGCAGCCATCCCAGTCCACGCCACGTTGCAGGTGTTCCAGCAGGCGCCGGGTGTGGCCGAAACCGCTGAGAATCAACTGCGAAAGTGCCGTGCCATGGGCGGAAAGCTTGAGGTACAACACCCCTTGCGGGTTGCCGGAGGCTTCCTGCGCGAGCGCTGCGTGGCGTTCCAGCAAACTGACGCGCCAGCCGCGTGCCGCCAGGCTGGCCGCCGTGGCGCAACCGGCCAGGCCACCACCGATGACCAGTGCATGGCGTTCACCGGAAACCGCAGGCGGGCGCGCAAACCAGGGTTTTGCCGCGGCAGGCGCAGGCGTTTCAGCGGGCCAGCCGAGAAACTCACCCCGCAGGATTTCCCACTTGTGGCCGATGCCGGGGGTGCGCTTCATCTTGAACCCGGCGGCGTTGATCAACCGCCGTACCCAGCCGGTGCTGGTAAAGGTGCTGATGGTCGAGCCCGGCGCCGCCAGCCGCGCCAGTTCGGCGAACAGCTCGGCAGTCCACATGTCGGGGTTCTTGGCCGGGGCGAAACCGTCGAGGAACCAGGCGTCGACTTGCGCGTCCAGTTGCGGCAATTGCTCCAGGGCGTCGCCGATCAGCAACGTCAGGGTGACTCGACCGTTATCCAGTACCAGCCGCTGGAAGCCTTGGTGAATCGCGATGTATTGCGCCAACAGCTGCTCGGCGAACGGTGCCAGTTCCGGCCAGAGGGCGAGGGCGCGCTGCAGGTCGGCGTGGCTCAGCGGGTACTTTTCCACGCTGACAAAATGCAGGCGCGCACCCGCCTCCGCGTGTTGATCAAACAACTGCCAGGCGCACAAAAAATTCAGGCCGGTGCCGAAGCCCGTCTCACCAATCACCAAGCGCCCGCCCACCGGCAGCGCCGCAAAACGTTCCTGCAGACGGTTCTGTTCGAGGAACACGTAGCGGGTTTCTTCAAGGCCCGACTTGTCGGAGAAGTACACGTCATCGAAGACCCGCGAGTGCGGGCGACCTTGGTCATCCCAGTCAAGCTGGGCGTGGGATACGGGGTTCATGAGCGGCTCGGCAAAGGCAAGGCGGCCATTCTAGCTGATCAACAGGGTTGTCATTGATCCATGGCAAGCCGCTGCGGAATTTCCTGCCACGTGTTGTTGCCCAATCCGCTAGTCTTGATCACTTCTGGAACGGAGCCGCCCATGTTTGAATCTGCCGAAATCGGTCACGCCATCGACAAAGACACCTACGACGCCGAAGTGCCGGCCCTGCGTGAAGCCTTGCTGGAAGTGCAGTACGAACTGCAACAGCAGAAGCGCTTCCCGGTGATCATCCTGATCAATGGCATCGAAGGCGCGGGCAAGGGTGAAACCGTCAAATTGCTGAATGAATGGATGGACCCGCGCCTGATCGAGGTGCGCACCTTCGACCAGCAGACCGACGAAGAACTGGCCCGCCCACCGGCCTGGCGCTACTGGCGCCAGCTGCCGGCGAAAGGCCGCATGGGGATCTTTTTTGGTAACTGGTACAGCCAGATGCTGCAGAGTCGCGTCCATGGCGAGATCAAGGACGCGCGGCTGGATCAGGCCATCGCCGGGGCCGAGCGCCTGGAAAAGATGCTGTGTGACGAAGGCGCGCTGATCTTCAAGTTCTGGTTCCACCTCTCCAAGAAGCAAATGAAATCCCGGCTCAAGGCCTTGCAGGACGACCCGCTGCACAGCTGGCGCATCAGCCCGCTGGACTGGCAGCAGTCCAAGACCTACGACAAGTTTGTGCATTTTGGTGAGCGGATCCTGCGCCGCACCAGCCGTGACTATGCGCCTTGGTATGTGATCGAGGGTGTCGATGCGCACTACCGCGGGCTGACCGTCGGCAAGATCCTGCTCGAAGGCCTGCAAAACGCCTTGAAAGTGCCCAAGGGTAAAGCCAGCGGCATGAACCCGGCGCCGCTGCCATCGGCGGTTGACCAGATGAGCCTGCTGAACAGCCTGGACATGAGCCTGAGCCTTGAAAAGGACGATTACGAAGAACAACTGATTACCGAGCAGGCACGGTTCTCCGGGCTGATGCGCGACAAACGCATGCGCAAGCACGCGTTGGTGACGGTGTTTGAAGGCAACGACGCGGCGGGCAAGGGTGGGGCCATCCGGCGTGTGGCGGCAGCCCTCGATCCCCGGCAGTACCACATCGTGCCGATCGCCGCGCCCAGTGAAGACGAGCGCGCCCAGCCTTACCTGTGGCGTTTCTGGCAGAAGATTCCGGCGCGGGGCATGTTCACCGTGTTCGACCGCTCCTGGTATGGCCGGGTGCTGGTGGAACGCATCGAAGGCTTCTGCACGCCGACGGACTGGATGCGCGCCTACGGCGAGATCAACGACTTCGAAGAGCAACTGCGCGACGCCGGGGTGATCGTGGTCAAGTTCTGGCTGGCGATCGACAAGCAGACGCAGCTGGAGCGGTTCCAGGCCCGCGAGGAAATTCCGTTCAAACGCTTCAAGATCACCGAGGACGACTGGCGTAACCGCGAGAAGTGGGACGACTACCGGGCGGCGGTGGGCGACATGGTAGACCGCACCAGCACCGAGATTGCGCCGTGGACGCTGGTTGAAGCCAACGACAAGCGCTGGGCGCGGGTGAAGGTACTGCGCACCATCAACCGGGCGCTGGAGGAAGCGTTCGACAAGACCGACAAGCATGACAAGAAGGACAAGAAGAAGTAACGCCATGCTTTTGCATACGCGGGGTGAATGATTGTCGCGGTTGAAGAGGGCGGGATCTATGCTCGATCCATCTCTCAACAACCACAACAATTGAGGTAGCCCATGCGTGAAGTAGTGATCGTCGACAGCGTGCGAACCGGCCTGGCCAAGTCCTTTCGCGGCAAGTTCAACCAGACCCGTCCCGATGACATGGCTGCCCATTGCGTGAACGCGTTGCTGACCCGCAACGGCATCGACCCGGCCACGGTCGAGGACTGCATCGTCGGCGCCGGTTCCAACGAAGGTGCCCAGGGCTACAACATCGGCCGCAATGTGGCGGTGTTGTCGCAACTGGGTACCGGTACGGCGGGCATGACCCTCAACCGTTTCTGTTCCTCGGGGTTGCAGGCGATTGCGATCGCCGCCAACCAGATTGCTTCCGGTTGCAGCGAGATCATTGTCGCCGGTGGGGTCGAGTCCATCAGCCTGACCATGAAGAGCGTCAACACCGATAACCTGATCAATCCGTTGCTCAAGGAGCAGGTGCCGGGCATTTACTTTCCCATGGGGCAGACGGCGGAAATCGTTGCGCGGCGGTATCACGTCAGTCGTGAAGAGCAGGATCTGTATGCGCTGCAAAGCCAGCAGCGTACGGCTCAGGCCCAGGCTGACGGGTTGTTCGATGATGAAATCGTGCCGATGGCGGTGAAGTACAAGGTTGAGGACAAGAACACTGGCGCGGTGCAGGTGTTGGAGGGGGTGGTGGATCGGGATGATTGCAATCGTCCGGATACGACGTTGGCCAGTCTTGCGGGATTGAAGCCGGTGTTTGCGGAGGATGGGTCGGTGACGGCGGGGAATTCGTCGCAGTTGTCTGATGGGGCTTCCATGACACTGGTGATGAGCCTGGAAAAAGCGCTGGAACTGGGGCTTAAGCCCAAGGCGTTTTTTCGCGGGTTTACGGTGGCGGGGTGTGAGCCGGATGAGATGGGGATCGGGCCGGTGTTTTCGGTGCCCAAGTTGCTCAAGGCCCGTGGGCTGGCAGTGGCGGATATTGATTTGTGGGAGTTGAATGAGGCGTTTGCCTCGCAGTGCCTTTATGCGCGTAATCGGCTGGAAATTGATAACGCCAAGTACAACGTCAACGGTGGGTCGATTTCCATCGGGCATCCGTTTGGGATGACGGGGTCGCGGCAGGTGGGGCATCTGGTGCGTGAGTTGCAGCGGCGCAAGTTGCGTTACGGCATTGTCACTATGTGTGTGGGCGGCGGCATGGGGGCCACCGGCTTGTTCGAAGCCGTACGCTGACTCAGTGTGGGAGTGGCGGTGCGACGATTCGACTTGCTCGCGAATGCGGCGGGGCAGTCGATGAAAATGTTGGCTGATAGACCGCCTTCGCGAGCAAGCCCGCTCCCACATTTGATCAGCACCGTATCCCAATCCGTTCACATCCCCCTAGAATGCACCTCCTCCACCTCAGGCATTCGGGGCACTCATGCACATCTCATCGGGCCGTTGGGTCTACGGTTTATCCCTGGCCCTGCTGACCGCGCTGCTCTGGGGCATTCTGCCGATCAAACTCAAACAGGTCTTGCAGGTGATGGACCCCGTCACCGTCACCTGGTTTCGCCTGGTCGTCTCCGGCAGTTGTCTGTTTATCTATCTCGCCGCCGTAAGGCGCCTGCCCAGCTGGCGCTCCCTCGGACCAAAAGGTGGCTGGCTGGTAGCAATCGCCGTGTGCGGCCTGATGGGCAACTACGTGCTCTACCTGGTCGGCCTCAAACTGC
Source organism: Pseudomonas sp. C8002 (assembly GCF_013385765.1). Taxonomy (NCBI): domain Bacteria; kingdom Pseudomonadati; phylum Pseudomonadota; class Gammaproteobacteria; order Pseudomonadales; family Pseudomonadaceae; genus Pseudomonas; species Pseudomonas sp. C8002. The sequence goes on from NZ_JACAPJ010000002.1 coordinate 81,996, forward strand.
TGAGCCCCGGCACCGCGCAACTGGTGGTACAGGTGGGCCCGATCTTCCTGATGATCGCCAGCGTCTTCGTGTTCAAGGAACGCTTCAGCCTCGGGCAGGGCATGGGCCTGCTGGTGCTGATCATCGGCTTCGGCCTGTTCTTCAACCAGCGCCTGACCGAGTTGTTGACCTCCCTGGGCAGCTACACCGCCGGGGTGCTGACGATTCTCTTGGCCACCACCATCTGGACCTTCTACGCCCTGGGCCAGAAGCAGTTGCTGACGGTATGGAATTCGTTGCAGGTGATGATGGTGATCTACCTGTCCTGCGCGCTCTTGCTGACGCCATGGGCGCACCCGATGGAAGCGCTGCAACTGAGCCCGCTGCAAGGCTGGCTGCTGCTGGCCTGCTGTTTCAATACGCTGATTGCCTACGGCGCATTCGCCGAAGCCCTGGCCCACTGGGAAGCCTCGCGGGTCAGCGCCACCCTGGCGCTGACGCCATTGGTGACTTTCGTCGCGGTGGCGCTGGCCGCCTGGATGTGGCCCGAGTATGTGCACGCCGAAGACATCAATGCCCTCGGCTACGGCGGTGCCGTGTTGGTGGTGCTGGGGTCTGCGACCGTGGCGTTGGCGCCGTCGCTGTTCGCCGGGCTCAGGGCCCGGCGTGCACGATTGGCGTCTTAATGACCGGCTTCCAGCATGTTTTCCGGACGCACCCACTGGTCGAACTCTTCGTCCGTGAGATAGCCCAGCTTCAGCGCCGCTTCCCGTAGGGTCAGCCCTTCGGCATAGGCCTTCTTGGCAATCTCGGCGGACTTGTCGTAGCCGATGTGCGGGTTCAGCGCAGTCACCAGCATCAGGCCACGCTCAAGGTGCGCGGCCATTTGCTCGGCGTCGGGTTCCAGGCCGGCGATGCAGTGCTCCTGGAAGTTGCTGCAACCGTCGGCCAGCAGGCGGATCGATTCCAGCAGGTTGTGGATGATCACCGGCTTGTACACGTTCAACTGCAAGTGGCCCTGGCTGGCGGCGAAGCCAATGGTCACGTCATTGCCCAGCACCTGGCAGGCCAGCATCGACAGCGCTTCGCACTGGGTCGGGTTGACCTTGCCGGGCATGATCGAGCTGCCCGGTTCATTCGCCGGCAACTTGACTTCCGCCAGCCCGGCACGCGGGCCGGAGCCCAGCAGGCGCAGGTCGTTGGCGATTTTCATCAGGGCCACGGCCAGGGTCTTCAAGGCGCCGTGCAGGGTGGTCAACGGCTCATGGCCCGACAGCGCGGCGAATTTGTTCGGTGCGGTGACAAACGGCAGGCCCGACAGCGCGGCCAATTCCGAGGCAATCGCCTCGCCAAAACCGTGGGGTGAATTGAGCCCGGTGCCGACGGCAGTACCACCCTGGGCCAGTTCACACACGGCGGGCAGGGCGCTGCGGATCGCGCGTTCGGCGTAGTCGAGTTGCGCTATAAAGGCCGAGACTTCCTGGCCGAAGGTGATGGGCGTCGCATCCATCATGTGGGTGCGGCCGGTTTTCACCAGCTTCATGTGGCGCGCCGACAACTCTGCCAAACCACCAGACAGTTCACGGATCGCCGGCAACAGCTTCTCGGTGACGGCCTGCACGGCGGCGATGCTCATGGCGGTGGGGAAGCAGTCGTTGGAACTCTGGGAACGGTTGACGTGGTCGTTGGGATGCACCGGGCTCTTGCCGCCGCGGGGCTTGCCCGCCAGCTCGTTGGCACGGCCGGCGATCACTTCGTTGGCGTTCATGTTGCTCTGGGTGCCGCTGCCGGTCTGCCACACCACCAGGGGAAACTGGTCGTCGTGTTCGCCGGCGAGCACTTCGTCAGCGGCCTGTTCGATCAGCCGGGCGATGTCGGCGGGCAGGTCGCCATTGCGGTCGTTGACTCGGGCCGCAGCCTTCTTGATCAGGGCCAGGGCGTGCAACACAGCCAGGGGCATGCGCTGGTCGCCGATGGCGAAGTTCACCAGCGAGCGTTGGGTCTGCGCACCCCAGTAAGCGTCATCCGGGACTTGCACTTCTCCCAGGCTGTCGGTTTCGATACGGCTCATCGGGCACACTCCTTCAGGTTCGTTTGCGCAGTTTAGGCCCTGATCGCCCGGTGGGGTTCCCTTAAAAGACTTTTCATCGGATTAAGCCCCGCAAAACCAGGCCCCACAAGGCGTGGGGTTGAGCCGCGGCGTTTTTTAGGCGCAGAATGGGCGCCCTTGGGGTCTTACCTCGCCTGCTAGAAAAGGAAACTCGATGACTCGTCTTCGTGCCATCTGTACCGCGGTTGCTCTGGTATGTGCCAGCGGCCAGGTTTTTGCCGATACCGCCAGCCACAACGCCAGTGCCGAAGCCTTCCTTACCCTGGCCCATGCCGACAAGCTGGGTACCCCGGTGTACATGCAAGTGCAACAAATGTTCGCCCAGCGTTTCGAGCAGACCAAGGCGCCTGCTTCCAAGCAAACCGTCCTGGACACCTACCAGGCCAAGGCCAACACCGCCCTGGACCAGGCCATCGGCTGGAACAAGCTCAAGCCGGACATGATCAAGCTCTACACCGACAACTTCAGCGAATCCGAGCTCAAGGACCTGGTTGCGTTCTACCAGTCGCCACTGGGCAAGAAAGTCCTGGAGAAAATGCCCCAGCTGACCCAGCAATCGGCCCAGATGACCCAGGCCAAGCTTGAAAGCGCGGTACCTGTGGTGAACAAGCTGCTGGAAGACATGACCAACGAGCTGACGCCAAAAGCCCCGGCCCCGGCCAAGAAGAAGTAAACAGGAATGACCATGCAACAGCGTATCGAATCGGCACTCGTCGCCCTGAGCCCGGAACACTTGAGCGTGCTGGATGAAAGCCATATGCACAGCCGTGGGTTGCAGACCCACTTCAAGGCCGTGCTGGTCAGCCAGCAGTTCGAGGGCCTCAACCGCGTCAAGCGCCACCAGAAGGTCTATGCCACGTTGGGTGACCTGATGAGCGAATTCCATGCGTTGGCGCTGCATACCTACACGCCTGAAGAATGGGCGAAAATCGACGCAGCCCCGGCCTCGCCGACCTGCGCCGGCGGTCACTGACACTGTGGCACATCAGCTTGATGTGGCGAGGGAGCTTGCTCCCGCTGGGCTGCGCAGCAGCCCTTCTGCCAATCACCGCGATCTTTCTGAAAGGTTGCAACTGCCTGGTTGGGGCCGCTCCGCAGCCCAGCGGGAGCAAGCTCCCTCGCCACAGTAAGAGGCGGCCCATAATCGTCGCCATTTTTGTTAGAATCCGCAACGCGCCGCTCAGTCGGCGCGTTTTTTTTGCATCCGGTTCACCCTTTACGAGGGTAGCCACCTGGAGAGAACACCCATGACTCAACCGATTGTCGTGGCGGCACTGTATAAGTTCGTCACCCTCGAAGATTACGTCGCCCTGCGCGAGCCACTGCTGCAGGCGATGGTCGACAACGGCATCAAAGGCACCTTGCTGATCGCCGAAGAAGGCATCAACGGCACCGTTTCCGGCAGCCGCGAAGGCATTGATGGCTTGATGGCCTGGCTCAAGAACGACCCGCGCATGGACGACATCGACCATAAAGAGTCGTACTGCGACGAGCAGCCGTTCTACCGCACCAAGGTCAAGCTCAAGAAAGAAATCGTGACCCTGGGCGTCGAAGGCGTCGACCCGAACAAGAAAGTCGGCACCTACGTCGAGCCGCAGGACTGGAATGCGCTGATCAGCGACCCTGAAGTGCTGCTGATCGATACCCGCAACGACTACGAAGTGTCCATCGGCACCTTTGAAGGCGCGATCGACCCGAAGACCACCAGCTTCCGCGAATTTCCCGACTACATCAAAGCCAACTTCGACCCGGCCAAACACAAGAAAGTCGCCATGTTCTGCACCGGCGGCATTCGTTGCGAAAAGGCCTCGAGCTATATGCTCAGCGAGGGTTTCGACGAGGTGTATCACCTCAAGGGCGGCATCCTGAAGTACCTCGAAGAGGTGCCGCAGGAAGAAACCAAGTGGCAGGGCGACTGCTTTGTGTTCGACAATCGCGTGACCGTGCGCCACGACTTGAGCGAAGGCGACTACGATCAATGTCATGCCTGCCGCACACCGGTCAGCGTCGAGGACCGTGCATCCGAACACTATGTAGCTGGCATCAGTTGCCCGCATTGCTGGGATAAGCTTTCAGAGAAGACCCGTCGCAGCGCGATCGACCGGCAAAAGCAGATTGAACTGGCCAAGGCCCGCAATATGCCGCACCCGATTGGCTACAACTACAAGCAATCCCCATCCTCCGAGGCCTGAGCCATGTCCGCACGCCTGCTCTATGTAATGGATCCGATGTGCTCCTGGTGCTGGGGTTTCGCCCCGGTGGCCAAGGCGCTGGTTGAGCAGGCCCAGGCCGCAGGCGTGGAGCTGCACCTGGTGGTGGGCGGCTTGCGCACCGGCAGTGGCGCGGCGCTGGAGCCGACGACCCGGCGCTATATTCTTGAGCATTGGCAGGCCGTGACCGACGCCACCGGCCAGCCGTTCAAGCGTGAAGGTGCGCTGCCTGATGGTTTTGTCTACGACACCGAGCCGGCTTGCCGCGCCGTGGTCACTGCCCGCAGCCTGGCGCCGGATTGCGCCTGGAAACTGCTGGGGCTGATCCAGCAGGCGTTCTACGTCGAAGGGCGCGACGTGACTCGCGCCGACGTATTGGTGGAACTGGCCGAGACCGCCGGCGTGCCGCGTATTGAGTTCGCCGAAGCTTTCGACCGCGCCGACCAGCACGCGGCCACCGCGGCGGATTTCACCTGGGTCCAGGACCTGGGCATCGCCGGTTTCCCGACCTTGCTGGCGGAGCGTAATGGGCAACTGGCGCTGCTGACCAACGGCTATCAGCCGCTGTCCGAATTGGCGCCGCTGCTGAGCCGCTGGCTGGAGCGAGCTGCCTGTGCATGATCAGCCCGATCCCGTTGAGCAACCCAAGCGTGTCGACCGGCTGACCTGGGCGGAAGTCCGCCGCCTGGCGCTGCATCACAAGAAATCCCTGTGGATCGCCAATGGCGTCGCCGTGCTGGCAACCTTGTGCAGCGTGCCGATTCCATTGCTGCTGCCGTTGCTGGTGGACGAAGTGCTGTTGGGCCATGGCGATGCGGCACTGAAGGTGATGAACCACGCATTGCCCCTGGGTTGGCAGAAGGCCGCCGGCTATATCGGCCTGATGCTGCTGGTGACCTTGCTGCTGCGTTGCGGCGCCCTGGTGTTCAACGTGCTGCAGGCGCGGTTGTTTGCGCGACTGGCCAAGGACATCGTCTATCGCATTCGCGTGCGGCTGATCGAGCGCCTCAAACGCATTTCCCTCAGCGAATACGAAAGCCTGGGCAGCGGCACGGTGACTACGCACCTGGTCACCGACCTGGACACGGTGGACAAATTCGTCGGTGAAACCCTCAGCCGGTTCCTGGTGGCGATGCTCACCCTGGTAGGCACCTCCGGGATCCTGATGTGGATGCACTGGAAGCTGGCACTGTTGATCCTGCTGTTCAACCCGCTGGTGATCTACGCCACGGTGCAGTTGGGCAAGCGGGTCAAGCACCTGAAGAAGCTGGAAAACGACAGCACGTCGCGGTTCACCCAGGCGCTGACCGAAACCCTCGATGCGATCCAGGAAGTGCGTGCCGGCAATCGCCAGGGCTTTTTCCTCGGGCGCCTGGGCCAGCGGGCCCAGGAAGTGCGGGATTTTGCGGTCAATTCCCAGTGGAAAAGCGACGCCTCCAGCCGCGCCAGTGGCTTGCTGTTCCAGTTCGGTATCGACATCTTCCGTGCGGCGGCGATGCTGACGGTGCTGTTTTCCGACCTGTCCATCGGCCAGATGCTCGCGGTGTTCAGTTACCTGTGGTTCATGATCAGCCCGGTGGAACAGTTGCTGAACCTGCAATACGCCTACTACGCGGCGGGCGGGGCGCTGACGCGGATCAACGAACTGCTGGCCCGCGCCGACGAGCCGCAGTACGCGGGCGGTGCCGATCCGTTTACCGGACGCGAGACGGTCGGCATCGAAGTGCGCGGCCTGAATTTCGGCTACGGCGAGGAACTGGTGCTGGACCAGTTGAACCTGAACATCGCCCCGGGTGAAAAAGTCGCGATTGTCGGCGCCAGCGGCGGCGGCAAAAGCACCCTGGTGCAGCTGTTGCTGGGGCTGTATACGCCGCAGGCCGGCAGCATTCGCTTCGGTGGTTCGACCCAGCAGGAAATCGGCCTGGAGACGATTCGCGAGAATGTCTCCGTGGTGCTGCAGCACCCGGCACTGTTCAATGATACGGTGCGCGCCAACCTGACCATGGGCCGCGAGCGCAGCGACCAGGCCTGTTGGCAGGCGCTGGAAATTGCCCAGCTGGATGCGACCGTCAAGGCGCTGCCGCTGGGCCTGGACAGCGTGGTCGGACGCTCCGGCGTGCGCTTTTCCGGTGGGCAGCGTCAACGCCTGGCCATTGCACGGATGGTGCTGGCGGAGCCGAAAGTGGTAATACTCGACGAGGCCACCTCGGCCCTGGATGCGGCAACCGAATACAACCTGCACCAGGCGCTGGCGCGGTTTCTCAGTGGCCGTACCACGTTGATCATCGCCCACAGGCTGTCGGCGGTGAAACAGGCGGATCGGGTATTGGTGTTCGATGGCGGCCATATTGCCGAAGATGGCGACCATCAGCAGTTGATTGCTGATGGTGGCTTGTACGCCAAACTTTACGGACACTTGCAACAAGTGCGGTGATTTAGCCTACGCTGAGCTATCAGGAGCGGTTTTCACTCGCGTGCGTATTTTAGTTGTGCATGTGCAAGGGACCTCATGAAGCAAAAGCAGACTCTCGGAACCCCTCGGTTATTGGGCATTGTGTGGCCTTTTATCGCCGTCGTGCTGTTCCAGGCATTGTTAGGCTGCGTCAGTCTCTACGTACTCTCGGCGGTGCGCGGTTATGTGGCGGGCGAAAGCCTGTGGTCCAAGGGCCAGAAAGACGCGATCTTTTACCTGACGCTCTACGCCGACAGCCGCGACGAAGCCACCTTCCTCAAATACCAGAACGCGATTGCCGTACCCCAGGGCGGGCATGAGCTGCGGCTGGCCCTGGACCGCCCGACGCCGGACCTGCCTGCCGCGCGCCAGGGCATCCTCAAGGGCGGTAACCACCCTGACGACGTTTCCAGCCTGATCTGGCTGTACCTCAACTTCCGCCATTTCAGTTACCTGGAAAAAGCCATTGAACTGTGGACGGTGGGCGATGGCTACCTGGTGCAACTGGACGACCTGGCCCAGGAGATGCACCGAGCGATCATGGCCAATCAGGTCAGCGGCAGCGACGTACACCGCTGGAAGCAGCGGATCTTCGCGATCAACGACGGGGTGACGCCGGCCGCGAAAGCTTTCAGCGATGCTCTGGGTGAAGGCTCGCGGATGATTCTGCGCCTGCTGCTGGTGACCAACTTGGCCACGGCACTCGGCTTGATCGTGCTGGCGCTGTTGCGCACCCACAAACTGCTGGCCCAGCGGCATGCGTTTGCCGACGCGCTCCAGTTGGAGAAGGAGCGGGCGCAGATCACCCTGGAGTCGATTGGCGACGGAGTGATCACCACCGATGTCGACGGCGCCATTGCGTATATGAACCCGGCCGCCGAAGCCCTGACCCATTGGAAAGCCGCCCAGGCCCAGGGGCTGCCGCTGGCGGCGCTGTTCAACCTGCTGGACGAAAATGCCCAGGCCGACGGCTTTACCCTGATCGAACACATATTGGGCGGCCAGCTCGGTGGGGGCAGCGAGCACTCCAAGCTGATCCAGCGCCTGGACGGCACCACCGTGTCCGTCACCCTGGTGGGCGCGCCGATCCGCAGTGCCGGCAAAGTCGTCGGCGCGGTGCTGGTGCTGCACGACATGACACAGGAACGCCAGTACATCGCCAACCTGTCCTGGCAGGCCACCCACGACGCCTTGACCGGCCTGGCCAACCGCCGCGAGTTCGAGTTCCGCCTGGAGCAGGTGCTGCACAACGTCGGGCGCCAGCAAACCGGGCGCCATGCCTTGATGTTCCTCGACCTGGACCAGTTCAAGCTGGTCAACGACACCTGCGGGCATGCCGCGGGGGATGAACTGTTGCGGCATATCTGCGCGCTCTTGCAGTCCGACCTGCGTGAAGGTGACACCCTGGCCCGGCTGGGGGGCGACGAGTTCGGCATCCTGCTGGAGAACTGCCCGGCGCCGGTGGCGGAAAAAATCGCCGAAAGCCTGCGCCACACCGTGCAGAGCCTGCACTTTGTGTGGAAGGGCAGGCCGTTTGTCACCACCGTGAGCATTGGCCTGGTGCACATCACGCACGCCCCGACCACCCTGGAGACTTCCCTGCGAGCCGCCGACATGGCGTGCTATATGGCCAAGGAAAAGGGCCGCAACCGGGTGCAGGTGTATCACGCCGATGACTCGGAATTGTCCCTGCGCTTTGGCGAGATGGCCTGGGTGCAGCGCCTGCACATGGCGCTGGAAGAGAACCGTTTTTGCCTGTACGCCCAGGAAATCGCGCCCCTTGGGCACACCGAACAGGGTGATGGGCATATCGAAATCCTGCTGCGCCTGCATGACGAGGCGGGGCGGATCATCCTGCCGGACAGTTTTATCCCGGCCGCCGAGCGTTACGGCTTGATGACCTCCCTGGACCGTTGGGTGGTGGAGAACGTGTTCAAGATCATCGCGGGCTGCATGCGTGAGCGCCCGGGCCGGCCCATGGCCATGTGTGCGATCAATCTGTCAGGCACTACCATCGGCGATGAGGACTTTCTTGGGTTCCTGCGTGAGCAATTCATTGCCTACGGCATTCCACCGGAAATGATTTGTTTTGAAATTACAGAAACCAGCGCTATAGCGAATTTGGGTAGTGCGATTCGTTTTATCAACGAGCTCAAAGAGTTAGGGTGCCATTTCTCCCTGGATGACTTCTGCGCCGGGATGTCCTCGTTCGCATATCTTAAACATTTACCTGTAGACTTCTTGAAGATCGATGGAAGTTTCGTAAAGGATATGCTGGACGACCCGATTAACCGCGCTATGGTCGAAGTGATCAATCACATCGGTCACGTCATGGGTAAGCGCACAATTGCCGAATTTGTCGAGACACCCCAGATCGAACAAGCCTTGCTTGAGATCGGGGTCGACTACGCTCAGGGATACCTGATCGAGCGACCGCAGTTGTTTACCTTTGATAGTTTGCAGTGTCGACCTGTGCGACCGCACCCTCTGTTATTCAAGGCGCCTGGCACGTTCCGATGAAACATTTGCTGGTCTGTACATATCACAAATCAAAAGGAGCCCGACAGTGATCGACACATTCAACAGAACCGGCCCGCTTATGGAAGCCTCAAGTTACCCCGCCTGGGCGCAACAGCTGATCCAGGACTGTAGCGAGAGCAAGCGTCGCGTTGTCGAACACGAACTGTACCAGCGCATGCGCGATAACAAGCTCAGCGCCAAGACCATGCGCCACTACCTGATTGGTGGCTGGCCGGTGGTTGAACAGTTTGCGTTGTACATGGCACAGAACCTCACCAAGACCAAATTTGCCCGCCATCCTGGGGAGGACATGGCGCGCCGCTGGCTGATGCGCAATATTCGCGTGGAACTCAACCACGCCGATTATTGGGTGCATTGGGCCCGCGCCCATGGTGTCAGCCTGGAAGAATTGCAGGCACAGGAAGTGCCGCCGGAGCTGCATGCACTGAGCCACTGGTGCTGGCACACCAGCTCGGCCGACTCGCTGATTGTCGCGATTGCCGCCACCAACTACGCCATCGAGGGGGCCACTGGGGAGTGGTCCGCCGTGGTGTGTTCCACCGGCGTCTATGCCGCGGCTTTCCCTGAGGAAGACCGCAAGCGCGCGATGAAGTGGCTGAAGATGCATGCCCAGTACGATGACGCACATCCCTGGGAAGCCCTGGAAATCATCTGCACCCTGGCCGGCATGAACCCGACCAAGGAACTGCAGGTAGAGCTGCGCCAGGCGGTCTGCAAGAGCTACGACTACATGTACCTGTTCCTGGAACGTTGCATGCAGCTGGAAAAGTCGGTGGCCGCCCCCCGCAAACAACCCGCCCTGGTTGCCAGCGAGGCGTAAACGGGGTGATGGCGGGGTAAATTACCCCGCCATTGCCAGCCGATTGCGGCCTTCACGCTTGGCCACATACAAGGCACTGTCCGCCCGGCGCAACAGGCTCTCGGCGGACTCTCCCGCCAGCAAGGTCGAGCAGCCCAGGCTCACCGTCAATTCGATCCGCTCATCATCCGCCCAATAATCCTGGGCCTGTGCCGCCTGGCGCAGGCGCTCGCCGACCATCGATGCCGCGTCCCGGCCGGTGTTGGACAGCAGGATCAGAAACTCTTCCCCGCCAAACCGGAACACCATGTCCACATTGCGCAGCTGGCTCTTGATCGAGGCGGCGACGGCCTTGAGCACCTTGTCGCCCGTGGCATGGCCGTGGCTGTCGTTGATGTGCTTGAAGTGGTCGATGTCCAGCATCAGCAAGGACAGGGGTTGCAGGTGCCGGCGAGCCATGTCGATTTCCCGTTGCAGGGTCTGGTCCATGGCGATGCGGTTACCGGTTTCGGTCAGTGGGTCGCGCAGGGCACTGCGAGTCGCCGCACGGTAGAGCAGGGCATTGCGCATCGGGTAGAGCAAGGTGGCCAGCAGCGATTCCAGGTTGGCCAGTTCGTCTTCGAGAAAGCGTTGGTTGCGCCGAAACACCAGTTCGCCAAGGTGCTCGCCTTCATGGCTGAGGGCATAGCTCACCGAATGATGGCCGCGGTGACCGTACTCCAGGCGCAGGTCGCTGGCTTCGTGGCGGTATTGCAGGGCGTCCAGCGGCACCAGGCGTTGGATCTCGCGGAAGAACAACGCAAGGATATGCTCCGGCTCCAGGCTGGTTTGCAATTGCATGCCCAGTTGCTGGCGAAGTTGCTCAACCGTCGCGGGGCGTCGTGTAAGAAGGGAAGGCTGACCAAAGCCCAGGCGTTGCAATTTGGCGCTGTCGAAGTCAATTGCGTTGGTCTGGGTCGGTGTTTTCATAAGCGAATGAGCCTCTAAGCACAAAACTGTCTTACAGGCTGGGTGAGAGCGTCGTACTGTTCCTTCAGTTCCGTAGGACTGACGTACAGTCTAGCCCGGTTTGCCTAAGGGTATAACTGCCGCACGTCTTATAGCCGGGGCCGCGTCGCCGCGGGCCCCGGGTTGGGCTTATTGTTTTTGCGGGTCGAACTGCTTGTCACGGATAAACAGCGCTGGGATCACGCCGCAGATAAAGTACGCGCCGCCCATGACCAGGAATCCCACGCCAATCGAGCCATGGGACGCCAGGAAACCAATGGCTGCCGGTGCCACCGCCGCGCCGATTCGGCCAATGTTGTAGGCGCCGCCCACTGCAGAGCCGCGAAATTTCGCTTCGAAGCTTTCGGTCATGTAGGTCGCATTCACGCCGTAGGGGATGCCGTACAGGAAACCGAACACAATCAGCATCCACAGGATGTTGTCCGGGCTCTGGAACAGCACGATCACCGGCAGGAAAATCGCCGTGCCCAGCGCGCCGACGGCGAACACCAGGCGCCGGCCCAGGCGGTCTGCCGCGAGCCCGGCGAGGATCTTGCCGAAAATCATCGCCGCGTAGGTGCCGACCATGTAGCTGGTCATCGACTTGAAGTTCATCCCCAGCTCGCCTTCCAGGTACGACGGCATCCAGTTGTTCACGCCGTAGTAGCCGAACTGCAGGAAGCCTGCGGTCAGTGCCCAGAGGATAAACATGCGGCTGGCTTTCGGGTCGCTGAAGATCAGCTTGAACATGCCGTCGGGTTTCTTCGCCGACACGCGCTTGATGCCTTCGGCCTTTTCCCGGGCACGTTCGGCCTGGGCCTTGATCCAGGCTTGCGGCTCCGGCACCAGGCGTTGCATCAGTACGGCGAGGATCACCGGGATGATCGCCACGTAGAACAACCAGCGCCAGCCGTGGTTCGGCAGGATCCAGCCGGCGAGCAGGGTGGCGACGATGTAGCCCACCGACCAACCGGCCTGCAAGGTGCCGAGCACGGTGGTGCGATAGCGGGTCGGCACGTATTCGGCCATCAGGGTGTTGCACGCGACATACAGCGCGCCGAGGCCCAGGGACGCGAAGAAACGGGTGCTCGCGAACTGCCAATAGCTGTGGGTCATGCCCAGGATCGCCGTGCCGGCGGAGAACAGCACGATGCTCCAGACCACGGTTTTCACCCGGCCAAAACGGTCACAGGCCCAACCGCCGTAAATCCCGCCGATGGCCATCCCGGCCAGGGTGAAGCTGCCCAGGCTGCCGGCTTCGACGCTGGTCAGGCCGAACTCGGCCTTGAGGCTGCTGAGGCTGTAGGACAGCAGCATCAAGTCGGCACCGTCGATCAGCAGGCCGAGGAAGCAGAAGATGAATACGATGATCCACAGTTTGTTTTGCGCGGGCGACAACGCACCCGCCGAAGCGGCGACTTCCATAGCGATACCTTGTTGTAGTTGTTAGGGCACAAGTTATGGGTGTTGCGGTAATGCGGTTGGAACACGGTCAAAATGTGGGAGCGGGCTTGCTCGCGAAAACGGTGTGTCAGTTAATGCATCCGGTGGCTGATGTACCGCATTCGCGAGCAAGCCCGCTCCCACATTGGTCCAGTGTTGTTCCCGGGGTTCAGTGCTTGGCCTCGCGAATCATGTTGCGGGCGATCACCAATTGCTGGATCTGCGTAGTGCCTTCATACAGGCGGAACAAGCGCACATCGCGATAGAACCGCTCGATGGCGTACTCGCTCACATACCCGGCACCGCCGTGAATCTGCACACAACGGTCGGCCACGCGGCCGCACATTTCCGTGGCGAACATTTTCGAGCAGGACGCTTCGGTGCCGATGTTCAGGCCTTCGTCACGCTTGCGCGCAGCGTCCACCACCATGCAGCGGGCGGCGTAGATCTCGGCCTTGCTGTCGGCGAGCATCGCCTGGATCAGCTGGAACTCGGCGATCGGCTGGCCGAACTGCTTGCGCTCCAGGGCGTAGTTCAGGGCATCGTTGAGCATGCGCTCGGCGGCCCCGACGCTGACGGCGGCAATGTGCAGGCGGCCCTTGTCGAGCACCTTCATTGCGGTCTTGAACCCCACGCCTTCGACGCCACCGATCAGTTGGTCGGCCGGTACGCGCACGTTGTCGAAAATCACGTCGCACGTGTGGGCGCCTTTCTGGCCCATCTTGTGGTCGCGCTTGCCCAGGGACAGGCCGGGGGTGTTGCGCTCGACAATGAATGCACTGATGCCGCCCGCGCCCTTGATGTCCGGGTTGGTACGGGCCATCACCGTGTAGATCCCGGCGTGGGGGGCGTTGGTGATAAAGCGCTTGGTGCCGTTGATGACGTAGTGATCACCGTCGCGCACCGCCGTGGTTTTCAGCGAGGCGGCGTCGGAGCCGGAGTCCGGCTCGGTCAGGCAGAACGAACTGAGCAGTTCACCGCTGGCGAGTTTTGGCAGGTAGTGCTGCTTCTGCGCCTCGGTGCCGTCCAGCAGGATGCCGATGGAGCCGATGCCGTTGTTGGTGCCGAAGTAGGAACGAAATGCCGGCGAGGTGCGGCCCAGTTCGAAGGCCACATTGACCTCTTCTTCCATGGTCAGCCCGAGGCCGCCGTAGGCTTCGGGCAGGGTCAGGCCAAACAGGCCCAGCTCGCGGAACTGGCTGACGATATCCGCCGGGACGTCATCGGTCTCGGCCAGTTCGTTTTCCCGGGGGATCAGCGCCTCGTTGACGAACTGCTGCAGGGTTTCCAGCAACAGATGAAGCGTTTCGGGGTCTCGGATCATGTGCATTCCTCAGCGGCCCGTTCGGCGGGCCTGTTGTCGTCAATCTGCCGAGGCCTTGCACCGATCTGTCTAGCGGGCGGCGGCCTCGATGTTGTTCACCATGTGCTTGAGACGGGGCCCGATGTCGTCCTCGAGTTTCTCCCGGGAAAGGTGAAAACTCGGTCCGCCACAGTTGAACGTCAGCAGCCCATGTTGTGCATGCAGCAGCGGTACGGCGATGGCGTTTACATCGCGGTGCCACTCACCGATCGACATGCAATAGCCGAAATCGGTGTAATCCCGGAAGGCACGTTCCAGACCCTTCCTGATGCCCGGCCAGTCCTCCAGATGACGCTGGCGGATATGGTCGAGGATAAATTCCCGCTCGTTTTCCGGCATCGCTGCCAGGCAGGCGCGGCCTGCGGAACTCAAGTGCAACGGCAACCGTGTGCCGACCTGGCGGCGCATGGTCATGTTGGCTTCACCCTGGACCACGTCCAGGTAAACCATGTCCAGGCGGTCCCGCGTGGCCATCGCCACCGCGGCCTGGGCGTACTTGGCCATCGTCTCCATCAGCGGATGGGCCACGGCCCGCACCGACAGGTTCGACAGCATCGCGTAACCGAATGCCATCACGCCCACATCCAGCTGATACCGGCCTGACTGCGGCAGGTGCTTGAGATAGCCCAAGCGGGTCAGCGTATGGGTCATCCGCGTAATCGTCGGCTTTGGCAGCCCGGTCTTGCGTGCCAGCTCCTGGTTACCCAGCACGCTTTCGCTGGGGGTGAAGCAGCGCAGCAATTCCAGGCCTCGGGCCAGGGCGGTGACGAACTGGCGGTCCTTGTCTTCTTCCTCGTCGGCATTCATCGGATCGATCAGCAAGTGCTCGAAGGCGTGGTTGCCGGCAGGTGTTTCGGGTGTGTTCGGGTCCAGGTTTCGACGGCGCATGTTAGTCCCCCTTTTTTTAGAAAATCAACAAAACAAAATTGTATTCCGCACAGCGAAACTAATCAACTTTGCGTGGCGTTGTCTTTTTGTTTAATAAAACTCGTCTAAACAACGAGTTATAGCCCGATTTATCGGAGGGTCAGGTTTTTACGTTTACATCACGGCGACTCGGTCCTTATGATTATCGCTAAATACGGAATGTTGTTTCGCATAGCGAAACTGGCGATATCCGAACTAACAAGAACATTGCAGCAGGAGAATTTGTGGCCAGCCTCGACCAACCCGTAGTGCACCTCGACGTCCAGGACAATGGCGTCGCCGTGGTACGCATCCACCGTCCCGAAGTGAAAAACGCCTTGAACGCCCAGGTTCGCGAAGAGCTGGCCGAGCACTTTCGTGCCCTGGCCAAACGCCGTGATGTGCGCGCCATCGTGCTCACCGGCGGCGACCAGTTCTTCGTGGCCGGTGCCGACATCAAGGAATTCGCCAGCGCCAGCCCGATCGAGATGTATCGCCGCCACACTGAATACCTGTGGGAAGCCATCAGCCGCTGCCCCAAGCCGGTGATCGCCGCGGTGAACGGGTTTGCCCTGGGCGGCGGTTGTGAGCTGGCCATGCATTGCGACCTGATCGTCGCCGGGGAATCGGCGCGCTTCGCCCAGCCCGAGGTCAAGTTGGGCCTGATGCCGGGCGCCGGTGGCACCCAGCGCCTGGTACGCGCCGTGGGTAAGTTCCAGGCCATGCGCATCGCGTTGACCGGCTGCATGGTCAAGGCCCCGGAAGCCCTGGCCATGGGCATGCTCAGCGAAGTGGTGGCCGATGACCAGGCCATCCCCCGCGCCCTGGAACTGGCCGCGCAGATCGCCGCCTTGCCGCCACTGGCGGTGGAACAGATCAAGGAAGTGATGCTGGCCGGCGCCGACCTGCCGCTGGAAAGCGCGCTGGTGTTGGAGCGCAAGGCCTTTCAACTGCTGTTCGATTCGGCAGACCAGAAGGAGGGCGCCGCGGCGTTCTTCGAAAAACGCACCGCGAACTACCTGGGGGAATGACAATGGCTGATTCAATCAAGATCATGGGCCTGGTAGGCACCGGCGTGATGGGCGCCGGGATTGCTCAGATTGCCGCTCAGGCGGGCGTGTTGGTGCGCTTGTTCGATGCCCGCGACGGTGCGGCGCAAACCGCTCGGGATAACCTCGGCGCCACGCTCTCGAAGCTGGCCGCCAAGGGCAAGATCACCCAGGCAGCGGTGGACGCTGCGCTTGCGAACCTGCAAGTTGCCGCCACCATTGAGGCGCTGCACGACTGCGACCTGGTGGTGGAAGCCATTGTCGAAAACCTCGAGGCCAAGCGCGGCCTGTTGCAGCAGCTGGAAGGTGTGGTCAGCGCGGCGTGCATCCTCGCCACCAACACCTCGTCGCTGTCGGTCACGGCCATCGCCACCGGCTGCCAATACCCTGAGCGGGTCGCCGGGCTGCACTTTTTCAACCCGGTACCGTTGATGCGCGTCGTCGAAGTAATCGACGGCCTGGCCACTGCACCGAAGGTCGGCGATGACCTGCTGGCCTTCGTCGGCCGTACCGGCCATCGCGGCGTGCGCGCCAAGGACACCCCGGGTTTCATCGTCAACCACGCCGGCCGTGCGTACGGCACCGAAGCCTTGAAGATGCTCGATGAAGGCATTGCCGAGCGCGGCGACATCGACCGTATCCTGCGTGAAGGCGCAGGCTTTCGCATGGGGCCGCTGGAACTGCTGGACCTCACCGGGCTCGACGTTTCCCACCCGGTGATGGAGTCGATCTACAACCAGTTCTATCAGGACCCGCGCTACAAACCATCGCCCCTGACCCGCCAGATGCTGGTGGGCGGACGCTTCGGGCGCAAGAGCGGGCAGGGCTTCTACCGCTATGAAAATGGCCAGGTGGTGGACGGCCCGCAGCCGCAGCCGGTGCCTCCCATCAAGCAATTCCCGCCGGTATGGATCGCCACCGAAAACACCGACGACTACGAGCGCCTCAGCGCCCTGGTGATCGAGTTGGGCGCGCACCTTGAAAGCGCGGCGCAGCCTTCGCCTGAAGCGTTGTGCCTGCTGGCGCCCTACGGTCTCGACGCCACCTCGGCCAGCGAGCGCTTCCACACTGACCCGGCACGCACCCTGTGCATCGACCTGCTGACCGACCTGTCTCGCCACCGCACCCTGATGCAAAACCCACTGACGTCCACCGCCACCCGCGATGCCGCCCACGCGTTGCTCGCCAATGACGGTGTAGGTGTGACAGTGATCAGCGACAGCGTCGGCTTCGTTGCCCAGCGCACCCTGGCGATGGTGGTCAACCTGGCCTGCGACATTGCCCAGCAACGCATCGCCAGCGTCGACGATATTGACCAGGCCGTACAACTCGGCCTGGGTTATCCACAAGGCCCGCTCGCCTGGGGCGATGCCCTCGGGCCACGGCGCATCCTCACGATTTTGCAACGCATGAGCGAACTCACCCACGACCCACGTTATCGCCCCAGCCCCTGGCTGCGGCGGCGTGCGGCGCTGGGGATTTCCCTGCGTCATGAAGAGCCGGCAGTCGGCTGATTTCGATTCATCACAGGACAAGAATAATGGGTGCATTGACAGGTTTGCGGGTGCTGGACTTAAGCCGTGTATTGGC
This sequence comes from Pseudomonas sp. C8002, assembly GCF_013385765.1. Classification (NCBI taxonomy): domain Bacteria; kingdom Pseudomonadati; phylum Pseudomonadota; class Gammaproteobacteria; order Pseudomonadales; family Pseudomonadaceae; genus Pseudomonas; species Pseudomonas sp. C8002. The sequence goes on from NZ_JACAPJ010000002.1 coordinate 99,425, forward strand.
CGGGCCCTGGTGTGGCCAGGTGTTGGCCGACCTGGGCGCGGAAGTGATCAAGATCGAACGGCCACAGAGTGGCGACGATACCCGCGGCTGGGGCCCGCCGTGGATGAAGACCGACACCGGCGAGTCGTCCGGGCAGGCGTCTTATTACCAGTCCACCAACCGCGGCAAACTATCCGTGGCCATTGACCTGGCCACCAGCGAAGGCCAGGAACTGGTGCGGGCCCTGGCGGCCAGCTCCGACGTACTGATCGAAAACTACAAGGCCGGTTCCCTGGCGCGTTATGGCCTGGATTACGCGACCCTGGCCGAGATCAATCCACGGTTGGTGTACTGCTCCATCACCGGCTTCGGCCAGACCGGCCCGCGCGCCGAAGAACCCGGCTACGACTTCATCATCCAGGGCATCGGCGGCCTGATGAGCATCACCGGCGAGCGCGACGACCTGCCCGGCGGCGGCCCGCAAAAAGTCGGCGTGGCGTTCTCCGACCTGATGACCGGCCTGTATTCCACCGTCGCGATCCAGGCCGCACTGCTCAGCCGCGAACGCACCGGCGTTGGCCAACACATCGACATGGCGCTGCTGGACGTACAAGTGGCAACCCTGGCCAACCAGAGCATGAACTACCTGGCCTCGGGCAAGGTGCCGCAGCGTTTCGGCAACGCCCACGCCAACATCGTGCCGTACCAGGTATTCCGCGCCGCCGACCGCGACTTCATTATTGCCTGCGGCAACGACAGCCAGTTTGTAGCGCTGTGCCACAGCATCGGTTTGCCGCACCTGCCGGAAGACCCGCGCTTTCGGCGCAATGCCGATCGGGTTGCGCATCGGGCGGAGATTGTCGAACTGTTGTCGGCGCACTTCCTGGGGCGCACGGCGGACGAGTGGGTGGCGAGTATTCACGCCTCGAAAGTACCGGTGGGGGCGATCAACAACATCGCGCAATCCCTGGAAGAGCCGCAGGTGATTGCCCGTGGGTTGATGGTGAAGATCCCGCATCCCAGGAATCCGCAGTTCGAGATGGTCGGCAGCCCGATCAAGATGTCGGGCACGCCGGTAGAGTATGTAAGGCCGGCGCCGATGTTGGGGCAGCATACCGATGAGGTACTGGGCGAGCGCCTCGGGTTGTCGGCAGAGCAGTTGGGGCAGCTCAAGGCAGGAGGGGTGATTGAGCAACTCGACTGAAGGATGGCGGCCCATAAGGCCGCCATCTTTGCGCACGACTTTTTAGCGCGCGACTTCTTTAAGGTAGGCAGTTCGGGCCGCAACGGCAGTCGGCGTGAAATCCGTAAACACACCGTCAACACCGGCGCGGAAAAAGGCCATGTATTCCGCCGCCGGGTTGCCCTTGTAGGCACCTGCCAGGTATTTGGCTTCGTTGCGGAAGGTGAAAATATGCACGAACAGGCCGGCCTTGTGCGCATCGCTGATCAGGCTGGTGGGCTTGAAGGTATCGACCTCGGGCAAGCCGGGGTTATGCGCTGAAGCGGCGGTCAGCGACATTGCTTGCGGCTTCCATGGCCCGATGCCGTCGGCATAGGTCTTGACCTCGGCCAGCCCGGCCGGGGTCAGCATCGCACCAAAGGCGCGTGGGTCGCCGGCGACGGTCCAGCTGTAGGGGCGGCCGCTGACGAAGGTGTTGGGTTTGTCCGTGATGAAAATGGTCTCGCCGGTCTTGAAGTTCACCCCGTTCCCATCCACCAGTTGAACCGCCCTGGATTGCAGGCCGATGGAGCGCAGGTACTTCAGGCTGTTCGGGTCGAAGCTCTGCACGAACACCGGCGCATCTTTGCGATTGAGGTTGTTGTCTTCAAGGGTCTTGAGAAACGCCGCTTCGAACGGATGACTGCCCGGCGCGCCGCAGCCGTTGGCGATGGCCTGGGCATTGTTCCAGATCGGGTTCTTGCTTTCCGGGTAGGTGGTAATCACCCGGCCAGTGGCGGCGCTTTTGGCTTTCGCGATGTCGATCACTTCCTGGAAACTCAGGATCGGCAGCTTGCCGTTGAGTTCGGTCGGGCGCTCGTCGCGGGCGTCGTACGTCGTGCCGCCGATCCATTGCTTGAGTTCGGCCAGGGTGAAATCGCTGATTGACCAGTCGTTGGTATGGTCTTCGCCATCCACGATCAAGGACTTCAACACGGATTTTGGATCGTTGGGGTCAGTCAGATCACTCAGGTACTGGGCCGGGCCATTTTCTGCAGTGGCCGGGTACCTGACGTTAACCAGCACACCCGGCACCGTGCGCTTGCGGCGTGCAACTTCGGGATTGGTCTTCGCGACGTCGCTGATGTTGGTGTTGTCGCTCAACCAGGGATTGTGCCGGGCCACCAATACACAGTCCTTGGTCATGTGCAGGTCCAGCTCCAGCGAATCTGCACCAGCGTCGGCTGCATGCTCGTAGGAGGCCCGGGTTTCTTCCGGGTACAGTCCTGGCAGGCCGCGATGGCCGATAACCAGCGGCGATGCACCGTCCAGGGTTTTGAACGAAGCAGGCGCGACAGGCGCGCTCCTGGTCACACTGTCACACGCGCTCACCGTCAGGCTGCATCCGATAACGATAAAACGGGCAAGCAGGGTTTTTACCGCTGGCGGGCCTGAGCGAGTGTGCATGTGTCGTCCTTCAAGAAGAGGGTAGGGGCGGGGTATCTGCGGATGTTGGCGTTGACGTATGACAGCGTCGTGACAGGAAGTGGCGTGGTGATTTTCCAGCGCGGCGCACCTGGGGTGGAGCAAAAATCTCACTGAATGCTTGACTTCTCCTTTTCAATCAGTAACATACGGCGCATTCCGCGATAGCTCAGTTGGTAGAGCAAATGACTGTTAATCATTGGGTCCCTGGTTCGAGTCCAGGTCGTGGAGCCATACAAGGTTCCAGAGAAGGCTTTCAAAATCTCTGAAACCCCCGAAAAACCCGCCTTCTGGCGGGTTTTTTCATTTTGGCGTTCTGTCGGATTCCGGTGGGTACCAGCCATTTTAAGGGTAGAGTTTGGGATAAAGGTCAGTTCGATAATAGGGAGTACCCTTATGTCGCGCACTACTGCTCCACTCTCCGACGCCGCTTGCCGTTCGGCCAAGCCCACAGACCGCGCCTACAAGCTTTTCGACGGCGACGGCCTTTACCTTCTAGTCCAACCCAATGGCCGCAAAGGCTGGCGTCTCAGATACGTCAAACCTGATGGCCGGGAAGGACTGACCTCATTCGGCAACTACCCCATCGTTGGCCTCGCGGATGCGCGCCGTAAGCGCTTGGAGGTCAAGCGAATGCTGGCGGATGGCATTGACCCCATAGGAGCCAAGAACCTAGCCAAGACGGACGCTCTGATCAAAGGCCGCACCTTTGAAAGCGTTGCCCTCGGCTGGCACACGGAAATGTCAGCCAAGTGGGCACCAGACTATTCCAAGACAGTGATGAATCGCCTCAAAACTCACCTCTTCCCGCTGATCGGCGCCCGCGCCATTGTTGACCTTGATACCCACGACCTGATGCGGCCCCTGGACGCGATTAAGAGGCGCGGAACGATAGACATTGCTTTAAGGGTACAAAACTACCTGCAGAGCATCATGCGCGAGGCAAAGCGCCTCCGGCTTATCACCGTAAACCCTGCTTACGACCTCGTAGGCTCGATCAAAGCCTCGCGAGTCATCCACCGCCCCGCCTTATCCTTATCGCGTTTGCCTGAATTGCAGGAACGGATCGACACTTATAAAGGCCGCGCACTTACCCGGCTGACGGTCTTGCTGTCGCTGCACGTGTTTGTACGCTCCAGCGAGCTGCGCTTCGCCCGCTGGAGCGAGTTCGACCTCAAACGTGGCGTCTGGGAAATACCCGACACGCGACCAGCGTTGGAAGGCGTACCCTTTTCCACAAGGGGTACGAAGATGGCAGGCGATATCCATCTTGTACCCTTATCGCCGCAAGCGATCGCCCTGCTCGAACAGATCTACGCAATCACAGGCAAATTTGACTTGGTGTTCGCAGGCGATACCAAATCTTGGAAACCAATGTCCGAAAACACGGTGAACAGCGCGCTTCGGAAGATGGGGTACGACACCAAATCCGAGATCTGTGGGCATGGGTTTCGTTCGATGGCCTGCAGCGCACTGATCGAGTCAGGTTTGTGGACAGACACAGCCATTGAGCGGCAGATGAGCCACAAGGAACGCAACAACGTCCGCGCCGCGTACATCCACAAGGCCGAGTTCATCGAAGAGCGCAGGCTGATCATGAACTGGTGGAGTCGCTACCTTGAGGCTAATCAGCAGAAGCATGTCAGCCCACGCGAATTCGCCAATCAGACGGGTGGGAATGTCACTCGCCTAAAAGCAAAACGTGGCGCAACTGAGTAAGCGCTCGGTCCTCATATCTCAGTGATCCGCTTTGTCCACGCGGGTCCATCCAAATAGGGCTGCAAAGCCGCCCTGTTTGGATGGACCTCCCTTAAAAAATCTAAAGCCCATATAGCTATCTGTGGAAAACCACCGATTTCCGCCGGTGAATAATTTCATCCACCACCGCAGAGCTCCGGAAAATTCGAGCCTTGACCCAAATTATCCACTTTGCCCGTCTCTTTCTCCCGGAAAGAGACGGGCACTCCTACCACTGCTGCAGCCCACCTCGTACAAGGCTTTGCGGCATTCCCCCTCGTGACAATCGGCGCGACAAACACCGAAGTCACCAGCAACAGCGATGCAGATGATGGTGCCGCAGCCCACGGAATGGACTGCACCTGACTGACAGTCAGGCATGCCCCAGTCATCGCATCACTGCCTTCACCCGACTCAGGATCTCGCGCATTGGTCTCGTCAGCCAGCGCAGCTTCCGCCCGCCCACTTCTTCGGAAGTGCTCAGGAGGCTAGATCATGAGATGCCCAAGCTCACGGTCGTAAAGAGCCGCCAGTCCCGCGTTAGTGGACAACCCTCACAGGTCGCAGGGGCCTTGATCCCTGATAACACTCAACATTCTTGGCGGGATGACGTGGGGACAGTTTTAAAAGTTTTGGCTTCGAGAGGACTTCTATCATGGCACTGGTGGGCAGGCGAGATGGACGCAATTTTGGCTATGGTCGGCAGTTGAGCTATGCCGGGCCGCAAGCGCTCAAAGACCTATTTGGCGGCGGACATTACGGCACGGTCAAGGCACACAGTGATCGGTGGCAGGCGTTTGTGCGCTGGTGTCGGTCGGAGGATGGGCTAGGGTTTAACGATGCGCGGCAGATAGATCGCCAAACCTTGCTGGACTACACCGGACATCTGCGCCAACAAGTTGGACAAGGTGAGCTGGCTATCGCCACTGCGCAAAACCGGTTGTCCAGTGTGAATCGAACCATGGCCGCGCTTCGCGGTGATCAGTATGTGAAAGTGCCGAGCCCGAGTGAGGCGCTGGGAATGCGACGCACCACTGTTCGTCGTTCAGTGCCGCAAGGCCAAGACCGCGAACAGGTGAAGCGGATCGTCGACGTGCTCTGCGAACACCAAATGCCGCGCGCGGCGGCGATCGCTCAGTTGGCACGAGCCACCGGCATGCGCTTACGCGAGGTCATATTGGCGGACCTACCGCGTTTAAAACGTGAGGCCGAACACTACGGCAAGATGAACATCCAGGATGTCACCAAAGGTGGCCGCTCAGGTGCGTCGGCCCCTCGCTGGATCACGGTGAACGATCAAATCCGCGGCGCTCTGGCATTCGCCCATCATGTCTCGCCTGACGGTAGCCACAACCTGTTAGCACCGCACGAAAGTTATCTGGACTTCACACAGAGCTCCGTCCGCCCCGTTCGAGACCTCCTCCATACGCACGAACTCAAAGGCTTTCACGACTTGCGGGCGGCCTATGCGTGTGAACGCTATGAACAGATCACCCATCATCTCGCGCCCATCAACGGTGGCCGCTGCTATCAGCTCGACCGACGGTTAGATCAGGAGGCCCGAGTACAAATCAGCGATGAACTCGGGCACGGCCGTATCGACGTGGTGTCGGCTTACATTGGCGGTCGAACATGAGCAAGGCATTCGATATGGAGCTGTTCCTGGCCGGCGTTCTGACCGGATCGCATTCCACACGCCAACGCCACCTTCGTCAGGCGGAGGCTATCCAAACAGCAATCGCTGAGCGATGGCAGCGCGACAACCCATGGACTTGGCAGAGAAAACACCTTGCGTGGTTTTTAAAGCACCACCTAAACCAGCGCACTGACTCGACGCGTTATTACTATTTGCTGACCATGCAATTACTCACTTATCGACTAGGAAAATCCTGGCAGTTCAACCGCTAAGCGAAGGTCAGAAAACAGCCAATAACCGTCACTCCGCTGCAAAATCTCCCTTCTCCATTCTTTGGAAAAAACTCAGCCTAAGCGGATATCGTGGTTCGTGCTGCACGGTAAAAATTCATGTGAGCTTAAGCAGGGAAGGACTACACTAGCGGAGTTGTATCAATTTATTACGAAGCAAGAAGTCGGTCTAACTCTGACGCGGTCGCGCCACTGTGGTCGGCTCATTGCCGAAAGCCAGACCTTTCTTCGATCCTTACCACCGTCAACGGGACGCGAAATCCCAGGAGGTTTTCGTGGCTTATACCGCTGCAACTGATACCGACATCTCCATCCCTACCATTCCTCTGGGTGAAGTGCTGCCTTGGGCAATCTTCGGTGGCCTGCTGCTAATGCTCGCGATCTACTTCGTCGGCGCCGAACAAGGCGCCACGGCGGTATTCAAAGGCATGTACGTGCACGAGTTCGTACACGATAGTCGTCATCTTCTGGGTTTCCCCTGCCACTGATTTCTTGAGGTATTTCACATGACTGGTCGTTTACTCGTCAGGGGCATGCTTGTCGGTCTAATTGCAGGCCTTCTGGCATTTGGATTCGCCAAAGTGTTTGGTGAGCCACAGGTGGACAAGGCGATTGCTTTCGAAGAAAGCATGGCGCATATGCACGGTGACGCCGAGGAAGAGGAGGAACTGGTTAGCCGCGACGTGCAGGGCAGCGCTGGCCTGCTAACTGGCGTTGTCGTGTACAGCGTATCGCTGGGCGGCATCTTCTCGCTGGTTTTCGCCTACGCGTTGGGTCGCATTGGCCGTGTCGGGCCTTGCGGTCTGGCAGCACTGCTGGCACTGACCGCGTTCGTGGCGGTGTTTCTTATTCCTGGCCTGAAGTATCCGCCGAATCCGCCTTCGGTTGGTAACCCAGACACAATCGGATTGCGCACTCAACTGTTCTTCCTGATCATGCTGGTGTCTGTGATCGGCGCCGTGATTTCGGTCAATGTGGGCCGCAAGCTGATCGGCCAAAACGGCATCTGGAGTGGCGCCATCAGTGGTGTCGCGCTTTATCTAGTCATCGTATCGGTCGCCGCTTACTTGTTCCCAACGATCAATGAGGTGCCAGACAACTTCTCTGCGGTACTGCTGTGGAAGTTCCGTACGGCGTCGTTAGGTATCCAGATCGTACTGTGGACTAGCCTAGGACTGATTTTCGGCAAGGTTGCCGAGTTGGCCCTATACCCATCTCGCAAGGCTGTAGGCGTCTAATTTGCTTTAACGCAGCATAAAGGAGTGGTTTGTGGCCACTCCGGTTACGCAGAAAAACGCTCGTCGCTCAAACTGCGCCATGCGCCGCCAGGTTGCGATACTGCCCTTTGAAATACAGCAATGGCTGTTCGGTATCAGCTTTTTGCAGATCCAAAGCTTTCACCTCACCAATCACGATCACGTGATCACCCGCGATATACTCGGCGTGAATCTCACAATCGAGCCAATGCAGGCTGCCATCGATGACCGGATTGCCCAGCGGCGATTCCTGCCATTCGATTCCCTGCCATTTATCCGTGCCTCGGCGAGCGAACTGGTTGGAAATCCCGGCCTGCTCACCGGACAAAATATTGACTGCGAACCGACCTGCGTCGCGAATCTTCGGATAGCTGGCCGAACTGCGCATGACGCTGAACGACACCAACGGCGGGTTCATCGAAACGCTATAGAACGACTGACAAGTAAAGCCAATCGGCTCATCACCGGTGTGCGATGTGATCACCGTAATACCGGAGGCGTAATGCCCGAGCGCCTCACGAAAGCTCACGGGCTCGATGGCAATAGCTGTAGCATTGGTAGCGGCAGTGAGTGACATCGCAGTTCCTAGTTCGACAGCTCTTTCCGAATGATCTCTGCGCCTGCACTCAACGCATTCAACTTGCCCCTTGCCACCTGACGAGGCAACGGAGCCATGCCGCAGTTGGTGCATGGATAGAGCTTGTCGGCATCGACGAACTGAAGTGCCTTGCGCAGGGTATTGGCAACCTCCTCGGGCGTCTCGATAGCATGGTTTGCCACATCAATGGCCCCCACCATTACTTTTTTGCCCCGAATGAGTTCGATCAAATCCATAGGGACGTGAGAGTTATGACATTCCAGCGAGACGATATCGATGCTGGATTTCTGCAACTTGGGGAACGCCTCTTCATATTGGCGCCATTCCGAACCAAGCGTTTTCTTCCAATCGGTGTTGGCCTTGATGCCGTAGCCGTAGCAAATATGCACGGCGGTTTCGCATTTAAGCCCTTCGATGGCTCGCTCCAAGGTGGCTACACCCCAGTCATTCACTTCGTCGAAGAACACGTTGAATGCGGGCTCATCGAACTGGATGATATCTACCCCGGCAGCCTCCAGCTCTCTGGCCTCCTGATTGAGAATCTTCGCAAATTCCCAAGCCAGTTTTTCACGGCTTTTATAGTGAGCATCGTAGAGGGTATCGATCATGGTCATTGGGCCAGGTAGGGCCCACTTGATCGGCTGCTTCGTCTGCTGGCGCAAAAATTTGGCGTCTTCGACGAACACCGGCTTTCTCCGAGCAACCGCACCTACAACCGTCGGCACGCTGGCATCGTAGCGATCTCGAATCCGGACGGTTTCACGATTCTCAAAATCGACACCTTCGAGATGCTCGATGAAGGTCGTCACAAAGTGCTGACGAGTCTGTTCGCCATCACTGACGATATCGATACCGGCCAGCTGTTGCTCCTGCAATGAGAGGCGCAGAGCGTCTTGTTTACCTTCAACTAGTTCTTCATCCTGCAATTTCCAGGGTGACCAAAGCGTTTCAGGTTGTGCAAGCCAGGAAGGTTTAGGCAGGCTACCAGCGGTCGAAGTAGGCAACAGTTTTTTCATTAAAAATGACCTTGATTTAAATTATTAAAGCGCGCAGCTAACAGACCACTGATCAAGAATGGCTTGATATGGCTTGATGAATTGTTCTTCGGCAAACTTTCCCTGTTCGGCAGCCAGTCGGCTACGCTCTTCTCGATCATAAACAATTCGAGTCAATGAGTAGTCCTGATGCTTCAAACTAGGCTGATAGAACTTTCCAGCTACGGAGTTCGCATTGTAAATCTCAGGACGGTAGATTTTCTGGAACGTATCCATTGTACTGATGGTGCCAATCAACTCAAGATCGGTGTAATCACCGAGCAAATCCTCTGAGAAGTAGAAAGCCAGTGGCGCAGCACTGTTCGGCGGCATGAAATAACGAACCTTCAAGCCCATTTTCCTGAAATACTCATCTGTCAAAGAGTACGCATCTTGCTGGTACTCAAAGCCCAGGACAGGGTGCTGGTTCTCGGTTCGCAGGTATGTCCGGGTACTTGATACGCTCAGGCAGATGACAGGTGGCTTGTCGAAATGATCTTTGTAAGCGCTTGAGTTGACGAAGCACTTAAACAGTTTGCCGTGCAAATCGCCAAAGTCATCTGGGGTGCTGAACTCCGACTGGTTCTTGTTGTGCTCCAGCAGTCTCACACTGAAGTCATAGTCTCGCACGTAGGATGAGAAATTATTACCTACAATGCCATTGATGCGTTCATTGGTTTTTCGATCAACAATGGTTGTCTTCAAAATCTCAATTAACGGAATAGGTTGGCCGCAACCTTCAGGATCAATTTTCATTTCAGCGGAGATAATGTCCAACTCGACCGCGTAACGATCACTGGTCGGATTATCCCAGTGCGCCAAAGCATTAAATCGATTGTCAATCATCTTTAAAGTGTTACGCAAATTCTCCTGACGACTCTCTCCTCTTGCTAAATTAGCAAAGTTGGTCGTAATGCGCGTATTGTCTGAGGGAAAGTAGTTTTCATCAAAACAAATTTTCTTGATAGCAAATGTGAATTCATTGTTCATCGTGACCTGCACCTATATTTTTGACAAGCCTGAACTGGCGCATTGCCTCTTTCAGCTTTGATCAACATTCTCTTCCTTCGCTCGACGGCCTGTAGATCAGCCACAGTGAAGTGCTGCACGCATTTTAAGCAGGCAGGCTACATGAACAAAAACGAATTGATTTCAAAAGAATATTAGTCACGCTCATGATGGCGTGTAGGCGCAGCGGTGAGGTCATCGTGGAGGCCCCTGTCGATCACCCCGTATACATCTGCATCGAGCAACCGTTGACGTCCTTCTTTTTGATACGTGTGAAAAACGTCGCTATGTACCAGAATATCCTGTGCTCGCACGTAAAAATACTCATGCTAGGCGATAGTGACCCGGCCATATCTGCGCGCTACCTGGTAGCGATTCTGCTTGACCGCTTCGATAACTAAAGGCGCTATCAGTTGTCTGGTCGATCCTGAATGCTCAATTCTCGGCTCATGCGCCTGCTGCTCTTTCGATTTCATTCGGATGCTTTTCCAGACTGCCTGGAATCGGCAGCAAACCAGTGTGGCCAGGAACTACGATGTCTACTGCCCAGCTCAACGCACGGAATCAAGCGATCTGCGAGAACTGGAAACTGACCTACTGACTTGGCGGTACGGTACTTCACACTGTGTACGCACTCCCGATCCCCGAACTCGCAACGGTTGAGTTGAGTGCCGCCGCAGGGGCCATTGGCCAATCCTTTCGGACATGTTTCGGGACAGACATACAGCGTATCCTCAAGACGACACTGCCCGCAGGTGTTGCAGCCCATCACGGGACGTTTCAGATTTCGCTCCAATTGGTGCAACCATCGTTACCCCGTAGCGGAAGACCATACAGAGCGCTGTACGCTCCAGCCGAAAGCCTTGCTGAGCCCCGTGGTTCGACTGAAAAGGTGAGAATGGAAGGCCGACAATACGTGGTAGCGAAACGTTTCTTTCAGAGTCGCCTTCACGCTGGATTCGCCCCGATACCAATTGCCTCCAATGGGGTTAAAAGTGACTGCAACGTTGGCCATCCAAGTGCCAACTAGCTTCCCAAGCTGGCTGCCACTGTTTCAGGGAATCGATTTGGCTGACCCAAATGGAAATCCGCTGTTCCAACGCTACAAGCTCATCTGGCGTGTGGACACCGGACAGGTGGATTCCGGCATATCCCATCAACCGCAAGCCGACGATCTGGAGAGCCAAGCGATCAATGCAGCGCAAGTGTGCATGATCCTCTGAGATAGCTGCCTCAGCAGCCAGCGCTTTAAGCATAGAGGGGCTGATCACGATGCCAGGTACGCTGAAGCATGTTGGCGCGTTGCGGGGTTAACCCCATCACGCAAGCCAGAAGTGGCTTAGGCCTGTCCTGTTCAGCCATCCAAGCAAGCGCTTCCAAGTGCTTCTGGGTGTCGAAGCCGAGTTGTACAGTGAGAAAATCGGCACCCGCAGCAAGCTTCTTTTGTGCCTTGAGGTACTGGGCGCCGCCTTCCTCCTCGCAATATTTAAATGGATTGAGCGCAGCGCCCAACAGCCAGTCCGGGCGAGCCGCACGAACGATTTGCAGCGCGGGCACCGATTCGAGATAACGCACCGGGCGCTGGCCAGGCTCACGTCCTGACAATCGGTCGCCACTGATGAGCAGCAGCTGATTTACACCCAGGTTTTCCAGCCTGTCCAGTTGTGCCAACAGGTCGGAACGCTCGCGGTCTTTTCCAGAAAAATGAATGAGCACCGGAATTGGGCGTTTGAAAGCAGCACATGCGTCCACAGGGCCCACATCCAGGTTACCGCCAACACGGTCTGCCACGGCGGCGACGAGCGGCCACTCGTGAAGCCGTGCATGCTCCATGAGAGCCTCAAAAGCAGCAAAACGCTCCGATGATGGTTTGGGCACAAACTCAACGACGCAAGTGAATACGCCATCGTGCAGTGCTTCTTTCAACACACTCATGTTTTATCCGTATCGGAGAGATCTCATCATTCAGCCGCACATCCTCATCGGCTCCAGTGACGACATAAAGTGAGGAATTTTCCTTTTGCATATGAGTGCCGTTTCTGGCCGGTTACCTACCAACCGAGCCATCATCACGGTCATCCCCGTAATACTTCACGCCGATACGGATGATGTCTCGCCCTTGATCCTTGCGATGGTGATTGGTGTCTCGCAGTGAGTAGATACAGCCGCAGTATTCTTGTTGATAGAAACGCTCACGCTTGCTGATCTCGATCATCCGTGCCGAACCGCCCGCCTTGCGCCAGTTGTAATCCCAATAGCTGACTCCAGGATATTTCTGCGCGCTGCGGATACCGCTATCAGTGATCTGCTTCATATCCTTCCAACGAGAAATCCCTAGCGAGCTGCTGATCACGCTGAATCCATGCTCAAAGGCATACAGGGCCGTACGTTCAAAACGCATGTCAAAGCACATGGCGCAACGTACGCCGCGTTCAGGTTCATGCTCCATCCCTTTAGCACGAGCGAACCAGTTGTCGGTGTCATAGTCGGCATCCACAAACGGCACGTTGTGGTCTTCGGCAAAACGGATGTTCTCGTCCTTGCGCAGCAGGTACTCGCGTGCAGGGTGAATGTTCGGGTTGTAGAAGAAAATTGTGTAGTCGATCCCCGATGCCGTGATCGCTTCCATCACCTCTCCAGAGCAGGGAGCACAGCAAGAGTGGAGGAGCAGCTTATCGGCTCCATTCGGCAAGGTGAGTTGAGGTCGATCTACCGTTGTCATCGCGAGTTCTCAGCGGGATTTCCAGGTTCACAGTCGCCTCCCATACACGGAAATACGAGGAGGATTAACCCCTGAGAAGCAGGCGACTGCAATTCGTTTATCTCTAGACCCATTGTCGTCAATTAATCTATGGTGAGACAAACTAATTTTAGTCTATGACAACTCAAATTTTATTCATGATCATGATCGATATTCGTCATCTTAAAACCGTACAAACCATGCGTGACACCAACAGTCTGGTGGAGACGGCTGAGCGTTTGAACCTGACGCAGTCAGCCATTTCCCATCAGCTCAAAGAGCTGGAGGAGCGGATGGGTATGACATTGTTCGCGCGCAAGACCAAACCGATGCGCTTTACCAGTGCGGGTCTTAGATTGCTCAGGCTGGCGGATGAAGTGCTTCCATTGATGAGGGAAGCTGAGCGCGATTTCAGCCGGTTAGCGGGAGGCTCTGCTGGGCGTTTGCACCTGGCAATTGAGTGTCATAGCTGCTTCCAGTGGCTGATGCCAGCCATTGACGCCTTCAGGACCTCATGGCCTGAGGTGGAGATGGATCTGGCATCAGGTTTTTCATTCGCGCCGCTTCCAGCTTTAGCCCGAGGGGATCTGGATCTGGTCGTGACCTCCGATCCGATAAACCTGAGTGGCGTTACCTATGTGCCGCTGTTCATGTATGAAGCATTGCTGGCCGTGGATAACCATCATTCACTGGTTGGGAAAAGTATTATTCTGCCAATGGACTTGAAGCCCTTCACGTTGATCACCTATCCCGTCGACCGAGACCGGCTCGACATCTTCACTCGTTTCCTTGACCCCGCCGATGTCGAACCGCTCAACATACGAACCTCAGAAATGACCGTGATGATGATGCAACTCGTCGCATCTGGTAGAGGGATTTGCTGCCTACCAAACTGGGCCGTGCACGAATACACGTCTCGTGGATATGTCACAGCTCGACGCCTGGGCGACAAAGGCCTATTTCCCACTCTATTCGCTGCGGTGCGTACGGACATGCTGACCACACCCTACATGAGGGATTTTCTGCTGACGGCGAAAGACACATCATTCTCGACTCTAGAGGGCATCAGTCCCATTCGGGAATAGTCCTCCTGAATCGTAACCGTGGTGGTAGAGCCAGTTTGCTTCCCTAAGTTTCTACTTTGGGTCGATTGTTGCCGTTACTCAATGGTACCTTCTGGCCGACTCTTGCCCGTCGCGACCGGCAAAGAACGGCCAATTTCTGCCCATCGCAATCGTCAGCTTTGGGTTGCTCACTGCCGGTCACCTTCTCTACGAGTATCGGTCAAGTCGGATGCAAAAGATGGTCAGCATCAATGCCATTGATTAGCCGGCAGGAATGCAAACCACGAATCAAAACCTGTCGAAATTCAGGACGTCTTTTTCAATACCTAAACCACCCAACTAAAGTCCGTTTCTGACTGACACAGTGATCACGAGGAACGAACTACTGCACTGATCGGTAGGCGGGACGGACGCAACTGCCGTGCTCATGGGGATCCAAAGAGTTCGTATAAAATCCGGGCTTAATAAGGATAACCTTAGGGATAAATATTTTATAAGTCGACATAATTTACTTTTAAAACAGATGCTTAATCTTCTATTCGAGTCCAGGTCGTGGAGCCAGATAGTAAAAAAGCCTGCAGCGATGCAGGCTTTTTTTTGCCTGGAATTTGTCCCGGACACTCGATTCAGGCGTGCCCTCGAAACAGGCGATATTCGGATGGCATGCACACCGCACAAGGACGAAATCCCGCGGCGATAGCCGTCGCTTCATCGAGAAAAAACACGCGATTTTTCACGTAGCCGCCACGCGCAATGGCTCGCAGCGCCGCACGACAGTCGAGCTTTCCATAGCGCTTGCCGCCTCGGTGGCCGCCCAGCGTTCCCGGCTCGAGGCTTGGGTAGGGTTTTGCATCTGCGCCCATCAGCATCCACATGTTTTTGTCAGCCATCGCCTGTCCTCCTGCCGTAGCAGCCTGCGGTACCTCCGCCATGTATCGCCGATCAGATCGGGTAACACACCCGGTTTCTTGCTTTTTTTATCACTCAAAAAGGCTCAAAGTCGGGCACGCTATCCATTTCTGCTTTTCGACAGGATTCGAACATGTCAAAACTTCCCGAAACGTCCAACGATCCCTACCAATGGCTTGAAGACGTCGACGGCTCGCGTTCACTGGACTGGGTACGCGCCCAGAACCTCAAGACCGAAGACCGGCTCGCCCGCTCCGACAGCTTCAAGCAGATCAAGGCCGATGTGCTGGAGATACTGGACTCGGACAGCAACATCCCCTACGTCGATAAGGTCGGCGCCTATTACTACAACTTCTGGATGGACGCCGCCCACCCGCGGGGCCTGTGGCGTCGCACCACGCTGGCGGAGTACCGCAAGCCCCAGCCTGCCTGGGAAACGTTGCTGGACCTTGACGCACTGAACGCCGCCGAGGGCGAAAACTGGGTGTGGCACGGTGCTGATTTCTTGCGCCCGGACTACCAGCGCTGCCTGCTGGCGCTGTCCCGTGGCGGCGCCGATGCGAATGTCACCCGCGAGTTTGATCTGGCCAGCAAGACCTGGGTCGAAGACGGCTTCCAGTTGCCCGAGTCCAAGGGCGGCCTGGGCTGGATCGACCGTGACAACGTCTATGTCTATACCGATTTTGGTGAAGGGTCGATGACCCGTTCCGGTTACCCGCGCATCGTCAAGCAGTGGCAGCGCGGTACGCCGTTGAGTGCCGCCAGTCTTGTCTATGAAGGCGCGCTGGATGATATGTACATCGCGGCGATGCACGACGACACGCCCGGCTACGAGCGTGACTTCGTCAGCCGCACGCTGGCGTTCTACAACAACGAGCTGTACCTGCGGGGCAGCGACAACCAATTAAGCAAAATCGACGCGCCGAACTCAGCGGAAAAGTCGGTGTACAAAGACTGGCTGCTGCTGGAACTGCGGGAGGACTGGACGCTTGATGAAGTGTTTGTGGCCGGCTCGTTGCTGGCGATCCGGTTTGATCGCTTCATGGCAGGCCAGCGGGATTTCGAGGTGCTGTTCACCCCTGCGGACAGCACCTCGCTGGCAGGGTTTTTCTGGACGTTGAATCACCTGGTGCTGAACGTACTGGATCACGTCAAGAACCGCCTCAGCGTCCTCACTCCCGGCGCGAACGGCTGGCAGCACAGCCCGTTCACCGGGGCGCCGAGCATGGGGACGGTGGATGCCAGCGCAGTGGACAGCGACGACAGTGATGCCGTCTGGCTGGTGACCACTGACTACCTGACGCCGACCACCTTGTCGCTGGCCGAGATCGGTGATCCGCCCGAGGTACTGAAAACCCTGCCGGCCTTTTTCGATTCCAGCCAGCACGTGATCGAGCAGCACTTTGCGGTCTCCAGGGACGGCACTCGTGTGCCGTATTTCCTGGTGCTCGGCAAAGACCTGCCGCGCAACGGCACGGCGCCGACCTTGCTCTATGGTTACGGCGGCTTTGAATACTCCCTGACCCCGTATTACTCCGGTAAGGCAGGCCGCGCCTGGCTTTCGAAGGGCGGGGTGTACGTGGTTGCCAACATTCGCGGTGGCGGTGAATACGGCCCGCGCTGGCACCAGGCCGCACTCAAGCAGAACCGTCCGCGTGCCTACGAAGATTTTGCCGCAGTGGCCCGTGACCTGATCGACCGCGGGGTTACTTCGCCCCGACATCTGGGCGCGGAGGGTGGCAGCAACGGTGGTCTGTTGGTCGGCAATATGCTTACTCAATACCCGGAACTGTTCGGTGCAATCGTCTCCCAGGTGCCCTTGCTCGACATGCAGCGCTATCACCTCCTGTTGGCCGGGGCGTCGTGGATGGGGGAATACGGCAACCCGGACTTACCTGAAGAGTGGGCGTACATCCAGACGTTTTCTCCATACCACCTGTTCGATCCGGCGAAGGCCTACCCACCGGTGTTTTTCCTGACCTCGACCCGCGATGACCGGGTGCATCCAGCCCACGCCCGCAAGCTGGCGGCGAAGATGATCGAGGCCGGCAAGGACGTGACGTACTACGAAAATATCGAAGGTGGGCACGGCGGGGCGGCAGACAATGCACAGGCTGCGCATATGAGTGCGCTGGTCTACAGCTTTTTGTGGGAGAAGTTGAGTTCTAATCGGGACTGAGTGTTGCCAGCCTTAATTGCTGGTACGCCTGCACCAATTGGTCGAGCGTAAACCCAAGGTTCCTGCCGCTGGGATTGGGCAGAACCCACACCGCCGCACACCCCAGGGTGTGCGGTTGAAGTCCCCAGGCAATCTGCTTCTGCCCGCTCAACGCGCTATAGGCGGCTTTTCCCAGAAACGCCACATACCGTGGCGCATAACGTGCGATCTTGCGTTCAAAACCCGCCGCCGCCGCCCTGAATTCATCCGCCGACAACTGGTCCGCCCGGGCCGTAGGCCGCTCCACCACCGTGGTCAGCCCGCATTGGTATTGCAGGATCGTGCGGTCGTTCTCCGGCTGCACTTCATGGGGCGTAAACCCGGCCAGGTGCAGCGTGCGCCAGAACCGATTGCTCCTGCCCATGAAGTGATGCCCGGTGGTGGCGGCCTTCAGCCCCGGGTTTATCCCGCAGAAAATCACGGCCAGGTGCTCGGCCAGAATGTCTTCCAGTCCTTCACTCATCCGCAGATGACCTGCACGGCGTTGCGCGCCAGGGTGATCAATTCGGCGTGGGGCTTGCCCGCCCGTGCACGAATCGAAAAGCTGTGCACCAAAGACGCGGCGAGGACGGCGACGGCTGCCGGGTCTGCACCACCTTTCAACTCACCGGCCTCGATGGCCGTGCGCAAGCGGGTTTCGAGATGGGCGTCGAGTGCGTCGAGGCGCTGCAAAAGCACGGCGCGAATCTCCGCATCCTCCACCGCTTCAGTGGTTGCGGTGCCGATGATAAAGCAGCCCCGTGGCTCGCCATCCCCCGAAAAGTAGATCGACAACTGGCCTTCATATAAGCGCATCAACGCCTCTGCGAGGGTCAGGCTCGGGTCGTCCAGCGCCTCGTCGATGGCGGCAGAAGCGAGACCCCAATACTGCTCAAGTGCCTTGAGGTAGATCGCGTGTTTGTCGCCGAACGCGGCGTACAGGCTTGGCCTGTTCATCCCGGCGGCGGTGGCGATGCTGTCCAGTGAGGCGCCGGAATAGCCGGTGCTCCAGAACACCCCGAGGGCTTTTTGCATTGCCGTTTCGGGGTCGTAGGCCCGTGGGCGGCCACGGCCTTTTGCCTCTGTGATCTTTTTTTGTGCCATGGCGTACAAAAATCCTTGAGTAGAGGTGGGTGGGTCGATATTCTTACATCATCGCACAAAATTAAGGCCTCAGAAATCCCGGGCTCAGCAAAGGTGATTCGATCATGAGCAATGCGTTGGAAAACACGACCCGCACCCCCTGGCGTTCACTGTTGATGGTGGGCTTTCCGGTACTCATTGCAGCGGCCGGGTATGTGTATTACCTCAAGGATGCGCCGTACGTATCCACCGATAACGCGTATGCCCGAGTGGCGAAGGCGTCGATCAATGCGCGGGTATCCGGGCAGGTCGTGGAGATCGCCGTGGAAGACAACCAGTCGGTACACAAGGGGCAGGTACTGCTGCGTATCAACCCCGAGCCGTTCCAGGTCGCGGTCGAGCGTGCGCAGGCGCAATTGAGCGTGGCGCGCCTGCGGATTGAAGGCCTCAAGGCCAGCTACCGGCAACAGCAGGCAGAGTTGCAGGCGGCCAAGGAATCGGCGGGTTTCGACCAGAAGGAGTTCGCCCGCAAAAAGGCCCTGGTGGCCACCGAGTTCGTGTCCCAGGCCGTGTTCGAACGGGCCGATACCGACCTGAAAGTCGCCCGGCAACGCGTGGCGTCCGTCGAGCAGCAGATCGCCAATACGGTGGTGGCGCTGAACGGCAATCCCGACATCGAAATCGACCGACACCCGGCGATTCGCGAGGCCCAGGCGCAGCTCGACGAGGCGCAACTCTACCTCTCGTACGCGACGGTCTATGCCCCCGACGACGGCGTGGTGGCCAAGGTGGATGACGTGCAGGTCGGCGATTATCTGAACAGCGGCGCGCCGGCCTTCGCCTTGCTGTCGCCCCGTCGCACCTGGGTCGAAGCCAACTTTCGCGAAACCCAGATGACCCATATGCGAGCCGGTCAGCAGGCAACCATCAAGCTCGACACCTACCCGGATCATCCCTTCAAGGCGCACATCACCAGCCTGAGCCCGGGCGCCGGTGCCGACTTCGCGCTGCTGCCGCCGGAAAACGCCACCGGCAACTGGGTCAAGGTGGTGCAGCGGGTGCCGGTGCGCCTGGAACTGGACGAGGCCAACGCGGACTTGCCGCTGTTCTCCGGCACCAGCGCCACGGTGACGGTTGATATCAGGACCGGCCCATGAACGGCGCACGTACTCTCCGGTTTGCGGCGTTGCTGGTGACCTGGTTGCAGGCGGTCAACGTGTCGCTGCCGAACTCGGCCCTGCGGTTTGTGCAGGGCAGTTTGTCGATGACGGATGACGAGGCGGGGTGGATCTTCACGTCGTACCTGGCGGCCAGCGCGATTACATTGCCGGTGGCTCAGTGGCTTGCTGCGCGCTTCGGCGTGAAGGCGGTTTACCAGGCGGCGATGCTGATCTTCGCCCTCGGCCTGCTGCTCGCGACACAGGCCACCACCTCACTGCAATTCGTCGGCGCGCGGATCATCCAGGGGGCTGCCAGCGGCGTGTTGGCGCCGCTGTCGATGGCCATCGCCCTGGAGACATTGGCCCCGACGCAACGGCCAAAATTCGGCCCGTCATGGACGGCGATCGGGTTGCTGGGGATTGTCAGCGGCCCGGCGATTGGCGGCTGGATCAGCGAGCATTTCGGCTGGCGCTGGATGTTCTACGCCAGCCTGCCGCTGTTGGCGTACACCTTCTTGATCGTGGCGATGTTGCAGCAGGAGAAGAAAGCCAACAGCGCTGCTGCGTTTGATTTCGCAGGCTTCGCCAGCTTCACCCTCGGCGTGATCGGCCTGCAAATGGTCCTCGACCGTGGCCAGCGCCTGGAGTGGTTCGACTCGCCCGAGATCTGGCTGGAAGCCGCCACCAGTGCCCTGGGGTTCTACCTGTTCGCAATGCACCGGTTCACCTCGAGCACACACTTCATCAGCAAGGGGTTGTTGCGCGACCGCAACTTCGTGCTGTCGACCATCCTGTTCTTCGCCGTCGGTTTCGTGCTGCTGCCGACCATGGCGATGACCTCGCCGATGCTGGATGAACTGCTGGGCTTCCCGCCCGACACCACAGGCTTCCTCACCATCCCCCGTGGCGTGGGGCTGCTGGGTGCGTTCTGGCTGATGAACAAGGTGCCTGCGCATCTCGACGGCCGCCCATTTGTGGTCGCCGGGATCGCCGTGGTGATCTACGCCAACCACTCGATGCTCGGCTATTCACCCTTGATGGACGGCTGGCCGGTGGCAGTGGCTGGCGCAATCCAGGGCGCGGGCCTGGGCCTGCTGATGCCGGCGCTTTCCCGGGTGGCGTTCAGCACCCTCGACCCGACGTTGCGCCCCGAAGGCAGTGGGCTGTTCAACCTGTCCCGCGTCTACGGCAGCACCCTGGGTGTGGCGGTGGTGCAGTGGTTCTTCTTCAACAACACCCAGGCGATGCACGTGGCGCTGGCCGGCCACCTGACTGTGCATTCGGTCCCCGCATCGACGCCCCTGGCGGGATTCGCCGCGCTGAACGAAGCCATCACCGGCCAGGCCGCCTTCATCGCGGTGGTCGGCCAATTCAAGATTCTGCTGTGGGCAATGCTGGTGGTGAGCCCGCTGGTGCTGCTGCTGCGTAAACCTGTCACGACCCACTAGTTTTCCGGAGTGTGCGTAATGAAATCCCATGGGCTTGTTATCACGGCCGTCATGACCCTGTCCGCGTGTTCGGTTGGCCCGGACTATAAGGCGCCGTCCGTTACCGCTTCGCCGCACTATGACGTGCAGGCTGAGCAGCACGTTTCCTTCAGTCAGAAGGTCAGCGTCGACTGGTGGTCGATCTTTCATTCCGAAACGCTCGACAGCGTGATGCGCCGGGCGATTGCCGGCAACCTTGAGCTGACGGCAGCGGACGCGACGTTGCGTCAGGCCGCCGCTTCGGTGGCTGCGGCCGAGGGTGCACTTTTCCCGCAGGTGGATTTCGCCGCGCAAGCGGGCCGCCAGCGCGTGCACAACGCCGCGCGGCCAGCGGTGACGAACTTCTATGGCGTCGGGCCGCAGGTCAGTTTCGACCTCGACGTATTCGGCGGCAATCAGCGCCGGGTCGAACAACAGCAGGCATTGGCCGATTTCCAGCAGCATCGCTTCGAGGCGGCGTACCTGACGCTGACGGGCGACGTCGCCAGCCAGGCGTTGCTGATGGCCTCGGCCAACGCGCAGATGGAAGCGGTGCAGACCTTGCTCGCCACCGACGCGAAAAACCTCGAACTGGTGCGCGCGGCGCAACACAGCGGCACGACGACGCAGCTCGATGTCTCCCTGGCCGAAACGCGACTGGCGCAGGACCGCACCCTGTTGCCGCCACTCGCCCAGCAGCGCGATGCGGCGCGGCATGCGCTGTCGATCCTGGCGGGCAAGGGCCCGGCGGATTGGCGCGCACCGGATTTCGAACTGGCTGGATTTGCCTCGGCCACCACGCTGCCGGTCAGCTTGCCGTCCGAACTGGCCCATGACCGCCCGGACGTGCTGCAAGCCGAAGCCGAATTGCATGCGGCCAGCGCGGCGGTCGGCGTGGCCACCGCCAATCTCTATCCCCGTGTGGAGTTGTCCGCGTCACTGGCCCAGGCCGCGTCGGGCAATGGTGGTGCGGCGCTGTGGGGTTTTGCCGCCGGGTTGGCGGGGCCGATCTTCGATGGCGGAACTCTCAAGGCAGAGCGCCAGGCCGCCGTGGAGGGTTACAACGCCGCGCTCGCCAACTATCAGCAGACCGTCATCAAGTCCTTCGGCCAGGTCGCAGACACCTTGCAGGCGATCAACCACGACGCCGAGGAGTACCAGGCACAGACCGCCGCGCTACAGGCCGCCGCCAACAGTTTGCGCCTGAACCAGCAGGCCTATGGGGCAGGGGAGAGCGGGCTGTTGCAAGTGCTGGAGGCACAACGCGCCTATGAGCAGGCCCTGCTCGGGCAGATCCGGGCGAGCACCGCCCAACATCTCGACACCGTGCGGTTGTTCGTGGCGCTCGGTGGTCGCTCGGTCAACGATTTCAAACGCTAGTGGAGCAAACACATGAGCTATTACGATGCACTTCGCGATACCCGTTTTTCTTTGCAGCATGGTTCGGGCGCGATGCCGGCGGTGGGGTTCGGGACGCTGTTCAGGGATTTGACGGCCACCACCCAGGCGGTCACGCAAGCGTTGGAGGCGGGCTTTCGCCATTTCGATTGTGCGGAGCGTTATGGCAACGAAGCGCAGGTCGGCGCGGCGATTCACGATGCGGTGGCGGCCGGTAAAGTCCGGCGCGAGGACCTGTTCATCACCACCAAGCTGTGGAACAACAACCATCGGCCCGAGCGTGTGGTGCCGGCGTTCGAAGCCAGTTGCCGCCGGCTTCAGGTGGAGGTGATCGACTGCTACATGATCCATACGCCGTTTGCGTTTTTGCCGGGTGACGAGCTGCACCCACGGGATGCGTTTGGGCATGTGTTGTATGACTCGGGGGTGACGTTGATCGAGACGTGGCGGGTGCTTGAGCGTCTGGTGGATGAGGGGCGTTGCAAGTCCATCGGGGTGTCGGATATCAGCCTGGAAACGCTGCGGGAGTTGGTGGCGGTGGCGCGGATAAAACCTGCGGTGGTGCAGGTTGAGTCACACCCTTATCTGCCGGAGTGGGAGCTGTTGGAGTTTTGCAGGCAGCATGGGATTGTGGTGTTGGCGTTTGCGCCGTTGGGGCATGGGATGAGGCCGCGGGTGCTGGATGAACCGGTGATTACCGGGATTGCACGGCGGGTGCAGAAGACGCCGGCTCAGGTTGCGTTGGCGTGGTCGGTGCAGCGTGGGGTGGCGTTTTTGACCTCGTCGGTGACGCCGGCGCGGATACGGGAGGATGCGGATATTTCTACGTTGCCGCAGGTGGCGATGCGTGAGATTGAGCAGGACATTACGACCCGGGTTCGGTTTAATCCGGTGATGGATACTGGGGTGTTGGGGTTTATTTCGCGGGAGAAGTGTTGAGTTTGGCCGGGGGAGGGGGGTACATATCCGTTATTTAGGTTATGGCTACTTATGGTTTCGCTCTTATAGCGAGTCACTTTGCAAAAGCGGCAGGGGGCAGTTAGATCAAGATCAAAAGTAAGAGCACGGCTGCCTGAGAGCCGACCTGAGTGTTAAAAGCAAAGGCAAAAGCTGCTTTTCTGTAGGAGCTGGCTTGCCGGCGATGCAGACAACTCGGTGGAATCAGACACACCGAGGTGATGCC
>NZ_JACAPJ010000002.1:122967-197377 GCF_013385765.1 Pseudomonas sp. C8002
ACGGTCCAAAGCCGGAGTGAGGGAACACCGAGCCTAAGCGAGGTGCCGAGTGGTGGGGCAAGAGCGTTTTGCTTACTTTTGACTGGGCCGGCATTCCGGCTTTTCAAAAGTGAGCCGCTGTAAGAGCGGAACCAATACAAGCCATCACCCAAATAACGGATATGCCCCCTAACCCAATAACGCCCGAGCAAACTCATCAGACGCAATAAAGTCCATGGCCTTACGCAACTCGCAAGCCGCCTCAGCCCCAAACACCTCATCAAACCGCACCGCCATCTGCCTGGACACCACCCGCGCCTCTTCGTATTTACGCTGCCCCGCGTCGGTCAACAGCACCCGCCGGCTGCGACGGTCCAACTCATCCACCCGCAACACCACCAGCCCATCCCGCACCAGCGGCTTGAGCGTATGCCCCAGGGCCGACAAATCCATCACCAACGACTGCGCCAGGTCGCGCATCTTCGGAGCGTCCCCATTGGCGATGTGGTTCATCAGCGAATACTGGGTGGCCTTCAAACCAAACGGCGCAAACGCCTCGTCATAGATCTGCGCCATACGACGGGACGCGCGCCGCACGGCTCCGTTGGAACAGGTGCTCGGGCTATTCAGGACAGGCGGTGCGCATTTCACAGGCTGATCACTCGCTACAGATCAAGGTTTAACCGAACGTTAATCCGGCAAGATGAATATTGACACATGCTGCAACAAATTAGTTGCGTATGCCACTAAACGCTATATCGTGGCATATGCCTCTATTTTGACCGGATGTCAGTGCAGTTGGCCCGGAACACAGACGGGCGGGGCAGGAGGGAAGCGCTGTTCGGTACCTCCTTCAGTCATCAACTTCCTGTCTGGATCACATCTATGCTCAACCTCGTGCGCATCGCATTGCGGCGCCCCTATACCTTCCTGGTATTGGCTATTTTCATTCTGATTGTGGGCCCGCTCGCGGCCTGGCGTACCCCGACCGACATCTTCCCCGAAATTCGCATCCCCGTGATTGCCGTGATCTGGCAGTACACCGGCTTGCCGCCCGACCAGATGGCCGGCCGCATCACCTCGCCGTTCGAGCGGGTGCTGACCACCACGGTCAACGACATCCGCCATATCGAGGCGCAATCGCTGAACGGCTACGGAATCGTCAAGGTGTTCTTCCAGCCGGGAGTCAACATCAGTACGGCCAACGCGCAGATGACTTCGGTGTCCCAGGCCATCCTGCGTCAACTGCCGCCGGGCACCACGCCGCCGCTGATCCTCAACTACAGCGCCTCGACAGTGCCGATCGTGCAGTTGGCGTTGTCCGGCAAAGGCCTCAGCGAACAGAAACTCGGTGACCTGGGCCTCAACACCGTGCGCCTGATGCTGACCACGGTGCCCGGTGCCGCACTGCCATACCCGTTCGGCGGCAAGACCCGCCAGGTGCAGATCGACCTCGACTCCGCACGCATGCAGGCCCGTGGTCTCTCGGCGCAGGACGTGGCCACTGCCCTGGCCACGCAGAACCTGATCACCCCGGTGGGCACGCAAAAGATCGGCAGCTACGAGTTCAACCTGCAACTGAACAACTCGCCGACGGACTTCCACGACCTGGAAAACCTGCCGATCAAGACCGCCGACGGCACCACCGTGTTGATTCGTGACGTGGCCACGGTGCGTGACGGCAACCCGCCGCAGACCAACATCGTGCACGTCAACGGCAACCGCTCCGTGCTGCTGCCGGTGCTCAAGACCGGTTCGGCGTCGACCCTCGGGGTGATCGCCGGGATCAAGGACAAACTGGCCGACAACAAAGGCGCCTTGCCGCCCAACCTGAATATCGACCTGATCGGCGACCAGTCGCTGTTCGTGCGCTCGGCCATCAGCGGCGTCGCCCGGGAAGGGATCATAGCGGCCGCGTTGACCAGCCTGATGATCCTGTTGTTCCTCGGCAGTTGGCGCTCCACGGTGATCATCGCCACGTCGATCCCATTGGCCATCCTGTCGTCGATTGCCACGCTGTCGGCGCTCGGCGAAACCCTCAACATCATGACCCTCGGCGGCCTGGCATTGGCCGTGGGGATCCTGGTGGATGACGCTACGGTGACCATCGAAAACATCAACTGGCACCTGGAGCAGGGCAAGCCGGTGGAGACGGCGATCCTCGACGGCGCGGCGCAGATCGTCACGCCGGCGTTCGTGTCGCTGCTGTGTATCTGCATCGTGTTTGTGCCGATGTTTTTCCTGGAAGGCGTGGCGCGCTTCCTGTTTGTGCCGATGGCCGAAGCGGTGATCTTCGCGATGATCGCCTCGTTCATCCTCTCGCGAACCCTGGTGCCGACCCTCGCCAATTACCTGCTCAAGCCTCACGAACATCATGCGGACGGTACGCCGGTGGTGGTGCCGTCGAGCAACCCGCTGGTGAAATTCCAGCGCGGGTTCGAGCGCCAGTTCGAGGCGTTTCGCGGGGTTTACCACGGGGCACTGGAGAGTGCCTTGCACCACCGCCGTATCGCGGTGATCGCGATGCTGGCGTTCGTCGCCGTGTCGTTTGCGCTGGTGCCATTCCTGGGTCGCAACTTCTTCCCCGACGTCGACTCCGGGCAGATCCTGTTGCATGTGCGTGCACCGATCGGCACGCGGGTCGAGAGCAATGCGCGGCTGGTCTCGCAGATCGAGAACACCATTCATAACGTGATCGAGCCCCGGGAACTGGCGGCCATCGTCGACAATATCGGCCTGGCCATCAGCGGGATCAACGTGGCCTACAACAACACCGGCACCGTGGGTTCACAGGACAGCGACATCCAGATCAGCCTGAAAGAGGGCCATCGTCCCACCGCCGAATACATGCGCGAACTGCGGGAGCGGCTGCCCCGTGAATTCCCGAATGCGGTGTTTTCGTTCCCGGCTTCGGACATCGTCGGGCAGATCCTCAACTTCGGTTCTTCGGCGCCGGTGGATGTGCAAGTCAGCGGCAATAACCTGCCCGCCAACTTCACCTACGCCAGCACGTTGCTGCGGGAAATCCGGCGGGTGCCGGGTGTGGTGGATGCGCGTATCCAGCAGTCGCGGCAACTGCCCACGTTCAAGATCGATGTGGACCGTACCCAGGCCCAACTGGTGGGCCTGAACGAGCGCGATGTGACCAACAGCCTGGTGGTCAACCTGGCGGGTTCCAGCCAGGTGGCGCCGACGTTCTGGCTCAACCCGGCCAACGGCGTGTCTTATCCGATTGTGATGCAAACCCCGCAGTACGGCCTCGACACCCTGGCCGCCCTGCATAACCTGCCGTTGAGCGGCAGCCCCGGTTCGGCGCAAGACCAGACCCTCGGCGGCCTGGCGTCCATCGAACGCAGCCACGCGAACTCGGTGGTGACCCAGTCGGACATCCAGCCGGTGGTCGAGGTGTTGACCGCAATCCAGGGCCGCGACCTCGGTGCCGTTGCCGCCGACATCCAGAAGATCATCGCCGCCCACGCCAGCGAAGTGCCCACCGGCTCCAAGGTGCTGTTGCAGGGTCAGGTGCAAACCATGAACGCGGCCTTCAGTGGCTTGCTGTTTGGCCTGCTTGGCGCGGTGGTGCTGATCTACCTGCTGATCGTGGTCAACTTCCAGTCGTGGGCTGACCCGTTCGTGATCATCACCGCCTTGCCGGCGGCGCTCGCGGGCATCGTGTGGATGCTGTTCATCACCCACACGCCGCTGTCGGTACCGGCGCTGACCGGGGCGATCATGTGCATGGGCGTGGCCACCGCCAACGCCATCCTCGTGGTGAGCTTCTGCCGCGAACGCCTGGCCGTGCACGGGGATGCGGTGCAGGCGGCGCTTGAAGCCGGCTTTACCCGTCTGCGCCCGGTATTGATGACCGCGATTTCGATGATCATCGGCATGGCGCCGATGGCGCTGAGCCTGGGGGAGGGCGGCGAACAGAACGCCCCGCTGGGCCGTGCGGTCATCGGCGGGCTGGCCTTCGCCACCATTGCCACGTTGTTCCTGGTTCCGCTGATTTTCAGTCTTGTGCACGGGCGGCGTCAGCACGCCACGCTTGCGACCACCGCCACTCAAGGGGTTTGACATGTCTGCTTCCGTTTCCAATCCGGGTTCGCCCCGCCGTAAATCCCGTGGTCTGCTCTGGCTGGTGCTGGGGCTGGTGGTCCTGGTTGCCGTGGTGGTATTCGGCATCGGCGTGCGCGCCAGCGAATCCCATGACCTGAAAACCTGGACCGACGCCCAGGCGTTGCCCAGCGTGATCCTGATCACCCCGAGCGTGCAGCCCCAGGGTCCGATCCTGAACCTGCCGGGGCGTCTTGAGGCGTACTCCCGGGCGTCGATCTTTGCCCGGGTCAATGGCTACCTCAAGACCTGGAACGTCGACATCGGCGACCACGTGAAGGCCGGGCAACTGCTGGCCGAAATCGACACGCCGGAGCTCGATCAGCAACTGCTGCAAGCCAAGGCGGTGCTGGCTTCGGCCCAGGCCGACGAGTCGCTGGCACAGACCACCGCCAAGCGCTGGCAGGCAATGCTTTCGTCGGATTCGGTGTCGCGCCAGGACGTGGATGAGCGCACCGGCGACCTGACTGCCAAGCAGGCCAAAGTGGTCGCGGCCAGGGCCAACGTCGACCAGTTGGTTGCCACCAAGGGCTTCCAGCGTTTGACTGCGCCGTTCGCCGGCGTGGTCACTGCACGCTCCACCGATGTGGGGGCGTTGATCAGTGCCGGTGGTGCCACTGGCAAAGAGCTGTTCGCGGTCTCTGACGTCAGCCGCCTGCGGGTGTATGTGCAGGTGCCGCAGTCGTCGGCGCCGCAGATCCAGGTGGGCACCGTGGCGCGTCTGAGCGTGCCGGAGTATCGCGGTGAAACCTTCAACGCCAAGGTGATCGCCACTGCCGATGCGGTGAACGCCGCGTCCGGCAGCACCCTGGTGCAACTGTTGGTGGAGAACCCCGGCAGCCGCCTGTTGCCGGGCGGCTACACCAGCGTGCAGTTCACCTTGCCGGTCCAGACCGACGTGCTGCGCCTGCCTGCCAGCGCCCTGGTGTTCGATGACAAGGGCATGCGCGTGGCCACCCTCGACGCGAATAATCATGTGCACTTCAAGACCGTGACCATCGCCCGGGACTTCGGTGACAGCGTGGAAATCGGCAGCGGCCTGGTCGCCACCGACCGCGTGATCGACACCCCGCCCGACGGCCTGGCCGACGACGATTCGGTGCAACTGGCCGCCAATCCCGTGGAGGCCAAACCCCATGGCTAAGCGCACTTGCCTGGTATTGGTCGCGACCCTGGGCCTGGGCGCCTGCCATCTTGCGCCACCGCTGGACGTGCCGGAGGTACCCATTGCCGCGCAGTTCCATACCCAGGGACCGTGGACCGTCGGCACGCCGAACGACCAAGCAAGTCGCGACGGTTGGTGGCACATCTACAAGGACCCGCAACTGGACGCGATGGAGCAGCAGTTGCTGCAAAGCAACCCGGACTTGAGCGCGGCACTGGCTCACTATTCCCAGGCCCAGGCGTTTTTGGCCCAGGCGCAATCCGGGCTGTTTCCAAAGCTGATCGGTTCCAGCAATGCCCAGCGCATTCGCCAGTCGGACACCCGCCCCCTGCGCTCTGCCAGCCCGCCGAATGTTTACGATTCCGGGACAGTGGGGGTCGAACTGGACTATGAAGTCGACCTCTGGGGCCGTGTGCGCGACACCGTTGCCGCCGGCACGAGCGACGCCCAGGCCGCCAAGGCCGACCTGGCCTCAGTGCGTCTGAGCTTGCAGGCGCAATTGGCCGACAGCTACATCCGCCTGCGTGGCATTGACCGGCAAGACCAGTTGCTGCAGGAAACCAGCGATGCCTATGCCAAGGCTTTGAGCCTGACCGAAGGCTTGCACGGCGGCGGTATCGTCTCCGGGCTGGACGTGGCGCGGGCGCGTACCCAACTGTCGACGGTCAAGTCGCAGCTGAGCCAGAATTTGGTGCAGCGTGCAGTGCTTGAACACTCGATAGCGGCGATGCTGGGTGAGTCCGCATCGACCTACGCGATTGCCCCAAGCGTCGCGGATATCGCCTTGCCCGGCGTGCCCACCGGTGTACCGTCTACGCTGTTGCAGCGTCGGCCGGACATCGCCGCTGCCGAGCGCCGGATTGCCTCGGCCAATGCACGCATAGGGGTGGCGAAAGCCGCCTGGTTCCCGGCCCTTACCCTGAGTGCCCAGGGTGGTTTCCAGAGTGATGAGTTCGCGCACTTGTTGAGCGCGCCCAACATTTTCTGGGCCATCGGCCCGTCGCTGGTGGGGACGATTTTTGACGGCGGCGCGCGCCAGGCCGGGGTGGACAGTGCCAAGGCGGCAACCGATGAAGCCGCAGCCAAGTATCGTGGTGTAGTGTTGACCGCGTTCGAGCAGGTGGAGAACAACCTCTCGATCATCTCCGGGCTCGACACCGCCCTGGTTGACCAGCGCGATGCGGCGGCAGCCGCGCAGTACGCCGAGGACTTGTCCCTGGCACGCTATCGCCAGGGTGGCGCGGCGTACCTGGACGTGGTGACGGCGCAGGTAGCGTCGTTGCAGGCACAGCGCACGGTGCTGGATCTGCAGACTCAACAGTTAAGCGCCAACGTAGGGCTGATCAAGGCACTGGGTGGCGGCTGGAATATGGCCCAACTGGCCCAAAAGAACCTGTAGGAGCGAGCTTGCTCGCGAAGGTCGTCAACGATAACGCGAGCATCCTGAAAGAACACGGCGCCCTCGAGTTTTTCGCGAGCAAGCTCGCGCCTGCCGTTAGTTGTTGTGAACATTGAATCCAAGGAGTAGTGGCATGACTGATTACGTACCGCCAAAAGTCTGGACCTGGAAGACCCAAAACGGCGGCACCTTCGCCAGCATCAACCGGCCCATTGCCGGCGCGACCCACGACAAGGAATTGCCGGTAGGCCGTCATCCGTTGCAGCTGTATTCGTTGGCAACGCCCAATGGCCAGAAGGTCACGATCCTGCTGGAAGAGCTTCTGGCCCTGGGTCACCAGGGGGCGGAATACGATGCGTGGTTGATCAGGATCGGTGACGGCGACCAGTTCGGCAGTGGCTTCGTCGGGGTCAATCCGAACTCGAAGATTCCCGCGCTGCTGGACCGCAGCGGGCCCAAGCCGATTCGGGTGTTCGAGTCGGGTGCGATCCTGCAGTACCTGGCCGAGAAGTTCGGCGCGTTCCTGCCCACCGAACCGGCGGCCCGTGCCGAATGCCTGTCGTGGTTGTTCTGGCAGATGGGCAGCGCGCCGTACCTGGGCGGTGGCTTCGGGCATTTCTATGCCTACGCGCCGACCAAGATCGAATACGCCATCGACCGCTTCGCCATGGAAACCAAGCGCCAACTGGACGTACTGGACAAGCAATTGGCCGAGCACGAATACATTGCCGGGGATGAGTACACCATCGCCGACATGGCGATCTGGCCGTGGTACGGCGGCCTGGTGAAAGGCCGCTTGTATGAGGCGGGGGAGTTTCTCTCGGTGCAGGATTACAAGCACGTCGTGCGCTGGGCCAATGCCATCGAAGCGCGGCCGGCGGTGCAGCGTGGGCGCCGGGTCAACCGTGTGTCGGGCGAGCCGTCAGAGCAACTGCGCGAGCGGCATGAGGCGTCGGACCTCGACCTGCACCGTTGATAGAGCTGGCAACCCACACCTTGTGGCGAGGGGGCTTGTCCCCCGTTGGGCTGCGCAGCAGCCCTGAAAATTCACCGCGTTTTTTCAGGAAAATTCGGTGAGCTTATTGGGGCTGCTGCGCAGCCCAACGGGGGACAAGCCCCCTCGCCACAGGTTTCAGCGGTGTCTTCACGGCGTTCCCACTTGGCAATCACCAGCGGTGCCAGGGCATTGCCCAGCACGTTCAACGCGGTGGTCGGCATTTCCATCAGGCGATACACCCCGGCGATGAAGGCGATGCCCTCCAACGGCAAGCCCGCACTCGCCAGGGTCGCCGACAGAATCACGAACATGAACCCCGGCACCCCGGCCGCGCCCTTGGATGTCAGCACCATGGTCACCACCAGCAGGGCCTGGTCGCCAAGGCTCAGGTCGATGCCATACAGCTGCGCCACAAACAGCGTGCCGATCCCCAGGAACAGCGACGCACCGTCCAGGTTGAACGAATACCCCACCGGCACCACAAAGCTCACCAGTGAAGGCGGCACGCCGTAGGTTTCGAGTTTCTTCATCAGTTGCGGCATCACCGCCGCCGAACTGGCGGTGGAGAACGCCAGGATCAGTTCATCCTTGATATGTCGCATCAACGCAAACAGGTTGATCCCCCACAGCCGCGCCACCAGGTTGAGCACCACCAGCACGAAGAAAGCAATCGACACGTAGCTGACCAGGATCAGCTTGGCCAACGGCAACAGCGAGCTGAAACCGAAGTTGGCCACGGTCACTGCGATCATCCCGAACACGCCGATGGGCGAATAGGCCATGATCATCGACGTGACCTTGAACATCGCCTCCGACACCCCGCGCAGCAGGGCAATCACCGGGTCCTTGCGCTCGGCCGGCAAGCGCGAAACCCCGAGGCCAAACATCACCGCGAAGAACAGCACCGACAGCAGGCTGCCCTGGGCCATGGCGTTGATCACGTTGTCCGGAATGATCCCGAC
Source organism: Pseudomonas sp. C8002 (assembly GCF_013385765.1). Taxonomy (NCBI): domain Bacteria; kingdom Pseudomonadati; phylum Pseudomonadota; class Gammaproteobacteria; order Pseudomonadales; family Pseudomonadaceae; genus Pseudomonas; species Pseudomonas sp. C8002. The sequence continues at coordinate 131,583 of NZ_JACAPJ010000002.1, forward strand.
AATGATCTGCCCCAGGCTGTGGCCGCCGCCGGCGCTGCTGGTGGGCAAGGTCACGGCACTCGCTTGCAGGCTGGCCAGTTCGGTGCCGGCGCCCGGCTTGAGCAGGTTGCCCATCACCAGCCCGACGATGATCGCCAGGGTGGTGATGCAGAAGAAATAGCCCAGGGACTTGGCCCCGATGCGTCCCAGGGATTTACCGTCACCGTGCCCGGCAATGCCCACCACCATGCAGGCAAACACGATGGGCACGACGATCATCTTCATCAGCTTGATAAAGATATCGCCCGCCGGCTGCAGCAGGTTGTCCACCAGCCACGGCCGGGATTCGGGAAAACGGTGCAGCAGGGCGCCGATGGCGATGCCGGCGAGCAGGCCGATCAGGATTTGCCAGACCAGCGCGATGCGGGGCTTGTGCATGGGAATGCCTCATTTATATCAATGATTATGAGTGTTGTTCTAGGCAGTCAATGAGCGGCCATCCCTGGCCGCCGGATGGGGCGGGAATCCGTCAGCGCAATCGATGGCACGCTTCATTCAGGCGACGGCAACCTTCTTCAATCACGTCAAGCGAGCTGGCGAAAGACAGGCGGATATACGGCGACATGCCGTACGCCGCGCCGCTTACGGTGGCCAGGCCGTGTTCCCGCAGCAGGTGCTCGGCCAGTTGGGTGTCACTGTCGATCCGCTCGCCGTGGGCGGTGGTCTTGCCCATCAGCCCGGCGACGTTGGCGAACACGTAGAACGCGCCATCCGGTGGCGTGAAGCTCACGCCGGGAATGTCTTCGAGCAGGCCCAGCATGCGTTCGCGGCGTTGCTGGTACACCTCGCGCATCCCGGCGATGGGCGCCTGGTCGCCGGCGAAGGCGGCCACTGCGGCAGCCTGGCTGAGGGAACTGGGGCAGGTGGTGGTTTGCGAAAGCAGCTTGGCAATGGCCGCGATCAACCAGGCCGGACCGGCACCGAAACCCAGGCGCCAGCCGGTCATGGCGTAGCCCTTGGAGGCGCCGTTGACGATCAGCGTGCGCGGCTTCAGGTCCGGTGCGAGTCGGGTCAGGGAAACGTGGCGGGCATCGTCGTAGACGAAGTGCTCGTAGATCTCGTCCGCCATGATCAGCACATGGGGATGGCGCCGCAGCACCGCGGCCAGGGCCAGCAGTTCGGCCTCGTTGTACACCGCGCCGCTGGGGTTGTTCGGGCTGTTGAGGATCACCCATTTGCTGCGCGGGGTGATCGCTTGTTCCAGGGCCTGGGGCGACAGTTTGAACCCCAGTGACTCGTCGCCGGGAATGATCACCGGCGTCGCGTCATTCAGCCGTGCGATGTCCGGGTACGACACCCAATACGGCGTGTGCACGATGACTTCGTCGCCGCGATTCAGGGTCGCCGCCAGGGCGTGATAAATGATGTGCTTGCCACCGCACCCGGCGATCACTTCGTCCAGCCCATAGTCCAGCTGGTTGTCGCGCTTGAGCTTGAGGCAGATCGCCTGGCGCAGGGCGAGGGTGCCGCTGGTGGCGGTGTAGTGGGTGTCGCCACCGTGCATCGCGGCGCTGGCTGCTTCGAGGATATGCGCGGGTGTATCGAAGTCCGGCTCGCCCACGGTGAAGTTGACGATGTCCCGGCCCTGGGCGCGCAGTTCGCTGACCAGTGCATTGGCGACGATGCTCGGGGAGGGCGCGATGCCCAGCACCCGGTCGGACAGAAAGGCAGTGCTCATGATGACTCTCCTCAGCCTGCCAGTCCGGCCTGTTGCAACACCTTGTCGATCCAGCTCTGGCGCACTGCACCGCTGGCGATTTCGGCTTTGACTTGCTCTTCATGGGCCGCGTGTTGCGCGGCCTTGCGCAGCACTTCGGCGGCGTCGGCCTGGGAGAAGGCGACCAGGCCGTCTTCGTCACCCACCAGCACATCCCCCGGGTTGATCAGCATGCCGCCGATGGACACCGGCACATTCACCTCGCCCGGGCCGGTCTTGTAGGGGCCGCAATGCACCACGCTGCGGGCGTAGCAAGGGGTGTCCTCGAAGCTCGCGACATCGCGAATCGCCCCGTCAATCACAAACCCCACGCAGCCGCGTTGCTGGGCGTAGAGCTTGACCAGTTCGCCGATCACCGCGTTGTTGGTGTCGCCCTGGGCGTCCACCACCAGCACGTGGCCGGGCTCCAGCATGCTCAAGGCCTTGTAGATCAGCAGGTTGTCGCCGGGGCGGGTTTTCACCGTGAGCGCGGTGCCCACCAGCTTGCCGGTGCGGTTGTAGCGGTTCAGCCCACGGGCACCGATGTGCCGGCCGAGGTTGTCGCTGATGTGCGGGGTGACCACGTGAGTGAAGGCTTCGAGCACTTCGGCAGAAGCCAGCGGCGGGTTGGGGAGGATGCGGGAACCGGGCAAGGACATGGCTGTAACTCCGATTGATCTTATGGGTCTGTGGCTAGATCTTAGGAGTGATGAACATACAGTTTTAGCGATATTTTATTATCTGATAGGATCGCTTTTTCTCATGGGAGATAGCCGATGATCACGTTCAAGCAAATCGACGCGTTGTACTGGATTGCCGAGCTGGGCAGTTTCGAGGCGGCGGCGAACAAGCTGAACATGTCGCAGTCGGCGATTTCCAAGCGCATCCAGGAGTTGGAAGAAACCTTCGATGTGGAGATTTTCGACCGCAGCAAACGCAATGCGCGGTTGACGGAAAAGGGCGCCGAGTTGCTCGACTACGCCAAGGACCTGCTGGAGCGTCGCGACTACATGCTGGAGCGGGTCAGCACCCGTGAAGTGCTGGTGCGCAGGTTTCGCCTGGGGGTGACGGAATTGACGGCTTTCACCTGGTTGCCGGCGCTGGTGGAGGCGTTGCGCGAGGCCTATCCCAAGGTGCAGATCGAACCGTCGGTGGAGTTGAGCAGTGAGCTGTTTCGCAAGCTGGAGAGTGATGAGCTGGACCTGGTGATCGTGCCTGATGCCTACAGTGATTCGCGCTTCCTGAGTACGCCGCTGGGCAGTGTGGAAAACGCCTGGATGTGCGCACCGGGGTTGGTCAGCGAGGCTGATCCGGTGGGGCTTGAGGCATTGGCCGGGTATACGGTGTTGACCCAGGGGTCGCACTCGGGGACGGGGCTGATTTATGAGCGCTGGTTGGCAGCGCATGCTGTGCAGATGCCGCGCAAGTTGACCAGTCATAACCTGTTGGTGCAGGTCGGGCTGGCGCTGTCGGGGGTGGGGGTGAGTTATTTGCCCAAGGGGTGTTTGTCGCATTTGATCGAGCGCGGGGAGCTGCGCGCGCTGGTGACGGAACCGGCGCTACCGAGGGTCGGGTATGTGGCGTTGCATCGCGGGGATCGGCAGTTTGGCTTGAACCAGAATGTGGCGCAGTTGGCGGTGCAGTGTTGTGATTTTTCGCGGTTGTTGTTTTAGTTTTTCGAAGCAGTGAGCGAGTCCTTAAAGACCTACCGGTGTAATCCATCATGAAACGCCATTTCGAAGATTTGCAGCTGGGCAGCATCGAGCTGTTCTGCCTGGCCGCCGAGGCCAGCAGCTTTACCGCCGCCGCCCAGGTGGCAGGCGTGACCCCGGCGGCGGTGAGCCGCAGCATCTCGCGGTTGGAAGAGCGCCTGGGCTCCCGGCTGTTTGTGCGCACCACCCGCAGCATCCGCCTGACCGATGGCGGCCGGACATTTTTCGAGCAATGCCGCCAGGCGCTGACGCAACTGGTGGAAGCCCAGCAGGAAATGATGGGCGCGCAATCGGTGCCGTCCGGGCTGTTGCGCATCAGCATCCCGACCACCTACGGCCATCATCGGATCCTGCCGCTGCTGCCGAAATTCCGTGCGCTGTACCCGCAAGTCAGCGTGGATATCCACATCAGCAACCGCAACATCGATTTCGTCGCCGAAGGTTATGACCTGGCCATTCGCGTGCGGGCCCAGCCGGACTCGACGCTGATTGCGCGGTTGCTGGAAGACGCCAGGCTGGTGGTGGTCGCGACGCCGGCGTACCTGAAGCGTGCCGGCACGCCCCAGGCCCTGGAGGATTTGCCGAACCATGAGTGCATCCAGTACGAATTGCCGAGCAACGGGCGGCGCATTTCCTGGCTGTTCCAGGTGGATGGCAAGGAGCGGGAGTTTGCCGGGGAAGCAGGCTACAGCTGCTCTGACGACGTGCTGGGTGGCGTAACCCTGGCCAAGCACGGCGCGGGGTTATTCCAGACCTACAAGTTCATCGTCGAGGAGGAATTGGCCAACGGCAGCCTGGTGGAGGTCTTGCAGCCTTACGGCGGGCGCTCACGGCCGTTTACCTTGCTGTATCCCCATGGCCGCTATGTGCCCCATCGGGTGCGGGCGTTTGTGGATTTTCTGCTGGAGCATCGCGCCGAATGGGCGGCGCTGTAGCGGCGGATAAGTCCCAGGTCAGCATCAGTTGGCCAATGGCAGTATCGATGGCATCAGCGTCGACGCCATCCCGGGCCAGGATCGACACGCCTTGCAGAAAACTGTCGTAGACCGTGGCCATGGCACGGGCGTTGGTCTCGGCCGGTAACTGGCCTGCGCGGATGCCGCGCTCGACACAATGCACGATGCCCGCCCGTGTGCGCTCTCGCGAATGGGTCAGCCCATGGGTGACTTGTGCGTTCTCGGGGGAGGGCGCGCTCATCACGCCCAGGGCTACCATGCAGCCTTTGGGATGCCCCTCTTCACACTGCATGCGTGCCGATTGGCGCAACGCCGTCTCGATGGCCTGGCGCGGTGGCAGGCTGTCATCCCAGAGGCATTCGGTGACCTGGGCGAACGTCGCCAGATAACGCTGCACGCACTCCTGGAACAGCGCGTCCTTGGAGCCGAACGCCGCGTAGAAACTCGGCGCGGAGATGCCGCCGCCCAATCCGGCTTTCAACTGGCTCAGGGACGTCGCGTCGTAACCGTGCTGCCAGAACAGGTGCATGGCCTGTTCCACGGCCTGATCGCGGTCGAAGGTGCGGGGGCGGCCCATCTGTGCCATGTGGAAATCCTCTCGGGTGATGAGAAAAATACTAGTCGATACATAAGTCGTTGACAACGCTGCGTGGGGCGCCCAACATTTATATCGATCGGTATTTAAGTCCTCTCGCTCAAGGAGTTTCCCTGTGACCCCCTCAACCACTTTATCGGCAGACGCCGTTCCCGACCGCTTGCCCATCGGCGCCTTGCTCGCCCTGGCCATGACCGGTTTCATCTGCATCGTCACTGAAACCCTGCCGGCGGGCCTGTTGCCGCTGATCAGCGATGGGCTGGGAGTTTCAGCGTCCATGGCCGGGCAGATGGTCACCGCGTATGCGCTGGGCTCGGTGCTGGCGGTGATCCCGCTGACCATCGCGACTCGCGGCTGGCGGCGACGCAATGTGCTGCTGCTGACCATCGTCGGTTTTCTGCTGTTCAACTCCATCACGGCGCTGTCCTCCCACTACGGGCTGACGCTGTTGGCGCGGTTCCTCGCCGGGATGGCGGCGGGGCTGGCCTGGAGTTTGTTGGCCGGCTATGCGCGGCGCATGGTTGAGCCACATCAGCAGGGCAAGGCGTTGGCGCTGGCCATGGTAGGAACGCCGATTGCCCTGTCACTCGGCGTACCGCTGGGCACCTGGCTGGGTGGGCTGGTGGGCTGGCGCACCACGTTCGGGATCATGTCGGCACTGACCCTGGTGCTGATTGTCTGGGTGCTGGTGAAAGTGCCGGATTACCCCGGCCAGTCGGCCCATCAGCGCATGCCGTTGCGCAAGGTGCTGACCACGCCGGGTGTGCGGCCAGTGCTGGCGGTGGTGATCTCATGGATGCTCGCCCATAACATTCTCTATACCTACATCGCGCCGTTCGTGGCTCCGGCGGGCTTGGTGGACCGTGTGGATCTGGTGTTGTTGGTGTTTGGTATAGCGGCGCTGCTCGGGATTTGGGTGACTGCCCGGTTGGTGGATGTGGCGTTGCGCAAGACGGTGCTGGTCAGCCTGGCGGGCTTTGCGGCGACGTGCCTGGCGTTCGGTTTTCTCGCGCAAGTGCCGGGCGTTATTTACCTCGGCGTGGCGGTCTGGGGCTTGAGTTTTGGTGGCGCTGCAACGCTGTTGCAAACCGCGTTGGCGGACGCAGCCGGGGATGGTGCGGACGTGGCGCTGTCGCTGAATGTGGTGGCCTGGAACAGCGCGATTGCCGGAAGCGGCGTGGTGGGCGGCGTGTTGCTGGATACCTGGGGCGTGGCGTCTTTCCCATGGGCAATGTTGGTGTTGCTGGCGGTGGGCTTCGCGATTGTGTGGTGCGCGCGACTCCATGGCTTCAAGCCGGGGCACCGGGCCCACGGTAAACCTGTGGTCGGCGGGCACTGATATTTCCAAAGTCTTTGGAAAAACCGCTTCTAACATCAGACAAATCTTAAAATAACCTGCTGCTCGGCCGATATCCCGGGGCATAGGCTTTATCACCCCCGGGAGTATCGGCATGCGCATCAAGAGAATGTCTGCAATCCATGTTGGCCTGTTGTTCAGCCTGTCCGGTGCCTGCATGGCCGCGAGCCCGGTGGGGCAGGGAGTCATCTCGTTTCACGGCAGCATCGTCGAAGCGTCTTGCACACCGCTCGCCGTGGCCAACGGGATGAAACTCAACAATTGCCCTACGTCCGCACGCGGCAGCGCCATCAGCGTGCGCAGTGTGCAACCGGTGGGCTCGGTCACGGCCCTCGACCACAGCGCCGTGAACGTGAAGCTGGTCGCCGACAGTGGCCGGGGAGACCGCTATTACCAGCAGCAATATGCGTTGGTGGATGGCCAAGGGAGGCCTGTGACGTCGGGGCAGTATCTGATTACATTAACGTCACCTTGAGAGATGGCAGTGGATCAACCCGATGAACCTGACTGGACACAACCTCGCGCTCCTGACTTCCCTCAGCGTCTTGCTTGAGGAGAGGAACGTCACGCGGGCGGCGGCGAAGCTCAACCTGACGCAGTCGGCGTTATCCGCGCAGTTGTCGCGGTTGCGTGACCTGTTCGGCGACCCTTTATTGATGCCTGCTCAGTCCGGAAAAGGCATGGTGCTGACAGCACGTGCCGAACATTTGCGTCAGCCGTTGCGCCAGGCGTTGCAGGTACTGGGGACGGTGGTCGGTGACCTTCCATGCTTTGATCCTGCCAAGTCGGACCGGACCTTTGTGATTGGCGCGAACGATAACGCCGCTGCGATCGTCGCGCCCCGGCTGGTGCAGCTTGTGCAGGCTGCGAGTCCTGGGGGCATCCGGGTTTCGATACGTGCGATCGACCAGGTGTTGCTTGGCGATCAGTTGGAAAGCGGCGAGATTGACGTCGCGCTGGTATCACACAGCCGTATCGGGAACCTGTCGCACGAGTTGCTGCTGCAGGAAGAATTCAAGATGGCCCAGCGCGCCGATCACCCTCGCGGATCCGCGCCACCAACGCTGGAGGAATACCTGGGCCTGGAGCATGTGGTGGTGTCGGGTGCCGTGAACAGCTTTCACGGTTTTATTGATGATGTGCTCGCGCAGAAGGGGCGTGCGCGCCGTGTCGCGGTGTCGGTGCCTTACTACAGCATCGTTCCATTGCTGCTGCAGAACAGCGACTGTGTAAGTGTGCTTCCGTCCCGTTTCCTGAGCCGTTATGAGCGCTCGCTGGCGGCCCTTGCTCTGCCCCTCGAGGTGCGCGACTTCAGTTTGTTCTCTGCCTGGCATCCACGGTTCGACAAGGACCTGGCACATCTCTGGTTGCGCGAACAACTCAAGCTCTGCGTGCTTTCCTGACGACATCAGGCCCTGGCAGGTATCTACGCCACACATACCTGGCATGCGGAGTTTCGATTTCAACTATAAAAAACGCTTGAATAGGATGCCGCCGATTCCAACTGGAGAGCTGCACCATGACCAAGCTGACATTTACCCGCGTGTTGAATTACACGGCCCTTGCTGCTGCTCTGGCACTGGGAGCCATCGCGGCACCGGCGGTGGCAGTTGCCGCCGCGCCCCAAGTCAAAACCCAGGCCCCTGGTTACTATCGCACGATGCTTGGAGATTTCGAGGTCACCGCGCTGAGTGACGGCACCATCGATGCACCGTTCGACAAATTGCTGAATGAGCCGGCTGTCAAGACCACTACCGCACTGCGCAAGGCGTTCCTCGGGGTGCCCACCGAGACCTCGACGAACGCGTATCTCGTCAATACCGGCACTCGGCTCATCCTGATCGATACCGGCGCTGGTGCGCTCTTCGGGCCGACCCTGGGCAAGCTCGCGGCCAACCTGCAGGCAGCCGGCTACAAGCCGGAGCAGGTCGATGACATCCTTCTCACGCACATGCACCCGGACCACGTGGGTGGGCTGGTTGCCGAAGGGGTGATGGTGTTTCCGAACGCCACGGTACACGCCGACAAGCGTGACGCCGATTACTGGCTCTCGCCGGCGAGGCTGGAGCCTGCCTCGGCCGACGCCAACAGCTTCGTACCCGAGTTCGCGAAGGGTGCAATGGCTTCCTTGAACCCGTATATCGCGCTTGGAAAGTTCCAGCCTTTCCAGGGCAGCGGGGAGATCCTGCCGGGGTTCAAGGCGCTGTCCAGCTATGGCCATACCCTGGGGCACACCAGCTACCTGGTTGAGAGCAAAGGCCAGAAGATGATTGTCGCCGGTGATCTGATCCACGCCGGTGCCGTGCAGTTTGCCGACCCGTCGGTGACTATCGAGTTTGATACGGACAAGAAAGCCGCCACCACGGCCCGCGAGACCGTGTTCAGCCTGGCTGCGAAAGAGGGCGCGCTGGTCGGCGCGGCGCACCTCTCGTTTCCCGGCCTGGGGCATTTGCGTGGTCAGGGCGCCGCGTGGCAATGGGTGCCGCTGAATTACTCAACCGAACTGAAGTGACTCGCGATTAGTACGCTTCACGGGGAATCATGGAAATAAACTCCGACCTGAAGATACCTTCCATGACCTGCATGAAATCCGAGGCGAGCTTGGAGCGCTGCTGGTGACCCGGAAATACCATCGAAACCTCGAAGGGTATGTCCTGGTCCAGCGGTCTGAACGTAAGGCCCGGGTATTTCGAGTAGGAGGCGGTGAATGGATCACACACGGTGATGCCGAGCCCCCCGGACACCATTCCGCAGGCGGAGTGCGCGGCGGTGGTTTCAACGCTGGAGACGCCTGCAACACCCCGAGCCTCCATGGCTGATGTGATGCGTCGCTGCAAAGGATTGTTGGCGTTCAGGGTAATCAGGCGTCGCCCGTGCAAATCCTCCAGGGTCACCACGTCTTTGGTGGCCAACATATCGTTGGCCGGCATCACGCACACCGCGCTGATGGGTGGCAGGTTGATCACCTGGATCCCGGGATATTCCCCTGAAGGAATCTGCACAAAACCAATATCGATCTGGTTGGCAGACGTCAGTTCCAGGATGCCCACCGAGTTGCGCACATCCAACGAGGTTCTGACCTCGGGGTGCTTTCGCGCGAATCGGCATACCCCCTCAGCCACCACACTGAGCCCCAGCGTGCTCATTGAACTGATCCTCAATGTGCCGGTGCGCAGCGTCACAAGGTCCTCTGCAACCCGCTCGATGCGTTCTATGCCTTGATAAAACTTGTCCACCTCCGCGTACAACACCTGTGCTTCCGCCCCGGGAATGAGGCGATTGCCTTCACGGCGAAACAGTCGAAGGGAAAGGACAATTTCGAGGTCGCGGATGAGCCGGCTGATGGCCGGTTGACTGACCTGAAGTGCCTCGGCGGCGATAGTCATGCTTCCGGTGAGCATGACCGCCCTGAAAGCTTCCAATTGGCGAGGATTGAGTTTCATTGTGGCTCTCGATCGAATGTTGGAGGGCGCATTTTTGCGAGCGTATAACATTTTGTTATGTGCGTCCAACCTGTTACCGGTTTGCTATAAGCATGTAACGGCGCGATGATTTAGTTGCGTGGTTTTACCAAAGAAAAGCAGTTCCCGTTATTAATATCGGGTGCCGCTTAAGTAAAAATAAAAAAGAGGATAGCGCGTGCTGAATTATACCGTCCGCAGGTTGTTACTTCTGCTTCCGATGCTGCTGGGAGTCTCCATTGTGGTCTTCCTGGTCATGCACTTTATTCCGGGAGATCCTGCGCAGCTGGCAGCAGGTCCGGATGCAACAGCGGAAGATGTTGCGCAAATAAGGCAAAACTACGGATTGGATAAGCCGCTAATCAATCAATACCTTATTTATGTCAGGAAAGTTGTCGTGGGTGATTTTGGCGAGTCATTCCAGACATTCACGCCCGTGCTCGAAGGTATAGCCAGAACTCTTCCCGCCACGATTGAACTGACCGCTGCCGGAATGTTGCTTGCCGTCATCATTGGCGTTCCCCTCGGTATTGCGGCCGCTTTGAAGCCCAGAGGCTTCCTTGATAGTTCGCTGACCACCGTTGCAGTTCTGGGCATATCAATGCCTGGCTTCTTTCTGGGACTGATATTGATGCTGATCTTTTCAGCCAACCTCGGATGGTTGCCGCCGACCGGCAGAGGCGGGCTGCAACACCTGATATTACCGGCCTTGACACTTGGTTTGCCGTATGTTGCAACTTTTTCACGGCTGGCCCGATCCACCATGATGGATGTGCTGAGGGAAGATTATATTCGTACTGCCTATGCGAAAGGTGTACCGAGTTACAAGGTAGTACTCAAGCATGCACTTTCCAATGCGGCCATTCCATTGGTGACAGTATTCGGTATGGACTTCGGCCGGTTACTGGGTGGCGCGGTTATTGTCGAGACAGTATTTGCCTGGCCGGGAATGGGGCGGCTCTTGATTGATGCAATCATGGCTCGGGATATTTATGTCGTCCAAGGCACAGTTCTTGTGTTTGCCGCGGTGGTGGTAATTATCAACTTAATGGTGGATTTGGTTTATGGCGTCCTCGACCCTCGCGTCACTTACAACTGAGGCCGATATGAAACTTCCGAAAAAATATCGGTTGGGCTTTGTCAGTTTCCTTATTTCCAATAAGCGCTGGTTCGCGTTTGCTTCATTGATCGTGATCCTGGTGATGGTTGCTGCGGCGATAGCTGCCCCTTTGTTGTTTGATTGGGATTCGGTCACCAAGATCAACTTATCAACGTCCCTTGTCGAGCCCGGTGCAAGTTCCTGGCTCGGCACGGACCAATTGGGCCGTGACTTGTTGGGTCGAGTCGTGTGGGGGGCACGAATTACGCTCACCGTCGCAGTTTCAAGTGTCAGCATTGCGATGGTCATTGGCATCGCTTTAGGTGCGGCGTGTGGCTATTACAACGGCGCCATCGCCGGGGTGGTGATGCGGGTCATGGACTCGATGATTGCATTTCCCCGGACACTGGTTGCCATTCTGGTCATCACGGTGGCGGGCAACAGCATAGTAAGCCTGACACTGGCCATCGCCATTTCAACGATCCCGATTTACGTGCGTTTCTTTGCCGGGCCGGTCATGGCATTGAGAAACCGCGAGTTTGTATTGGCCTCCAAGTCGATTGGCGTCAGCGATCTGCGGCTGCTGCTGATACATATCCTGCCGAATATCGGTTCGCTGGTCATTATCCAGGCCACCGTCTCGCTGGCTGAAGCAATCCTCATTGGTTCCGGGCTCAGCTTTCTGGGGCTTGGCCCGCCGCCGCCCACCCCGGAGTGGGGCTCGATGATTGCCGAGTCGCGGCCGTTATTGACCACCCATCCCTACGTATTGATTGCGCCCGGATTTGCACTGGTTTTGACCATATTGAGTTTCAACATTGTGGGGGATGCGTTGCGAGACTATATCGACCCGAAATCACGTAACGCATAAATGAGTTCGGCGCGGTTAAACACGCCCTGTGTGTCCACCAGAATTATCAAGCGAGAAAGATTATGCGGCGTCTGAATTGCCTGGAAGTATTGATACGGAGTTTCGCTGTTGTCGGCATCCTTGGACTGTCGGCGGGCCTATCGTTTGTTGCCAACGCCAAAGACCTGAAGAAGCTGACATTCGTTCAAGGCGCTGATATCGATACCCTGGACCCAGCGATTTCGCGCAGTGTGCCTTCCTATAACGTGATTAATCACCTGTTTAATCGGTTGGTCGCATGGGACGGTCACGGGCATAACACGTTTGTAGCTGATTTGGCGCAGTCATGGTCAAGGTCCGAGGATGGACGGCAATGGATTTTTATCCTGAAACCGGGAATTACCTTTCATGACGGCACGGCGTTTGATGCTGCAGCGGTGAAGTTTAACCTGGACCGAATCATGAACCCCAAGCTCGGTTCTCCGCACCGGTCCTACTATGCGGATATAGCTTCGGTGGATGCGCTAGCGCCGAATGAGTTACGCATCACCACAAAAAATCCGTCACCCACAATGTTGGAGTTACTGGCAAAAGAATCTTCGTCAATCAGCAGTCCGGCCGCTGTCGTTAAATATGGACGGGCTTATGGGCACCATCCCGTCGGTACCGGGCCCTACGTATTTGATAGTTGGATACCCAACGACCAGGCCGTTATTCATAAGAACAACGCTTTTTATGGAACAACGGCAAAACCGGAAACCATCGTGTTCCGTCCGGTCAGGGAAGATTCTTCCCGAGTCATAGAGCTGCGAACGAACAATGCGGATATCGCGGCAAATTTATCGCCCGAGGCGGCTATTGAATTAAAGGAACTGAATAAATCCACCTTGCTGCGGGTACCCAGCACATTCCAGGTGTTCTTTGAAATGAACCTGACCAAACCGCCCTTTGATGACCCGCGCATACGGAGGGCGGTGAGTATGGCGATTGATCGCCAGGCATTGGTCGACAAAGTGTTGTTGGGATATGGAAAAGTACCCACTGGCCCATTTCCGGAGGGTACGCAAGCCCGACGTGAATTCCCTCCGGTGAAGTACGACCCTGATGCGGCAAGAAAAATAATTAACGAGGTATATCCAGGCGGTTATCCAGGCACCGTAGTTATATGGACCCCGGCGGGACGCTATACCAAAGATCGCCAGGTCTCGGAAGTTGTCCAAGGCTATCTTAACGCCGTGGGGCTGAAGACCGAGTTTAAGGTATGGGAATGGGCAACGTATCAAAAGAACTTGTATCGCCCCGAGCCGGGCAAGGGCACGGGCAAAGGTAGTAATGACGCAAACATGTGGTTACTGGGAACGGGCATATCTGACGCGGATATTCGTTTGCGTCGAAAGTTGTCCAGCGGCGACCCGCAGAATCTCACGGGTTACAGCAACCCTCAGGTAGACAAATTACTTCAGTTGGCCTCGCGTGAACTGGATGAAAAAACACGCATGTCCTATTACGGCCAGATTCAGCAGATTCTATGGGAACAAGACCCGGACAATCTGCCGCTGTTTGACCAGGAGCAAATAATTGGTGTGCGTAAAGCGTTGAATGGCCTGGATGTCGATTATGAAGGGACCATCGATTTGACGAATGTAGAACTTATTGAGCGGTGATTTAAATGTCGAATTTACATGCCAACGAAACACTGTTAACCGACGCTCGCCTGAGTGCTCCTCCCGCTGAACGCATGGTCAAGTACCATGATATTCCGGCACTTGAGACCGAGAAACGTCAGTTTCACGAGTTTGTCGAAGTGGACCTGGCGCACACCGTGATGCTGGTTGAACAGCAGATTCTTTCTGTGTCGGTCGGGCAAGCCATCCTCGCGGAGCTGCGGTTGATTCGGGACATGGTTCCCGCCGACTTCCCGTTTGATGTAAAGAAAGGCAGCTTCCTGCTTCAGGTTGAATCGTACCTTTTCTCCCGGATCGGCGAAGACTCGGCCGGGCAGATGCACACCGGCCGCAGCCGGATAGACCAAGGGGCAACGGTACGCCGCCTGTACGACCGCAAGCGCATCCTGGCGGTGCTGGACCGTATCAATGAGTTCCAGGTGGCGTTGATTCAGAAGGCCTCCACGCATTCGGGCACCATCATGCCCGGCTACACCCATATGCAGCATGCCCAGCCCTGGGTGTTCGGCCACTACCTTTTGAGTTTTACGTCGAGGCTGCACGACAGCTTCAGCCGCTTGATGCACGCTTACACCCGGGTCAATCGCAACCCCCTTGGTGCCGTCGGCCTGGCCGGCACGTCCTGGCCGCTGGACCGTGGGCGCACCACGCACCTGTTGGGGTTCGACAGCCTGGTAGAAAACTCCAAGCTGGGCCGCGAAGCATGGTACGCAGCAGAGACGATTGGCGCATTGTCCTTTGTCATGGCCGACCTGAACGACCTGGCAACCGACCTGCATATCTGGTCGAGCGTCGAATTTGGAACGGTGGAAAGCCACGACGGCTATTGCGGCACCAGCAGTATTTTCCCGCAGAAGAAAAACCCCAGCGGCTTGGAAACCATCAAGAAAGCTGCAGGTGGATCGGTGACCTGGCTCAGCACGGCCCTGGCCACTTTCCGGTCCGAAGGTACCGGCGACCAGGCGATGCGCGACCTGCCGTTGATCCATGATGCGCTGGCCACCACCGAAGGCATGCTGGACCTGTTTACCGGCATCATTGAAACCCTGGTGGTGCATGAGGACCGGATGACAGCCCTGCTCTCCGGGAGTTGGTGCACCGCCAGCAACCTCGCCGATGTGATCGTTCGGGACCGGGGCATCTCTTTCCGCCAGGTCCACCACATCGTGGCCCGCCTGGTGCGTAACTGTCTGTACGAGGGCGTGGCTCCTGCCGGGGTGACCGGCGCCGCACTGGATCAAGCCAGCGTGGAAACTGTCGGCTCAACCCTGGGCTACTCGGATGCCCAGGTCCGCGATGCTTTGAACCCGCGCCGTTTTGTCGAGACCCGCACTTCCGCGGGCGGCGTCGGCCCGGACGAGGTCCGGCGATTATTGTCGATCGCCCAGAACGAGCTGGAGCAGGACCGCGAGTGGGTTGCGCAGAGCCGGCGCAAGGTCGATCAATCCCGTGCCGACCTTGACGCGGCCATCTCGGCGATCGTCGATTAAAGGAGCGCCTCATGAACGAGAATTTGGTAGCCCGGGTGAAAAACCTGAGTGTCGGCTTCGGCACCAGAGGGCGCGAGACGCCGGTGGTGCGCGATGTGTCCTTCGAGGTGATGCGCGGTCAGACGCTGGCGATCGTGGGTGAGTCCGGCTCCGGCAAATCCGTCACCTCAATGGCGATGATGGGCCTGATCAAGCGCGCCGGCGGACGGGTGCTTTCGGGCTCGATGGAGCTGCAAACCAGGAATAACCAGATTGTCGACCTGGTGGCGGCGCCCGAGTCTGTCATGTGCACACTGCGGGGCTCGTCCATGTCGATGATCTTTCAGGAGCCCATGACTTCGCTGAATCCGGTCTTCAAGATCAGCGCGCAACTCATCGAAGGCATCTTGCTGCATCAGCGGTGCAGCCGTGCGCAAGCCGAAGCCCAGGCATTACGCATGCTGGACCTGGTGCGTATTCCGGATGCGAAGCAGGTCATGAACCGGTTTCCCCATGAGCTTTCCGGCGGCATGCGCCAACGGATCATGATTGCGATGTCGCTGGTCTGCGAGCCCACACTGCTGATCGCCGACGAGCCGACCACAGCGTTGGATGTGACGGTGCAGGCGCAGATCCTGCGGATTATCAAGGAGCTGCAAGATAGCCTGGCCATGGGTGTGATCTTTATCACCCACGATATGGGCGTGGTGGCGGAAGTCGCAGACCATGTGATGGTGATGAAGAAAGGCGAGACCGTTGAGCAAGGTCCGGCAAGGGCAGTGCTGCAGGAGCCCAGGCAGCCCTACACCCGGGCATTGCTGGCGGCTGTTCCAAAAATCGGCTCAATGCGTGGCACTCAACTTCCCGCAAAATTTGCCTTGATCGATGATGACGTCGCAGCGGGTGCAGAACCTGCGCCTGGCGTGGCCCCGGACTACCAGAGTCCGCCGGTGCTCAGAGTCGAGTCGTTGTCCATTCGGTACGACCTCAAAGGTGGTCTCCTCGGGAAGGTCCGGCGCCGTGTGCATGCCGTCGAAGGCATCGACTTTGATATCTACTCAGGTGAAACGCTGGCCCTGGTGGGCGAGTCCGGGTGCGGGAAATCCACCAGCGCTCGTGCGATTGCCGGGCTGATGCCGATACAGGGCGGGAATATCGTTTTCGGTGGCAAGAACCTTACGACGTTGAACAAGAGCGATATGAACTCGCTGCGCCGCGATATCCAGATGGTCTTCCAGGATCCCTATGCATCCCTGAACCCGCGTCTCACGATCGAGAACAGCCTGCTGGAGCCGCTGCATGTTCATGGCATTGCACATGGCGCGCAAGCACGAAAGCAGGTGCGAATATTGCTGGAGAAGGTGGGGCTGTCGGCGGAGCATGCACAACGCTATCCGCACGAGTTCTCGGGTGGGCAGCGACAGCGGATCTGCATCGCGCGGGCGCTGACTCTGTCTCCGAAGCTGATCATCGCCGATGAAGCCGTCTCGGCGCTGGACGTGTCCATTCAAGCCCAGGTGATTAATCTCCTGCAGGACCTGCAGCGCGAGATGGGCATTTCATTCCTGTTTATTTCCCATGACCTGGCGGTGGTCGAGCGGGTCAGCCACCGGGTCGGGGTGATGTACCACGGACGCATCGTTGAGATCGGGCCACGCCAGTCAGTGTTCGAGCAGCCTCAGCACCCTTACACCCAAAGGTTGCTGAGCGCGGTGCCCTCGGCGGACCTGAACGTGCCCAGAAAGCCGTTCAGCCTGATGGAGGAGAGCGTGCCCAGCAGGATTTACGAGGTGGGCTACAAGGCTCCGCCGATCAGTTACCGCGAGGTCGCCGCGGGCCACTTCGTTGCAATTTGAGCGCCGGGTATCACAGGTCGACACACCGCCCTGTGCGGGCGGGTTCAACTGCCCTTAACGAGCATGTACTTGCTGAAATTGTTGATGTGATCATCAAGATTATCCTCAAGCATCATCCGGTACTGATCACAGAAATACTTCAGCATCGCCTCACGGGCCTGGGCCATTTCTTCGCCGGATTTAAAGCTGCGTGCGCTGACCCAGGCATTGAAGCGTGTGGTGCCGAACATCATCGAGGCGCTGACTTTGCCCAGGTCGGCGAACGCCCTGAACTGCTCGTTGGACAGCTCGATGTGCGCGTCCGCGCGATCATAGAAGCCGTTGTCGGTGGTATCTGGCATTGCGGTTACCTTCCTGTTCGTGAGTGCGGCGAAGGTACCGCCGCGCTCCACAGGAAGGCAACCACATCGGCCGCTTCAGGCTTTATTTGTTGCGCGTCACCCTCCACACCGTGTTGGCCAGGTCATCGGCAATGATCAGCGCACCCTTCGGATCAACCGTGACCCCCACCGGCCGGCCGCGAGTCTTGCCATCGTCCCCGCGGAAACCCGTGGCGAAGTCCAGCGGCTCACCGGCAGGCCGGCCATTGCTGAACGGCACGAAGATCACCTTGTAGCCCACCGGATTGTCCCGGTTCCAGCTGCCGTGCTCGCCGACGAAGACGCCGTCGGCATATTTCTCGCCCATGGCCGGGATGGAAAAATCGACGCCCAGCGCGGCAACGTGGGAACCCAGGCTGTAATCCGGCTTGATCGCGGCGGCGACCTTGGCCGGGTTCTGCGGTTGGGCGCGGGTGTCGACGTTCTGGCCCCAATAGCTGTAGGGCCAGCCGTAGAACTCGCCTTCGCGCACCGAGGTCAGGTAATCCGGCACCAGGTCCGGCCCCAGTTCATCCCGCTCGTTGACCACCGCCCACACCTGCCCGGAGCCCGGTTGAATGGTCAATGCCGTCGGGTTGCGCAAACCGGTTGCATAAGGCTTGTGGGCACCGGTGGCGGCGTCGATCTGCCAGACCATCGCCCGGTCGATCTCAACCTCCATGCCGCGTTCGGTGATGTTGCTGTTGGACCCGATGCCCACATACAGCGAGCGGCCGTCGGGGCTGATCGCCAGGGATTTGGTCCAGTGGTGATTGATCGCGGCGGGCAGCTCGGTGACGGTGGTGGGCGGGCCACCGGCCTTGGTCTGGCCGTCTTCGTAGTCGAAGCGCACCAGCGCATCCTGGTTCGCCACGTACAGCTTGCCGTCGGCAAAGGCCAGGCCGTAGGGCGCGTTGAGGTTTTCGGCGAACACGGTTTTCAACTCGTAGGTGCCGTCACCGTCGGCATCGCGCAGCAGGGTCAGGCGATTGCCGCCCTTGACCTTGGTGTTGCCCTCGGCCTTGATCACGCTGGCGATCACATCCTTGGGCTTGAGTTTCGCTGCGTTGCCGCCCCGGCCTTCGGCGACGAGAATGTCGCCGTTGGGCAGCACCAGGGTCTGGCGCGGGATCCGCAGGTCGGTGGCGATGGCCGTGATGCTGAAACCCTCGGGCACCGTAGGTTTCTGCTCGGCCCAGGCCACCGGTTCGGCGATCTTCATGCTGGGCAACAGGCCGCGCTGGGGTTCCGGCAGCTTGGGGTCGGGGCCGCGAGCCTGAGTGCTGTCGGCTTCGCCACCGCAGGCGCTCAACAACATCGCCATGCTTAAAACGGTCAGCGTGCTGGAAGGCTTCATTGGGCACCTCCCGAGCGCAGGTTGGTCAGCCCGACCCACGTGGTCACGCAGGCCAGCAGGGTCACGACGGCAGACAACACCAGGCCCGAAGGCATCACGGCCCAGGCATCCTTCGCATGCTCAAAGGCATTCACCAGGCCCAGCGCCCAGGTCACCAGCAACAGCAGGAAGTACACCGTGGGGCGCCCGGCCTTGCGGTCGGCACGCAGCAGGTTGACCAGTGCAAACAACCCCGCCAGCCCGCAGAACAGCAGAGCGCCGGCGATCAGCCAGGCGGCGAAGTTGCTCCATTGGATCTGGTAGGTCTGGTAGTAGGCAATGTCGCTCAGCAGGGCGCCGAGAAACAGCGGGACGGTACCGGCCAGCAAGGTCGCATGAAGCGGGCCAGGCGTGCAGCGGTAGGTGAGGGTGGTGGTGACGGTCACGGGCGGCTCCTTATCGTTGAGCGGCCCTGATGAGGCTCATCAGGGCCGCGCTGACTGCGCTTAAGGAAGGAGCGTGCTGCTTGCGCGTTAGTTCACCCGCTATTCGTTTCCAAATATGTTGCGTCAGTTGATGCGTGGATGTTGCTGCACCAGGTTTTCACGCTTGGCTTCCAGCTCGGCGATTTGCGCGTCGATATCTTCGATCTTCTGCTCGATATTGTCTTCGTGCTCCTGCAGCAGCTCCTTGGCTTCCTCGATATCCGACGCCGCCGGTGCCGCGCCGCGCAGGGGTTTGTTGGCGGTTTCCTTCATGGTCAGGGCGGTGAAAAGCCCCAGTACGGCGAATACCATCAGGTAATAGGCCGGCATGTACAGGTTGTTGGTGGTCTCCACCAGCCAGGCCATGGCGGTTGGCGTGAGGCCGGCAATCAGGATCGAGATGTTGAAGGCGCTGGCGAGCGCGCTGTAGCGGATGTGGGTAGGGAACATCGCCGGCAGGGTGGACGCCATCACGCCGATAAAGAAGTTGAGCACCACCGCAATGATCAGCAGCCCCGAGAAAATCAGCCCGAGCTTGCCGCTGTTGATCAGCATGAACGCCGGAATGGCGAGAAAGAACAGCGCGATGCTGCCGAACAGAATGAAGGGTTTGCGCCCGATCTTGTCGCTGACGAAGCCAATCATCGGCTGCACGAACAACATGCCGACCATGATCGCGATGATGATCAACACGCCGTGGTTTTCGCTGTAGTGCAGGTTGTGCGACAGGTAGCTCGGCATGTAGGTGAGCAGCATGTAGTACGTGACGTTGGTCACCACCACCACGCCGACACAGGTCATCAGGCTGCGCCAGTGCTTGGTGGCGACTTCCTTGAACGAGACTTTCGGGCCGCCCGCCAGGCCTTCGCGGTCACCTTGTTCGAGTTGCTCCACGTGCTGTTGAAAGGCCGGTGTTTCTTCCAGGGCATGACGCAAGTAGAGCCCGATCATGCCCAGCGGCAGGGCGAGGAAGAACGGCAGGCGCCAGCCCCAGGACTGGAAGGCGTCTTCGCCGATTACCGCCGAAATCAACACCACCACGCCCGCGCCGAGCACGAAGCCGGCGATGGAGCCGAAGTCCAGCCAACTGCCGAGGAAGCCGCGCTTGCGGTCCGGGGCGTATTCGGCGACGAAGATCGAGGCACCGGTGTACTCACCGCCCACCGAGAAGCCCTGGGCCATCTTGGCCAGCAGCAACAGGATCGGCGCCCAGATGCCGATCGAGTCATAGGAGGGGATCAGCCCGATGGCGAAGGTGCTCAGGGACATGATCACGATGGTCGCCGCCAGGACCTTTTGCCGGCCGTATTTGTCCCCCAACCGGCCAAAGAACAGGCCGCCCAGCGGGCGAATCAGGAACGGCACCGAGAAGGTCGCCAGGGCCGCGATCATCTGTACGCTGGGAGACGCTTCGGGGAAGAACACCTTGCCCAGCACATAGGCGACAAAGCCATACACCCCGAAGTCGAACCATTCCATGGCATTGCCCAGCGCAGCGGCGGTGATCGCCTTGCGCATCTTGGCGTCGTCGACGATGGTGATGTCATCCAATCCAATGGGATTGACGGTTTTCTTGCGTGATTTCATGGGAATACTCAGCCGCAGGTCCATTTCGATGCCACTGTTTTGGTGGCATGCGCTTAATGGGTCAGATACATGCGGACACTGAATAATTCACCACTGGCTGGATTTTTTTGTTAACGGCCCGGCAAGGATTAACTGATCCGCTCGCCCCCCAGGGAATCACGCTGCATCGACTGCAGGTTTTTCTCGATGGTTTCGCAAAGGGCTTCCATCTGGATCTGGTGCTCGCTGTCGCGGAACGGGCTTTGCAAATCGGTGCCGATGCGTTCGATGGCCAGCAGCATGAAGCCCACCACCGTGGACGCCAGCGGGGTGAACCAGCCCAGGGATTCCACCAGGCCCACCGGCACGATCAGGCAGAACAGCGAGATGAACAGCCGCGGGAAATACACGTAAGGGTAGGGCAGCGGCGTATTGGCGATGCGCTCCATGCCGCCCTGGCTGTTGGACAAATCCACCAGGGTCGACTCCAACCGCGCCAGGCGAATGCTGTCCAGGCGCCCGGCCTTGTATTCCTGGGCCAGCAGGGCTGCGGAGCCGTTGATGATGTCGTTGGAAAAGTTATTGGTACTGGTGCTGCGGGCGAACTCGTTGGCCGGCAGGAAGGCGCGGATTTCTTCCGGGCAAGGCTGGCCCCGCAAGTGCGCCGCCAGGCAGTTCACATACGCCACGTGACGGCGCAGCAAGGTCGCCTTTATCGGGTTGACCTCATTGTCCGGGTCGTCCAGCAGCGTCAGCACTTGCCGGGCGAAGCTGCGGGAATTGTTGACCATCGCCCCCCACAACGTGCGTGCCTCCCACCAGCGGTTGTAGGCGCTGCTGTTGCGGAAACTGATCAGCACCACCAGCGCCGAGCCGAGCAGGGTGAGCGGCATCAGCGGCAGGTTGATCTTGCTGTTGAGGAACAGCATGAAGTCCACGGTGACGGCGATATCCCAGAGCAGCAGCCAGAACAGCGCCCAGCCTACATAGCCCATGGTCTTGATGATCAGGCGGTATTTTTTGATGATGGCAGCTTTCAAACGGAAACCTCGCGGCGAGCGGTAAGCATCAATGCCCTAGCTCGGACGGTGTTTACCGGGTAAAGGTTCGCCGGCGGGCCGGGTCTTCAGGCCTGGAATGTCAGGACAAAACGGTTTTCGCCCTGGGGCTTGCCGTCCGGTGCGGGCTGGTCGGGCACGAAACCGCAGCGGGTCAGGACTTTTTGTGAGCCCACATTCTCGGGGTACACGTACGCCACCAGTTGGGTCAGTGCCCAGCGCGCCTGTGCCTCGTGGATCAGATGGTTCAGCGCCAGGGTTGCCAGCCCTTGCCCGCACGAGCGCTCACCCACGCGGTAGCCGACTTCGGCAGAGCCCTTTGGCGAGTCGATGCTTTTCAGGTTGGCGCGACCGACGATTTCGCCGTTGGCGTCTTCGATCACGAACGGGTGCCATGTGCCGGTGGCCAGGCCTGATAGATAACCGTCAATATGCTCGGCGACGCCCTGCACCGAGTAAAACGATGGGTCGCGCGCCTCGATATGCGACTCGAACCAGTCACGGTTACGGGCTTCGAAGGCCAGCAATGCTTCAGTGTCCGTACTGCTCAGCTCGCGAACGCGAAATGACGTCATTGCTCGAATCTCCAGGGTTGTTCTGTGCATTTAGTCATGTTTTCGTCATAAAGGCGTGTGAAATTTGCCTGCCAAAAATATGAAATCATGGAGTTTTTCCGATGAGGGTAGTCACCTCCGGCTCGGCGTATCTGGACATCGATGCATACGCCTGCTGCATTGCGTATGCCGAGTTGTTGAATCGTCAGGGAATCGAGGCGCGTGCCGTCAGCAGTGCTCCACTGAATGCCAGCATCTCCAGGACCGTGCTCGGCTGGCTATCATCATTGGATGACTACCGACCTGGGCCCGGCGATGAGTTTGTGATGGTGGATATCTCGGACTTCCACCACTTCGACCCGGTGGTCGTGCTCGATCAGGTGGTGGAGGTGATTGACCATCACCCGGGGTTTGAAACCTATTGGGCGCAGAGGCTGGGAAGTGCCGCAGACATCCGTTTGATCGGCGCGGCAGCGACGCAGGTTTTCCTGCGTTGGGAAGCGGCCGGTTTGTTGCCGCTGATCAGTGAGCACAGTGCCGCGCTGCTGGCCACGGCAATCCTGGACAATACCCTGAATTTTACCGGGCAGTTGACATCCGCGGCGGATGTTCGGGCTTATGAAACCCTCGCGCTGCTGGCGAAACTCGCGGCAGACTGGCCTGAGCGGTATTTCTCCGAGTGCCAGGCCACTATCGAGTCAGACCTTGCAGGCGCGTTGGCGGGTGACCTGAAGTGGCTGAAAGCCGACAGCAACCTGCCGCAGGTTTTTGCGCAGATGACGGTGTGGGATGCCGGTGCGCTGATCCGAAAGCATCGCTCGACCATCGCTGATTGGCTGGCGGCGCAGGGGGAGGACTGGCTGGTGAATCTCATCAGTATCCGCGAGTGCAGAAGCTATTTCCTGGCTGAGCCCAAGGTCAGCCAGGAAAAACTGAGCCAGTTGCTTTCCATCGACTGGCAGGCCGGGATGGCGGTGCTGGATCGTTCGCTGTTGCGCAAGGAACTGGTAAGGCTGGCGGCCACTGATTGACGGCGCTCACCAAAGTGACGTTCCTCTTTGATGAACCCGCAATACAATGGCCAGGGTATTACCGAAAAGGAACGGCAGTTGAACGAACACACATTGTCCATGCGCCTTGAGCGCGTGGCGACGCACGTCCCCGCCGGGGCGCGCCTGGCGGATATCGGCTCCGACCACGGCTACCTGCCGGTGGCATTGATGCGCCGCGGCGCCATCGTGGCGGCGGTGGCGGGCGAGGTGGCCCTGACGCCGTTTCGCGCAGCCGAGCGCACGGTGCGCGAGAACGAGCTGGAGCAACACATCACCGTACGCCTGGCCAGTGGCCTGGCGGCGATCGAGCCGGGAGACGGGATCACCGCGATCAGCATCTGCGGCATGGGCGGCGAGACCATCCGCGACATCCTCGACAGCGACAAGGCGCGCCTCAACGGCCGGGAGCGCCTGGTGCTGCAGCCCAACGGCGGCGAGCAACCGTTGCGCCAGTGGTTGATGGAGAACGGCTACCGCATCGTGTGCGAAGAGCTGCTGCGGGAAAATCGCTTCTTCTACGAAATCATCGTTGCCGAGCGCGCCGGGCCTGTGACCTACACCGCCGAAGAACTGTACTTCGGCCCGCTGCAAATGCAGGCCCGCAGCCCGGAATTCCTGCTCAAGTGGCAGCGCATCCTGCGCCACAAACAGCAGACCCTGAGCGACTTCGCCCAGGCGCGGCAAGCGGTGCCCGAGGACAAGGTGCAAGAGGTCGCCCAGCAGGCGCGGTGGATCGCAGAACTGCTGGCGTGAGGGTCAGCCTGCGAGGGTGTTCAGCTCTGCGAGTACCTCATCCGAAAGATCCAGCTCGCCCACCGCGATGTTTTCCCGTAGATGGGTGACCGAGGACGTTCCCGGGATCAGCAGGATATTGGGGGAACGGCGCAGCAGCCATGCCAGGGCCAGTTGCATCGGGGTGACGCCGAGGCGCTGTGCGACGTTCGACAACACCGCTGACTGCACTGGCGAGAACCCGCCCAGCGGGAAGAATGGCACATAGGCAATGCCGTCCCGGGCCAATTCGTCGAGCATCGCGTTATCGTGTTGGTGGGCGATGTTGTACAGGTTCTGGACGCACACGAAGCGCACGATTTTTCGCGCCTCGGCGACCTGCGTCGGGGTAACGTTGCTGATGCCGATATGGCGTATCAGGCCCTGTTGTTGCAGCTCGGCAATGGCACTCAGGGGTTCCTCGATCGAGCCTTCGGCAGTGCCCATCACGCCGTGCATGGCCCGCACATTCACCACGTCCAGCACGTCCAGGCCCAGGTTGCGCAGGTTGTCGTGCACGGCCTGGGTCAGCTCGGCCTTCGACGAAGCGTTGAACCAGGCGCCATCGTCGCCACGGCGGGCGCCTACCTTGGTGACGATCGTAAGATCGTCTTTATACGGGTGCAGTGCCTCACGAATAATCTGATTGGTGACATGCGGCCCGTAGAAGTCGCTGGTGTCGATATGGTTCACGCCGCAAGCGACGGCCTCGCGCAGTACGGCCAGCGCTGCATCACGGTCCTTGGGCGGGCCAAACACGCCTGGGCCGGCCAGTTGCATGGCGCCGTAGCCGATGCGGTTGACGGTGCGATCGCCGAGATTGAATGTGCTGGTGGTCATGGTCGGAGCTCTTGCTTGACGGGAGGAAGCCTATAATATGAAGGATCCTTCAGGTTTAGAATTCGCATTCCATGAGCCCTCTCAAAGCGTCGTTAAAGCCAAGAAAATCAGCGGTCCAGGCCCGGTCGGCGGCGACGGTGGAAGCGCTGCACACGGCAACCCTTCAGGTTTTGACCGCTCAGGGCCTGGTCCGCTGCACCACGACCCGCGTGGCCGAGCGGGCGGGCATGTCGGTGGGCAGTCTCTATCAGTACTATCCGAACCGCGATGCACTGCTTGCTGCGGTATTGGAGAAGCATCTGGTGCAGGTGGCCGAGACCGTCGAGCAGGCGTGCGATCAACACCAGGGCACCACGGTGGCGGAAATGGCATCGGGGTTTGTCACGGCTTTTCTCGCCGTGAAGCTGATGGACCCGACGGCGTCCAAAGCCCTGTATGCCATCGCAGGTGAGCGGGGCGGTGCGGAGCTTGTGGCGCGGATCAACAAGCGGGTGGTGGCCGCGATTGCAGCGATGTTGGCGACGGCGTCGGATGCCCGGTTTGAAGACCCATCCCTTACCGCCGCCATCTCGCTCAGCGCGGTGGTGGGACCGGTTCGGGCGTTGCTTGAAGGCAATGCATCTGCGGCCTTTGAAGCCGGCCTGGAACAGCAGGTGACCCGCATGCTGCGAGCTTATCTTCAAACCTATCAGTCACTTACGTAAACCGTGTTCAGGGTATTTTGCAGCGCTGCTTCGCACTAAAGTCACATCCATGGGTCCATAAGCCCCGCAATCGAACTTTGAAGATTTAACCCATGCACCTACGCAAAATTGCAGTTGGGCTGTCGGCCCTTGTTTTGCTCTCCACCGGGGCGCAAGCCCGTGGCCTGCTGGACCTCATCACACCACCTCAATCCCATACCTCCCGCTCGGGCTCCATCAGCCAGGGCGCGGCCCTGGATCTGTATTCAAGCCAACAGAAAAAGCCATCGTTCGACAGTTGCGCCGACCTGTTCCCGGCCGCACAACCGATCAACACGGCCACAGTGCCGGCCACCATGAAACCCCTGGCGCTGTGTTCCGATAATTTCGCGGTGCTGTACTCGCAAACCAGCAAGACCCCGCTGGTGGTGGTCGAACGCCTGAATGCCGGCCAGTTGAAGGATGCCAAAGGCGAAGAACGCACCAACCAGTTCTACCCCGACCCGCGTATTCCCAAAGGCGCGCGCGCCGAGTTGAGCGACTACCGTGGCCAACACCCGGCGGTGGACCGTGGCCATCAATCCCCGGCGGCGGATGCGCCGAGCACCAACGCCATGGCCCAGTCCTTTGCGCTGTCGAACATGGTCCCGCAAGACCCGACCAACAACCGCAAGATCTGGAGCAAGGTCGAGGCGGACGTGCGCAAGTTTGCCAAGCGCGCCGACGGCAACGTGTTCGTGTTCACCGGCCCATTGTTTGACCCGGGCTACAGCACCATTGGCGACAACAAGGTCTGGGTGCCGACTCGCCTGTTCAAGCTGGTTTACGACGTGTCGTCCAAGCGCGCCTGGGCGTATGTACTGCCCAACGCTGAAACCCGTATCGAGAAGCCGATGGACTACGCGACGTTTGTGAAAACCACCGGGCTCAAGTTGCTCGGGAATTTGCCGGTGACGGGGTCAGTCGGGCGTACTTGACGGCCTGAAACCGGGTGCGTCACTTGCCCTTTTTCAACGTCTTCAAGCGCAACGTTGCGCGCTGCACAGCGGCCATCTTCTCTGGCCGCTTCATCTTTTTCCATTTGCGAATATCGTCCTTGGTGCGTCCACAACTCACGCACAGCTCACCACTGAGCTGGCAGGTTGAGACGCACGGGTTCTCGATATCTTTAGCCAAGGCTTTACCCCTTTACCGCATACAGTTTGAGCAGGCGCAGGCGCCAATTGCCGCCATGCTGCAGGTGGCATTCTTCCTCGGAGTCGAAGCGCACGTAGCGGTGCGAAGAAGGGCGATCCACCCCGGCATCCTCCAGCGCGGTGGCCGTCAGTTCGCGCATGCGCAGGTCCAGTCCGGTAGAAAGGGCCAGTTCCCGGTTCGCCCTGGTATCGAATACCCAGATGACCAGCAGGCTTTGGGCAAAGGCCTGGTAGTCGACTTCGTGGGTCAGCCAGTCGAAGCCGGTGATTTCGGCTTTCGCGATCTCACAGGCTTCGGTCAGGGTCGCGACCAGGCGACGTTCGATGCGCGCGCTGTCGCGTTTGCTTGAAGACATGGGGATTCCTTGAGGAGCGAGGAGGGTGATGATACGCGAGAGATCTACTGTGGGAGCTGTCGAGCTTTAGCGAGGCTGCGATGGCGGACTGGCAGGCGACATCTTTATTGCCTGACAGGGCCTCTTCGCAGCCTCGCTAAAGCTCGACAGCTCCCACACTGGATTCGTGTTGCCCTTCAGATATTGATCGTTCCCACGCTCTGCATGGGAATGCCGCATCGGACGCTCTGCGTCCAGCTGACGATGCAAGGTTCAAGTCCTGCGCAATGGTGACGCGGAGCGTCACAGGATGTATTCCCACGCAGAGCGTGGGAACGATCAACTGTGCGAGCCTGCGAAGATCAACTGAGGGAGCTGTCGAGCTTTAGCGAGGCTGCGATGGCGGACTGGCAGGCGACATCTTTATTGCCTGACAGGACCTCTTCGCAGCCTCGCTGAAGCTCGACAGCTCTCACACTGGATTCGTGTTGCCCTTCAGATATTGATCGTTCCCACGCTCTGCGTGGGAACGCCGCCTCGGACGCTCTGCGTCCAGCTGACGATGCAAGGTTCAAGTCCTGCGCAATGGTGACGCGGAGCGTCACAGGATGTATTCCCACGCAAAGCGTGGGAACGATCAACTGTGCGAGCCTGCGAAGATCAACTGTGGGAGCTGTCGAGCTTTGGCGAGGCTGCGATGGCGGACTGGCAGGCGACATCTTTATTGCCTGAAAGGGCCTCTTCGCAGCCTCGCTGAAGCTCGACAGCTCCCACACTGGATTCGTGTTGCCCTTCAGATATTGATCGTTCCCACGCTCTGCGTGGGAACGCCGCCTCGGACGCTCTGCGTCCAGCTGACGATGCAAGGTTCAAGTCCTGCGCAATGGTGACGCGGAGCGTCACAGGATGTATTCCCACGCAGAGCGTGGGAACGATCAACTGTGCGAGCCTGCGAAGATCAACTGTAGGAGCTGTCGAGCTTTAGCGAGGCTGCGATGGCGGACTGGCAGGCGACATCTTTATTGCCTGACAGGGCCTCTTCGCAGCCTCGCTGAAGCTCGACAGCTCCTACGCAGGATTTTGTCGGATCGAGATGATCGTTCCCACGCTCTGCGTGGGAATGCCGCCTCGGACGCTCTGCGTCCAGCTGACGATGCAAGGTTCAAGTCCTGCGCAATGGTGACGCGGAGCGTCACAGGATGTATTCCCACGCAGAGCGTGGGAACGATCAACTGTGCGAGCCTGCGAAGATCAACTGTGGGAGCTGTGTTGCCCATCACATATTTTTAGGCCGATCCAGCTTGCGCGTCATGGTGTACACCGCCACGCCGGCCGCCAGGATGCCCGAGGCCGCGCCGACCGCCAACGCCCAGCGCGGCCCAAGATGGTCGGCCACCCAGCCCACAATCGGTGCGCCAATCGGTGTGCCGCCCAGGGCCACGCCCACCCGCAGGGCGATTACCCGCCCGCGCATGGAAGGTTCGGTGGTGAGTTGCATCAGGCTGTTGGTGGTGTTGCTGAAGGTCAGCGCGCCCACGCCGATGATCACCAGCGCCCCGGCGAACAACCCATAGTTCGGGGCAATCGCCGCCAGCGTGCAGCCCACCCCGAACACCAGCGCGCCGATCAACAACGCCTTGAAGTGTGGCCGCTCGCGACCGGCTGCGAGCAGCGCCCCGGCAACGGTGCCGATGGCCAGGGTCGACGTCAGCAGGCCATAGCCGCGGGCATCGGCGTGGAACACGGTGACGGCCATGGTCGAGATGAAGATCGGAAAATTCATGCCGAAGGTGCCGATCAAGAACAGCATGATCAGGATCGCCATCAGGTCCGGCCGCGCCCACACATAGCGCAGGCCTTCAGTCAGGCTGCCCTTGGTGCGCAGCGCCCGCAGGCTGGTGTGCAGGCCGGAAACCCGCAGCAGAAACAGCGAGGCCAGCACCGCGAAAAAGCTCGCGCCATTGAGCAGGAACGCCCAGCCGGTGCCCACCGATGCGATGGTCACGCCGGCCACCGCCGGGCCAATCATGCGCGCCATGTTGAACGAGGTGGAATTGAGCGCGATGGCATTGGACAGGTCCGCTTCGCCCACCAGCTCCGCCACGAATATCTGCCGCACCGGTGCATCGAAGGCCGAGGCGCAGCCGGACAAAAACGCGAACACATACACGTGCCACAGCTGCACGATGCCGGTCAGGGTAAACACCCCCAGCATCAGCGCCAGCACGCCCATCACGCCCTGGGTGACCATCAGCAGCTTGCGCTTGTCGTAGTGATCGGCGGCGAAGCCGGTCCAGGGCAGCAACAGCAATTGCGGCCCGAACTGCAACGCCATGACGATGCCGACGGCCGACGCGTTATGCGGCGTGAGCTGGGTCAGCACCAGCCAGTCCTGGGCCGTGCGTTGCATCCAGGTGCCGATATTCGACACCAGGGCGCCGGCGGCCCAAATGCGGTAGTTGACGCTGCGCAGCGAGCGGAAAATGCCCATCGAACTCACACCGGCCCTGAGGAATGACCACCGTTGAAGCGCCCGAAATGCTGCGCCAGGAAAACACTCAGGGCCAAGGCCCCGAGCCCGAGGGCGAGCACATCAGCGGTGTTTTTGAGGTCGAAGTCCCCAACCCGGCAGACCAGCACGTAGCCGATCACCAGGTTGAGAAAACCCCAGAGCACATTCAGCGTCGAGGAGGACCGCCCCTGGCCGCGCGGCTTGGCAAACGGCGTCTGGAAGGACTGGCCCATCAAGCCACTGAGGCAATGGGGCAGCGCGTTGGCGAGCAATACGCCGCCGAAGAAATAAGACACCAGCTCATGCCATTGCATCGTCACGCACCCCTTGTTTCAAGCAAGCCGATGATGTCTTGCGCCGTGCCGGTTTCCCCCAGCTTCGGGAATATCTGGTTCAGGCTGTAGTGATGGGCCTCGGCGTTCGCGTCGGTCATGGCATCGACGGCCAGGGTCACGTTGAAGCCGGCCTCGTAGGCCTGGCGCGCGGTGGACTCCACGCCGGTTCCGGTAGCAACGCCGGTGATCACTAGTTGAGTCACGCCGAGTGCTTTGAGTTGCGCCTCAAGATCAGTGCTGGCGAAGGCACCCCAGGTGCGTTTGGTCACCCCAATGTCGCCGGGTTGCTGATCGAGTTCGGGCAGCAGGTCGGCCCATCCCGGTGGAAATACATCGCTGCGCCGTGGCCGCTCGGTACGCCCGGGGGCGAAGCCTGTGACGTTGACCAGCACCACCGGCATGCCGCGCTCGCGGAACGCGTCGAGCAGTGCACGGGAGCGTTCCACCACGGCGCCGATGGGGTGGATGAACGGGTATTCGGCGATGCCTTTTTGCAAGTCCACGATGATCAGCGCGGTGTTGGGATCCAGCAAGGTGACGGCCATGGGAGGTCCTCGAACGGATAGAAGTGGCTCAAAAGTCGGCGAGGCGCTCCAGCAGCTTTACCGCTGCCGCGAGTTCAGCTTGTTCTTCGGCAGACAGTTGCTCCTGCAGCGCCCGCAGCAGCCAATCGTCCTTGGCTGCCCGGCTGGCGATCAGGTGCTTACGAAAGCCGGGAGTCAGCTCGATCAGGGTTTGGCGCCCATCGCTGGGGTCGGGTTTGCCCCTGATCGCTTTCATCGTTTCCAGCCCGGCCACGGTGATGCGCATGGACTGCGGCCGCACGCTCTCCGCCCGGGCCAGGGCCGAGACGGTGCTGGGCCCGTCTCGGTCCAGGCGCAGCAGCACCGACTTCTGGGCGGAAGTGAAATCGTTCGGATGGGTTTGTTCCCGCAGCCGGCGTATCAGCTTGCCCAGGGAGATGCGCAGCTCGGCAGCCAGGGCGGCGGATTGGGTTTCGGAGGTGATGGAAGGTTTGTTCATGCCCGGACGTTAGCATGCGTGCAGAAAAACTGTACAGTTTAGCTGTATGAAATTTTTGTCATAAAAGCCCGCGTCGACGGTCCTTTTGCCGGGGCGTTACCTGGTGTCGCGGCTGGGCGTGCTGTCGTTCATGGACCGGGATGGTGCAAGACCGAATGCTATGTGGGTGACCGATTGTTGGACGTGGATGATGAACGGGTTCTGCAACTGTTCACGGACTTGATGAGCCGCGCATTGACCTGATCGACATGCATGCGCGGCTTTTTCCCGGCCTATCAAGTGTGTTGATAGCGGTACTCCTGAGTCACCCCTTCATAGCCGTAGGCACTGGCCCGGCAGTCGATGATGTGCACATTGGAGTGCGGGTGCAGGTTGCCGATCAACTCCGCCAACAGCGTGTAGGCCTCACGATGAAAACGCGCCTTTTGCGCCTTGGTGTTGGTCTCATCGGTCACGGTGACTTCCAGGCGGAATGCGTTGCGCCCGTGTTCGGCCAGCGAGCGGTTATGAATGAACCACTGGTCGTGCGGCACAAAATCGAGAATCAGCAAGGTCTGCTCCGGGCGTTTCTCGAGCACTTCACAGGTCAGTGCAGTGAGCTGCGGGACGAGCTGGCGGACCAGTTCGGGATTGCGTTCTCCGGAGATTTTCAGGGTGATGCCTGGCATGGCGAATTCCTCGTAAGGGTAGGGTGAGGTGCCAGATTAAGAAAATTATTCGGATCTGAAAAACGGGAAGATATAATGATATCTATCGGAAAAAACGCAGGTTAGACATGCGCCCCTTTGACCTTGAGCAACTGCGCTCCTTCGTCACCATCCTGGAATCCGGCAGCCTTTCGGCGGCCGCGCCCAAGCTGTGCCGTTCCCAGTCCGCGCTCAGTGAGCAACTTCGCAAGCTGGAAACCTTCACCGGCGTGACGCTGCTGGAGCGCGGCAAAAAAGGCGTGAGCCCCACACCTGCCGGAGAGCGCCTGCTGGCACATGCGCGTGAATTGCTCGCGCTGAGTGACTGCGTGCTTGAGGACATGCGCGGCGTGACCTTGAGCGGCGAACTGCGCCTGGCCATCACCGACTATTTTTTGCCGAGCGCCATCGCGGGCATGTTGAAGGGTTTGCGCACGCGATATCCGCAGCTTCGGTTGCATGTTTCGGTGCGCAAGAGCCTGCAAATCGAAAAGGGCGCCAACAGCGGCGAATTCGACATTGGCCTGTCGATGCGCATCCTCGATGGTCGCAGCCTTCCCGAAGGCATTCCCGTACGACGAGAGGCCCTGCGGTGGGTGGCACTCAGTGGGTTCGACGCACAGCACCAACTCGTGGCGCCGCTGCCGTTGGTGGTACTTCCCCAGGATTGCAGCTTGCAGCGGTTCACCATCGACCTGTTGGATGCGCGCGGGGTGCCGTATGTCATTGCGCATTCCGCGTCCGGGGTGGCGGGCCTGCAATCGGCACTGCTGGCGGGGCTGGGCGTGGCGTGCCTGAACAGCTCGGCCGTGCCTGCCGGGGCCGAGGCATGCCGGTCGATTCAAACGCTTCCGGCGCTGCCCGATGTCGAGTTCAGCCTGTTACCGCCGCGTCCGGGCGAGGCTTCGCTGGTCAGTGCAGTGCGAGAAATGTTGATCACGCACTTTTCCTAGCGGCTCAAGATCGCCGGCTGGCCCCCGGCGGCTGCCCGGTAACGCGCTTGAATGCCCGGCTGAACGCGGCCTGGGAGTTATAGCCAAGGCGCTGCGCCACGGTTTCAATGGGCAGCCGCTCCAGCGTCAGCCACTGGCTGGCCAGGCGCATCCGCAGTTCGGTGGCGTAGCGCAACGGTGGCGTGCCGATCGTGGTTTGAAAGTGTTGGGCGAACACCGAGCGCGAGGTATGACACTGCGCCGCCAGCTCTTCCACCGTCCAGTCGCGCCCAGGCTGTTGATGCAACGCCAGCAGGGCCTTGGCCAGGCGCGGGTCGCGTAGCGCGGCCACCAGGCCGGACGCATTCCCGCAGGCACATTCGACCCAGCCCCGAACAACCATGGCCGCCACCACGTCCGCCAGGCGTGCCAGAATGCCGGCGAAGCCGATGCGGGCGCTGCTGACTTCACGCTCCATGGCCGCCAGGATCGGCATCAGCCCCGGATAACGTTGGCCCTTGGCGTCGATCAGCATCAGGTCCGGCATCAGGCGGCCAAGGCCGTGCAAACTCCCCAGTTCAAACTCCATGCAGCCGCTGAAGAGCAGGGTGCTTTGAGCCACGCCTGCATCGGTGCGGGCATCCACGGCACACACCGCATCGCCGAGGGCTGCGGCGTTGAAGCTGTGGATGTCCTGCACCGGCACCTCCGGGCTGGAGAGCAACTGATGGGCGCCCCCGTGGGAGATGAACACGGCGTTGCCCGGCGTCAGTTCGTACTGCGTGCCGTCCTCGGTACGCAGGGTGACGCCGCCGGCGGCGACAAGGTGGAAGTACGCATGCCCGGGTTTGGCCGCAAAGCCCAGGCCAAACGCCGGCCCGGCCTGGATACGGCGGTACTCGACGCCCCGCAGGCGCATGCCGCGCAACAGCTCGTTGATGAGGTCAGAGGACACGTCGAACGGTTCTGGAGGCATCATTTTCGGGGTTTCGGTAAAGGATTCAAGATTTTGCATCATAGATCATCCTGTCCTGCGTACCTAGACTGGCGGTCGCGATAACTTTTGGAGGGTGACCAGTGATGAGCAGTTGTGTGTGTGACGCCGTAACCGGTGCAGATGTAGCGCCCGCGACACCGGCCTGGATGGCGGTGTTTTCGTTGGCGATGGGCGTGTTCGGATTACTCACGGCGGAGTACCTGCCGGCCAGTTTGTTGACGCCGATGGCGGCCGAACTCGGCGTCTCGGAAGCCTTGGCAGGGCAGGCGGTGACAGTCACGGCGGTGGTGGCGTTGTTCGCCGGTTTGCTGGTACCGGGCCTGACCCGCGGGATCGACCGGCGCGTGGTGCTGTTGTGCTTCAGCGCACTGATGATCTGCTCCAACCTGCTGGTGGCGGTCTCGTCGAGCCTCACGGTGTTGCTGCTGATGCGTATCCTGTTGGGCATCGCCCTGGGTGGCTTCTGGAGCATGGCGGCGGCGGTGGCGATGCGGCTTGTACCGGCGGCCCTGCTGCCGCGTGCCTTGTCGATCATCTTCAGCGGCATCGCGGTGGGCACTGTCGTGGCGGTGCCGCTGGGCAGCTTTTTGGGTGGGCTGTACGGCTGGCGCAGCGCGTTTCTCGCCGCCGCCGCAGTGGGCGGCGTGACCCTGGTGTTCCAGCTGTTCACCCTGCCGCCGCTCGCACCCCGCAGGACCGCCCGCTTGAGGACGGTGCTGGAAGTGCTGCTGCGTCCGGGCATTGCCGTGGGCATGTTGGGGTGCGTGCTGGTGCACACCGGGCACTTTGCGCTGTTCACCTATATCCGGCCATTCCTGGAAAGCACCACTGGCGTCGATGCCGAGGGGCTGGCGTTGATGTTGCTGGGATTCGGTGTTGCGAACTTTGCCGGCACGCTGCTGGCCGGCTGGCTGCTGGTGCGTCTGCCGCGTGGAACATTGGTGCTGATGCCCGCGCTGGTGGGTGTTGCAGCGCTCGCTCTGGCGCTGTTGCCGGCAACCGTGACCGGGCAGGTGTGGTTATTGATGCTCTGGGGCCTGGCGTTTGGCGGGGTGCCGGTGGCCTGGTCGAACTGGGTGGCGCGGGCAGTGCCTGACCAGGCCGAAAGCGCCGGGGGCATGGTGGTGGCTTCAGTGCAGTCGGCGATTGCCGCCGGTGCGGCGGCAGGCGGCGCGATGTTCAGTTTCAGTGGTATCGGCGGGGTCTTTGTCGCGGCAGGTATCTTGATGCTGTTGGCGGCACTGTTGATTGCGCTGAAGGTGAAGGTTGAAGCGCCTCCACAAGGTGCAGAGGCGGGGCCGGCGTTTCATCTCTGAAGCCGTGTTAGAGGCAGGGGGCGAGAATAAACGCATGCGCTTCGCCCCCTTCAGTCCGCTTGTTCAATCCTGCTGGTTTTGGGCTCAGTTCCGACTCCGAGCAATCGTAGCTGAACGACCGCCTGCTGATCATTGACCTGCAGCGACCCTCGTATCTCTCTTTACTTCAGTAGCTGCGCAAAATAACCTCTGCCTCGCAGGCACCGTCCTGCTCCTTCAGGTTTGGCAAGGCGCTTCACACTCACCAGCACCGCCTGGCAGGTGTCATGGTGCTTGCACGTTGAGGTTCTGCGATGAGCGCAGTCGTTGATCATGGCGTCCGTTTCGGACGAATTGCAGTAACGCTTCCCGTAAAGGACATGGGCAGGGCCCATGATTTTTACACCAGGGTCCTGGGGTTTACGAAAGCCTTCGAAAATGGAAACCCGATCGGCTTCATGATTCTGCAGCGCGACCAGGGCGAGCTGCATTTGACCTTGCAACCCAACCACCCAGCCGCCGCGTTCACGATTGCCCACCTGATGGTGGACGATGTCGACAGGCTGCACGCCGCTTGCGTGCAGCATGGGGCGAGGATCATCAAGCGCCTCAAGGATCAGGATTACGGGTTGCGGGCGTTTGTGTTCGAAGACCCGGACGGGAATCGTATTGATGTAGGTCAGCCGCTCTAACCGAGCAATCAGGGAAGATAATGTTGACGACTACCGATGTTGTTCACACGCTGCGTGCACCGTCAGAGCTTGATTACTACGACACCCGGTCAGCCCCGCTGCCTACTGAAATCACCGCGCTGGATGCCTGGAACATCATGACCGGCGAACCGGGGCCGTTGATGCAGGTGGCTTTCCGAATCAGGGATGCCATTTCCTCGTTGTTTGGTGTGAAGCGCATCGGTGGGTTCTCCGGCACCTTGCGCGAGGCTGTGCAGGTCGGCGACCGGCTGGACTTCTTCCTGGTGGAACGCAGCGCGCCCGACATGCTGGTGCTGACCGAGCGTGACCGGCACCTGGATGTGATGATCTGCCTTTCAATCGCTGACCGTGTACTCACGATCACCTCGTCGGTTGTCACCCATAACACCTATGGGCGCCTCTACATGCTGCCAGTGGGGCCAGCGCACAAACTCATTGTGAATGCTCACCTACGACGACTTGAACGAACGCTGCAAGAGACAGCCGCAACGCCCGGCGGGTAGGCACGTTCACCGCCCGCCGGGAGGTGGATCAATTGCCTTTTTCAGCCGCCAAGAAGTACGCAACCAACGCATTGGCGTGACCATGGCCCATGCCGTGTTCAGTCTTGAGCAAGGCCACAAGCTCCATATGCTTCCTGGAACTGGCGGCCTTGAGCAGATCCAGCCAGTGGCTAATGGGTTGCCCATAGTTTTTTTCGATGGAGGGGAAGTACGACGCTGGCCCTTTTGTTTTTGTGTCGTCGGTCATGATGCAAACTCCCTTTTTGCTGAGGTGATAATGCCCGGATAACGTTACCGCTCTGGACTCACCGGATCCACCGTACGGCCCGTCCCTACACGCCCCCGTTGGCCTCGCCAATCAGAATATCCTCGAAGAACGCCCCGACCGGTTGTGTGGGATGGCAGATCTGTATCTCCAGCACCCAGACCATCTCGCTCGGTACGATCTCGACTTCAGCCAGCTTGTCCTGCCCGAACAGGGCATGGGGGAAGTCGGCGATGCGGTGTCCGGCCAGGTTGCGCTCAAGGCGCCAGCCCTTGGAGAGGGCGCTACCCTCAGCGAAGTCGTACAGCTCGCGCCCGGTCAGCCCGCGGTGCCAGGCATCGCGGGTCTCGTCGAACACTTCATGCAGGGCCTTCGTGCAAGCGTCATGCAATGGGTGCTCGCCGAATACGAAGGTGTCGCCATAGTCGCCTTCATAGCCATCCCACACCGGGCCAAGGTCCACCACGGCGATATCGGTGGGCCGCAGCTTGCGCAGCAGGTCGATGCCTTGGCGGGGTGTGCGGACGGTGTCTTCGCCAAAGCGGATATAGGTGGGATGCCAGGTGTGAGACGCGCCCATGGCCTGCAATGTCTCACTGGCCATTGCGAGGGCTTGCGCCGTGGTCATGCCGACTTTCAATTGATCGGCGATGGCGGCCAGGGCCCTGACCGTTTGCTCGCGGGCGGCGAGCATGCCGTCCAGCGAGTAGCGCGGGCCGACTTTTTCCAGCACCGGGTGCCGCGTGTTGAGCGACTCCGCTGGCGTCAATGCACCGCTGGGGACGAAGGCTTCGGCGACAAAACGATGCGCCTGCGCACCCGCCGCCAGGCAGGCTTCGCGGGCCTGGTTGATCATCGTGCTATTGCCGCAGGCGTAGATTTGGCTCTCGGCCCAGTCATGGGGCTGTGTCAGCGCGACCTGCTGTACGCGTGCGTCTGCCGACAAAACCCGATGCCAGAGAAAGCGTGGATGGGCCTGGCTGGCCCGTTCGAGAAACTCGACGTCGTAGAAGTCCGCCGGTGCCGAGTTACCCCAATACAGGGTGACTTCGGCCTGGCGGGCCAGGGCCGTCAGCAACAAGGGCTTGATACCGGCATAACCGGTCCCGGTAGCGAACAGCACAACAGGGCGTTCATCGTCGTGTTGCCAGGTGCAGGCGCCCACGGGGCCTTCGAGTTTCACCGCATCACCCACTTGCAAGGTCGGCAGGATGCGTTCGGAAAACAGGCCGCCGCTGACCTGGCGAATATGAAACACCAACCGGCCTTGGTCCTGCGCGGGCAGATTGGCCACGGAGAAACAGCGGCTGTCGCCATCGTCGAGGCGAAACCTGAGGTACTGGCCGGCCCGGACTTCGAGTGGCTGGGCAGTCAGCAACACCAGCTCGACGATGTCGGCGCTCAACGCGCGTTTGCTGATCACCTGTGCGCTGGCTTCCAGCGCGGGCGTGTCCAGTGACCAGCCGGGGATTTCCAGGCGCATGTCGCTGCAGGCATGGCTCTGGCACAGCAACATCTCGTCAGCCGCGAGCGGATAAGAAGGGGCAGGGGTGTCGGGTGTGCGCAGCTTTTCCCGGTGCTGGCCCGACACCACCTTGACCTTGCACGACCCGCAGGCGCCGCGCCGGCAGGAAAAGGGTACGGCGAGACCGCTGGCCAGCATGGCGTCGAGCAGCAATTGATCGGCAGCTTCGAAGGATTTGCCCGAGGGCAACAATTCAACGACATGGCGGTTTTGCATAAACACCTCGGGGCAATTGAGGCTCGATTGTTGCGGTAGACTAGGACCAGGAGAACCTCCAGTTTTGGATAATTCATATGGTCCAGCTTCGCAAATGGCGCCCGCTGCTCAAACTCGATGGGGAGCAGCCGCAGGCGTCCTACAGAAAGATCGTCGAGGGCCTGGTGAGCGCGATTGTCGAGGGCCGCCTGCGCCCCGGAGCGCTGTTGCCCGGCACGCGGGAGATGGCGCAACTGCTGGACGTCAACCGCAAGACGGTGATCCTTGCCTACGAGGAGGCGGCGACCAAGGGCTGGCTGGTCAGCATTCAACGTCGCGGCACCTTCGTCAGTTCGCAGCTGGCGACAGGCGCGGTGCCGGCCACCCGCGCCCCGAAGTCGTTTGCCCCGGCATTGCGGGAGGCGCCTGCGGCGGCCTATTTCACCCCAGGCGAACAGGTGACAGCCCTGCAACACCGGCCCGGCGCGCTGTTTTTTGACAATGGTGCCTGTGACCATCGCTTGCTGCCGCAAGCCGTGCTGCACCGCTATTACCGCAATGCCTTGCGCAACAGCTTTACCACCAACACCGTGCGCCATGGCAGCGAAGGCAGCGGCCAGTACCTGCGCAACGCCCTGGCCGAAATGTTGCGCCACAATCGCGGCCTGACGGTCGGCGCGCCGCAGATTTGCCTGACTCAAGGCGTGCAGATGTCGCTGTACCTGACCGCCAGCGCGTTGCTCAAACCCGGTGATGTGGTGGTGGTCGAACGCCTGAGTTACCCACCGGCCTGGGAGATTTTCCGCCAGTTGGGTGCGCAACTGGTCACCGTGGACCTGGACGACGAAGGTTGCCGGGTCGACCAGCTCGCCGAGCTGTGCCGCCTGCATGACGTACGGATGATGTACGTCACCCCCCATCACCAGTTTCCTACCACCGTCAGCCTGCGTGCCGGACGTCGCCAGCAGCTCCTGGAACTGGCCCGGCTGCATGACTTCTGCATCATCGAGGAAGACTACGACCACGAATACCACTTTGCCGGACGGCCCTATTTGCCCCTGGCCAGTGACAGCGCCCAGCGTCATGTGATCTACATCGGCTCGCTGTCCAAGTCCCTGGGCAGCACCTTCCGTTGCAGCTATATCGTTGCCCCGTCGAACCTCATCGAAGTGCTCGAACGTACGGCGGCGGTGAGCCTGGGCCAGGGCGATGCCGTGATGCAGCGGATGCTCGCGGACCTGATCAACGATGGCGAATTGAAGAAGCACCTGCGGCGGGTTTCCAGGGAATACCGTCGGCGTCGGGAGACCCTGCTCAGTTGTTTGCTGGAAGCTTTTGGCGAGCAGATCTCTGTGCAGGAACCCGAAGGCGGGCTGGCGCTGTGGGTAAAGTTCGCCGACTCAATCGACGTCGACCGACTGGCCGAAAAAGCACTGGAGCTGGACCTGGTGGTGCGCAGCGGTCGCCTGTTTTCACCGTTTGATCATCCTGAAAATGCCTTGCGCCTGGGCTTCGCCTCGCTCAATTCGGAGGAAATCCGCGTCGCTACGCAGCGTTTGGCTGAGGCTTCACGGGCGATTGGGGGCGCGGCTAAATAATTAAGCCGGCTCAAAGGTGGATGTGTAAGGATATGTTACTTAGCCTTTGATACTGCCAATAACAGGAACCGACGCTGATGCTCGCTGCCTTCAGACACTACCCGTTTTCGGTCAATCTGCTGCTGTCGTCTGCGTTGTTCCTGACCCTGGGGCGCGCCATTACCCTGCCGTATATGGTGATTTATCTGTCATCCAACTTCACGTTGGGCATCAGCGAAATCGGTCTGGTGGTGGGCGGTGCAATGCTCGTCGGTTCGTTGCTGAGCCTTTACGGCGGCTACCTGACTGACAAAATCTCCAGCTACCGATTGATCCTCAGCTTCACGGGGTTTTTCACCGTCGGCTTCATCGGCATGTGCGTCACGTCGCACCTGTGGCTGTTTTTCCTGTTTCTGGTGTCGTTCAACTTCGCCTATTCAGTGATCGATATCGTGGTCAAGGCCGCGTTTGGCAAACTGCTGCCGGAAGCCGAACGCGGCAAAGTGTTTTCGGTGCGCTACACCCTGATCAACATTGGTTACGCAGTGGGGCCGTTCATTGGCGCCGGGCTCGCGCACATGGATATGAAACTGCCGTTCCTGGTGTCGGCGATCCTGGGCATGGGCTTCTTCCTGACCTATATGGTGTGGGGCGACAGGAGCCTCAGCTCCGCCGACCCGGCCAATGCCCCGGTGTCGTTCGTCGCGGTGGGGCGCATTCTGCTCAAGGACTATCGCCTGGTCTGCTTCACGGTGGGCGGCGCGTTGAGCGCCGTGGCGTTCGGCCAGTTCACCGGCTACATCTCGCAATACCTGGTGACCACGAGCACGCCGGAATTTACCTACCGGGTCATCAGCTCGGTGGTGGCGGTCAATGCGACCGTGGTGATCTGCCTGCAGTACATCGTGGGCAAGCGCATTACCAACGAGCATCTGAATCAATGGCTGACGGCGGGCTTCAGCCTGTTTCTGCTGGGCGTCGTCGGTTTTGCGCTGTCCACCACCGTGCTGCATTGGGCGTTGGCCGTGGCGATATTCACCGTGGGCGAAATCATCGTCTTCCCGGCCGAGTACATGTTTATCGACCGCATTGCACCGGAGCACTTGCGCGGCATGTATTACGGCGCGCAAAACCTGTCCAGCCTCGGCGGTGCGCTGGGGCCGGTGCTGTGCGGGTTTGCCCTGGCAACGCAGTCGGCGCATTTCATGTTCTATATGCTCGCGGCGTTTATCGTGGCGGGTGGGTGCTTCTATCTGATGGGGGCTTCCTATTCCAAACGCTACGACACTGGACGCGGGGAGTGAGTGCTTTACCTATCCTCCACGCCTGCCCAGGTGAGTAAGCCAAACTCAGGTGTTCATGGCGGCCCCTTCAAAAAACGCCGCGCATGATCCGGATCCGGCAACAGGCAGGTGTCGTATTTCCCGAAGAGCCGATAGCGATTACGCGCGATGCGATCATAAGCCCAATCCCGAAGGAAGCGCGGGATGGCGCGCAGCACCAGCAACGGGCGCCAGCGGGCAGGCAGTTGCGCAATGATTTCGAACACCGCCTCCGAACGCTCCCAGTAATGCCGGTCGCGGATCACTGCGAGGGTGTCGAACTGATCCAGCGGCAACCCGGCCCAGGCCAATAGCGCCTGACCTTCGGGCGACTGAACGGCCGCCAACCGCACACGTCGGTCGTGGTCGTGGCGAATCAGGAACCTCGCCCAGCCGTTGCACAGCTTGCACACACCGTCGAACAGCACCACGGTTTCGCCGGGCTTGAGGAGTGGTGCGGGAGTAGGCCGGGTGTGGGAGGCGGGCATCAGCGTGGGTCCAGTCGGGCCGGGTTAGCCTGGATCATACCCGCGTTCGGCACGACTCAGCGCTGCCCGCAGCCCCGTCGATGCACTGGTGAGTGGAGCAGGGCCCGTCGTTACAAGCGAAGAGGCTTCGCTCATGGACGCTTGCCCCAGTGCCACGATAGACGCGCCGTCCATATAGGCACGGTCCGCAGCCTTGGCGATGGTCGCGAGATAGCCGTGCAGGTCGCCCGCCTTGAACATCGCCCATGCCCCCGGAACCAGTTGCACCTCCACCGACGCCCCGGTGTGCTGGGCCATCTGGTAAAACAAGCGAGCAGTCGGCTCGAGTGTGGTTTCGACAGCGCACAACACCACCACCTTCCCGCCAGCTTGAACCGCCGCGAATGCCAGCGCTTCATCTGCCCGCAAAATCGGCACCGGGGTGTGAGTACCGGCAAGTTCAACCACCGGGCCCAGGGTCGAACAGGTGAGCACCACTGCATCGCAGTGCTGAGCCAGGGCAACCAGCGCCAGCTGCGTTTCCTCGGCTATGCCTGCGGTCAGCTTACCCGCGCGTTCGACCGCTGCCAGAAGATCGGCCCGGACTGCATGGTGCAACACCCGTGACCCGATCCCCAGCGCTGCTGCGGCAGCGTCAAACACGGCAATGTTGCTCTCGGCGGTATGCAGGCAGGTAATACGCATCGCTCAGGTCTCCGGCACTTTTGAACACCCGCCGACTTTAACGCGACAACACCGGCGCTGCGCCTTTTTCCTCCACGCCCACCTCATGCAGCGAGATCCGTGACGTCTCCGGCAACGCCAACCCGCCCGCCAATGCCAGCACCGCCACCGCAATCAGATAAAACGCCGGCGACAGGTTGCTGCCCGTGGTACTGATCAACCACGTCGCCACCAACGGCGCCGTACCGCCAAAGATCGTGTACGCCATGTTGTAGGTAATCGCCGAAGCCGTATACCGCGTACGTGTCGGAAAGGTCTCCGACAACAACGCCGCCGTCACCACCCCACACAGCACCGCGCCCACCGCCAGCAACATCACCCCTACCACCGATGCCGCGAACGACCCGGAACTGGCCATCAGGAACGACGGGTACACCACCACAATCAACAACACACACGCCGTCATCACCGTGACCCGACGCCCCACCCGATCCGAATACAACCCCGCCAGCGGGCAGATCGCCGCCGCGAAAATCAGCGCAATCAGCGACACCAGCAACGCCACCGCCCGACTCAAGCCACCCGCCACCTGCAGATACGTCGCGAAGTAGGTGGTGAACATATAGAACGACAACGCCGTGAGCGACACAAAAGCGCCCAGGCAACAGATCGCCGCACCATGGTTGCGCAAGGTTTCCCTGAGGGGAGAGTGCGCTACCGCGTGCTCCTGCTTCACCGCCTGGAAGGCCGGCGTCTCATCCAGCTTCCAGCGCAGGTAAAGCCCCACCAGCCCCAGCGGCGCCGCGATCAGGAACGGCAAGCGCCAGCCCCAACTGCCCATTGCCTCGGCGGACAGCGAAGCCTCCAGGGCGTACGCCACCACGGCCGCCGCAGCGAACGCAGAAAACGTCGACACCGGCACAAAACTGCCATACCAGGCGCGCTTGTCACTGGGCGCATGCTCCATCAGATAGGCACAGGCCCCGGCGTATTCGCCCCCGGCGGAAAAGCCCTGGGCGCAGCGAATCAACGACAACAGAATCGGCGCCGCCACGCCGATGGCGGCGTAGGTGGGCAGCAGGCCGATCAGCGTGGTGGCGCCGGCCATCAGCAAAATCGTCATGGCCAGCGTGCGTTTGCGCCCGATCCGGTCGCCGAGCATGCCAAAGAAAATCCCGCCCAGGGGCCGGAAGGCGAAGGCCACCGCGAACACCGCAAAGGTCTTCAGCAACGCCGCGCTGGCGTCACCGCTGGGGAAGAATTGCTGGGCGATGGTGGTGGCGAGAAAACCGTAGACGGCGAAGTCGAACCACTCCACGAAATTACCGATGCCGGCGGCGATGATCACTCTGCGCAGGGTTTGGGGGCTGACCTGTTCGGTGGATGGGCTCGTCATGGGGGAAGGCCTCGGCGGTGGTAAGGGGATGCTTGATTATCGGGGGCGGGGATTGGGCGGCGGGGCTCAAAAGAGTCGTCCGCGTAGTCAGTAGCGACTGGGTGGGAGTGATGCAGGCAGGATTTGGGCCAGGTAAGGCGGGGAGCTATCCAGGGAAGGGGTGGGTGATTTCTACGCAAGGACCACAACGGAAAAGGGGGCATTTATTAGATCAAAAATAAATGCCCCCTTTTCCGTCCCGTATTGAGACCTACTGTAGTGGTCAACTAATCCCGGACACGACGTTAAGTTTTTTCTCGGCCTGAGCCGGTGGCAGCCCACCATTAAATTG
The DNA here is from genome assembly GCF_013385765.1 of Pseudomonas sp. C8002. Lineage (NCBI taxonomy): Bacteria > Pseudomonadati > Pseudomonadota > Gammaproteobacteria > Pseudomonadales > Pseudomonadaceae > Pseudomonas > Pseudomonas sp. C8002. The sequence goes on from NZ_JACAPJ010000002.1 coordinate 175,351, forward strand.
GTGCGGTCGAATCCAGTTGTACCGGTGCATCAAAAAATGGCTGATATCCCGCTGAGCTTGTTGGACCGTCGCGTAGCCCATGGTCGGTATCCACTCGGTTTTCAGGCTCCTGAACACCCGCTCCATCGGCGCATTATCCCAACAATTTCCTCGCCGGCTCATGCTCTGACGCATGCGATATCGCCAAAGGCGCTGGCGAAAACTCCGGCTTCCATATTGCGAGCCCTGGTCGGAGTGGAACAGCAAACCCTGAGGCTTCCCTCGCTGCTCGTAAGCCATGTCCAAGGCCTTGATGACCAAGTCGGCATCCGGCTTTCCCGACAACGCCCAACCCACAACACGGCGGGCAAAAAGATCTAGCACAACCGCCAGATACTGCCATTTCCCTTGAGCCCAGATGTAAGTGATATCGCCACACCAGACGTGGTCAGGAGCGGGCACATCAAACTCTCGGTTCAAAATATTAGGGATGTCGGGCCGCTCGACCGTCGCCTTTTTGTAAGCATGCGATCCCGGTTGTTTGCTGACCAACTCCAGCTCGCGCATCAGGCTGCGTACCTTGAATCGCCCGATCTGCTCGCCGTCGTCCTGCATCATGGCCATGATGCTACGGCTACCGGGAGCACTGCGGCCTTGGGTGAACAACTCGCTCACCCGACTGCGCAATCGAAGGCGTTCTACATCTGGTGTGCGGCGCCTGAGACGCCGAGCGTAGTAGCACGAGCGGGTCACTTCAAACACCTTGCACAGCCAATCAACCGGCTCGTGGATGCTCAACTGGTCAATCAGCGCGAACGCTCGAGATCTTCCGACATCAAGAGCGCGGTGGCCTTTTTTAAGATCGATTTTTCCCGCTCAAGGCGAGTAATTCGGGCTTCCAGCTCTTGGATTTTCTGCTGCTCCGGGGTCAGCGCTTTGCTCTGCGGGGTGACGCCCGTGCGTTCTTGCTGCACCTGGTCGACCCATCGGCGCAAAGCCGACTCCCCGACACCAAGCGAGCGGCTGGCCTCAATGAAGCTGTAATCCTGCTTGAGAACGAGGTCGGCAGCCTCGCGTTTGAATTCAGGGGAAAAGGTACGGCGTTGTTTGGTCATCTGACACCTCGTTCTGGCGAGCATTCTCGCCTAAATGGGTGTCCGATTTCATTAGACCACTACATACGCGACCTGAGAGGAATAGGGGTCTGACCCCTATTTCATCCTTAGCGTACAAAGCCGTTTCAGTAACTTAATGCCCTGAAACCGGCTCTTCCTCCTGAACTTTGCGTATGACGTTGGAGACCGACTCCAGAGCCACCAGGTCTTGCCACTTGCCATCTGCAACGATTCTGCCCGTGTCGAAGACGATGACTCGATCAAAGTGATTGAGCACAGTGAAATCGTGGGTTACACAGATCAGACTTTTATCGGCAAAGCAGGTGAAGAGTGCATCCCAGATTAACGAGGCGCCCTGGGGATCAACGGATGAGGTCGGCTCATCGAATATGTTGAAATTCCCAGGTCTTAGCAGCACGCGTAGAAGCGAAAGCTTTTTTGCTTCGCCACCGGAAATACTGGTCGCGTCTTGATTTATCGTTCGAACAGGCAATTCGTCAAACAGATGCTGGATATTAAGCTGCGCCGCGACGCTGCTAAATGTCGAGTTGAACGAGCCATGAAAAAAAACAGCGTCTGCCAGGTTGCCTGATAAAAACTTCGGAGTTTGGGGGCAATACCGAATGAGCCGAAAATGTTCCTCTTCAGCGATTGACTCTAGCGCGGTCTGTCCTATCCGGACGGTGAGCCCGGGACGCTGCTTCACGCCCACGAGCAGTTCCACAAAGGTTGATTTTCCGGAGCCACTTGCCCCAACGACGGCAAGATGCTCACCGGGGCGCACTTCGATGGCCTGTTGAATGACTAATGAAACTCCCTCGGCGATCAGTGCAGTGGAGGCGGGGTAAATCAAGCTGTCAGAATCCAAGGGCAAGCTCTCGGCCTTACCCTTGAAGCTTTGCTCGCGCAGAATCGATCGAAACTTGGCGTAGTCCGAAGAGAATTGATCGGCGAAACGATAGACCTCTCCGATGCTGAACACCGTGTTGAAAAACATCGTGGATAAGGTAAACAAGACGACAAAGTCGCCGACCGTCAGTTCGGACGCCGAAGCCTGTCTTACAAAGATGCCGTACCCGATCACTGTGCTGCTGGTCAGGGTTAAGAAAAGTGCCCTTGACGCCCCTAGTACCGCAGCGGAATATCCGACTTTTGTGGCGGCATCCGCGTACTGGTAAAACGTATCGAACAGGGGTTTCAGCCCCGATTCCTGGGCCCGCTCCAGCCTTATCTGTTTACCCGCCTGAATCGTGTTTGCAAATACTCCCGCCTGTTCATCTTCGGCGTCATTGACCGCATCGATATGAGCGCGGCGCCACGTGATCAAGTAGTGGGTCAATGCCAGGTAGACGCCGGAAAGTGCAAGCACAAGCGCCAGGAACACAATATTCGCAATCCATACCAGCCACGCCGAAATCACGATGAACTCGATGCAAAGCGGCAAAATAGTGATCAGCGCGTAGTTAAGAATTCGCTCGCTGGCTTGTATGCCGCGTTCAATCGATTTGAGCATCTTGCCGATATTGATCGATGAGAACAGGTCGAAGTGCTTGGTGAATATCTCGCGAACCCATCGAATCGAAACATCGCTGAGCCCTTTTTGAATAAAACGGGTCAAGTAGTACCCCTGAATAGGGATAAGAATAACGTTAATAACGCCGACGCAGATAAACCCCAACAGATACAAGGCCGTCTCTGAATCCAAGGTGTGCTGGGTAAAGGTATCTACTACGCGCCCGATGATAATCGCCGGCATTATGGTTGCCACTTTGGATAGGATGACAATAACCATCACTAGCCAGAACAGCCTCTTATGACGGTAAAGTGCGTGTTTAAAATCCTCAAGCATGACCCGCCTCCTCAGTTGCTCTCGTTAATTGTGTTCAAGCAAAACGTTATTGGGTACCACGAGAGAGAAGAGTAGGGGCAGCCCCCGCTTTCAATAATGGTGGTCTGACCCCTATTTAAAAATTTGGGCGCAGGCTACCCCAGTTCACACTAGCCTCCAATACCAGCCTCGCTATTATTTATGCATACCCAAAGAGAAAAATATTCTATGAGACTACTCTATAAATTTTCACATGTTGTGCCTCATGGGGCGTGAATTCAGGAACTCTCAGGATTTTCCAATCAACTTGCCGCATGGCGTTGTCACGTCGTGACTTTCCCGGCACGGGCCACTATTTGCCAAGAAAATACTTCATGACGCAGTTCTCTATTTTCTACTGCGCAGTTGATACCAGCCCTTCACCGTTCTCCCGTCAGGCACGTCACCACGCTTTCGCAGCTCGCGTTAATCGCCAGCTGCAAGACCCAAACGGCGCAGACACAAGAGAAGAATAGGGGTCAGACCACGTTTTCAATAATGGTGGTCTGACCCCTATTTCTGCATCTATTATCTGAGGTCGAACCAACGACCGAAGTTGTCGAGCTGGGATTACTTTTGAGCATGGGGCCGCCGATGCAGGGAAAAACGTTCGAGATAGTGCGAATAGATCAAATCCACGAAATTGTTTCGCCAACCATAGAGTCACTTTTACAGCCGTTAGGATTCGAAGTTCAGGGCCCGCTGTCCTGGCTTCGTAGCGTCGATGCTCCCATTCGCCAACTCTTTCGCCTTGAGCAGTGGAAAGGCGGCGCGCTAGCGCCGTCATGGGCTCTGTCACTGGACTTCGTTCCCCATCTTTCCGGCAATGAAATCAAATGGCACAGGACGTCAAAATCAGCACGACCTGATCTGACTTTCGATGTGCGCGATCGAGCGTTTGATATCTCATGCAGCTACGGACCTGATGCCATAGCAACCAGCGCACCCAATATCCTCCGGGCTGCCATTCCAAAAGCTGAATCGTTTTGGGACGAGGCTCGTTCGATAGCCGACTTGCCTGGTGCTTTCGAGCGGGTCAAGCAGCATTTGTCGACGGGTGGCCTGGGTTTCTACAACTACATACAACATCCTCTTGCATACGCGTTTGTATTGGCCATGAACGGCAAGCCCGATACAGCCGAAGAAGAGTTTCAACGCTATTCACAGCGTCTTTCAGAGGCGGCTCGAAAAAAACTCCGCAAGCTATTCATTGATGCAGGCGGTCACCTTGGCTAAGCGAGTACGACTTTTTCAACAGAATCGGCCAGAAGCGGCCGCTCATGACCGACCGCTTCCGACCCAACGCAGCCATCCGCTCCTGACTATTGGGTTAATGCACCCACGTCATTCACCAGTGTGCGCCAGCCATCCTTTGCCTCCTGCTCCGAGGTAAAGACTTGCACTTTGGGATGCCAGAACGCCCCCTCGATTACGATGCATTCCAAGGTAGAGTCCTGAAACGTAAAGACATAGTGGATAGCATCTTTCATGAACCGCTGTTTGTCGTGTCGAGGATGAATGGCGTTCCTTTGCTCAAGCTCTGCTAACCAAGGCGAATTATCTATTCGATGAATTTGGTAATGCTTTAGGCCAAGTCCAATGAGCGGATGGCCGCCCAAAGCTTCGTCGTTTGGCGAACCGAATTGGATTTTCTTTACTAGCGGAAAATGAACCACAGCTATTTCTTCTCCGGTGGTGTAATACCGTAAACATAGTTGCGTGTCCGTGGCGAACACCACTGGTTCAGGCGACGTACTTGGCTGTGGCCAGGAGTCGAGCAGCACTACGGTCGCTAATGACATGCGGGAACCTGATGAATGAATGGGTTATAAACAGAGTGCGAGAGCGACTCGTTGTCGTCAAACCTTTCTGATCGCGACCGACTGCTTCTGGCCGTTAGCGGTCTATCACGCCCAGCAGCTATCGGGCAGGAGCAGACGCTGAGCGAGCGCCGCTGACCTGCTGAACACTATCAACGATCCACGTTTCCGCTGACTAATTACTCGCTGCGGCTGCCCCGGCGCGCGCGTTATGGTCGTCCCGTGGCGAGCGGCCAAAGAATGCTTTGTAGGCACGACTGAACGCCGCCTCGGACTCATAGCCCACCGCAAAACCTACGTCGCCAATACGGCTGGCTTTGGTGGCCAGCATGGTTCTGGCCAACGTCAGTCGCCATTCATTTTGGTAGCGCAGGGGCGCACGCCCCACTAGGGCGTTGAAGCGTTCGCAGAAACTGGAGCGCGACATCCCCGCCAGCTTCGCCAGCGCGTCGATGCGCCACTGCTGCCTGGGCTGCTCGTGAATGGAGCGGAGCACACGGGCGATGCGCGAATCGGACAAACCGCCCAGCCATCCGGATGCGGCGCCTTGCTGTACCCAGGTGCGCAGCACGCGAATAACGGTAAGGTCGATCAGCCGCGAGACCATCAACGCGCCACCGGGCTGCACGTCATGAGCTTCCAGCAGCATGAAATGCAACAAACCTTCGGACCACGGCGCCGCGTCGGCCTGCTGGATATGAATCAGCCAGGGTAGGGCAAAGAGCATGGCGCGAAAGCTGCCGGCATCGAACCAGAAGCGGCAGATAGCAAGCGTGGTTGGGCCGCCGCTTGCGGCGAGCTGCAGGTGTTCCAAGGTGTGGGGCAGCAGGAACACGTCGCCGGGCTGCACCTGCGCGGCAGGCTGGTCGTTGCGTTGAATGCGCAACTGGCCGCTCTGCAACAGACAGACGTGGGCACTGTTGCGGTCCAAATCCAAGTGTTCACCGGGGGCGAGGTTGGCGGAGTACACGCGATCGCCGGTCAGGCGCATTTGTGCCAGCACCTGGGACAGGAGGTCGCCGCTGGCGAAACCCTCCAGCTGCATTTCCGGAAGAATGGTCAAGTGTTCCGGTGAATCGGTCATGTAGGCCTGGCCGCACTTTGACTAACGTAGGGCCACAAGTATAGCCCAGTGCCACGAGGGGCCAGAAGCGTTTTGGCTCCAATAGCGGTGGTGACGAACTATGCCGATCATCCAACCTGAAGGAAGTGCTCCATGTTCGGAATCTCAGCCCTTGGTTGGCTACATACCCTAGGTAGCCTGCCCGCCATTCCCTTGGCCGCTTATATGTTCGTGCGTCACGGCCGCATCGTTCCCCGTTCCAGGCCCGGCCTTGCGTATCTGGTGTTTATGCTGCTGGGCGCCGGCTCGGTGTTTCTTATCGCCAAGCAGCCGGTGAGTAACGCCATTGCACTGCTCACGCTGGTATTGCTGCTGGCCGGCTATGGGGTAGGGCGCATCCGCGCGCTGGGCCACGCCGGGGTGTACGTGGAAACCATTTTGCTCAGCGTGACGGCGTTCTTCCTCATGCTGCCCACCGTCTCCGAAGTGCTGCGCCGTGTACCCGACGGCCACCCCATTGTCACGGACTTGCATGCGCCGCTGCTGATCGGTGCCCAGATCGGCCTGTTACTGGCCCTGATGCTCGGCGTGACTGCGCAGGTGCTGTATTTGCGCAGGCAGGGTGCGCAGCGGCGCGCTCTGGCGGGCTAGGCGCTGGCGGCGCCTCAGTGATTGCCGAGCATGTCGCTGGCCAGTTCTGCCAGTGCACGCAGGCGGTCCAGGCGCCGCATGTCCTGATGGTAGCCCATCCAGATATCACGAGAGGGCGGCGCTTCGTTGAGTTCAATGCGAGTCAGGGCTGGCAGTTGGTCGCCCAGCAAGCGCGGCAGTACGGCTAACCCCAAGCCCCGCGCGCACATCTGCGCTTGCACGGTGCGGCTGCTGCTGGTGAACACCGTGCGCGCGGCGGGCAGCATGCTCTGGAGCCACAGCACATCTGGGTAGTACGCCTGCGCGGTGTTCATCAGGATCAGCCTGCAGCCCGCGCCATCCGCACCGGGCTCGAAGGGCACGGCGGCGCTGATGTACAGGCCGTAGGGCATGGTCATCAGCCGGCGCTGCACGATGTCCGGCTGATCAAACGGCACAATGCGAAAGGCAATGTCTGCTTCGCGGCGGGTGAGGTCCGATAGCCGCTGCCCGGCTATCACTTCTGGTACCACGGCAGGGTTGCGGCGCACCAGTTCGTTCAGCACCGGTGCTAGCACGTAGCCGGCAAACCAGTCGGCTGAAGAAATGCGCAAGATGCCTTCGGGCTGTTCATCACTACCATCGATGCGCCGGGCGATTGCCAAGGCGCTGCTTTCCATTTCCTCTGCAAGGCAGAGGATGCCCTCGCCGATCGCGGTCGGCACCAGGCCTTCGCTGGTGCGCCGGAAAAACGCCTGGCCGCTGGCCTGTTCCAGCGCCTGCAAACGCCTGCCCACGGTGGGGTGGCTGACGCCCAGTTGCTTGGCCGCAGCGCCCAGAGAGCCGGCACGGGCTATCGCAAGGAAAAACCGTAAGTCGTCCCAATCCACTCAACCACCCCTTACAAAAATGAACGCGCAATGTACAGCGATGGCAGTCCCGCCAGCGCCTCCCAGCTTTCAAACTGCGGCCACGTTTAGCCTGGCAGAGTCGCCAGACCTACCTCACGCCGTTCAATAGTGTACGTAGCGGTGCGCTGGCCAGGCCAGGGACGTTTTAGAACCTGCCGGCCACGTGCCGTTTTCTGGAGGCTTTGCCATGAATCTATCCACCCCAGCCACAGCCACGGTATCCCGGCGCTGGTTGGCCTTTGCCGTGCTGCTGGCCGGAGCGTTCTTGCCGCCGCTGGATTTCTTTATCGTCAATGTGGCCCTGCCGTCCATTCGCCAGGGACTGGGGGCGACGCCGGCTCAGATCGAGTGGGTGATCTCGGCCTACGCGGCCACCTATGCGGTTTTTCTGATTACCGGTGGGCGCCTCGGAGATCTGTTGGGCCGGCGCCGGGTGTTTCTTGCGGGCATGACCGGCTTTGGCATGGCTTCGCTGGTCTGTGGGCTAGCGACCTCGCCATCATTGCTGATTGTTGGCCGGGTATTGCAAGGGCTGAGCGCCGCAGCCATGGCGCCGCAGGGGTTGGCGTCCATCCATGTCTTGTTTCCCGAGCATGAGCGCTCGCGGGCGTTGGCAGTCTATGGCGCGGCGCTGGGCTTTGCCGCCGTGATCGCTCAGGTGCTGGGCGGCGTGCTGATTGCGGCCGATGTTTTCGGGCTGCAGTGGCGAATTATTTTTCTGATCAACCTGCCTATCGTGGCCACCGTTTTCCTGGTCGGCATTCCCTTTTTGCCCGACACCCGCAGCGCCACGCCGGTGTCAGTGGATCGCCTCGGCGTGCTGCTCTGCGCCCTGACGCTGGGGCTGCTGGTGGTGCCGCTGGTGCAAGGCCGCGAGCTGGGCTGGCCATGGTGGCTATGCCTGATGCTGCTGAGCGCGCCGGTGGTGGCCGTGGGGTTATGGTGTCATGAAGTAGCCCTGCAGCGGCGCGGTGGTACACCGCTGCTCAGTCCTCAACTGGCAAGTTCGCCGCGCTTGCTGGCGGGGCTGGTCAGCGCGCTGTTTTTCTATGTGGTGTCAGCATTCTTTCTGACCTTTTCGGTATACCTGCAGGACGCCCTTGGCGCTACACCGGTAGTCACCGGCCTGATGTTCGTACCCTTTGGCGTTGGCTCCCTGATTGGCCCGCTGACCACCCCCGCCGCGGTCCGCTGCTTCGGCCGTTGGGTACCGGCCCTGGGCATGTTGCTGGAAGTGCTGGGCTGCCTGATATTAAGCGTAGCGGTGGGGGCTGCGGCTGCCGGTGAACGGCCGGCCTTGGCGCTGATGATCACAGGCGTCGGGCTGTTAGGCTTTGGTCAGGGTTGGGCATTGCCGACCCTGATTCGCAGCATGCTCGATCGCGCCCCGGCCGGTGGCTCCGGAATGGTTTCCGGTCTGGCCAACTCGGCGTTGCAAACCAGTGCCGCCCTCGGTGTGGCGGTGCTCGGCGGCCTGTTCTATGCCGTCGCCGCGCCGGCCTACAGCCCAGCCACGGTAGCCCATGGCTTTATTGCCGCGTTGATGGGCATCGCCCTGAGCCTGAGCCTGTCCGCGCTGCTCGCGCTCTACGCCTCAGTACCTCGTTCCAAGTCCCTCTAGATCACCCCAAATTCTTTAGTAAGGAGCTCCACTATGTCTGGCAGATTTTTCAATCAGGTCGCTGTGGTCACCGGCGGTTCAACGGGTATCGGCTTTGCCATCGCCCAGGCGCTACTGGCCGAAGGCGCCAAACGCGTTTACATCACCGGGCGTTCCGCCACCTCGCTGCATAGCGCGGTGGCCACGCTGGGCGAACGGGCGGTTGCGGTGATCTCCGACGTCAGACGGCAGGCCGACTTGGATGCTCTTAGAGAACTGGTAGAGCAGGGCGATGGCAAGCTCGACATGGTGTTCGCCAATGCTGGCATCTGCGAAAAGAACCCTGTCGGTGAGACCAGCGAAGCCAGCTATTACAGGCTGTTCGATATCAACGTGAAGGGCGTTTTCTTCACCGTACAGACCTTGCTGCCGCTGCTCAAAGACGGTGCTGCCATCGTGCTGACGGCATCCATCTGCTCCAGCAATGGCATGGAAGGCTTGAGCCTGTACAACGCCTCCAAAGCGGCCGTGCGCTCGTTTGCCAGAACCTGGGCCAACGAACTCAAAAGCCGCAAGATCCGCAGTAACGTGCTGAGCCCCGGCTTCACCCGCACACCGCTAATGGACAACGGCCTGAAGATGGACGAAACGCAAATCCAGTCGCTTACTGAACATGTGTCTGCAATCGTGCCCCTGGGCTACATGGCCAACCCCGATGAGATCGCCAGCTCGGCCTTGTTTCTGGCCTCTCACGAAGCCCGCTACGTAAACGGCGTCGAGTTGATGGTCGACGGCGGTCTCTCACAGATTTGATAAGGGCAGCGCCGAGGGGGCGCTGCTATGCCCCCGAAGAGCAGGTGATACTCCGATCCGGCTCGGCGGAGTTTCCCGGAATCCGGTGAGAAAAGGAGAAACATTTGTTTCTCTAATCTAAACGTCCGCTATTGGCCGAAACCAGCCCTTTAATTCCCATACCGGTCTACCATGGCCCCCCCGGCAGTGGTTCCACGCGCTACCGACCTCAATCTCAAGGTATCGCCCATGACCTCTTCACCCCGCATCACCCCATCCCGCACCTCATCCGAGGCATCCCAATGAGCATCGACCAAATCAGCCTCCCAAAAGGCGTAGGCCCTCACGCCATCAAGCTCCTCGACGCCATCACCGGTGCTGACACCAAAGAAGACCTCAACCGCGCAGGCGGGAAGGCTGAAGGTTTTGTATTGGGTCTGGAAAGCGCCAAGGCTATCAAAAGCCAAATCGCCGAGTCGCTGTATGTGGCATACGACGACGCGGCGAGTAATCGGTTGAGTGAGTTGAAGGGCTAGTCCCGCTGGACCGCGTTCGGCTTTAGCTTCGAGGTGTTTCGCGGTCCATCAGTGTGCGATCAGCAATTCGCTCAATTCGTTCAGTTGGCGGATGGTCAGTGCCGCATCGCGGTCTGTCCGGTCAGTTCGTCGGACAGCTTGAGCAGCAGGGCACCGACTGAGCAAACGGTTTCGTGTTTGTTGGCAATCAGAATTTCGCTGCTGACGCCGGAGAGTGCGCTGAAAAGGGCGGTCGTCTCTGGGACGGTATCGGTAGCGGGATTCAGGTCGTGATCAAGAAGGAAAAGAGGTCTGGTTTTTTAATCGAAAAAATAAGGCCCCTTTCTGTTCAGCGTGGTGCCGGGTTGTCCAGGCACATCAAGTCATTTCATTAACTGTCGGGCCAGGAAATATCATCAGAATTCAACCATGTTATCCGAGCTGATTTAACTCTCGGATTCTTTAAAAAATCTTCCACCGCTAACCATGCTACATCGGGCTTTAAAAATGAGCCTTCAGGTACGAACTGATCATCACCAAAATTCTTAACGACATTAATTTTATTCAGTGTACCCACTGAATAAAACTCAGCGCCTGTTCGTTCTCCGGATATTCGGATGTTGTATCTAACTGAAATACCTAACTCTTTATTCTCTATCACTGATAGCTCGGACTTGTCACCTTCGTCACTAATATAGCTAAACACTCCATCACCGGACCCTTTCTGCCACCTTGAAGATTGATAGTTCAAGAAGAACTCAGCATATGCCTGAGGATCTGGATCAATATCAACGTCATGATCAAGAAAGAAACATTTTAATTCAGGCATAACACGCTCGCTAAAATTGAGTTAGGCAACCATCACATACAGTCTTTTAGAAAAGACGTGAAGTGGTACTGACCACATCGATCAATGACATTTACGGCTTTGCCATTCACTCCAGCAGTTCTCCGCAACTATATCCGGATAGCCGCGTTCCCTTTCCATATCGAGCGCCACGCTGAATGGCAGGGTGATACAAACCGCCCGGTCCCGAATATCGCAGACCTCAGCCTCAGTAAGAGGTGAGCCCTTACTGTTCTCAGCAGCGGTGAGAACGGCTACGAGGGCTGGTACAAATACTAGGCATAGCGGATCAGCTTCCATGAATCACCTGTTGGGTTTCGACTTGGCCCATTACAACGAACCAGGCAGGGTTCAGCAATGGCTGAATGCACCGCACACCTCCCGCCGAGTCGCTGTATATGACATACGACGACGCGGCGAGTAATCGGTTGGGTGAGTTGAAGGGCTAGTCCCGCAGGGCCGCGTTGGGTTCTACGCCCGTGGTGTTTCGCGGTCCATCAGTTTGCCGATCAGCAGTACGCTCAATTCGCTCAGTTGGTGTATGGCCAATGCCACGTCGCGGTCTTTGCCGGTCAGTTCGTCGGACAGGTCGAGCAGCAGGGCGCTGACGGAGGAAACGGTTTCGTAGCTGTTGGCGATCAGGATTTCGCTGCTGACGCCGGAGGTGACGCTGAAGAGGGCGGTTGTCTCTGGGACTGTCTCGGCATCGGTGCCGGGATTGAGGTAGTGATCAATGGCGCGCTGGGCAGCCTGGTGGAGTTTTTGATCCGGCTTGTTTGGCGGATTCGGCGTTATCTTGAACATATAAGTATTCCTGAGTCAGGCCGCCACCTCGTCGCTACTAAACGATAGGGTGGCAGCTGTGCGCAGGTTAGTAGACCGGTGAATACTTAAAGCCGGCGCGCCCGAGGGCGCCCTACGCACAGCCACCATCAAGCACAGACAGGACGTCTGGAAGATGAGGTTCATGCACGTAAGTATTCAAAGCAGGGCTACTAAACCCGATCACTGAGTTTTCAGCGACCGAGCAACCTTAGAGATGGCCACCCAGGTGCACAAGCCGGCGGATTCTGACGCAAGCGTAGGCAATGGAGCAAGGTGCTACGGCCTACGCAAAGTCTCCTTTATCCCGCAAATGCAACCACCAGCCCATCGGCCTTTACGGTCCACTCACCGTTCAAACCGTGCCCCAGCGTTTCGGCGATGGCCGCGAACAATTGCCAGTCGGACGTTTCCGAAATCTGTATTTCCATAAAGCTTCGCCGAGAGGTACTTGTCGTAGAATGTGACAGAACCTGCGCAGCTTTCAAAGGAATGACCCCCCTGGCAACGCGCGCAACGACCTGCCGTGCCCGTTATGGAAAACCTATGCGCTCTTATCGCCTGTTGTACGTGTTACTGGCCCTGATCCTCAGCGGCTGCAGCATTCCGTATCAAACACCCGAAGCCCGGCAGCAAATCGAGCACGACCTGCAGATTGCCCCCGGTTCGGTGCGGGCCCTGAGCCAGACCAACTGGTGCTACTTGCCCTACGGCTCGGAGAATGGCGGCGATGGCCAGTGCCGTGCCACTCAGGGGCTGGGCGTTCTGGTGGACGATGGCTTGATTCTGAGCACCTATTCCAGTGGTCGTTATCAGCGCTTTATCACGCTGCGTACCCGCGATGTGCTGTGCGTGAAAACCTTCCGCAGCCGTGAAGCCGCCGCGGCGTTTTTCGCGTTCACTCGGGCGGGGGCTGCTCAGATCATTCCGCTGACGGCCGAAGGGCAGTTCAATACGCCGGTGAAAATCCAGTTTCTGGATTACCTGCTCGGTGAGAACCAGCCGGGCGATCTGACCACCGACAAGACCTATGTGCGTGACACCGGCAAAAATGCCTACTCCGTCGGGATCATTCCAGGTACGAAAATTCCGTATGTGTCTGCGGTGGCGGCGACGGAAGTGTTCAATCCCTGTCCGGAAAAGTAGTCGCCGGCAGTAACCCAGCGCGTATGAATCACTATCAAGGAGAGCGACATGGCGGGTGGCGAGATTGGGTGTGGTTCGTTTCAGGGCAGCGACAAGTCGGGATCGGCCTTTGAGGCGGTGCTGGACGCGCTGCCGTTGCAGGCGCGGGACTGGGTCGAGGCGGCCAGGCAGCAACTGGACTCGGCTGACGTTGTGCTGCTGGAGGTTGATCATGCGCAGGGCTTGCTTCCCTTTTTGAAGGGCTACCAAACACGCTTGATCGCCGATATCGGGCACGATGATTGGGAGCGGGCCGCGCGGGATGAAGCGGCGTCGTTTGATGATGTGGCTGCCAAGTGGGGCGCGGGCAAGGGCTGGCGACTTTATTGTGTACGGGATCTGGTCCGTGCTTGTGAGCAGTCGGCGCTGGAGCAGCAGCCTGTTTACATCGCGTTCAGCTAGGGCATCTGTGGCGGGGCACGGAGCAAAGAAAAATACACTTTTTGCTGCGCGGGGCGTCCAACCCTGAAACCGCCGTCAAGGCTTTCATCTCCAGGCAGCTGCTCTCAGCTAAGGACCGATCATGGTGACGTTGTTTATTTTTCTTCTGGCCTGCGGTGCTGCTGCGAGCACCGGCATTATCTTCAAACCGGGCGACTGGTACGCCACCCTGGTCAAACCCAGCTTCACCCCTCCCAACTGGCTGTTCCCGGTCGCCTGGACCATCATCTACCTGCTGCTGGCTTGGGCTGGCTACCGGCTGACCCTGATTCCCGGCAGTGAAATAGTGCTGGCTCTATGGGCTGCACAGATCGCACTCAACACCCTGTGGACGCCCGTGTTCTTCGGTGCCCACCGGATTTTCGCCGGGATGGTGATCATCACGCTGCTGTGGCTGGTGGTGGCCGCCATGGTGCTGCTGACGGTGCGGCTGGATTTGATCACCGGGCTGATCCTGTTCCCGTACCTGGTGTGGCTAAGCGTTGCGTCTGCGTTGAATTTTTCCATCCTGCGCAATAACCGCTGAGCCTGGCGGCGTGGGCAGAGGGCGGAAACATCATTGCCATGATGCCCACGCACACTGGCCAAGGTGAACATCTCTTTTAGAGATAGGGGGAATATCGAATTGGGAACTCACACGCTGTGGCCTGCTGAAGAACATGAACTGGCGCAAATGCAGCGCTTTAACCAGAAGCTCGCCTGGATGCCGCGTTTTCGCATCCGCAACCGCGTGACGCCCCGGGTGATCCAGGCGCTGTTGCGCTCCAGCCAGATGGTGGCCGGCAACAAGTTGCTCAAGCATGGCCTGCAGGCTGAAAGCCGGCGGGTGGGCTCGGTGCCGGTGCGCATCATCCGGCCGAAGGGCAAGGCCAAAGGCGTGGTGCTGGATATCCATGGCGGCGGCTGGGTGATCGGCAATGCGCAGATGAATGACGACCTCAACGTGGCCATGGTGAATGCGTGCGAGGTGGCGGTGGTGTCGGTGGATTACCGGCTGGCGGTGAATACACCGGTCGAAGGGATTCTGGAAGACTGCCTGGCCACGGCGCGCTGGTTGCTGGCGGACTGTGAGGAGTTCGCCGGCCTGCCGGTGATCGTTGTCGGCGAGTCTGCCGGTGGGCATCTGGCGGCGGCCACGCTGCTGGCGCTGAAGCAATCGCCCGAATTGCTGGCGCGGGTGAGCGGGGCGGTGCTGTATTACGGCGTCTACGATTTGACCGGTACACCGAGCGTGCGCACGGCGGGGCGGGAAACGCTGTTGCTGGACGGGCCGGGCATGGTGGAGGCGCTGCGTTTGCTGACGCCGGGCCTGAGTGACGAGCAGCGTCGGCAGCCGCCGTTGTCACCGTTGTATGGCGACCTTGCCGGGCTGCCGCCGGCGCTGATGTTTGTGGGGGATCTGGACCCGTTGCTGGACGACACGCTACAGATGGCCGAGCGATGGGCGGGGTCCGAGGTGTTTTTGTTACCGCAGGCAGCTCATGGGTTTATTCATTTTCCGACGGCGATGTCGGGCCGCGTGCTGGCTTACAGCCGCGATTGGATCACGGGTCGTTTACGCTCGGTTGGTTGATATTGGATTTTTACAACAAGGCCACATGGAAAGATGAGAGCAAAAACATTCATCGCGTCGCTGGGGATTTTATCGCTGGTTCAAACATCACTGTCCTTTGCGGACAACGCTAACGGGAAAAACATTTATCTGCAGCGCTGCGCCATGTGCCACGGCGCGGATATCAAAGGCACGGGACCCTTGGCGAATAAAAGCAATCCGCCTACGCCTGACCTGACAACGGCTACTTTCAAAAAACGCTTGAGTGATTATCCGGGCGTTATCGTGTCGTCCGTCATTCTTCGTCCAAATGGCGACCTGATTCCCAGAACGTTGCGGGAGAACGGTGTGAAGTTGTCACCGTTCACCTGGAAAGTTCAGGACTTTCGCGATTTGAACGAGTACATGAGCGGAGTGATTTCAAAAAGCCGATGATGCTGCTCGTTCCCACGCTCTGCGTGGGAATGCATACCGTGACGCTCCGCGTCACCAACAGCGGGACGCAGAGCGTCCCCGGCGGCATTCCCACGCGGAGCGTGGGAACGATCAGTCAGCAACCGCTCAACGCTACCTGCGGACGCTCACCTGCAAAGAAGAACGGCCGCAACCGCACGCCCACGCTGTTGCCGATAAACGCCGCCACTAACCACACCCAGCCATGCAGGCTGCCCGAGGCAATCCCGCTGAAGTACGCGCCGATATTGCAGCCATACGCCAGGCGCGAGCCGTAACCCAGCAGCAGGCCGCCGATCACCGCCGCAAACAGCGAGCGTGCCGGAATCTTCAGGCTTGGAGCGAAACGCCCGGCCAATCCCGCAGCCAACAGCGCACCGAGGATGATGCCGACGTCCATCACACTGGTGACGTCTTCCCACACCGGCGCCGCCAGGGCCTTGGCATTACCCGGCATTTGCCAGAACGCCCAGCTGCCTACGTCCACGCCCAACCCGCCGGCAACCTTGGCGCCCCACAGGGCGAACGCCGAAGTGATACCCCATGGCCGCCCGGCCAGTGCCAGGGTGGCGTAGTTGAGCAGGGCCAGGCCAATCGCGCCCCACACCAATGGCCATGGCCCGCGCAGGAAGCGGCGCAGGCCCTGGTGTTCGCTGGTGACGCCGGCTTCGAGTTGCCCGTGACGACCTTTTTCCAGGCGCACGGTGACTGCTGCGATGATGCCAAATACGGCCAGGCTCAGCAGCAAGGCCGGCACCACGCCGAAGCTTTTGACGATGGAAACCGCCGGGAACGAAGGCAGCGAGAACCACCAGTCGACGTGGTGAGTCGCGATCAACGAACCACAGATAAAGAAGAACAGCGTCACCAGCATGCGCGCGTTACCACCGCCCACGGTGAACAGGGTGCCGGACGCACAACCGCCGCCCAGCTGCATGCCGATGCCGAAAATGAATGCCCCGAACACCACCGAAACCCCGGCCGGTGCCACCAGCCCGACCACGGGCTGGCCGAACAGGGTGCCGGCCCCCAGCGCGGGGAAGAACAGCACCACGGCAATCGCCAGCATCACCATCTGCGCACGCAAGCCCGCGCCACGCCGGTCGGTGATGAACACTCGCCAGGCCGAGGTAAAGCCGAAGGCAGCGTGGTACAGCGTCAGGCCCAGTGCGGCGCCGACCACCAGCAACAGCACCTGGCGCGAGCCGACGCTGTTTTGCAGGAAGACGGCGCCGAACAGCAGGATGGCAAACGCCAGCAATGGCGCGACCGGCTTGCGCGCTGGGGTTGTGGACAGGGAAAGGCTCATCGGGAATCTCGGGTGATGTGGGTTAAGGGCGAGGTGGCGAAGTATAAACCTCGCGCTCCGCCACTGGCGCCTTGAAAAGCAACGCCAGCGCCACGATCACCGACAGCGCCACGGCCACTGCGCCCGCCAGGTACACCGATGCCACTCCGGCCACGCCGGCCAAGGCGCCGATCAGCGGGGTGCTGACCCCCAGCGAAATATCCAGGAACGCCACATACGCACCCATCGCCAGGCTGCGGGATTGGGGCGGCGCGCGCTTTATCGCCTCCACCCCAAAGCCGGGAAACGCCAGGGAGTAGCCGAAACCGGTCAGCGCCGCGCCCAGGTAGGCAGTCAACGCACTGTCCGCGCCCCAGATCAACAGCTGCCCGGCGGCTTCGATTATCACGCACACCAGCGCGACCTTGGCACCGCCGATCTTGTCGGGCAGGTGCCCAAAGAAAATCCGCGCGCCGATGAACGCCAGGCCAAAGGCGGTAAACGCCAATGACGCATTGCTCCAGGCCTTGGTGGCAAACAGCAGCGCGATAAACGCGGTAATCACGCCAAACCCGACGCTTGCAAAGGCCAGGCCCAACCCCGGTACCCACACCGAGCGCAGCACCTTGAAAAACGAGGTGCGCCGCTGGCTGGTGGGCGCAACGCCTTGCGCTCCGGCGACGATGGCCAGTGCCAGCAGCGGAATCACCATGGTCCCGACGGCGATCCCGCTGAAACCCCACTGGCTATTCACCGCCACCCCGAGGGGCGCGCCCAGGGCAAACGCGGCGTAGATTGCGATGCCGATCCAGGCCATGACCTTGCCGGTATTTTGCGGCCCCACCAACCCGACACCCCAGCCCATCGAGCCGGTCACGATCAGGCTTTCCCCCAGCGCCAACGCTACGCGCCCGGCGAGCAACACCCACACCGAGACCACCGGCGACGCCACAAACGCCAGGGACGCGAGGTAGATCAAGCCGGAGCTGGCCGCCACCAGCATGCCCACGAGCATGGCGCGCTTGGGGCCGCGCATATCGGCAAAATTGCCGGCCCAGGACCGCGACAACAATGCCCCGGCAAACTGCGCACCGATCACCACGCCCACCACCAGCGTGTCCATGCCCAAGGTGTTGTGCAGGTGCAGCGGCAGCACCGGCAGTTGCATGCCGATGATCAGGAACCCGACAAACACCGCCAGGGTGATGGGCAGTAATTTCAGTACCACTGGGCTTACCAATCCAGACATGAGTTGAATCCTCTGGCGGGCATCAGCCCAGGCGAACGGAAAGCTCGACGTCGTCACCGATCGGCACCGACAGGTAGCCGTTTGCTGGCGAACGCACCCGGGCCAGGTAGTCGGGGCAGTAGTCGGTGTTGTCGGCGATGATCAGCGCGCCGGGCTTGAGGCGGCTTTCCACCAGGTTCAACACGTCGCCATACAGCGCCTTGGCGCCGTCGAGCAGCAG
This sequence comes from Pseudomonas sp. C8002, assembly GCF_013385765.1. NCBI lineage: Bacteria > Pseudomonadati > Pseudomonadota > Gammaproteobacteria > Pseudomonadales > Pseudomonadaceae > Pseudomonas > Pseudomonas sp. C8002. The sequence goes on from NZ_JACAPJ010000002.1 coordinate 193,700, forward strand.
CAGGTCGACGCTGTCGGGCAGGCCGGTGGCCAGGGTAACCAGAGCATCGCCTTGGCGGATCTCCACGAGGTCGCTCACGCCGCCTTGCTCCAGGTGTTGCCGGGCGAGAGCGATCTTCGAGGGCTCGAACTCGCTGCTGATCAGCGTGCCGCCGCCGTTGTCCCGCAGGGCGGCCGCCAGGTGCAGGGTGGACAGGCCGAACGAAGTACCGAACTCGACGATGGCCTGCGCTTTGCTGCTGCGTGCGAGCATGTACAGCAGGGTGCCGGTGTCGCGGGAGACGGGCAACCACAGGTCTTTCAGCATGCCGTAGAGTGCCAGGTAGTCGGTCTTGCTGCGCATCAGGCGGTCGCGTTCTTCGTGGGTCACTGTGTTGATGATGGGGCTGGTGGCGGCATCGGCCTGTGTGTACAGCCGTTCAATCAGGGCCGCCATCGGGGCCGAGGTAAGCGTATTCATGGGGATGTCCTGCTGCAGGTTGAGCGCCGTGAGGCGCCGGGCTAGTATGCGAATGATTCGTCGCATTTAAAGTATGCGAACAATTCGTCACATTCGCTATTCGCATTCCAATGGCAGCAGGAACGCCCCATGACCGATCGCCAGACCTCGCAGATTTCCTCACGCAAAGAGCCCAAACAGGCGCGATCCACCGGGTTGGTGACGGCCATTCTCGAAGCGGCTATTCAGGTTTTGGCCAAGGAAGGCGCCAGCCGTTTCACCACCGCCCGTGTCGCGGAAAAGGCCGGTGTCAGCGTGGGGTCGGTGTACCAGTACTTTCCCAACAAGGCGGCCATCCTGTTTCGGCTGCAGACGGATGAGTGGCAGCAAACCTCGCAGATGCTCAGCCGCATTCTGCAGGACGTAAGCCAGCCGGCCCTTGAGCGGTTGCGGGCGTTGGTGCATGCGTTTATTCGTTCGGAATGTGAGGAGGCGCAGATGCGCGTCGCCCTGAGCGACGCCGCGCCGCTGTACCGTGATGCGCCCGAAGCCCATGAGGTTCGCGCAGAAGGGCAACAGATTTTCCAGGCGTTCATGCTGGAACTGCTGCCGCAGGTGCCTGAAGCCACCCGCGCCCTGGCCTGCGATTTGATCGCCACCACCTTCAGTTCGGTGGCGAAGGAATTCTCGGGAAGCCCGCGCACCGAGGCGCAAATCACCGCCTATGCGGACGCCATGGCGGATATGTTCGGTGCGTACGTGACGGTGCTGAACCAGACAGCACGATGACCCGCAGGGCGGGCCATCGTTTGCAGCGCTTGCCTTAGCGGCGGTTCAGCCACACGGTCTGCGCGTTGCAGAATTCCCGCACACCGAAGTGCGACAACTCCCGCCCGAAGCCGCTCTTTTTCACACCACCAAACGAGACCCGGGGATCGGACACGCTGTAGGCGTTGATAAAGATCCCGCCGGTTTCCAGTTGGTTGGCGATGCTGCGTGCCTTCTGCGGGTCGGTGGTGAACACACTGGCGGTCAGGCCGAACTCACTGTCGTTGGCCAGGGCCACGGCGTGGTCCGCATCGCGGGCGGTGATGATGGAGGCGACCGGCCCGAACAGTTCCTGTTTGAACGAGGTCATCTGGTCGGTGACGTTGGCCAGCACGGTGGGGGCGTAGTAGTTGCCCGCGCCTTCGACTTTGCTGCCGCCCAGCAGCAGGGTGGCGCCTTCGGCCAGGGTGGCCTGGACCTGGCCGTCGAGTTCGTCCCGCAGGTCGAACCGGGCCATCGGCCCGATGTAGGTCTCGGTAGCGGTCGGGTCGCCCATCACCAGGTTGCGGCTGGCTTCGAGGAATTTGGCGGTGAAGGCTTCCACTACGCCTTCTTCGATGATCAGGCGCTTGGCGGCGGCGCACACCTGGCCGGAGTTCTGGAAACGGCCGATCAGGGCGGCTTGCACGGCTTCGTCGAGGTTGGCGTCGTTGAGCACAATGAACGGGTCGGAACCGCCCAGTTCCAGTACGCATTTTTTCAGCGCGGCCCCGGCCTGGGAACCGATGGCCATGCCAGCGCGCACGCTGCCGGTGAGGGTCACGGCGGCGATGCGCGGGTCGGCGATGGCTTTGGACACGCCGTCCTGGGTGACGTTGATCACTTCGAACAGGCCATCGGCAAAGCCGGCGCGCTGGAAGGCTTGTTTCATCAGGTACGCGCTGCCCATCACGTTAGGCGCGTGCTTGAGCACGTAGGTATTGCCGCTGAGCATGGTTGGCACCGCGCCGCGCAGCACTTGCCACACCGGGAAGTTCCACGGCATTACAGCGAGGATCGGGCCCAGCGGGCGGTATTCGATCTGGGCGGTGCCGTTGTCCACCAGGGTGGCTTCCGGGGCCAGCATGGCCGGGCCGTGGGCGGCGTACCACTCGGCGAGTTGCGCGCATTTTTCGATTTCGCCACGGGCCTGGGCGATGGGTTTGCCCATTTCCAGGGTGATCATCTGGGCCATTTCTTCGGCCTGGTCGCGCAGGGTGCTGGCCAGGGCCAGCAGTAGTTCGGCGCGCTGGGCGACGGGGGTATTGCGCCCGTTGCGGAAGGCGTTGATCGAGCGGGTCAGGGCGGCATCCAGCTGCGCCTCGGTTTCGTACGGGTAGCTGGCGACCGTTTCACCGTTGGCGGGGTTGATCGACAACGCGTGGGTCTGGGAGGAAATGGAGTTCATGGCACCGTCCTGCGCAGTGAATGGGATGGAGGCCAGCGTACGGGGCTGTATCTTTTTCGGAAACTGAATAATATTAAGCAATACGTTCACGTTTGGAGAATGACTTGGATCTGGTCCAGCTGGAAATTTTCAAAGCCGTTGCCGAGCAAGGCAGCATCAGCGCCGCCGCGCAGCTGATCCATCGGGTGCCGTCGAACCTGACCACGCGGATCAAGCAATTGGAGCAGGACCTGGGCGTGGACTTGTTTATTCGCGAGAAGAGCCGATTGCGGTTATCGCCGGCCGGGTGGAATTTTCTCGGGTATGCGCGGCGCATTCTCGACCTGGTGCAAGAGGCCCGGGCGACGGTGGCGGGGGAGGAGCCCCAGGGCGCGTTTGCGTTGGGCTCGCTGGAGAGTACGGCGGCGGTGCGCATCCCGGCATTGCTCGCGGCGTATAACCAGAAGCACGCCAAGGTCGAGCTGGACCTGACCACCGGGCCGTCCGGCACGATGATCGAGGGTGTGTTATCGGGGCGGCTGGCGGCGGCGTTTGTCGATGGGCCGGTGCTGCACGCGACGCTGGAGGGCGTGGCGGTGTTCGAGGAGGAGATGGTGGTGATTGCGCCGTTGCATCACGCGCCGATCACCCGGGGGCGGGATGTGAGCGGGGAGAGCATCTACACGTTTCGTTCGAACTGTTCGTACCGGCATCACTTCGAGCGCTGGTTTTCACAGGATGGCGCGGTGCCGGGGAAGATCTTCGAGATGGAGTCGTACCACGGGATGCTCGCCTGTGTGAGTGCCGGTGCCGGGTTGGCGCTGATGCCGCGGAGCATGCTGGAGAGCATGCCGGGGTTTACGGCGGTGAGTGTGTGGCCGCTGACCGATACGTTCCGGATTCTGAATACCTGGCTGATCTGGCGCCGGGGTACGGTGTCGCAGAGTCTGAACAGTTTTGTGCAGTTGCTGGAAGAGCGTGGCCTGGCCCTGGCATCGTAGCCGTAGCAGCTGTCGAGCCCCGGCGAGGCTGCGATGGCGTCGGCA
>NZ_JACAPJ010000002.1:197532-197700 GCF_013385765.1 Pseudomonas sp. C8002
TCTTTGTCAGCCGCCAAATTGCAGGTGTCTGCTTGCACGAGTTGCACCAACCATACGAGCGCGGACTGAAGGCGGGAGTAGATCTCCTGTGGGAGCTGTCGAGCTTCAGCGAGGCTGCGAAGGCGTCGGCACAGTCGATATTGAGGGTGCCTGACCCACCGCTATCGC
>NZ_JACAPJ010000002.1:197730-211282 GCF_013385765.1 Pseudomonas sp. C8002
AAGCTCGACGGCTCCCACATTTGATCTTTGTCAGCCGCCGAACTGGAAGGTGCCCATGGCCAGCTTGGCCATCAGGGCGCCGGCGCCCAGTTGCACCAGCCATAAGGCCAAACCACCGAGGAATACGCCGAGCGCGACTTGCAGCACCAGGCTTTTCTGGCGCTTGACGGGGGGTGGGCGCGGGGTGAAGTGGTCCAGTTCGTCGCGGTCGGCACGCAGGTCCAGGTCGTCGTTTCTCATAGGATACTCAAGGGGAAGGGACTGTCTTGCTGTCAGTCTAGGGGCAGCGGACTGAAAGCAGCGAATTTTTAGGGGCTGAACACCCGCTCTTGAAGGCAAACCACCCACCCTGTGGCGAGGGAGCTTGCTCCCGTTGGGCTGCGCAGCAGCCCCAGTTCAGGCACCGCATTCATTCATAAAGTTCACGGTGGCAGGTTTTGGGGCCGCTTCGCAGCCCAGTGGGAGCAAGCTCCCTCGCCACAGGGGGCGCGGTTTTCAGAATGAAAAAGGGGAAGCCATTGGCTTCCCCTTTTTTTGCATCACAACAGGCTTACAGCACCTGAACGATGGCCTTGGTCACTGCATCAATGTTCTTCTGGTTCAACGCCGCCACACAGATACGACCGGTATCCAGCGCGTAGATACCAAACTCGCTACGCAGGCGTGTCACTTGTTCAACGCTCAGGCCGGAGTAGGAGAACATCCCGCGCTGGCGACCGACGAAGCTGAAGTCGTGGCCCGGAGCAGCCTTGGCCAGGTCAGCCACCATCTGCTCGCGCATGCCGCGAATGCGCAGGCGCATTTCCGCCAGTTCCGCTTCCCACTGGGCGCGCAGCTCAGGGTTGTTCAGCACCGCTGCCACGATCGCCGCGCCGTGGGTCGGCGGGTTGGAGTAGTTGGTGCGGATCACACGCTTGACCTGGGACAGGATGCGCGCGCTTTCTTCCTTGGAGTCGGTGACGATGGACAGGGCGCCCACGCGCTCGCCGTACAGCGAGAACGACTTGGAGAACGAGCTGGACACAAAGAAAGTCAGGCCCGACTCGGCGAACAGGCGCACCGCAGCGGCGTCTTCGTCGATGCCGTCGCCAAAGCCCTGGTAGGCCATGTCGAGGAACGGCACGAGGTTTTTCGCCTTGACCACGTCCAGCACTTGTTGCCAGTCGGCCGGGCTCAGGTCGACGCCGGTCGGGTTGTGGCAGCAGGCGTGCAGCACGACGATGGACTGTGGCGGCAGGGCGTTGAGGTCTTCCAGCAGGCCGGCGCGGTTTACGTCGTGGGTGGCGGCGTCGTAGTAACGATAGGTTTGCACCGGGAAGCCGGCTTTTTCGAACAGCGCCTGGTGGTTTTCCCAGCTCGGGTCGCTGATGGCGACGACGGCGTTGGGCAGCAGTTGCTTGAGGAAGTCAGCGCCGATTTTCAGGGCGCCGGTGCCGCCGACCGCTTGGGCGGTGATGACGCGGCCGGAGCTGATCAGCGGCGATTGCGCGCCGAACAGCAGCTTTTGCACGGCCTGGTCGTAGGCGACAATACCGTCGATCGGCAAGTAGCCACGGGCGGCGTGTTGCGCCACGCGAATGGCTTCCGCTTCGGCAACGGCACGCAAGAGTGGAATCTTCCCCTCCTCGTTGCAGTAAACGCCCACGCCAAGGTTCACCTTGGTGGTTCGGGTATCGGCGTTGAATGCTTCGTTGAGGCCCAGGATTGGATCGCGTGGTGCCATTTCGACAGCGGAGAACAGGCTCATTTTTGCGGCAGCTCTATAGAGAGTGGAGGGACGTGTCGCGCTCCAGCCGAATGCACTAGAGCGGTGCACAAACGGGGAGCTAGTATAGAGGCCATCACTGCTCACGGCGACAGCCGAAACGGCTTTTCGGCCAAGTTTTTCGGTTTATTTACCGACCGTTAGTCTTATTGCAACATGGGTGACCAACGGCATGTAGGACGATTGCCTTGAAACCCGTCACATTCGCCTCCACTTCTACAGCTATCATGGTTTTTTCCTGCAACCTGCGCCGAACAGTCGCGGGTCGCGGTCTTTTTCGTCCCCGTTGCTTTTTCCGGCCTCGGGGTGACTCAAGAGGTACGTTATGTCGGATTTCCAGCTAGTCACCCGCTTCGAGCCCGCCGGCGATCAACCGGAAGCCATCCGCCTGATGGTCGAAGGCATTGAGGCCGGCCTCGCGCACCAGACCTTGCTCGGGGTGACCGGTTCCGGCAAGACTTTCAGCATCGCCAACGTGATCGCCCAGGTGAACCGCCCGACCCTGGTGCTGGCGCCGAACAAGACCCTGGCCGCGCAGTTGTATGGCGAGTTCAAGGCGTTCTTCCCGAACAACGCGGTGGAGTACTTCGTTTCCTACTACGACTACTACCAGCCGGAAGCCTACGTACCGTCGTCCGACACCTTTATCGAGAAAGACGCCTCGATCAACGACCACATCGAGCAGATGCGGCTCTCGGCGACCAAGGCGCTGCTGGAACGCAAGGACGCGATCATCGTCACCACGGTGTCGTGCATCTACGGCCTGGGCAGCCCGGAAACCTATTTGAAGATGGTGCTGCACGTCGACCGCGGCGACAAACTCGACCAGCGCGAACTGTTGCGTCGCCTGACGAGCCTGCAATACACCCGCAACGACATAGATTTCGCCCGGGCGAGCTTCCGCGTGCGCGGCGATGTGATCGACATCTACCCGGCGGAATCCGACCTGGAAGCGATCCGCATCGAGCTGTTCGACGATGAAGTCGAGAGCCTGTCGGCCTTCGACCCGTTGACCGGCGAGGTGATCCGCAAGCTGCCGCGCTTCACCTTCTACCCTAAAAGCCACTACGTGACCCCGCGCGAAACCCTGATGGGCGCCATCGAGGGCATCAAGGCTGAGCTGGTGGAGCGCCTGGAATACCTGCGTTCCAACAACAAGCTGGTGGAAGCCCAGCGCCTGGAACAGCGCACCCGCTTCGACCTGGAGATGATCCTCGAGCTGGGCTACTGCAACGGCATCGAAAACTACTCGCGCTACCTCTCGGGCCGCGAGTCCGGGCAGGCGCCACCTACCTTGTTCGATTACCTGCCGGACGATGCCTTGCTGGTGATCGACGAGTCCCACGTCAGCGTGCCGCAGGTGGGCGCGATGTACAAAGGTGACCGTTCCCGTAAAGAGACCCTGGTGGAATACGGCTTCCGCCTGCCATCGGCGCTGGATAACCGGCCGATGCGTTTTGACGAGTTCGAAGGCATCAGCCCGCAGACGATTTTTGTCTCGGCCACGCCGGGTAACTACGAGGCCGAACATGCCGGGCGTGTGATTGAGCAACTGGTGCGCCCGACGGGCCTGGTGGACCCGCAAATCGAAATCCGCCCGGCGCTGACCCAGGTGGATGACTTGCTCTCGGAGATCACCAAGCGCGTGGCCCTGGAGGAGCGGGTGCTGGTCACCACGCTGACCAAGCGCATGTCCGAAGACTTGACCGATTACCTGGCCGACCACGGCGTGCGCGTGCGCTATTTGCACTCGGACATCGACACCGTGGAGCGCGTGGAAATCATCCGCGACCTGCGCCTGGGGGCGTTCGATGTGCTGGTGGGGATCAACCTGCTGCGTGAAGGCCTGGATATGCCGGAAGTGTCCCTGGTGGCGATTCTGGATGCGGACAAGGAAGGCTTCCTGCGTTCCGAGCGCTCGTTGATCCAGACCATTGGCCGGGCGGCGCGCAACCTGAATGGCCGGGCGATTCTGTATGCGGACCGGATTACCGGTTCCATGGAACGGGCGATTGGCGAGACCGAGCGTCGTCGCGACAAGCAGATTGCCTACAACCTGGAGCATGGCATCACGCCGAAGGGTGTGTTCAAGGACGTGGCCGACATCATGGAAGGCGCAACGGTGCCGGGTTCGCGCAGCAAGAAGCGCAAGGGCATGGCCAAGGCTGCGGAGGAGAATGCCAAGTACGAAGCGGAATTGCGTTCGCCGAGCGAGATCACCAAGCGTATTCGTCAGTTGGAAGAGAAGATGTACCAGCTGGCGCGGGATCTGGAGTTTGAAGCGGCGGCGCAGATGCGCGATGAGATCGGCAAGTTGCGGGAGCGGTTGCTGGCTGTGTGATGATCGTTCCCACGCAGAGCGTGGGAACGATCTTCAAGCTCTTTGTGGCGAGGGAGCTTGCTCCCGCTGGGCTGCGAAGCGGCCCCAAAATTCTGGGAGCGCTCCGCACTCCAGCGGGAGCAAGCTCCCTCGCCACAACAAGCTCCCTGGCCACAGGTTATTTCAGTGGGCTTCCCCAGCCTTAAGCCCCGCCGGCAACGCCTTGGTCAACAAGATCGCCACCATGCTGATCCCCAACGCCAACCCTACAAAATGGAACGCATCGTTGTAAGCCATGATCTGCGCCTGCTGATGCGCTATCTCACTCAACTTGCCCAACGCCGCCGTCTCACTGCCAAACGTCTCCGTCAGCCTGGCCATGCGCTCTGCCACCTGTGGATTGGTCGGCACAATCGCCTCACGCAGGTAATCAAAGTAGGTCTTGGTGCGTGCATCCAGTAGCGTCGCCAGCAACGCAATCCCGATCGCCCCGCCCAGGTTTCGCAAAATATTGAACAGGCTCGACGCCGACCCCGCGTCCTTCTGCATGATGTATGCCGTGGCAATCAGCGAAATTGTCACCATGATCAACGGCTGCCCCAACGCACGGATGATCTGGATGCGGTTGAACTGGTCGCCGGCAAAGTCCGGGTTCAGCACCCCCGATGAAAAACTCGCCAACCCGAACAGCCCGAACCCCAGGGTGCACAGCCATTTGGGCGACACGTACTTCATCAGCTTGGGCACCAGCGGAATCAAAAACAGCTGCGGAACCCCCATCCACATGATCACTTCGCCGATTTGCAGGGCGTTGTAGTTCTGGATCTGCGCCAGGTACAGCGGCAGCAGATAAATCGAGCCATACAACCCCACGCCCATCCCCAGGCTCGAAATACTCGACAGCCCGAAATTGCGATTGCCGAGGATCCGCAGGTTGATCAGCGGGTTGGGCTTGGACATCTGCACGATCACAAAGGTGATCAGGCTGAGCAGGGCGACAGTGCCCAAGCTGACAATCAGGTTCGACTCCAGCCAATCCTTGCGATGGCCTTCTTCCAGAAACACCTGCAAACACCCAAGGCCCACGGCCATGGTAAGGATGCCGAGATAGTCGGTGCTTTTGAGCAGGTCCCAGTTGGAGTCCTTTTTCTCCAGGCCGTACAGCAGCCCGGCGATCATGATCAGGCCCGGTGGGATGTTGATGTAGAAGATGTATTCCCAACCCCAGTTTTCCGTGAGCCAGCCACCAATGGTCGGGCCGATGGACGGGGCGAAGGTGGCGGTCATGGCGAACATGGCCATGCCTTTGGCGCGGTGATGTTCGGGCAGCTTGATCAGCGTGAGGGTGAACGCCAGGGGGATCAGCGCGCCGCCGGTAAAGCCCTGCAGCGCGCGGAATACGATCATGCTTTCCAGGCTCCAGGCCATGGAGCACATCAGCGAGGCGATCAGGAACCCGCCCGAGACCCACACCGCCAGCCGACGCGCCGACAGCAGCTGCACCAGCCAGGCGGTGAGGGGGATCATGATGATTTCGGCCACAAGGTAGGAGGTGGAAATCCACGAACCTTCTTCCAGGGTGGCCGACAGCGCGCCCTGGATGTCCTTGAGGGAGGAGTTGGTGATCTGGATGTCGAGCACCGCCATGAAGGCGCCGAGCATTACGCTCATGACTGCTATCCAGTCGCGCCGGCTCGGTTCGCCTACCGGCGGCAGCAGTTGATCACCGGCCATCGTGCGGGTCTTGGATGTTCACTTTGACCGTCACCGACATGCCCGGGCGGATTTTGCCTTGCAGCGGGTTGTCGGTGGCGAAGGTCAGTTTGACCGGAATCCGTTGTACGACTTTGGTGAAGTTGCCCGTGGCATTGTCCGGCGGCAGCAGGCTGAATTGCGCGCCGGAAGCGCCGAACAGGTTGGCGACGCGGCCTTCGATTGGAGTATCGCTGTAGGCGTCGAATGTCAGCTCGGCTTTTTGCCCAGGCTGCATATGGCCGATCTGGGTTTCCTTGAAGTTGGCCTGCACCCAGATGTCCTGGTCCGGGACGATCGACAGCAGGTAGGCGCCGGCCTGTACGTATTGACCGTTGCGTGCGGCACGCTGGCCGATCAGGCCGCTGATGGGCGCGTGGATTTCGCTGCGGGTCAGGTTCAGTTCGGCCTGGGCCAGGTCAGTCCTGGCGTTGGCGATCATCGCGTCGAGGCGCTTGATCTCGGCGTTCAGGGCGTTGACCTGCTGGCGCTGGCCCTGCAGGTCGGCCTGGGCCATGGTCACCTGGGAGCGGGCGATGTGGTTGTCGGCGTCGAGGGTGGTGACCCGTTCTTCGGAGACATAGCCGGGTTTGCGCAGGGTTTGTGCGCGGTTCAGGTCGATCTGCGAGCGGCCGAGGGTGGCCTGGCTGGACGAGACCTTGGCTGCACCGGCGGCGATCAGGCTGGCTTGCTGGGTCAGTTTGCTCTGGGCCTGCACACGCTCGGCTTCGCGCATGGCCAGGGCGGCGTTGGCGCGGTCGACGGCGAGGTGGAAGTCGTCGCCTTCGAGCTTGACCAGCAGTTGGCCTTTTTCCACGTGCTCGTTGTCGCCCACCAGCACCTCGACGATGCGCGCACCCAGTTGGCTGGAGACCCGGGTGATCTCGCCCTGGACGTAGGCGTTGTCGGTGCTTTCATAAAAACGGCCCTTGAAGAACCACTGGGCGAAAAAGCCCCCGGCGATCAGGACCACGATAAACAGGAAGATAAACAGGCGGCGTTTGAGCGGGGCAGGCATGGCAATAATGTCGTCGACAAAAGGTAATGGAATATAGCCAGCGAACGGTCTGGCAAATAGCCATGTCGAGACTTGAGACCGGACCTTGTCTCATATGCCCTTTGTTCGCCTCCCCACGCTGGAGCCCAAGGGCTTGGGGCTGTTACCATTCGCCCCTTGTTTCATTTTCAGTTTTATCGCCAATTCGAGACCCGCCATGACCACCGTCCGCACGCGCATCGCGCCATCGCCTACTGGGGATCCCCACGTAGGTACTGCTTACATCGCCTTGTTCAACTACTGCTTTGCCAAGCAGCATGGCGGTGAATTCATCCTGCGGATCGAAGACACCGATCAACTGCGCTCCACGCGCGAGTCGGAACAGCAGATTTTCGATGCCCTGCGCTGGTTGGGCATTACCTGGGCTGAAGGCCCGGACGTCGGCGGCCCCCACGGCCCGTATCGCCAGAGCGAGCGCAGCGACATCTACAAGCAGTACACCCAGCAACTGGTCGACATGGGCCACGCCTTCCCGTGCTTCTGCACCGCCGAAGAGCTGGACCAGATGCGTGCCGAGCAACAGGCCCGTGGTGAAACCCCGCGCTATGACGGCCGCGCACTGCTGCTGTCGAAGGAAGAAGTGGCCCGGCGCCTGGCTGCCGGCGAGCCGCACGTTATCCGCATGAAGGTGCCGAGCGAAGGCGTGTGCGTGGTGCCGGACATGCTGCGCGGTGACGTCGAGATCCCGTGGGACCGCATGGACATGCAAGTGCTGATGAAGACCGACGGCCTGCCGACGTACTTCCTGGCCAACGTGGTGGATGACCACCTGATGGGCATCACCCACGTACTGCGTGGCGAAGAGTGGCTGCCATCGGCGCCGAAACTGATCCTGCTGTACGAGTACTTCGGCTGGGAACAACCGCAGCTGTGCTACATGCCGCTGCTGCGTAACCCGGACAAGAGCAAGTTGTCCAAGCGCAAGAACCCGACCTCGGTGACCTTCTACGAGCGCATGGGCTTCATGCCCGAAGCGATGCTCAACTACCTGGGCCGCATGGGCTGGTCGATGCCGGACGAGCGCGAGAAGTTCTCGTTGCAGGAAATGGTCGATAACTTCGACCTGTCCCGTGTGTCCCTGGGTGGGCCGATCTTCGACATCGAGAAGCTGTCGTGGCTCAACGGCCAGTGGCTGCGTGACCTGCCGGTGGAAGAGTTCGCCAGCCGCGTGCAGCAGTGGGCGTTGAACCCCGAGTACATGATGAAGATCGCGCCGCTGGTGCAGGGCAGGGTGGAGACCTTCAGCCAGGTCGCACCGTTGGCGAGTTTCTTCTTTGCCGGTGGCGTGAACCCGGACGTGAAGCTGTTTGAGTCGAAGAAACTCTCGGGTGACCAGGTTCGCCAGTTAATGCAGTTGATCCTGTGGAAGCTCGAAAGCCTGCGCCAGTGGGAGAAGGATGCGATTACCGCGACTATCCAGGCGGTGGTTGAATCCCTGGAGCTGAAATTGCGCGATGCCATGCCGCTGATGTTTGCCGCGATCACCGGGCAGGCGAGTTCGGTGTCGGTGCTCGATGCGATGGAAATTCTGGGCCCGGACCTGACTCGCTTCCGTCTGCGCCAAGCCCTTGATTTGCTTGGTGGTGTGTCGAAGAAAGAAAACAAGGAATGGGAAAAGCTGCTGGGCGCTATCGCTTAAGCACGCCGTTGTAACGGCCAAACCCCGGTTTTCCGGGGTTTGCTCGGTAAGTGATTGTTATCTCGGCAAAAAATTTTGAAAATTGTTGAAAATAAATTTGACACGTTTCGAATACGCCATTAAGATTCGCCCCGTCCTCACCGACGAGGGGCTATAGCTCAGCTGGGAGAGCGCTTGCATGGCATGCAAGAGGTCAACGGTTCGATCCCGTTTAGCTCCACCAATTTACAGGTTCAAGGTCTGGCCACACCGTCCTTGAATTCGATCAGACTCAGCCTGATCACGTTGTATAGAAGGTTTGTGTCCCCTTCGTCTAGTGGCCTAGGACACCGCCCTTTCACGGCGGTAACAGGGGTTCGAGTCCCCTAGGGGACGCCAGTTTCAACAAGCAGTTCGAAAGGTCTGCTGCGCCGCGAGGCGAAAAATCCGGGGCTATAGCTCAGCTGGGAGAGCGCTTGCATGGCATGCAAGAGGTCAACGGTTCGATCCCGTTTAGCTCCACCAATTTACAGGTTCAAGGTCTGGCCACACCGTCCTTGAATTCGATCAGTTCTCAGCGCTGATCAGTTGTACAGAAGGTTTGTGTCCCCTTCGTCTAGTGGCCTAGGACACCGCCCTTTCACGGCGGTAACAGGGGTTCGAGTCCCCTAGGGGACGCCACGATTACCCGCTCTGCGGGATTTTTAAGGGTCATTCAATTATTGAATGGCCCTTTTGTTTGTCTGGCGTTTGGCCAATCCTCCTTCCTTTTTCCCTGAATGTTCTTCTGACCAATGGTCATGCCTGTGGCTTGCGAAATATTATTATGGTAATAATATTCGAAGCATGAGATTCGGAGGCAACGATGAACGATAAAAAAGCGCAAACCCGCGAACGCATTCTGCAAGCTGCCGGCGCCGCCCTGGTACAACGCGGCCCGGCCGAGCCGAGTGTGGGCGAAGTCATGGGCGCGGCGGGGCTTACCGTCGGTGGTTTCTACGCGCATTTTGAAAGCAAGGATGCGCTGATGCTGGAGGCCTTCACCGAGTTGTTGGCCCGGCGTCGCGCCGCCGTCGATGACATGGACTCCTCGCTGACCGGTGAAGAGCGTCGCGCGCTGGTCGCAGCGTTCTACCTGTCGCGTAAACACCGTGACTCCACCAGCCAGGCGTGCCCGATCCCGTCCACCGTGGGCGAGATGAGCCGCCTGCCGGACGAATTTCGCCAGGCCTTGAACGAACACTGCGAACTGATGGCAGCACAGCTGGCCGCCAGCCCGGAAGACACCGACAAGGCCTTGGCCGACATGGCACTGATGATCGGCGGCTTGTCGCTGGCCCGCGCCCTGGGCCCGGGTGAGTTATCGGATCGTGTATTGCGTGCGGCCAAGTCCGCAGTGCGTTAAGAACGGCTTCTGGCCTGAGGGATGAGCGATGGGCACGTTGAAATGGATTCGTGGCGTCAATGGCACCTTGGGCCGGCTGGCGCCGCAAACGGTGGCCAGCAAGATGCGTCGGGTGTTCATGACGCCTCGCGATTTGCCGCCCCGTGACTGGGAGCTGCCGCTGCTGGCGCAGTCCGAGCGCATCACTTTGCGTTTCGGCCTGTCGGCGCTGAAGTGGGGCCAGGGCCCTGCGGTGCTGTTGATGCACGGCTGGGAAGGGCGCCCGACGCAATTCGCCAGCCTGATCAGCGCATTGGTGGACGCGGGTTATTCGGTGGTTGCGCTGGACGGCCCGGCCCACGGGCGTTCGCCGGGGCGCGAAGCCCATGTGCTGCTGTTTGCCCGTGCCATGCTGGAAGCGGCTGCCGAACTGCCACCGCTGCATGCGGTTGTCGGTCACTCCATGGGTGGGGCCAGCGCGATGTTGGCGGTGCAGTTGGGCTTGCGCACCAAGGCGTTGGTCAGCATCGCCGCACCCTCGCGGTTTCTCGACGTGCTGCGCGGCTTTGCCGGCATGGTCGGTTTGCCGGCGCGAGCGCGTTCGGCGTTTATCCAGGAGGTCGAGCTGACGATGGGCATGCCTCTCAAGCACCTCGATGTCGCCCACTATCAAATGAATATCCCGGGCCTGATCGTGCATGCCGAAGACGATACCTTCGTCTCGGTCAAGGCTTGCCAGGTCATCCATGACGCCTGGTTCGACAGCCGCCTGCTGCGCCTGGAGCAGGGCGGGCACCAGAAAGTGCTGGCGGATCCGCGTGTGATCGAAGGCGTGCTGGCGCTGCTGGCCGGCCGCCACGTGCCGGAGCGCCAAACCGCCTGAGCCATGGGTTACACTGCTCGCCGCCGACATTAATCGACCGGGAGCACCCCATGGGCTGGGATTTGGCAACGCCGTTTATCATCGATCTGCAGGTCGGTGCCGAAGACATCGACGGTCTGGGGCACGCCAACAACGCCGTTTACGTGTCCTGGCTCGAACGCTGCGCCTGGCGCCATTCCCAGCGCCTGGGGCTGGACCTTAGCGAGTACCGCAGGCTGGATCGCGCGATGGCCGTGGTGCGTCATGAGATCGATTACCTCGCCGCCGGTTACGAGGGCGATGAGCTGCAGTTGGCGACCTGGATCGTCGACTGGGACCAGCGCCTGAAAATGACCCGACGCTTCCAGCTGGTACGCCCGCGTGATGGCGCTACCTTGCTGCGAGCGCAAACCACCTTTGTCTGCATCGAACTGTCCAGCGGCAAGCCCAAGCGCATGCCGTCGGAATTTCTTGAGGGTTATGGCCCTGCGCTGCAAGGCGAATTACCTGCCAGCGTCTGAAACCAGTAAACTGCGCCACGTTTTTCGTTGAGTGTTTTCCATGCAAATTGCTTTGGCGCCCATGGAGGGGTTGGTCGACAACATCCTGCGGGACGTGCTGACCCGGGTCGGTGGTATTGATTGGTGCGTGACCGAGTTCATCCGGGTCAACGACCGCCTGCTGACGCCTGCCTATTTCCACAAACTCGCCCCTGAGTTGCTGCACGGTGCCAAGACCGCTGCCGGCGTGCCGCTGCGTGTGCAGTTACTCGGTTCAGACCCGGTGTGTTTGGCGGAAAACGCCGCCCTGGCGTGTGAGCTGGGCTCTCAGGTGGTTGACCTCAACTTCGGTTGCCCGGCCAAGACCGTGAACAAGTCCCGTGGCGGTGCGGTGCTGCTCAAGGAGCCGGAGCTGCTTAACCAGATCGTCGAACACGTACGGCGTGCGGTGCCGGCACATATTCCCGTCACGGCCAAGATGCGCCTGGGCTTCGATAGCCCCGACGGTGCCCTGGTGTGCGCCACGGCCCTGGCCGAAGGCGGCGCAGCACATATCGTGGTGCATGCCCGCACCAAGGCTGACGGCTACAAACCTCCGGCGCACTGGGAGTGGATCCCGCGTGTGCAAGAGGTGGTCAAGGTGCCAGTGTTCGCCAACGGTGATATCTGGAGCGTTGAAGACTGGCGGCGGTGTCGCGAAATCAGCGGTGCCGAAGACATCATGCTCGGTCGCGGCCTGGTGGCTCGTCCCGACCTGGCCCGGCAGATTGCTGCCGCGCGGGCCGGGGAAGAGGTGGTCGAGATGACTTGGGCGCAGATGCAACCCATGCTCCAGGAATTCTGGCGGCAATCCGTTGAGCAATTGACCGAGCGCCAGGCGCCGGGACGCTTGAAGCAATGGCTGGCGATGCTGACCCGCAACTATCCCGAAGCAGTTGAACTATTTACGCTGATGCGGCGGGAAACCGACCTGGAGCAGGTAGGACGATTGTTAGGGGTGCCTGATTCGGTTGCGCTGCAAAATTGAGTACATATATATAAGCGTTTCAATTCAGTAGGAAAGGGTGCCGTGGGCGCCCTTTTTTTTGCTTGAAATAAGGCCACGGATCGTTAACAGCGAGTGTTTGTGGGCACGTGACTAGAGCTTTTTGATTGCTTTATATATGTGAGCAAGTTTCTTGTTTGCTACAGAGTCTTGCGGTGTCAGCGGCGCATATTTTTAAGTTTTGTTAGTTGGAGTATGAGGGGCGCGCGCAATAACACAGATATGAATGACTGGCGTGGGTGAGTGATTTCATCAATTTGCCTTAACGGCTGACTGTTGCCTGATATATCCATTTTGCCCACGGCGACCACCGGGTAGGCATGATGTTTTACGGAAAGTCCATAGGATAAAGTCTCTATTTTCATTTGATTTCCTTATGTGAAGGCCGATTTTCGGAACCCGATGCTCGCAACACCCACGAAAGTAGGGAGTGTGCAGCACTCGGGTTTGTTTCCAGTCCAGAACCTGGACGGTCTGTTTGCAGACCGCTGAAGGAGTTTTGGCAATCACTGAATAAGGATTTGTTTATGTCTAATTTGTCGGTCAATAATTTCCCTCGCTTGACTAATGACTTCAATCAGCAGAATGCAGACCTGCCAAAGTCTGTCGACAAGAGCGCCGGCGAAATCCGGGCGAATACGCCCGGCACAGTATTGAAAAACAATCCCGCCGTGGTGACGGATGGAACCGTCACCTTCAACAAGGATGCACTCGAGAAGTTGTTCGAGTTGTTTGAATATGCATTCAAGGCCATACGGAACATGTTGTCCGGGCAGGGGGGGATGCCCAAGTTGGTACCCGATGCTGGCCCGCTGCCTAAACCCGAAAAGAGTAGCGATACTCCGGTGAAGGATAAGGCGGACAGTAAATCGAATGTGCCTGACACTGCGGCCAAGGACAAGGCGGGGACTGACTCGCAAGTGCCGAACACTGTAGCCAAGGACAAAGCCGAGACCAACTCGCCGGTATTGAACACTGCACTCAAGGACAAGTCCGGGCCCAATCCTGAGGTGTCGGTACAGAAAGACAAGCCAGCAAACAATCCAGCGGTCCCGAGTTCCGAGGTTAAGGTAACGCCTAAACCCCTGCCAGATCCCCGCAGGCCAGACCCCGCATCGGGCAAGGACGTGCAGCCGAACAGCCGGAGCAGTTCCGACGTGAACGTCACGGTCCAAGTGATGAACTGCCATTGTCCTCACCCGGATGCAACGAAGCCGGTCCCGCCTAAGCCCGATGCACCGGTCCCGCC
>NZ_JACAPJ010000002.1:211365-310075 GCF_013385765.1 Pseudomonas sp. C8002
GCACCGGTCCCGCCGAAGCCGGACGTGCCGGTTCCGCCTAAGCCCGATGCACCGGTTCCGCCGAAGGCAGACGTGCCAGTTCCGCCGAAGCCCGATGCACAGGTCCCGCCGAAGCCCGATGCACCGGTTCCGCCGAAGCCGGACGTGCCAGTCCCACCGAAGCCCGATGCCCCGGTCCCGCCGAAGCCAGACGCTCCGGTCCCACCGAAGCCGGATGCGCCTAAACCAGATGCTCCGAAGCCGGATAAGCCGGAGCCGGACATCACTTCGCCAGGGCCGTCTGAGGATTTCTTTGAGTTCGAAACCAGCGGCAGGCGTCGAGCGTTCGACAACGACTGGCGGTTTAATCCCGGCCGCCGGATAAGCAGGTAAGTCGGCCACTTCCTCAGTTTTTTTCAACAAGGCGCTCCCGATAAAAAACGTCGGGGGGCCCTTGATGAAGGATGGTTATATGTCTTGTTCAGAAATCAATAATGCGGGCGCGGTCAGAAACTATTATCAACATTCGCAAACCGGCAACACACCAGGACGATCGGTTCCCGTGCAGCCGGTATTCGTTAATAACCAGGTCCTCTCATCGTTCGGTAATAACGATCAAAGTACCGTTGGGAACACAGCCAGCGACACCCCGCTGTTAGCAAAGCTCCTCGAACTGTTCACCCAGTTTTTTACACAGTTGCAAGGCCTGCTGGCGGGCAAGGAACTGGCGAATACAGTGGCGACCAAGGTAACGCCTGCACCCCCGCCGGCAGTGCTGCCCAAGCCGGATGCACCCCTGCCGGATCCAACACAGCAGCCGCTCCCTGATCTGTCCGATAAGCGCAACGGCGCCAAGCCGGCAAATATATGGAACGGTTTTCGCCAGGGCCCTGACGGTAATTGCGTGACCATTTCGGCGATCAAGGCGGCGATGGCGAAGTTCGGTCAAAGCCCGACCGATATCTTCAAGTCTGTTCAAGCCAAGGGTGATGGCTATCACATTGTCATGCGTGACGGGTACGCGCTGGATTTGAGCAAGGATGAATTGGCCCAAGCCAGGCGTGGCTCGAAGTTTGTCCCGATGCGCGATCCCGGCATGCTCAAGGATGCGCACTTTCTATTTGCCGTCAGCGCCAAGCGAGCGATGCTGGAAAACAATGACGGGACTGCAGGCAGGAGCTTTCAATCCGCGATAAACAGCCTCAACGACGGTGAGGACGAAACGGGGCCCGGGGAAGGCTTCAAGCGTCTGGGCTTGCGCCAGCATATGAAAGAAGTTCCGGTCAGTGCGTTTGCTGATAAATCATTGATCGGTATGGTCAACAGGAGCAGGCACTCTGTAGCAGTGGTTGATGGGTGTGAGGAGATGTATGGGACTAAAGCGGGAAGACCGCGGTTTGGACGGGCTATTGCATTGGTTGGCTAACGGGCCGTCCATAAAACAATAAGAAGATGATCGTTGCTGCGCAACACGTTAAATCTATAACTAGATCTTGTTGAACTTATTATCTGACTGAGTGCAGTTCATCGCGTGCAGAAAATACTGTATGCCGTGTTCATGCACTTTCTTTTTATGCCTGAACGCAACGTGCAGGTGGCAGCGTTTACCACGGGCTATTGTGTGTTCGCCCTTTAAAGGAGTGCTCCATGATTACGATGAATACGGGTTATGCAATGAGTACGGCGGTCCATCATCCTGCGCGTGTATACGGGGGTGAAAATAAATCCGTCGACAGTGTAAGTACTTTGAATTCTACCGAGCGACAGTTCGGTGAGCATTTTGATACGAGCAGCCATTCTGCTGTTATCCAGATGATGATATCGACCTTCGGTCCTGCGCGCGCTGATCTATTTGATGAAGTAAAGCGCGTTGGCTCGGGGTATGACGTTACGCTGAAAGACGGTTATAAGTTGCATGTTTCCGATCATGAAGTGCATGGCACTGCCTCAGCGTCGAGATTTGTCGGTGGTGATGCCAATACAGTGGAAAACGCGAATTTCGCATTGGCTGTCTTCGTCAAGCGCAAACAATTGTCCAGTTCCGACAGCCGTATCAGCAGCAGCTTTAACGCGGCCTTGACCACGTCCTTACAGGGTGAGACTGCATCGAACCTGCTCAAGGGCATGGGCATGGGCCGTTTTATGCAGCAGATCCCTTCGGAGCAACTCGTCGGCAGGAACTCCGTCGGCGTCATGGAGGCGCATAACTTCGGTGCCGCGTTGATTCGGGATGGGGTGGCGCATCGGTTTGACCGTCAATATCGCCCCGACCGTCCCTACGTCTACGTGCTGGACAAGGAGGGGCAAACGGCTAAGCCGGTCAAGCGAGATGTGCCGGTTGCTCCGGTCGATGTTCCCCACGTCGATACGCCGTCCACCCGGCGTGGCCGCAAGCCCGTTGACATTCTCAGCGGATTTAACGCGGCCGAGCGAGGATTCGGTGAGGTTGTTGATGGCAGCAGCCATGCCTGCGTCATAAAAATGATGATGATGAGGTTTGGTCCAGACGCCACGGATATGTTCGAGAAAGTCAGCCCGGCGGGAGACGGTTATGACATCACGATGAAGGACGGTTTCGAACTGCATTTTTCCCGGCAAGAGTTGCAGCAAGCGACCACGGCCTCGCGATTCGCTGGGAACAACCCCGACGCGGTGAAGCAGGCCAACTTCATGCTGGCGGCGTACACGAAGCGCAAGCAGATGACCCGCGGTGACCAGGACCCTGGGGCATCGTTTGAAAAGGTTTTATCGAACACGCTCAAAGGCGATACGGAATACCGCGTGTTGAAGGGCTTGGGCATGACTGGCTTCTTGCGCATCGTGCCACCCGCCAAGATGCAGGAGCAGGGCGCGGTGGGGGTGGTCAGTACTTTTGGCTATTCGAGTGCCTTGGTACTGGATGGCCTGCAGCACAGCAATGGTGACAAGCCATCGATCGTCAAATCTTATGGCTACATGCTCGCCGAGGAGGTACCGGACGGAGTGCCCGTTGGTTCAAGCTCGCGGCCCCCGCCTATTTCCAATGTACCGGTCGGGGTCAAGCCTGGGGATATCTGGAGTGGATTCTATCAAGGTGTCGAGGGGAACTGTGTCACGGTATCGGCGATCAAGGCGGCGATGATGAAGTATGGGCAAAGTCCCCGGGGCATCTATAAAAACATCACCGAGACCCGCGACGGTTACACCGTGACGATGCGCGATTCCAGCAAGGTCAGCTTGACCCATGCAGAACTGAAAACAGCCCGGGAACACTCGAATTTCAAAGGCACCGACGCCGGCCTGCTCAAGGATGCGAATTTCCTGTACGCCGTCAGCGCCAAGCGGGCGCAAATGGAGAACCACGAGTTTCGTGCCGGCGAGAGCTTTGAAGCGGCGATGAGCACGCTCAATGATGGCGAGACCCCCGGTGATGCACTGCGGCGTCTGGGTTTGTTCGCCTTTACCCGAAGCAGCAGCGTCCAGGCGCTGGCAGATGGTGCAACCGGCACGTTGGCGAACTTCATGCATTCTGTTGTCGTCGTTGATGGGGCTTTTGATGATTACGGGTATAAACACCCACTGAAATCATCAAGCTGGATGGATGAAGAGGGCACCGCGCTAACGCTGGTTTAGGTTTAAAGGTGCAGAGTTTGAGAAACACAGGCCACGAGATCTCGTGGTCTTTTTTCTGCGCGCAGAAAAGACAAGTCCGATGGTAGCCGGCTGCATATGCCTTGCAATCTGTGTCCGCATACGTAGTTGGCCTCGGCTACTCTCATCGACTCTGGAACCTCCTGCTCATGGATGAAATTCAACAGCATTGGCTGTATGCCCTGTCTGCTCCCATGGTGTCCATCAACCCTGGCGCCGGTTATCTCGAGCCGGCTTTCTATGCGGGTCCTTCCCCTATTGATCTCGAAGGCAGTTGGGGAATCAATGATCGCGACCAGTTGTTCGGCATGTTGTCCCTGGCGGACAACGGCCATGCACGTCACCTCAACGAGGCCTACCATCAATGGGTGACGGTAGGGGAGACGGCCAAACAATGCGGTAACCATCCGTTGCACCGCAGGCATACGCGTCGCGCCGCCCAGCAGCGCCGGGGAGTGCTTTGCATCCTGCATGGTAGGTGTGCCCGAAAATGGAAAGCACTTGAACCTACAGGCTCAAAAAGCAGCTGCCCATCAGGAAAATCCGGTGCAACTTATTCCGATGAAGTGGCCTGGGGCATTCGCTTCAGTACCTGCCTGAACCCTTCCACCGGCAAGGGCCGACTGTGCAGATACCCCTGATACAAATGACACCCAAGCCCCTGCAAAAACGCCAGTTGCTCAGGGGTTTCCACTCCTTCGGCAATGACGTCCAGGTTCAAGCTGCGCGCCATGGCCACAATGGCGCGGATGATCTCCGCATCGTTGGGGTCATGGGTGGCGTCGCGCACAAACGACTGGTCGATCTTCAGCGCATCCACCGGCAGGCGCTTGAGGTAGGTCAGCGACGAATAGCCGGTGCCGAAATCATCCATCGCAAAACTCACGCCGAGCTTTTTCAGGCGGCGCATTTTGCTGATGGTGTCGTCCAGATTCTGGATCACGATGCCTTCGGTGATTTCCAGCTTCAGCAGGGTATAAGGCAGGTGGTGGGTGCGCAGGCTGCGTTCTACCCGTTCGACAAAATCATTCTGGCGAAACTGCCGCGGGCTGATGTTGACGCACAGGCTGAAGTTCAGCGGGTCTACCAGCCCCTCGGCAATCAACTGCGCGAAGGTGCTGCAGGCTTCGTCGAGGATCCAGGTGCCCACTTCAAGGATCAGGCCGCTGTCTTCCAGGACCTTGATGAATTCCGTCGGGGACTGTGCGCCCAACTGCGGATGTTGCCAGCGCACCAGGGCCTCGGCGCCGACGATGGTGTTGCCGCGCGCATCCACCTGAGGTTGGTAATGCACGCTGAACTCGCCGCGGGACAGGGCCAGGCGCAGGTCGGTTTCCATGCGCAGCCGCTCGCTGGCGGTTTTCTGCATGCTGTTGTGGAACATCTGGATGGTGTTGCGCCCTGAATCCTTGGCCCGGTACAGGGCGATGTCGGCGCGCTTGAGCAAATCTGCCGGGGTTGAGCCGTGATCGGGGATCAGCGCCACACCGATGCTCGGGGTGACTTGCAGGCGGTGGCCATCCAGGAACATCGGTTCGGATAACAGTTCGCGCAGGGTATCGGCCAGCTCCTGGACCTGAGTGCTGACTTGCGGGCGCGTGCCTTCCAGGCCGCTGAGCAGCACCACAAACTCATCGCCGCCCAGGCGTGCCACGGTGTCTTCCATGCGCACACTGGCTTCAAGGCGTGCAGTGACGATCTTCAGCACCGTGTCGCCGACCGGGTGGCCGAGGGAATCGTTGATGTGCTTGAAATGGTCCAGGTCAAGAAACAGCAGGGCGCCCCGCAGGTTGTGGCGCTTGAGCAGGGCGATCTGCTGGCTCAGGCGGTCCATCAGCAGGGCGCGGTTGGGCAGGTTGGTCAGGGGGTCGTGATAGGCCAGGTGGCGAATCTGCGCCTGGGCGTTTTTCAGCAGGCTGACGTCCCGGGCGGTCAGCAACAGGCAGGGGGTTTCATTGAGGGTGATGGGCTCCACCGACACTTCAACCGCCAGCACTTCGCCGCGCTTGTTGTGCCAGAGCATTTCCAGGTGATGAATGCGGCCCTTGATCTGCAACTCGGCCAATAACGCCGCGCGCTGGTTTTCATCGGCCCAGATGCCGATCTGGTAGAGCGTCAGGCCGATCGCTTCTTCGGCGCGGTAGCCGGTGAGGCGGCAGAAGCCGTCATTGACCTCCACGTAGCGCCCGGTATCGCGCTCGGTGATCGACACCGCATCGGGGCTGGAATGAAAGGCCTTGGCGAATTTCTCTTCGCTGGCCTTGAGCGCCGCTTCCGAGCGTTGCTGTTGGGTGATGTCCCGCAGGGTGGTGACGATGCAGGGTTGGTCGCTGACCTGGATCAGGCGGCTGGATATCACACAGTTCAGGGTCTGGCCGTTCTTGTGATGAACGGTGATTGCCACGTTGCTCAGGGATTGTTCGCGGATCACCTGCTCGATGCGCTGCAGGCGTTGGCTGGACTCCTCCCACAAGCCGATCTGCTCGGCGTTGTTGTTGAGCACCTCGGCGGCGGTCCAGCCGAAGGTCTGGGTGAAGGCCGGGTTGATCTCGATAAACTGGCCGGTCTCCAGGCGCGTCACGCAGATTGGGTCGGGGCTGGCGAGGAACAGGCTGGCGAATTTTTCTTCGGATGCGATCAGGCGCTGCTCCCGTTCAACCTGGTCGGTGATGTCGAGCAGGGTCCCGGCCATTCGCAACGGTACGCCCGTGTCATCGCGATACAGGCGGGCGCGGCTTTCCAGGTAGCGCGAACTGCCGTCTTCCAGTTGCACGCGGTAGGTCAGTTGGTAGTTGCCCGCCGGGCCTTCGCGCAGGGTGCGGTAGGCGTTGCGCATGCTCTCGCGCTCTTCCTGGGGCATGCCTTCAAAGAAGGCCTCGAAGGATTCGTGGAACGGTTGGGGTTCCAGCCCGTGCAATTGGGCGGCGCGGGCCGAGCCATAGAGCATGCCGCTGGGGATGTGCCAGTCCCAGGTGCCCAGTTGCGCCGAGTCCAGGGCCAGGTCCAGGCGTTCCTGGCTGTCCTTGAGGGCCTGCTCGGCATTCTTGCGCTCGGTGGTGTCGAGGAAGGTGCTGATCAGGTAGTCCTCGCCGTCCAGCTCGACTTTCTGGGCGCTGAGGGTGCCATCGTGGACCTGCCCGTTGCTGGCGCGAAACTGCACTTCCATGGTGATGGGGGCGCCTTTGCGCTGGGTGGCCTTGACCAGATGCGCGCGTTGTTCCGGGTGTACCCAGAGGCCCAGCTCCAATGTGCTGCGGCCAATGGCATCGGCCAACGGCCAGCCGAACAGGCTCTCGAAATACTGGTTGGCTTCGCTGATCAGGCCGTCCGCCTGGCGGGTCAGCAGGACCATCAGCGGGCACAAATGGAACAGGGTGGCGAAGCGCTTTTCCGAATGGCTGAGGGCGTGTTCGCGCTCGCGCTGGTGGGTGATTTCGCGGATCACCCCGATCATTCGACGACGCCCGGCCTTGTCCGGTAGCAGGCTGCCGTTGATTTCCAGCCAGTGCAGGCTGCCATCGGGCCATTGGATACGGTGGTGCATGGCCTGGACAGCGGGTTCGCCGGCCAGCACCGCATGAAAGGCCCGGACCACCTTGGCGCGGTCCTCGGGGGCCAGCAGGTCCAGGTACTCCAGGTCTTCAGGCAGCGGCTGGCGCGGGTCGAAGCCGAACAGGGCCTGAGTGCCTCGGGACCAGCTGATCCGGCCGGTATCGATTTCCCAGCTCCAGGCGCCCAGCCGGGCAGCGTTGAGCGCCGCCAGCAGTTGCGGCGCGCTGTCCCAGCTTTGCTCCGCCTCCTGTGGGTCCAGGGCGTAGATGCGGGGCAGGGGTGGCACGGTATCGACGGGGTTGCGCATTATCAAAGGGCCTTGGCTCGATGGGCGTTCGGCGCGGGTTCCACGGTCTACGGGCCACGGCGATTCAAGCCTGATTCCCTGGCAGATCGACCTGTGCATCCAATAGGCTCATGAAAGCCCGCGCAGCGTTCGACAGCGTCCTTTCGGTGTGCACGATATAGCCTAGCTGGCGACTGAGCTGTATGCCCGGCAAAGCGATGCGTGCCACCTGGTCATCGAGCATGGTGCGCGGCAACACGCTCCAGGCAAGGCCAATGGAGACCATCATCTTGATGGTTTCCAGGTAGTTGGTGCTCATGGCGATGTTTGGCGTCAGGCCCTGGGCCTCGAACAGCCGCTGCACGATATGGTGGGTAAAGGTGTTGCCGCCGGGAAACACCGCCGGGTGCCGGGCGATGTCCGCCAGGCTGACGCTGCCGTTGCTGATCAGGCTGTGTTCCGGCGCCACCACGAAATCCAGTGGGTCGTCCCACACCGGGGTGGCCCGCACCAGCGTGTGGGGCTCCGGCGCCAGGGTTATTACGGCCACTTCGGCGCGGCCATGGAGGATTTCTTCGTAGGCCACTTCCGAATCGAGAAACTGAATGTCCAGCGCGACATTCGGGTATTCCCGGGTGAACGTGCGCAGGACCGGTGGCAAGCGGTGCAGGCCGATGTGATGGCTGGTGGCCAGAGTGAGACGACCGCTGACCTCGCCGGTCAGGTTGGTCAGGGCGCGGCGGGTGTCGTCCAGTACATTGAGAATCTGATACGCCCGGGGCAGCAGCGCCCGTCCGGCTTCGGTGAGGCCGACTTCACGCCCCAGCCGGTCGAACAGGCGCACCTTTAATTGTTGCTCCAGGCCGGCGATGCGCTTGCTGATGGCCGGTTGGGTCAGGTGCAGGCGTTCACCGGCACCGGAGAAGCTGCCGGTCTCGGCGATGGCGATAAAGGCATTGAGGTTGGCCAGGTCCATTGTGCTATTCCAGTTGGTAATCCAAAGCATAAAAAATATGAATTTGAGTTATTTAATGTAGCGCCATACCATCAGCCTCACAAGCCAAAGGGTTATTGAATCGTTCAAGGCCCGGGGCATAGAAACACCTGATGAGGACCGCGTGATGGCCGGCAAAACGCTTTACGACAAGCTTTGGGATTCCCATGAAGTGAAACGGCGCGATGATGGGTCGTCGCTGATCTACATCGACCGTCACATCATCCATGAAGTGACCTCGCCCCAAGCGTTCGAAGGCCTGCGACTGGCCGGGCGCAAGCCTTGGCGCGTCGACTCGATCATCGCCACCCCGGACCACAACGTGCCGACCACACCGGAGCGTAAAGGCGGGATCGACGCCATCGTCGACACCGTGTCGCGCCTCCAGGTGCAGACCCTCGATGATTACTGCGACGAATACGGCATCACCGAATTCAAGATGAATGACGTGCGCCAGGGCATCGTTCACGTGATCGGCCCGGAGCAGGGCGCCACCTTGCCTGGCATGACCGTGGTCTGCGGTGACTCCCACACCTCTACCCACGGTGCGTTTGGCGCGTTGGCGCATGGCATCGGCACTTCCGAGGTGGAACATGTATTCGCCACCCAGTGCCTCGTCGCCAAGAAAATGAAGAACATGTTGGTGTCGGTGGAAGGTGAGTTGCCTTTCGGCGTCACCGCCAAAGACATCGTCCTCGCGGTGATCGGCAAGATCGGCACCGCCGGCGGTAATGGCCACGCCATCGAATTCGCCGGCAGCGCGATTCGCGACCTGTCCATCGAAGGCCGCATGACCATCTGCAACATGTCCATCGAAGCCGGTGCCCGCGTGGGCATGGTGGCGGCGGACGAAAAGACCATTGCCTACGTCAAGGGTCGCCCGTTCGCACCTGCCGGTGCTGATTGGGACGCCGCTGTCGAAGCCTGGAAAGACCTGGTTTCCGACGCCGATGCGGTGTTCGACACCGTGGTTACCCTCGATGCCGCCCAGATCAAGCCGCAAGTCAGCTGGGGCACCTCGCCGGAAATGGTGTTGGCCGTTGACCAGAACGTGCCGGACCCGGCCAAGGAAACCGACCTGGTCAAGCGTGGTTCCATTGAGCGCGCCTTGAAGTACATGGGCTTGAAAGCCAATCAGGCGATTACCGACATCCAGCTGGATCGCGTATTCATCGGCTCCTGCACCAACTCGCGGATCGAGGATTTGCGCGCTGCGGCGGTGATCGCCAAGGGCCGCAAAGTCGCCTCCACCATCAAGCAGGCGATCGTGGTGCCAGGTTCGGGCCTAGTCAAGGCCCAGGCTGAAGCCGAAGGCCTCGACAAGATCTTCCTCGAAGCCGGTTTTGAATGGCGCGAGCCGGGTTGCTCGATGTGCCTGGCGATGAACCCGGACCGTTTGGAGTCGGGCGAGCATTGCGCGTCCACCTCCAACCGTAACTTCGAAGGGCGTCAGGGCGCCGGTGGCCGTACCCACCTCGTCAGCCCGGCCATGGCTGCTGCGGCTGCCGTCAACGGTCGTTTCATCGACGTTCGCGAATTGATCTGAGGAATACCCGATGAAAGCTTTTACTCAACACACCGGTTTAGTCGCGCCGTTGGACCGTGCCAACGTGGACACCGACCAGATCATTCCCAAGCAGTTCTTGAAATCGATCAAGCGCACCGGTTTTGGCCCGAACCTGTTCGACGAGTGGCGCTACCTGGACGTGGGCTACGCCTACCAGGACAACTCCAAGCGCCCGCTGAACAAGGACTTTGTGCTCAACGCCGAGCGTTACCAGGGTGCCAGCGTGTTGCTCGCCCGGGAAAACTTCGGTTGCGGCTCCAGCCGTGAGCACGCGCCGTGGGCCCTGGAAGAATATGGCTTTCGCAGCATCATCGCGCCGAGCTACGCCGACATCTTCTTCAACAACAGCTTCAAGAACGGCTTGCTGCCGATCATCTTGAGCGATGCCGAAGTGGATGAGTTGTTCCAGCAGGTGGAAGCCGATGTGGGCTACCAGTTGACCATCGACCTGGCGGCGCAGACCGTGACCCGTCCGGACGGCAAGGTGTATCACTTTGAAGTGGACGCCTTCCGCAAGCACTGCCTGATCAATGGCCTGGACGACATCGGCCTGACCTTGCAGGACGGCGATGCGATTGCCGCGTTTGAAACCAAACACCGGGCCAGCCAGCCTTGGTTGTTTCGCGACGCTTGATTCCATGTAGACCGGACTGGCCCCTTCGCGAGCAAGCCCGCTCCCACATTTGATTGCATTTCAACTGAAGGAACTCGGTCGAATGTGGGAGCGGGCTTGCTCGCGAAAGGGCCAGCAACAGCAACACAAAAACCAGGGACATCATCATGACCAGCACTGCCCACACCCAAGTCGTGCAAAAACAATTCGGCGAACAGGCCTCGGCCTACCTGAGCAGCGCAGTACATGCTCAAGGCACCGAGTTCGCGCTGCTCCAGGCCGAACTGGCCGGGCAGGGCGCTGCACGACTGCTGGACCTGGGTTGCGGCGCCGGTCACGTGAGTTTCAACGTGGCACCGTTGGTTAAAGAAGTGGTGGCGTACGACCTGTCCCAACAGATGCTTGACGTGGTGGCCGCCGCTGCCGTGGACCGTGGCCTGGACAACATCCGCACCGTGCACGGCGCCGCCGAGCGCCTGCCGTTTGCCGATGGCGAATTCGACTTCGTGTTCAGCCGCTACTCGGCGCACCATTGGAGCGACCTGGGCCTGGCCCTGCGTGAAGTGCGCCGGGTGCTCAAACCGGGTGGCGTGGCCGCTTTCGTGGACGTCTTGTCACCGGGCAGCCCGCTGTTGGACACTTACCTGCAAACCGTCGAAGTGCTGCGCGACACCAGCCACGTGCGTGACTATTCCGCCGGCGAGTGGATGCGCCAGCTCAGCGAAGCCGGTTTGCATGTGCGCAACAGCAGCCGCCAGCGCCTGCGCCTGGAATACACCTCGTGGGTCGAGCGCATGCGCACCCCAGAGGTATTGCGTGCCGCGATCCTGGAGCTGCAAAAGGCAATGGGCCAGGAAGTGCGCGATTATTTCGAGATTCAAGCCGACGGCACCTTCAGCACCGACGTGCTGGTGGTGTGGGCCGAACGCTGATTAATTTTTCCCGACCTGCCCACGGGCGGGTCGCTTGATGAAATGAGGAACGCATGAGCAAGCAGATTCTGATTCTCCCTGGCGACGGCATTGGTCCGGAAATCATGGCCGAAGCGGTCAAGGTGCTGGAAGTGGCTAACGCCAAGTACAGCCTGGGCTTCGAACTGAGCCACGACGTGATCGGCGGCGCGGCCATCGACAAGCACGGCGTGCCTCTGGCCGACGAAACCCTGGAGCGTGCCCGCGCAGCCGACGCCGTGCTGCTGGGCGCCGTGGGTGGCCCGAAATGGGACAAGATCGAACGTGACATCCGCCCTGAGCGCGGCCTGCTGAAGATCCGTGCGCAACTGGGCCTGTTCGGCAACCTGCGCCCGGCGATCCTTTACCCGCAACTGGCGGACGCTTCCAGCCTGAAGCCGGAAATCGTCGCGGGCCTGGACATCCTGATCGTCCGCGAACTGACCGGCGGTATCTACTTCGGCTCGCCACGGGGCGTGCGCGAGTTGGAGAATGGCGAGCGTCAGGCCTACGACACCCTGCCGTACAGCGAGAGTGAAATCCGCCGTATCGCCCGTGTCGGTTTCGACATGGCCCGTGTGCGTGGCAAGAAGGTCTGCTCGGTGGACAAGGCCAACGTATTGGCGTCCAGCCAGCTGTGGCGTGAAATCGTCGAGGAAGTCGCCAAGGACTACCCGGACGTCGAGCTGAGCCACATGTACGTCGACAACGCCGCCATGCAGTTGGTGCGTGCACCGAAGCAGTTCGACGTGATCGTCACCGACAACCTGTTCGGCGACATCCTGTCCGACCAGGCCTCGATGCTTACCGGTTCCATCGGCATGCTGCCGTCGGCCTCCCTGGATGCCAACAACAAGGGCATGTACGAACCGTGCCACGGTTCGGCGCCGGACATCGCCGGGCAGGGCATTGCCAACCCGTTGGCGACCATTTTGTCGGTGTCGATGATGCTGCGTTACAGCTTCAACCTAACCGACGCCGCGGATGCCATCGAGCAGGCCGTGAGCCTGGTGCTCGACCAGGGCCTGCGCACTGGCGACATCTGGTCCCAGGGTTGCACCAAGGTCGGTACGCAAGAAATGGGCGACGCAGTAGTCGCCGCGCTGCGGAATCTGTAATCTCTCGGGCCCGCTTGCAGATGTTGCTGCAAGGCGGCCCACTTTTGAACAAGGTGTAGTTGCGATGAAACGTGTAGGTCTGATCGGTTGGCGCGGTATGGTCGGTTCCGTGCTCATGCAGCGGATGCTGGAAGAGCAGGATTTCGATCTTATTGAGCCGGTGTTTTTCACCACCTCCAATGTAGGTGGTCAAGGGCCGTCCGTGGGCAAGGACATTGCTCCGCTCAAGGACGCCTACAACATTGAAGAACTGAAGACCCTCGACGTCATTCTGACCTGCCAGGGTGGCGACTACACCAGCGAAGTCTTCCCCAAGCTGCGCGAAGCCGGCTGGCAGGGTTACTGGATCGACGCCGCTTCCAGCCTGCGCATGCAGGATGACGCGGTGATCGTGCTGGACCCGGTCAACCGCAAGGTGATCGACCAGCAACTGGACGCGGGCACCAGGAACTACATCGGCGGCAACTGCACCGTCAGCCTGATGCTGATGGGCCTGGGCGGCTTGTTCGAAGCCGGCCTGGTGGAGTGGATGAGCGCCATGACCTATCAGGCGGCCTCCGGTGCCGGCGCGCAGAACATGCGTGAACTGATCAAGCAGATGGGCGCGACCCACGCCGCTGTCGCCGATCAACTGGCTGACCCGGCCAGCGCGATCCTCGACATCGACCGCCGTGTGGCCGAGGCCATGCGCAGCGAGGCCTACCCGACCGAGAACTTCGGTGTGCCATTGGCCGGCAGCCTGATCCCGTGGATCGACAAGGAACTGCCTAACGGCCAGAGCCGTGAAGAGTGGAAGGCCCAGGCCGAGACCAACAAGATCCTCGGTCGCTTCAAGAGCCCGATCCCGGTGGACGGTATCTGCGTGCGCATCGGCGCCATGCGTTGCCACAGCCAGGCGTTGACCATCAAGCTGAACAAAGACGTGCCGATCGCCGATATCGAAGGGCTGATCAGCCAGCACAACCCTTGGGTCAAGCTGGTGCCGAACAACCGTGATATCAGCATCCAGGAACTTAGCCCGAACAAGGTGACCGGTACCCTGAATGTGCCGGTTGGCCGTCTGCGCAAGCTGAACATGGGTACGCAGTACCTGGGTGCGTTCACCGTCGGCGACCAACTGCTGTGGGGCGCGGCTGAGCCGTTGCGTCGCATGCTGCGGATCTTGCTGGAGCGGTAATCGCTGCTGGTAATAAGAAACCCGCGTTCTGGTGACAGGCGCGGGTTTTTTATTGCGCGCTCGGGCCTCTTCGCGAGCAAGCCCGCTCCCACATTCGAGCGAGTTTCTTCAGTTGAAATGCGATCAAATGTGGGAGCGGGCTTGCTCGCGAAGAGGCCATCAGCCACACCACAACCCCCAGGTTAATTGCCTCACCCCCAGCCACCCGGTAAAGTGCCGCTCCCCCCGCAATGCCCGAGGCAGCCCCCATGACCCAGACCTTTGATATTGCCGTGATCGGCGCCACCGGCACCGTTGGCGAAACCCTGGTGCAGATCCTCGAAGAGCAGGACTTCCCGGTAGGCAGCCTGCACCTGTTGGCCAGCAGCGAGTCGGCCGGGCATTCGGTGCCGTTTCGTGGCAAGAACGTGCGGGTGCGGGAAGTCGATGAATTCGATTTCAGCAAAGTCCAACTGGTGTTCTTCGCCGCCGGCCCTGCGGTCACCTTGAGTTTTGCCCCGCGCGCCACCGCTGCGGGCTGCACCCTGATCGACTTGTCCGGCGCCTTGCCGGCCGATCAGGCGCCGCAGGTAGTGCCGGAAGCCAACGCGCAGATCCTCGATGGCCTGAAAAAACCTTATCAGGTCAGCAGCCCAAGCCCGTCGGCGACTGCCCTGGCCGTGGTGCTGGCGCCACTGCGCGGCTTGCTGGACATTCAGCGCGTTAACGTCACCGCCAACCTCGCCGTTTCCGCCCAGGGCCGTGAGGCTGTCAGCGAACTCGCCCGGCAGACCGCCGAGTTGCTGAATGTGCGCCCGCTGGAGCCGAAGTTCTTCGACCGGCAAATGGCCTTTAACCTGCTGGCCCAGGTCGGCAAGCCTGACGCGCAAGGCCACACTGCCCTGGAAAAACGCCTGGTGCACGAATTGCGCGCCGTGCTGGAAATGCCTTTGCTAAAGATTTCCGTCACTTGCGTTCAAGCCCCGGTGTTTTTTGGTGATAGCCTGACTGTGTCACTGCAATTGGGGGCAGCGGTGGATCTCGCTGCCGTCAACCGTGCCCTGGACTCGGCACCGGGTGTCGAATTGGTGGAAGAGGGCGATTACCCCACGGCTGTGGGCGATGCGGTCGGTCAGGACGTGGTCTACGTGGGCCGGGTTCGTGCCGGTGTTGATGACCCCGCGGAACTAAATATGTGGCTGGCGTCAGATAACGTACGCAAAGGGGCGGCACTGAACGCCGTACAGCTGGCGCAGTTGTTGATAAAAGGCCTTGTGTAAAAGATACTTGGCGGCAATTTGTAGATTGATTCTAGCCAAGCGCTATGCTTGGCCCAAGCTGGAAAAATTGCGCGTCGGTGACCTATCGGCTCGCCATGCCTAATGGCAGCGGTTACCCACCTTCTCGCCGGCCGGGGAGTGTTCAAAAAGGATGAGGCTATGGTTCAAGTTCGCAAACTGGTGTTAGCAATAGCGGCCGCCTCGGCGCTGTCCTCCGGTATGGCGCAAGCACTGCAGCTTGGGGAGATGACCCTCAAGTCGAAGCTGAACCAGCCGCTGTCGGTGGAAATCGAGTTGCTCGATGTCGGTGGCCTGACCGCCTCCGAGATCACCCCCAGCCTCGCGTCGTCCCAGGCCTTTGTGGATGCGGGCGTCGATCGCCAGGCGTTCCTGAACGACCTGACCTTTACCCCGGTGGTCAATCCCAACGGCCGCAGTGTGGTGCGTGTCACCTCCAGCAAGCCGCTGCCGGATTCCTACGTGCGTTTCCTGCTGCAGGTGCAATGGCCCAACGGCCGCCTGATGCGCGACTACAGCGTGTTGCTGGACCCGGCCAAGTTCGACCAGTCGACCCCGGCCGCCGGTGCACCTGCACCCGCGCCACGCTTGAGTGCGCCTGCGACGACGGCTCCGGCAGTCACCAAGGCCAAGGAACACACCACGACTTCCCGTGACACCTTGTGGGAAATCGCCGCGAAAAACCGCAATGGCGCCTCGGTGCAGCAGACCATGCTGGCCATTCAGGCGCTGAACCCTGACGCCTTTATCGACGGCAACATCAACCGCATGAAAACCGGCCAGGTCCTGCGCCTGCCGGATTCGGGGCAAAGCACCAGCCTGCCGCAGCCCGAGGCGATTGCTGAAGTGACGGCGCAAAACGCGGCGTGGCGCGAGGGCCGCCGTGGCGGCAATCAGCTCGCCGGCAAGGCGCAGCTGGACGCGACCAAGCGTACCCAGGCGGGTAATGCGCCGTCGCAGACCAATACCAAGGACAATTTGAGCCTGGTCTCGGCCGAAGCGGCCAGGAAAGGCGGGAAGGGCGCGGCGGGCGACAGCCGGGCCTTGAACAACAAGCTGGCGGTGACCCAGGAAAGCCTGGATTCGACCCGTCGCGAGAATGAAGAACTGAAAAGCCGCATGGCTGACCTGCAAAGTCAGCTGGACAAGCTGCAGCGGCTGATCGAGCTCAAGAACAACCAACTGGCCAAGTTGCAGACCCCGGGTGGCGCTGCGGCGCAGCCTGCTGCAACGGCGGCGATGCCGGCCGAGCTGGCTGCACAACCGGCGGCGGCAGCGGCAGCTCCGGCAGCAACCCCCGCGGCTGCGCCGGTCGAGACCCCGGTCAAGCCGGATGCGGCACCTGCCAGCACTGAAGGTAAATTCAACGACCTGCTGACCAACCCGATCGTGCTGGGGGTGATCGGCGGCGCAGCGGGTTTGCTGGTGCTGTTGCTTCTGCTGCTGTGGGCCCGTCATCGCAATGCGCGGCTTGAAGAAGAAAAGCACCTGCGCATGGCACGGGCCCTGGCTGAAGAGCCGGAATTTGCGCCGAACATTGATCACGATCTGCCATCTGACAGTTTCGAAGGCCTTGATGTACCGCCGCCGAACGTCAAGCTGGCTCCAGCTCCAGCTCCAGCTCCAGCTCCAGCCTCGGCGGCGGTGGTTGCCCCGGTGATTGCCCCGGTGGTCGCACCTGTTGCTGTGCAGCGTCCGACCGACGCCCTGGCGCAAGCCCAGTCGCATATCGACCGTGGCCACCTGAACCAGGCTGCGGAAGTGCTGGAAGATGCAATCAAGCAAGAGCCCGCCCGCAGTGACCTGCGTCTCAAGCTGATGGAAGTCCACGGCTTGCAGGGCAACAAGGACGGGTTTGTCACCCAGGAGCGCCAGTTGGTCGCCAATGGCGACAACCATGCCCAGGTCGAACAACTGAAAAGCCGCTTCCCGGCCATGGCCGTGTTCGCAGCAGGCGTCAGCGCTGCCGTTGCCGCTGCCGCTCTCGACGCCCAATACGTCAAGGACCTGCTCAAGGACGACCCGGCACCGCCTGCACCTGAGCCTGCGCCGGACGCGTTTGACACTGACTTCGACCTCAGCCTGGACGATCTGGAGGCTGCTTCGCCAGCCGTGGTCCGCCCGACGTCGGACGACGACCTTAGCTTTGAATCGGTGCTGCAACAGCAGACCGAGGCCAAGGCCAGTGCGGAAGACCTCTCGGATTTCGACCTGGACCTGCAACTCGATCCACCCTCGTCGGCCCAGTCCGACGACGACTTCCTCTCCGGCCTTGAAGACCAGATGAAGGACCTGCCGCCGGTAGAGCCGCCGACACTGACGCCGGCCGACCTGGACGACCTCGACCTGCCGGAGGATTTCGACCTGTCCCTGGCCGACGAGCCCGAGGCGCCTGCAGCGGCCAAGCCGGACGCGTTTGCGTCGGAGCTTGATGATGTCAACGCCGAGCTGGATCGCCTTTCGCAAAGCCTGGAACATCCGCCAATCGAACCGTCCTTCACCGCCGACGACGCGGCGTTGGGTGGCGATGAGCCGGAATTCGACTTCCTCTCCGGTACCGACGAAGTGGCCACCAAGCTCGACCTGGCGCAGGCCTACATCGACATGGGCGATGCCGACGGTGCGCGGGACATTCTTGGCGAGGTGCTCAAGGAAGGCGATGACGGTCAGAAGGGCGAGGCCAAGGAAATGCTCAGCCGGCTGGCTTGATACGCGCGGTAAATACAACGGCAGCCTTCGGGCTGCCGTTTTGCCATCCAGGCACCAAATCCATGGCGTCCCAGGCGCGCGGCCTTATAATGGCCGCCTTTGCGCAACTCATCAGGCTCTCAGTTCTTGGCAAATATAGATAACGCGGCCGCCGAAATGGCGGCCGCAGGCTTTTTCAGAATCGCCCTGGGCGTGGAATACAAAGGCTCGCGCTATCGTGGCTGGCAACGCCAGGCCTCCGGTGTGCCGACGGTGCAGGAAACCCTGGAGAAGGCCCTGTCGAAAGTCGCCGACTCACCGGTGTCGCTGATGTGCGCCGGGCGTACTGATGCCGGCGTGCACGCTTGCGGGCAAGTGGTGCACTTTGACACTCAGGCCGAGCGCTCGATGAAGGCATGGGTGATGGGCGCGAATATCAACTTGCCCCACGACGTCAGCGTCAGTTGGGCCAAGGTGATGCCGGCGGACTTTCACGCGCGCTTCAAGGCCATCGCCCGGCGTTATCGCTATGTGATCTACAACGATCAGATCCGCCCGGCCCATCTCAACGAAGAAATCACCTGGAACCACCGCCCGCTGGACGCCGAGCGCATGGCCGAGGCGGCCCAGCATCTTGTAGGTATCCACGATTTCAGCGCGTTCCGTGCCGGGCAGTGCCAGGCCAAGTCGCCGATCAAGGAAGTCCACCACCTGCGGGTGACGCGCCACGGCAAGATGATCGTGCTGGATATCCGCGCCGGCGCGTTCCTGCACCATATGGTGCGCAATATCGCCGGGGTGCTGATGACCATCGGTACCGGCGAACGCCCGGTGGAATGGGCCAGGGAAGTCCTGGAAAGCCGGATTCGCCGTACCGGCGGCGTCACGGCGCATCCGTTCGGCCTGTACCTGGTGGATGTGGAGTACCGCGACGAGTTCGAATTGCCCCAGCGATTCATCGGGCCACACTTCCTCACAGGTTTCAGCGAACTTGGCGGCTGACGCCCTCAAAAGCATTTGTTACCATCCGGGACTTTCCCGGACACGCCCTGAGGTTTCATCGACATGTCTGCCGTTCGCAGCAAGATTTGCGGGATTACCCGCATAGAAGACGCGTTGGCGGCGGTCGAGGCGGGGGCCGATGCCATCGGTTTCGTGTTTTATGCCAAAAGCCCGCGGGCGGTGAATGTGTTGCAGGCGCGGGCGATCATTGCCGCGTTGCCGCCGTTCGTGACCACCGTGGGGTTGTTCGTCAACGCCAGCCGCTGCGAGCTCAATGAAACCCTCGACGCCGTGCAACTGGACATGCTGCAGTTCCATGGCGATGAGAGTCCGGACGAGTGCGAGAGCTACCAGCGCCCGTACATCAAGGCGCTGCGGGTCAAGGCCGGGGACGATATTGCTGCGGCATGCGCTGCCTATGGCGGGGCTCGCGGGATTCTTCTCGACACCTACGTCGAAGGCGTTCCCGGTGGTACGGGCGAGGCGTTTGACTGGTCGTTGATTCCCGAGGGGTTGAGCAAGCCGATTATCCTCGCGGGCGGCCTGAATCCGGACAACGTGGCCAGTGCCATCCAGCAGGTTCGGCCGTATGCCGTGGACGTCAGCGGCGGGGTAGAGCAGGGCAAGGGCATCAAGGATCACGCAAGGATTCGCGCATTCATGCAGGCCGTGCGCGACAGCAGCGGGACGATGTGACGGCTGGCAGTCTGCCGCCGTCCATAACTACCACTGTGTAAAACAGCCCGGCGCCGCCTGTGGGAGGCCCGGAAATGAAGTGGCAACCCTGCACGGCAGGTTGTCTGGAAGGCTGAGGGCACAGGCAGGAAATGGCTGGTCGAACGTCTGACCCCGTCCAGTTTGTGTCATCGCCACATATGAATTTAGCTCAAGGGCATACGCGGGGCTGTGTTCAAGCCACCGGTACTGGAGAAAGAAAGCATGAGCAACTGGTTAGTAGACAAACTGATCCCTTCGATCATGCGTTCCGAGGTGAAGAAAAGCTCGGTTCCTGAAGGTCTTTGGCACAAGTGCCCATCCTGCGACGCGGTGCTGTACCGCCCGGAGCTGGAAAAGACCCTGGACGTTTGCCCCAAGTGCAATCACCACATGCGTATCGGCGCCCGCGCCCGCATTGATATTTTCCTCGACGCCGATGGTCGCTCCGAACTGGGCGCTGACCTGGAGCCGGTTGACCGTTTGAAGTTCCGCGACGGCAAGAAGTACAAGGACCGCCTGACCGCGGCCCAGAAGCAGACCGGTGAAAAGGACGCGCTGATTTCCGTCAGCGGCAAGCTGCTGGGCATGCCGGTGGTGGTTTCGGCCTTCGAATTCTCCTTCATGGGCGGCTCGATGGGCGCCATCGTCGGTGAGCGTTTCGTACGTGCCGCCAACTACGCGCTGGAAAACCGTTGCCCGATGATCTGCTTCGCCGCCTCCGGTGGTGCGCGGATGCAGGAAGCACTGATCTCCCTGATGCAAATGGCCAAGACCTCCGCGGTACTGGCGCGTCTGCGCGAAGAAGGTATTCCGTTCATCTCCGTGCTGACCGACCCGGTCTACGGCGGTGTGTCCGCCAGCCTGGCGATGCTGGGTGACGTGATCGTCGGTGAGCCGAAGGCGCTGATCGGCTTTGCCGGCCCGCGTGTTATCGAGCAAACCGTTCGCGAAAAACTGCCGGAAGGCTTCCAGCGCAGCGAGTTCCTGCTGGAGCACGGCGCGATCGATCTGATCATTCCGCGCGGCGAACTGCGTCCGCGCCTGGGTAGCCTGCTGGCGCAAATGATGGGCCTGCCGACACCTGTGTACGTCGCGCCTAAAATCGAGCCGATTGTCGTGCCACCGGTGCCTGCAAACATATGACCCAACGTACCCTGGGCGAATGGCTCGCCTACCTTGAGCAGTTGCATCCGTCAGCCATCGACATGGGCCTGGAGCGCTCGCAACAGGTAGCGGCCCGCCTCGGGTTGGGCCGGCCGGCGCCGCGTGTGATCACGGTGACCGGCACCAACGGCAAGGGCTCTACCTGCGCCTTCGTCGCGGCCTTGCTGCAAGCCCAGGGCCTGAAGGTCGGGGTGTACAACTCGCCGCACCTGCTGCGCTACAACGAACGGGTGCAGCTCAATGGCGTCGAAGCCACTGACGAGCAACTCTGCGAAGCCTTCGCCGCACTTGATGCCGGGCGTGGCGAGATTTCCCTGACCTATTTCGAGATGGGCACCCTGGCGGCGTTCTGGCTGTTCGAGCGTGCGCAGCTGGATGTGGTGGTGCTGGAAGTCGGCCTGGGTGGGCGTCTGGACACGGTCAACGTGGTGGATGCCGACCTGGCGCTGATTACCAGTATTGGTGTCGACCATGCGGACTACCTGGGTAACACCCGTGAGTCCGTGGCCTATGAAAAAGCCGGGATCTTCCGCCAGGGCAAGCCTGCACTGTGCGGCGACCTGGACCCGCCGCATACCTTGCTGGACAAGGTGCGCGAGCTGGATTGCCCGTTCTTCCTGCGCGGGCGTGATTTCAATCTCGAGATTGGCGACCAATTCTGGCAATGGCGCGGGCTTGACGCGCGCGGTCAAACCGTCGAGTTGCGCGACTTGCCACTGCTGAACCTGCCGATGGAAAACGCCGCGCTCGCGCTGCAAGCCTACCTGTTGCTGGATTTGCCCTGGCATGCCGAGCAGATTGCCGCTACGTTGCAGGCTACTCGCGTGGTGGGGCGCCTTGACCGGCGCACGTTCGACTGGGAGGGCAAGCGCCTGAACCTGCTGCTGGACGTGGGGCATAACCCTCACGCCGCTGAATACCTGGCCAGGCGCCTGGCACGCACGCCGCCCGCCGGTCGCCGCCTCGCGGTGTTCGGGTTGTTGTCCGACAAGGACCTGGACGGCGTGGTTGCACCCTTGCTGGGCGACGTCCAGGCCTGGGCGGTTGCACCGCTGGATACGTCCCGCAGTCGTCCTGCCATCGAGTTGCAGGTTGCCTTGCAGAACCTTGGCGCGTCCGTGACGTCCCATGCAAGCGTGACAGCCGCCCTGGAAGCCCAGTGCGCGGTTGCGACGCCTGAGGATGAGATTCTGTTGTTCGGATCATTTTATTGTGTTGCCGAGGCGCTCGAATGGTTGGCCCGGCGCTCCACGGAGGAAGCTGCACATGGCATTACTGGATAGCGCATACAAGCAGCGAATGGTTGGAGCCCTGGTCCTGGTGGCGTTGGCGGTGATTTTCCTGCCGATGCTGTTTTCCCGTCAGGATGAGCAGCGCCAAGTGACCGTTGAAGCGCCAGCTGCGCCCCAGGCGCCTGCGGTGCCTCAGGTTCAGGTTGAGCCGGTGGTGGTTCCCGAGCCGCAAGCGCTGCCGGAAGAAGAGCCGGTGCCGACCGATGACGAAGTGGCTGCACAGCAAGCGCCGTCGATGCCGGTGCAGCCGAGCGTGCCGGTGGTTAAGCCTGCGCCTGCTGCTCCTGCAGTTGCTGCGAAGCCTGCGGCGCCGGCGCCAGCGCCAAAACCTGTGGCCCCGCAACCTGCGGCACCAGGCAAGCCGGACGTGGGCCAGAGCCGTATTGACCCGAATGGCTTGCCGATCAGTTGGTCGATCCAGCTGGCCAGCCTGGCTAACCGCGAAAGTGCTGATGCGTTGCAGAAGAAGCTGCGCACCCAGGGTTACAACGCCTATATCCGCAGCGCCGATGGCAAGAACCGGGTATTCATCGGGCCGCTGATCGAGCGCGCCGAAGCCGATCGCCTGCGGGACCTGTTGGATCGCCAGCAGAACCTCAAGGGTTTTGTGGTTCGCTTCCAGCCCGAAAAAGGCTGAGGCTGCAAGGATTCAAGCTGGGATGCGGTCAATGTGGGAGCGGGCTTGCTCGCGAAGCGGTGTATCAGTCAGCAGATTTATTGGCTGCCCCACCGCCTTCGCGAGCAGGCCCGCTCCCGCAAGTGTTTTGGGTGTGCCGCAACAGGCCGGTTTCCCCTATAACTCATTGATTTCAAATGCACTGCCAATCACAGCTTACCGATAGCCCAGCGCTCTGCTAAAATGCGCCGCCTTATCCGTCTGTAGGCTGAACTGTGCCATTTACCTGGGTTGATTGGGCGATCGTTGCAATCGTCGCCATCTCCGCTTTGATCAGTCTGAGCCGCGGCTTCGTCAAAGAAGCATTGTCGCTGCTGACATGGATCATCGCAGGAGTTGTAGCCTGGATGTTCGGCGGTTCATTGTCTGTCTATCTGGCCGGATACATCGAGACACCTTCGGCTCGCGTCATCGCGGGCTGCGCCATCATGTTCATCGCCACGTTGTTGGTGGGGGCAATGGTCAATTATCTTATCGGCGAATTGATACGCGTCACCGGCCTCTCCGGGACCGATCGATTTCTCGGCATGGCCTTCGGCGCCGCGCGTGGCGGCTTGCTGGTGGTCGTGGCGGTCGGGCTGTTGAGCCTGGGGCCGGTACAGCAGGATTCGTGGTGGCAGGAGTCGGTACTCGTGCCAAAATTTCTATTGGTTGCAGATTGGTCCAAAAACCTCATTTTGGGGTGGAGCAGTCAGTGGCTGGCCAGCGGGATCAGCGTACCCGCTGATCTTCCGTTCAAGGAACACCTCTTGCCGGCCAAAACGCCTCAGTAAGTTGTGTTCAGTCAAGATTCATTAAGTAGGGGTTGCGTCGCATGTGTGGCATCGTCGGTATCGTCGGTAAGTCGAACGTGAATCAGGCGCTGTATGACGCGCTAACCGTCCTCCAGCACCGCGGCCAGGATGCTGCCGGTATTGTGACCAGCCACGACGGCCGGTTATTCCTGCGCAAGGACAATGGTCTGGTGCGTGACGTGTTCCATCAGCGCCACATGCAGCGCCTGGTCGGGCACATGGGCATTGGCCACGTGCGCTACCCGACAGCGGGCAGCTCGACCTCGGCCGAAGCCCAGCCGTTCTACGTCAACTCGCCCTATGGCATCACCCTGGCGCACAACGGCAACCTGACCAACGTTGAACAACTGGCCAAGGAGATTTACGAATCTGACCTGCGCCACGTCAACACCAACTCGGACTCCGAAGTACTGCTGAACGTGTTCGCCCACGAGCTGGCCCAGCGCGGCAAGCTGCAGCCGACCGAAGAAGACGTGTTCGCTGCCGTGACTGACGTGCACAACCGTTGCGTCGGTGGCTATGCGGTAGTGGCGATGGTGACCGGCTACGGTATCGTCGGTTTCCGCGACCCCCACGGCATCCGCCCGATCGTGTTCGGCCAGCGTCATACCGACGAAGGCGTCGAGTACATGATCGCTTCCGAAAGCGTGTCCCTGGACGTGCTGGGCTTTACCCTGATTCGCGACCTGGCGCCGGGCGAAGCGGTCTACATCACTGAAGACGGCAAGCTGCACACCCGTCAGTGCGCACTGAACCCGAAACTCACCCCGTGCATCTTCGAACACGTCTACCTGGCGCGTCCGGATTCGATCATCGACGGTGTTTCGGTGTACAAGGCGCGCCTGCGCATGGGCGAGAAGCTGGCGGACAAGATCCTGCGCGAGCGCCCGGATCACGACATCGACGTGGTTATCCCGATCCCGGACACCAGCCGCACCGCTGCGCTGGAGTTGGCGAACCACCTGGGCGTGAAATTCCGCGAAGGCTTCGTCAAAAACCGTTACATCGGCCGTACCTTCATCATGCCTGGCCAGGCTGCGCGCAAGAAGTCGGTGCGCCAGAAGCTCAACGCGATCGAGCTGGAGTTCCGCGGCAAGAACGTGATGCTGGTGGATGACTCCATCGTACGCGGCACCACCTGCAAGCAGATCATCCAGATGGCCCGCGAAGCCGGTGCGAAGAACGTTTACTTCTGTTCCGCCGCGCCTGCCGTGCGTTACCCGAACGTGTACGGCATCGACATG
Organism: Pseudomonas sp. C8002; assembly: GCF_013385765.1. Taxonomy (NCBI): domain Bacteria; kingdom Pseudomonadati; phylum Pseudomonadota; class Gammaproteobacteria; order Pseudomonadales; family Pseudomonadaceae; genus Pseudomonas; species Pseudomonas sp. C8002. The sequence continues at coordinate 236,086 of NZ_JACAPJ010000002.1, forward strand.
CCGAGCGCCCACGAACTGATCGCCCACAATCGTTCGACCCAGGACGTTGCGGACCTGATCGGCGCCGACTGGCTGATCTACCAGGACCTGCCGGACCTGATCGAAGCCGTCGGTGGTGGCAAGATCAAGATCGAGGAGTTCGATTGCGCGGTGTTCGACGGCAAGTACGTCACCGGCGATGTCGACGAGGCCTACCTGAACAAGATCGAGCAGGCCCGTAACGATTCCTCGAAGATCAAGACCCAGGCGGTCAGCGCGATCATCGACCTGTACAACAACTGAGTAGACACCGGCCCTGAGGGGCCGGTTTTGTATCTTTGATAAAGCATTCGAGTTGAGGAGTAGAGCATGAGTCAGGAATGGGATGCCGGTCGCTTGGACAGCGACCTCGATGGCGTAGCTTTCGATACCCTGGCTGTGCGCGCCGGCCAGCACCGCACCCCGGAAGGTGAGCACGGTGACCCGATGTTCTTTACCTCCAGCTATGTGTTCCGCACTGCGGCCGACGCCGCTGCGCGTTTTGCCGGTGAAGTACCGGGCAACGTTTATTCGCGTTACACCAACCCGACCGTGCGCGCGTTCGAAGAGCGTATCGCCGCGCTGGAAGGCGCCGAGCAAGCTGTCGCCACTGCCACGGGCATGGCCGCGATTCTCGCGGTAGTCATGAGCCTGTGCAGTGCCGGTGACCACGTCCTGGTATCGCGCAGCGTGTTTGGTTCGACCATCAGCCTGTTCGAAAAGTACTTCAAGCGTTTTGGTATTGAAGTCGACTACGTGCCGCTGGCGGACCTGTCCGGCTGGGACGCGGCCATCAAGGCCAACACCAAATTGCTGTTCGTCGAGTCGCCGTCCAATCCATTGGCCGAGCTGGTGGACATTGCCGCATTGTCCGAAGTGGCCCACGCCAAGGGCGCGATGCTGATCGTCGACAACTGCTTCTGCACCCCTGCATTGCAGCAGCCGCTGAAGCTGGGCGCAGACATCGTTGTGCACTCGGCCACCAAGTTCATCGACGGCCAGGGCCGTTGCATGGGTGGCGTGGTTGCCGGCCGCAGCGAGCAGATGAAGGAAGTGGTGGGCTTCTTGCGCACCGCCGGCCCGACCCTGAGCCCGTTCAACGCCTGGATCTTCCTTAAAGGCCTGGAGACCTTGAGCCTGCGGATGAAGGCCCATTGTGCCAACGCCCAGGCCCTGGCCGAGTGGCTGGAGCAGCAGGACGGCATCGAGAAAGTCCACTACGCCGGCCTCAAGAGCCACCCGCAACACGAGTTGGCCCAGCGCCAGCAGCGTGGTTTCGGCGCCGTGGTGAGTTTCGAGGTCAAGGGCGGCAAAGAGGGCGCCTGGCGCTTTATCGATGCGACTCGCCTGATCTCCATCACCGCCAACCTGGGTGACAGCAAGACCACTATCACTCACCCGAGCACCACCTCCCACGGCCGCCTGGCGCCGCAGGAGCGTGAAGCTGCCGGGATTCGTGACAGCCTGATCCGCATTGCCGTGGGCCTGGAAGACGTCGCTGACCTGCAGGCCGACCTGGCCCGTGGGTTGGCTGCCCTGTGATCGAGTGGTCCATGGAGGCGGCGAGCGCCAGTAACGGGCGGGTCGCGCTGGTGACCGGCGCGGCGCGGGGCATCGGCCTGGGGATTGCCGCCTGGTTGATCAGCGAAGGCTGGCAGGTGGTATTGACGGACCTGGACCGAGAGCGCGGTTCCAAGGTGTCCAAGGTGCTCGGCGACAACGCCTGGTTTATTACCATGGACGTGGCCGATGAGCGGCAGGTTGCCCAGGGCGTGGCCGAGGTACTTGGCCAGTTCGGGCGCCTGGATGCGCTGGTGTGCAATGCCGCCGTGGCCGGCCCGCGCAACATCACCCTGGAAAGTCTCGACCTGGTTTACTGGAATCGTGTACTGGCGGTGAACCTCAGTGGTCCCATGTTGCTGGCCAAGCACTGTGCGCCCTACCTGCGGGCCCACGGCGGCGCCATCGTCAACCTGGCGTCGACCCGGGCACGCCAGTCGGAACCGGACACCGAAGCCTATGCGGCGAGCAAGGGCGGTTTGCTGGCCCTGACCCACGCGTTGGCTATCAGCCTCGGGCCGGAAGTACGGGTCAATGCCGTCAGCCCGGGCTGGATCGATGCCCGTGACCCGGCTGCACGCCGTGCCGAGCCGCTGACGGATGCGGATCACGCCCAGCACCCGGCGGGCAGGGTAGGCACTGTGGAAGACGTAGCGGCGATGGTGGCGTGGTTGCTGTCGCGCAATGCCGGGTTTGTCACCGGGCAAGAGTTCGTCGTCGACGGCGGCATGAGCAAGAAGATGATTTACACCGAGTAGGGCGGGTCGCGGTCCTGAAGCCATTTTGTCTTTTTCAGAAAAACTTCAAGCAGGCTATTGACTTAGGTCCGCTACCTGCGTAAATTTCGCGGCCTCAACGAAGCAAAGGGTGATTAGCTCAGCTGGGAGAGCATCTGCCTTACAAGCAGAGGGTCGGCGGTTCGATCCCGTCATCACCCACCACTTCTTGAGAGTTTTGCCCTAGGGCAAGACGCAACGTTAAAGGTTGCACCGACGCGCAGCGGTAGTTCAGTCGGTTAGAATACCGGCCTGTCACGCCGGGGGTCGCGGGTTCGAGTCCCGTCCGCTGCGCCATATTTTCCAGGTCTGATGTTTCAGATTTGAGATTGAACAGCCAAGGCTGGTCAGTCAGATGTTTGAAGGCGGTTGAAGGTGACACTTCAGCAGTCTGAGCGATACGCAGCGGTAGTTCAGTCGGTTAGAATACCGGCCTGTCACGCCGGGGGTCGCGGGTTCGAGTCCCGTCCGCTGCGCCATATCTGTTCCAGGGCCCACTGAACGCCCTGAGACGCCAAAGCAAGCCGCTGGCTTGGTTGGATCGATAGCAAAGACCCTGGTCGAAAGACCGGGGTTTTTTGTGTCTGCGATTGGGTGCCGGCGCGGCAAGTACAGGGGCCGGCAAGCCAGCCCCGTGGTCCGGGGTCAGAATCCCAGCTTGTCCCGCAACCCGTAATACCATGCCCCCAGCGCCGCAAACGGCGTGCGCAACAGTTGTCCGCCGGGGAAGGGGTAGTGCGGCAGGCCGGCAAACGCATCAAAACGTTCTGCCTGGCCCCTCAGCGCTTCCGCCAGTACCTTGCCCGCCAAGTGGGTATACGTCACGCCATGGCCGCTACAGCCCTGGGAGTAGTAGATGTTATCCCCCAGGCGACCAACCTGCGGCAGGCGCGACAAGGTCAGCAGGAAATTGCCGGTCCAGGCGTAGTCGATCTTCACGTCCTTGAGCTGCGGGAAGGCCTTGAGCATCTTCGGCCGGATGATCGCCTCGATATTCGCCGGGTCACGCGCGCCGTACACCACGCCACCGCCGAAGATCAGGCGCTTGTCGCTCGTCAGGCGGTAGTAGTCCAGCAGGTAATTGCAGTCCTCGACGCAGTAATCCTGTGGCAGCAGCGTCTTCGCCAGTTCATCGCCCAGTGGTGCGGTGGTAATCACCTGCGTACCACACGGCATCGACTTGGCCGCCAGTTCCGGAACCAGGTTCCCCAGATAGGCGTTGCCCGCGACAATAATGAACTTGGCCCTGACCTTGCCGTGCGCCGTATGCACCACCGGATTGGCGCCGCGCTCGATGCGAGTCGCCGCCGACTGCTCATAAATCGTGCCGCCCAGGGACTCCACGGCTGCCGCTTCGCCCAGCGCCAGGTTCAGCGGGTGAATGTGCCCGCCGCTCATGTCGAGCAGGCCGCCCACATAGTTGTCACAGGCGACCACCTCGCGAATGCGCCGCTCGTCCAGCAACTCCAACTGAGTGTGGCCGTAGCGCTCCCACAGGCGCTTCTGCGACTCCAGGTGGCCCATGTGCTTGCTGTTCAGTGCCGCGAACACACCGCCGTCCTTCAGATCGCACTGGATCTGATACTTGGCCACCCGCTCCCGAATGATCCTGCCGCCTTCAAATGCCATGTCGCCGAGTAATTTCGCCTGCTGGGGGCCGACACTGCGCTCGATCACATCGATATCACGGCTGTAGCTGTTGACGATCTGCCCACCATTGCGGCCCGACGCGCCAAAGCCTACCTTGGCAGCTTCCAGCACTGTCACGCGAAAGCCGTTTTCCAGCAGGAACAGCGCACTGGACAGGCCGGTATAACCGGCGCCAATCACGCACACATCGGTTTCGACTTCACCTTGCAGCTCTGGGCGAGGAGGTACCGCATTCGCAGACGCGGCGTAATACGACTGGGGGTAGGGGGTGTTCGCCATCCTGGAACCTCTGTTTTATATTTTTTACGAGTGCGCCGATCCTACCTGAGTTGAAAATCCGCTGCCAGCCGCCGGAAAATACGGTTGTGCTGGCCACAAATAAAAAATTCGCATATTCATAGGCTTAGCTGCAAAAAAGGTGTTGACACCCCTCGGGAATTCCGTAGAATGCCGCCTCACAGCAGGCACGTAGCTCAGTTGGTTAGAGCACCACCTTGACATGGTGGGGGTCGTTGGTTCGAGTCCAATCGCGCCTACCAAACAAAATCCGCTCTGCTGGGCGGTCTAGAAGGGCTCACCGAAAGGTGAGCCCTTTTTTGTTGCCTGTGTTTCGTCCTGAATGAGGTCTACACCTTCTGATCTATTTCCAGGAGGGCGTAATGGAGACAGGAAAAAGGCGTAGCCATCGAGACTACACGCTGACCTTTAAATTGTCGGTCGTCGACCAAGTCGAAACGGCGAGCTGGGCTGTAAATAGGCTCAAGAGCGCTACCGGATTCAAGGCAAAACCACCGTTCTGACGCGGTTACGCAAGCGTGGTCGGCAAGAGTGTAGCCCCGGCACATAGATTGGCTCGCCGGGATTGGGTCTGTGCCCGACAGAAACCGACCACTAACGCCATGGCAACGCATCAAAGATGCTTGAAGAACAGTTGGCGTTTTCCAATCAGAAAGCGCAGTTTTTCGAGGCGGTCGTGGATGTCTTGAAAAACGCCTACGGTCTCTCTGTCGTAAAAAAGCGTCCCGGCAATTCCTCGCGCATAAACCAATCCAGAACCTGAGCATCAGCAGGGCTTGCCAGTGCTTGGGGATAAGCCGACAGGCTTACTGCAAACGCAATCGCACCGATGCAACTCGCCTGGTTCTGGATCAGAAAGTTGCCGACTTCGTTCAACAAAAAAGTCAGCGTCGGCCGCGTCTGGGTACCCGAAAGCCGCACCACTTGCTGCGTTGCCAGCCTCAACTTGAACTGCAAGTGGGGCGAGATCGGCTGTTTTCGATCCTGCACCGAAGGCGTTTACTGGTGGTCCGCGAGCGGGCGTAGCACAAGACGACCGACAGTCATCATCGCTTTCTGCGCCATCCGCACCTACTTAAACCGGGTCCTGATCAGGTTGTTCCAATCGGTCCGGAAAAAATCCGGGTAGCTGACATCACCTAACTGCCCGTTCAGGAAGGTGTGGCCTATCTGAGACTTGTGACGGATGCTTTTTCGCGAAAGGTCGTGGTTACCAGGTCCATGAAAGTCTGCACACCGAGTCGGTAGTGCAGGTTACGTCGAGCCGTGAATCAGGATCAAACCGCGCAGCCACTGGTTCATCACTCGGACAGAGCCGGCCAGTATCGCTTGGGAATATACCAGGAACAGCACGCGAAACACGGCATCCGGTGTTCCATGACGGGCGGCTATGACTGCTACCAAAATGCTTTGGCAGAGCGGGTCAACGGGATCTTGAGGGCGGCGCTTCTGCCTGAGCGACAACAGGATTTCATGCAGTCCGTTGAGCCAAACGTTACTCAGCGCATGCTCAACGAATTATCGCCATCACCGACGAATGGGGGGAACGCCGTGACCGCGCTGCGGCTTGGCAGGCGTACGCCGGAGCGATTGCTCGTTGATTGCGATCAAATGTATAAACGGTAGGTCTTGACAGGACAGAGATTCCTTCTCACAGAAGGCACGATAAAAAACAATATTATCAATTGCTTGCGCAAGACCTTTATAAAATAACTGTATGGATGTACAGTTAGTCGGTGCCGATTTGGCGCCAATAAAAGAATTAAGAGAGAGTTCATGCCGATTTACAGAGATACCCCTTACGTCTTCACCCCGGACCCTGAGAATGATAATGGGCCACGGATCCAAGCGCTGTTGAAAGCCGGTTACCGTTGGCTCCAAATCAACGGCACCGAATGCCCAATCGGCACCACCGTTCTTCTGAATCGTGACGACAAATGGCCGTATAGCGGGCAGATCATTGAGCCAGCACCTGGCATCGACAAGGTGACAATCGACTGCACAGGCGTGGGCAGACACCCGGATCAGCCGTCTAACCCTAGCTATGCGGCTATCGACTATCAGGGCAACGTGCGTCCGGCCAGCTACCTGACCGCCATCGCGCATGTGAATACGACCCAGATCTTTGTCGGTGACTCATCGAAGTACACCAACGGCGACTGGATCGTTATTTCCGACGCGTCGACTGACTTCCCCAATATGCCGCTGCCACTCGATGGCCCTATGGAAGTCCGCCAGGTCATCTTTGTTCTGGCTGGATCGTTGATCATCAACCGCGTGATCAAGCGTGAACACCCGCTGGGCGCCATTGTCGCCAAGTGCACGCCGATCCAAAACGTATACATCCGCAACCTTGAGTTCACCGGTAACGCCACCGTCGGCCTGCATATGCACTACGCGCAGCAGTGCGTACTTGAAAACATTACGTCGGTGGATTGGAGAGGTCGATGCATGCTGTTGCTCGACAACGGCGGTGAGAACAACCTGATCCTGAATAGCTACTGTACCGGTACCGAAGCAGGCGTAGGCCCTGAGCAAAATGCCTGGGGTGTGGTGGTGGAGGGGCAGGACTCGACCAAAATAGTTAACTCTGGCGGCGAGCGGTGCGGCAACGGTGCGGCGATGACCTATAGCATTGACACCGTGTTCGTAAACACCCGGGCCAGGCTGAATACGGTGAACGCCGCTGTAACGTTTGCATCTATCCGTAGCGGATTCTTGAGGCCAAAAGTAGGCAGCCCGCTCGCCCTGAACACATACATCAGTGATGATAGCGTCGATTGTTACATCGTTAATCCACAGCCGTTTTCCTAAAAACAGGCATTAAAAAGCCCGCATTTTGCGGGCTTTTTCATGTTACAGCGGAACGTGCTGCAGGTTTTTAGGATCGTCGAGTGACCTCGCGATCTTCTTGCCAAGGATATGTGTCGGGTTTTCGATGGCCTTGTGTATCAACCAAGATAACAGGATCGTTATAGCTGTTTGAATAATCAATGCCGGAATTTCGCTGATACCTTGGTCGATCATGATGCGCATTCCTACGATGCCAAAGGCACCATGGCATGCATACAGGGGGTAGCTGATATTCGCCAGGAAGTCGAACACCGGGCCGCCACTCCAGTCCTGGGCCAGTAGGTAGAAGGATGTGAACAGTGCAAAGGCGGCACAGTAGGAAACGATAACCTCGATCTGCCACCCCTCTGTGATACAGCTGTAACCGAAAACGCAAAGCATTCCTGCGGAAATGGCAAACAGCCGTTCAAGACTCAGCAGGCCTCGGAAGTGATAATTAAACGCCACGCCGATCAGCATGAAGAAGATGTATTTGATCGGGTAAACAAAGGCGGCAAGCGGTCCCGTTTGGTAGATATTCCCCGGATAGAGGTTCGCGGCCAGGATGGTTGCGATACCCAGGGCGAATAGAGGAAAGAGCTTGCCCCTGCCAATCATCGACCAACACAGAAGTACCACCAGGTAAAACTTGATTTCCACTTCAAGCGTCCACACAACCCCGTCCAACGGTGTCGAGCTGCCGAACCAGTCACGGAACAACGACATCTGCATCAGTACTTGTGGTGCAGTGTATGAGGTTGTGTAACCCATGTAGCCCGCAGCAACCTCCAGCGCACCAAGCGTGATCAGCAGCCCGACAATGTAGGTAGGCCAGATCCTGAACAACCGACCTATGACAAACTTCGTTTTTGCGAGCTGCTTGCCTTGCAGGCTGGCGACTGAGATTGGAATCACCAGGCCACTGATCAGGAAGAACAAAGCAACACCGAACGCACCCATGTTCAAATTGTCGAGCGGGTTGAAGACGCTGATCATCATGCCTGGAAACGGGTTCTCCGCAAGTGCCGGAAGGCCGCCGAATTCACCGCGGAGATAGTTGAACATCAGGATGTAGTGGGCAATGACCACACAGATGGCTGCGATACCGCGTAAGGCGTTCGCAAAAGCGATCCGTTGCATGATTTTTCCTTTTTATTTCTGACATGTTTCGATTTTGTGGCGAATTCTATACAGATTGCACTCGTAAAGCCAAAAGCTGGTGTCATTCTGCCTATGTTGTGAATTTCTTTAGCTCCGTCAGCAGTTGCTGGTTCTCCCTGAGCAGGTAGTCGCGTTGGTCGGCAGCAAGCTTCATGCTGAGAATGCCGGGCTCCGTGGACGCCCGCTTCAATTCGCCGAGTTCGATCTGCGGTGTCTTCAGAGCGCTCTCTGCCTTCTTCGCTCAAGAAATATTCCCTGAATGGCTTTCTCTTGCCCCCAACCCGAAGGCTTCCCTAGGACTGGCGATCATTCCCTCTCGCGAGGCGCTCTAAAAAACGATACGTATGCCTAGTGCGGCTTATGCTTTTTATTTAATTGACCGGATGGAATGCAGCGTGAGGTTGGGCAGGCATTGTTGAATTATTTTTTGAGCTTAAGTTGAATGCGCGTCGCCAGTAGAAACCCATTATCAGCAGAAATATAGGGCCTGTAGATGGGGAAGAAAGACCATCTTGAAATACATTGAATACAGTAAAGAATGGTATGACCATTGCCATCATTGCAATGTAAAATCTCTTTTGAAATTCATCGCTTTGAGGGATTTTGAAGAAAGGTTTTACGATGCTCCACAGGAATATCAGATAGAACAATCCAGCAAGACCTCCCATTTTCCAAATGGCACCTAAATATTGATTGTGTGGCGTATAACCTGATGTGCTCACATCGTTATCGAAGTAGCCAAGCTCAGAGTTAAAAAGCCCATAGCCACCAAAGCCAGTACCAAATATCGGGCTGCTTATTAAGTCATCAATAATTATCATGTACAGGCCTAATCTTCCTGATGAAACTCCATCCCAATTTCCAGAGTAGATGTTGTCTGTCATCAAAAGTATTTTGGCGAATAATTCAATAAAGTAGTCTGAAAAAATCGCTATTATGGTTGCAGATGTAACGATGGCAAGCGTGATGTATAGAGCAGCTCTAAATATCCTGCCGACTGTCATTTTTCCCGCGAAGAAGCAACATAAGCAACTAACGATTAAACCAAATGCAGCTTGTCTAGATCCACTGCCTAGGACGAGTATCAAGCTGCACAACATTCCAGTGTACGAAATAATCCGTATGCTTTTTTTGGGTTTCATGATTACGCCTAGCGCTAGACAAATCATGAATGCCGTCGAAAAAAATACAGCTATTCCATTTATTCCATTGCTACCATGAAATTTCATACCGAAAAATGTAGGGTCGAAGACGGCGCCGTAAATGACTTCGCCTGGGATACGCTCAAATTCAGTAAATATAGTAACGTGGCCCTTCATGAAAATCGCGTCAACCGTTGCTGCAAGCGCGGTTGCCGTGAGTAGATAGATTAATGTCTTGTTGAACCTGTCAGGGTGAATGCTTGACTCTCCAATGTTTCTACCCAGCAAATAGACCAGGTATGGCTTGAAGAAAAACGCTATGGAGAAAATAGATCTGGCGATGTTTCCCGGCTGGATAAATAATTGTATGTATATTAGTGAGATGAAAGAGAAAATTATGCTGAGTAGCAGCCACTTATTTATCTTGTGGTGAATGATTAGTATGTAAGGGAGGATAAGTAGGCATAGAAAGTCAGATGGGGCAATTTCAACGCCAAGAGCAGGCACGAATATTCTTAGTGGAATGCACAGTAAAACAGCTGATAAAAATAAAAGCATGTTCGACTATCCCTGTAGTAACAAAACTTAAAAAAGCACACTTCATGCATTCTTTATTGTCTTGAGCGCCTTTTGAGGCAGCGTCATGCCGCCCATCTGCGCGCCAGAATAGTCAACTTGTCATGGCAAGCTTGCCGAAAGCGCGAAACGTGATCGAAAATTAATAAGTGGCATGATGGTTCCTTTGTATTGCGGTAATCGAAGATCCGTTCGAATTGCTGAAATTGTAGACGTGTTTCGGTGTAGCGAGAGGATTTCGAGTTGCTCGGTTGGCAGGACACTGGGAGTGGGTGACTACTGTAGGAATATACAACCCTAAGTTATTGATTCTTATAGGGTGAAACGGCAAATTCGTAGCCTTCAAAAGGGAGAATTTTCCCCTGTGGATCAATCGGTTACATATTTCTCGGGATCACCTTCAAATGGTGGGGGTCGCTGGCTCGAGTCCAATGGCGCCGACCAAACAAAATCCGCTCTTCTGGGCGGTCTGGAAGGGCTCACCGAAGGGTGGGCCCTTTTTTGTTGCGATGTGCGAAGCCTTTGCAACCTACCTCCTCAAAATGACAATTCGGCGTCCCTCCCTGGCTTTTCGATTTATCCCGTTGTGCTTCTTTCGAGCGTGCTTCGGCATCTTCTTTTCCCGTCTCCGATCAGCCTCACTGAACGCGACAACGGAGTGATCACGCGTCCGGCGCGTGTGATGCGTATGGCGGTGTCGGTGGGCAATAAAGTGAGCTAGAGAATACTGCTTTTGTAGGATTTTTAGCTGTATATATGTACAGTTTTTTTCGCCAAAAAATGGCCATGGGAAATCGGGAGAAGTCATATGTCAATTTACAGCGATACCCCTTATGTTTTTACGCCGGATCCCTCTGCGGATAACGGCCCTCAACTCCAGTCGGTGATGAAGGCCGGATACCGCTGGATTCAAATCAATGGCACTGACTGCCCGATCGGGACAACAGTCCTGCTAAACCGTGATGACAATTGGCCCTACAGTGGGCAGATCATCGAGCCAGCACCAGGGATCGATAAGGTCACTATCGACGTTTCAGGGATCGGTCGTAACCCGCTGGACCCAACAGATCCGAGTTATGCCGCCATCGACTACCAGGGTAATGTTCGCCCGGGCAGTTATCTGACCGCGCCGGCCTACGTCAATACGACCGAAATCTCCGTGGCTGATACCACTCCGTACACAAACGGTTCCTGGATCGTCATCTCGGATGCTTCAACCGATTTTGCAACCTACCCGATGCCACTCGACGGCCCGCTGGAGGTTCGCCAGGTTATTTATGTGCTGGCTAACTCATTGATTGTTAATCGCGTAATCAAACGTGATCATCCCCAGGGCGCAATCGTGGCTTTATGTGACCCGATTAAAAACGTGTACATCCGCAACCTTGAATTCACCGGGGACGCTGCGGTAGGGCTGCATCTGCACTACGCACAACACTGTGTGATCGAGAACATCACGTCGGTCGACTGGACTGGGCGCTGCATGCTGCTGCTGGACAACGGTGGTGAGTACAACACCATTCTTGATAGTTATTGCACGGCTACAGAGCCAGGTGTCGATCCTGAACAGACCGCCTGGGGTGTCGTCATCGAGGGGCAGGACTCTACCCGCGTGATTAATTCAGGTGGTGAAAATTGCGGCTTGGGGATGGGGATGAATTACAGCATTGATTGTGTGTCGATTAACGCAAGGGCTCGCCTCAATACAGTAAACGTTGGGGTCTATACCGCATCCATTCGTACGGGGTTCCTTCGACCTGCGACCGAATCCCCTCTGATCCTGGATAACGTCATCACTTCAGACTGCGTTGATTGCTATATGGTTGAACCCATACCTTTTTCCGGATAATCATGGAAAAAAAGCCCGCATTGAGCGGGCTTTTTTATTGGGAATATTTATTCCCAGGGTATAGGTTCGCGGCCAGCGCCGTTGCGACGCCCAGCAACAGAGCGGCCGCAATTGTCCCTTGGTAATCATTGGCCAACACAGAAGCACGGCCAGGTAGGGCAGATTCGAATGGGCGCTGAGTCGGCAGGATGCCGCGGAACCTGTAAAGCGCCCGTCCAGACGCAGTTCTGCAGCCCTTGTCATGCACTCGATTTTCTCGTCTTGCCCCTTCAGATTGCGCTTCGCAAGTCTTTCGCCTGAATGTCCTGGGGATTCCGTTCGGCAACGTTAGGACTTTTCCGAGGTTAAAGATGGCGTCGTACTACTACTCTTCCTGTGTTGTTCCGAAGGATCGATAGGCCTGCCCCGATTCGTCATAAATAACTACAGAGAGCTGCCCCATGCTTCAACTCGACTTCTATTCAACGCTGGTCGCCGCCTCCCTGGTGCTTTTACTTGGGCGCGGGCTGGTCGCTCGAGTCGGTTTCCTGCGCACTTACAATATTCCGGAGCCGGTGGCCGGCGGTTTAGTGGTGGCGGTGCTGCTCCTGGTCCTGCGTATGCTCGCTGGCATTGAGGTCCGGTTTGATTCGTCGCTGCAGACGCCACTGATGTTGGCTTTCTTTGCCACCATTGGTTTGAATGCGGATTTCGCCAGTCTGAAGAAAGGCGGGCGGGTGCTGGGGATTTTCCTGCTGGTGGTGACGGCGCTCCTGGTGGTCCAGAACGCGATGGGGATTGCGCTGGCCAAGGCGCTGGGGCTCGATCCGTTGATGGGGTTGTTGGCGGGCTCCATTACGCTGTCGGGTGGGCACGGGACCGGCGCGGCCTGGGGCGCGGTGTTCAGCGAGAAGTATGGCGTGGCGTCGGCGTCCGAACTAGCCATTGCTTCCGCGACCTTTGGCCTGGTGCTCGGCGGCCTGATTGGCGGCCCGGTCGCTCGCCTGCTGATCAAGCGCGTCCAGACGCCCGCCCTGGCGCCGGTACAACCGCTAGGGCCAAAAGGGTTCGAGCAGCCGAATCAAGAGCGCATGATCACCTCCTTCTCGTTTATCGAGACCCTGGCGCTGCTCGCCATCAGCCTGCAAGTGGGCACATTCCTCAGCGGTTTTATCCAGGGCACGGCCTTTGAGCTGCCGACGTTTGTGTGTGTCTTGTTTGTCGGTGTGGTGTTGCGTAATGGTCTGTCGGCGCTGGGCTGGCACCAGGTATTCGAGCGCGAAGTCTCGGTGCTAGGGAATGTCAGCCTGTCGTTGTTCCTGGCGATTGCATTGATGTCGCTCAAGCTCTGGGACCTCGCCGCGCTGGCCCTGCCGATTTTCATCCTGCTGGCTGCGCAGGCGTTGATGATGGCGCTGTTTGCGATTTTCGTGACGTTCCGGGTGATGGGGAGCAACTATGACGCGGCGGTCCTGGCGGCGGGGCACTGCGGTTTCGGGCTCGGTGCCACGCCAACTGCCATTGCGAACATGCAGGCGGTGACCCAGCGTTTCGGGCCATCGCAGATTGCATTTCTGGTGGTGCCGATGGTGGGCGCCTTTTTCATCGATATCACCAATGCGATCGTGATCAAGTTGTACCTGGCGCTGCCGTTCCTGGGCGTCGCGGGATAAACGCGGTTTACCGGCTTTGCCGTTTAATGACTCGCCAGGTCCTGCTTGCCCAGGACCTCGTCAATCACCCCAAGCTGCCAGGTGAAATACGGATTGAACGTCAACCGCGCGTGCATCTTGCCCGGCTCACGGTAGCCCCAGTCCGAATACCACACGTCGGCCCCCTGTTCGCAGGCGCGGGTTGCGTCGTCCGTCTGGCCGTTCCAGCAAAACCGCAGGCTGCCCTGTTCGCCATACAGAGCGTTGTCGGGTGAGAACAGCAACCCCATGTGGGAGAACTGGCTGATTCGCAACTCCGGCAGGTAGTCGGTACGCGCTTTTACACGGCGAGTATCCCAGGCGCTCTCTGGCAATGCGCCGTACCAGGCGAGGCGGCTATGGGGGTTGCTGAAGCGTTGCTGGAAGGTCTCCAGCACGTAGTGCGTATCGAGTACTGAGTCGTGGGCTGCGACGGCAATGAATACCGGCTTGTCATAGGGGCGCCGCTCCAGGTCCTGGCGGGCTAGCCGGCTGCTGCGGTAGAACTGGGCAAAACCGTTGGTGGGCACTGTCATATAGCGCACCAGGCTCTGTTGTGGCCGGCTGGCGTCTGGCGCCAGCAGCCAGGGGCGCGCCCAACTGATCAGGGGTGTCAGCCAGTCGTAGGTCATGCTGGACTGGAACGCGGGAGAGAACAGCAGCAGCCCCGCGACGTCGTCGTGTTTGTAGGCGTAGTCGAGTACCAGGTTGGCGCCGGTGGAAAAGCCGCCGAGGTAGATTTCTCCTACCTCTGCGCGAAGGATCGCAGCCTGTTCGTCCACCACCCGGCGCCAGTCTTCCATGCGTACCTGCAGCATGTCAGCCGGTTGCGTGCCGTGGCCGGGCAGCAGCACGGTCCTGACCAGGAAGCCGCGGGCGGCCAGTGCGCTGCCGATATCGTGGAAAGACCAGGGTGAGTCACCCAGGCCATGCACGAGAATGATCCCGCGCTTGGGGGCACCCGCCGGGCGCCATTCCTGCGGGGCGTTCCAGTTGAGTTCGGCATCCTTGTCGGTGCCCTGGAAGTCACGATGGTCCCGCAGCCATTGCAAGGTAGCGGCGCGATACGCTTCGAATGACTTCTGGCCAAGCGGCATGCCCGGTTCTGCCAGGGCTGTCGTGCAGAGCAATAGGGCGAGCATGCCGCAAGCAACGCTTCGGAGCGTTCTGCGCATCGATGGACGGGGCTGCATACAGGTGTGGTTGTTCAAGGCAGGTTCTCAACGGAGCGTAACCGTAAGGTCATGCACGATAATGACCTGCCTTGTATCGCCGAAAGTGCGAAACAGTAGCAAGACGTTTCCGATGATCTCAGAAACGATCCAGCCGGTAGGGCTCAAGCGCCGGCAGCCTGTTGGACGCGGCCGCAGGCGATGCCAGCCGTGCAATCAACTCCGCCGTCACCGCAGCCTGCGTCAGGCCCAGATGCTGATGCCCAAAGGCAAGCAGCACCTTGCCCTTGCACACCTTGTCGATAATCGGCAGCGAGTCCGGCAGGGAAGGGCGAAACCCCATCCACGGCGTCGCGTCCTCGGCACTCAAGTCACGACGAAACAGCCCCTGGCTCAGTCGATGCAACTGCCACGCGCGTTCCATGTTCGGTGGGCGATCAAGGCCGGCGAACTCCACGGTACCTGCCAGCCGCAATCCGCCGTCCATGGGCGTCATGATGAACTTGCGCTCCAATGACGTGACCGCAAACGGCAACCGTCCATGCTCATGGGGCAACATCAGGTGATAGCCGCGCTCTGTATCCAGCGGGACCTTTTTGCCAGTCAGTGCGCCGGTCAGGCTGGCTGAGTGCGCACCGCATGCGATCAACACCTGGCGCGCGGCCACGGTGCCTTGGTCGGTCCGCAATGAAACACCGTGCTCGTCCAGCTTCCCGCCCACGACCTGACGCTTGAGAAATTGCACCCCGCTGGCTTTGGCCGCCTCCATCAGCTCGCAAACCACCCCATAGGGATCGAGAAAATGCCCGGTGCGTGGAAAAAACAACCCGCCCTGAATCCCTTCGCTGAGTTGTGGCGCCGCGTCCTGCACCACGCTGGCGTGCCAGTGGTCCACCGGCACTTCCTGCTGACTCATGCGTGCCTGCAATGCATCAATGGCCTGTCGCGACTCGGCGCGCTCGAAGACCAGCAACGAGCCGTCTTCGCGCATCAGGTGCGGGCGCTCGATGCTGCCCAGCAGCCGGTGCCAGGCGCCCAGGCTGCCTTCATTGAGCGCGCGGATCCCGGCGACGGTGCGCTGGAAGGGCGCCGGGCGCAGGTTCAGCAGCAGCCGGGTAAACCACGGCAGTGCACGCGGCAGGTATTTCCAGTCCAGGCGCAGCGGGCCCATCGGGTCCATGAGCATGGCGGGCAAACGCGTCAGGATCGACGCATCCGCGATGGGGAACACTTGCTCGGTCGCCAGGTGGCCGGCATTGCCGAACGAGGCGCCGTGGCCGGGTTCCTGCTGATCGATGATGACCACCCGCCGGCCCTGGCGCGCCAGTTGCAGCGCGCAGGCGACGCCGATGATGCCGGCGCCCACTACGGCGATGTCTGGCATGACGTTATCGGACATGTTCTAGGCTTCCCTCTGACCGTCGAGCAAGCGCCGCAGCAGCAATGGGTTGCCGTGTTGCAGGGCCGTCGGCAGCAAGCTATCCGGGAAATCCTGGTAGCACACCGGCCGCAGGAATCGCAGGATCGCGGCGGTGCCCACCGAGGTGGTGCGTGAGTCCGAGGTGGCCGGGAATGGTCCTCCGTGCACCATCGCATCACACACTTCAACGCCGGTCGGCCAGCCGTTGACCAGCAGGCGGCCGGCCTTGCGTTCCAGGGTCGGCAGCAGCGCGCGGGCAGTTGCCAGGTCGTCGTCATCCAGATGCAGGGTTGCGGTCAGTTGGCCCTCCAGGTGTTCGCTGACCTGGCGGACCTCATCGACGTTGGCACATTGCACGATCAATGACGTGGCGCCGAATATCTCGGCTTGCAGGCTGTGATTGGCGAGAAAGTCCCGGGCCTGGGTCACGAACAATTGGGCCTGGCCCTGGTTCGGCCCTTCGGCCGGCAGACCGGTACCTGCGAGCTGAGCATGCCGGGTCAGGGTGCTGACGCCGTATTCGTAAGCCTTGAAGATCCCCGGTGTCAGCATGGTCTGGGCAGTGCTGTATCGAAGCAGGTTGGCAGCCGTGCCGACGAAGTGGTCCAGCGCTTGCCCTGCAACGGCAATCACCAGCCCGGGGTTGGTGCAGAACTGGCCGGCACCCTGGGTCAGGGACGCGACAAAACCTTGTGCCAATGCTTCACCGCGTGCGCTCAACGCAGCGGGAAACAGGTAGACCGGATTGATCGAGCTCATCTCTGCATACACCGGGATCGGCTCGGGGCGCGCCTGGGCCGCCTGGCACAAGGCAATACCGCCGCTGCGCGAGCCGGTGAAACCCACGGCCTTGATGCGCGGATCGCACACCAGCGCGATACCGACCTCGCGGCCCGAGCCATACAACAGCGAAAACACACCCTCAGGCAGGCCACATTGCTGAACGGCCCGGGCCACCGCGCGGCCCACCAGTTCGCTGGTGCCAGGATGCGCGCCGTGTGCCTTCACGATCACCGGGCAACCGGCCGCCAGTGCCGACGCTGTATCACCGCCCGCCACCGAGAATGCCAGCGGAAAATTGCTCGCGCCGAACACGGCCACCGGCCCCAGCGGTACGTGGCGTTGACGCAGGTCCGAGCGAGGCAGCGGCTGGCGTTCCGGTTGTGCAGTATCCACCCGCACATCCAGCCATTCACCCGCGCGCACGGTGCGGGCAAAGGTGCGCAATTGCTGGCAGGTGCGCCCGCGTTCGCCCTGGATGCGTGGGCGCGGCAGGCCGGTCTCGGCCATCGCCCGTTGAATCAGTTCATCGCCCAGGGCTTCGATTTCGTTGGCGATGGTTTCAAGGAATTCGGCGCGAGCGGCCAATGGCGTTTCGCGATAGCTATCGAAGGCGCTCCAGGCCAACGCACAGGCGTGTTCGACATGTTCGGCGGTGCCGCCGGCGTAGGCGGGTTCCAACGCAAGGTTGGTGGCAGGATTGATCGCCCGGATGGCCTCGCGGCTGCCTGGAATGGAGTGCTGACCAATCAGCATGGTGCCCGTCAGAGTCATGGCGTAGTCCTGGAAAGTAAAGATTGGCTTGGCGAAGAGAATCCACTGTGGGAGCTGTCGAGCCCCAGCGAGGCTGCGATGCAGGCGCTGCGGTCTGGCAGGTACACCGCAGTGATCCCATCGCAGCCTCGCCGGAGCTCGACAGCTCCCACATTTGATTTTTGCTGCCTTGAATAGTGTTAAGCGACGTTCTGCTCGGCCGACCAGTTGGCGTACCACTGGCGGAACAGCGCGTACTGGTTCTCTGCATAACGACGCTGGGCATCGCTGAGGGCATCGGTCTCGTTGAAGTGCAGGGTGTATTCCTTGTCGCCGTTGAGCACCATCAGATGTTTGTAGAACAGCACCAGGTCGCAGCCTTCGTCGAAGGACGACAGCACCGCCAGCGCCGACTCCAACTCCCGCGCCTGGCGACGTGCAGTGGCGTCGCCCTTGGCGGCTTTCTTGCTCAAGGCCACCAGTTGCAGGACTTCCCGTGGCAGTGCATTGCCGATGCCGGTGATTGCGCCGGTGGCGTTGCAGTTGACGAAGCCGTGCACCACTTGGGTATCCACGCCGACCATCAAGGTCACGTCATCGTCCTTGGAGGTGATGTGTTCGGCCGCGTAGCGCAGGTCTGCAGCACCGCCGAATTCCTTGAAGCCGATCAGGTTCGGGTACTCGCGACGCAGTTCGAAGAACAGGTCGGCGCGGGTGGCGAAGCCGTAGTAAGGGCTGTTGTAGATCACCGCCGGCAGGTTTGGCGCCGCCTTGAGGATGGCTGCAAAGTGATCCTTTTGCGCCGTCGCCGATGCGCCACGGGACAGCACCCGCGGGATGACCATCAAACCATGGGCGCCGACCTTCGCCGCATGCGCTGCATGGGCCACGGCTTCACGGCTGTTGACCGCGCCGGTGCCGACGATGGTCGGCACACCGGCGGCCACCAGGCGCGCCACGCCTTCCTGGCGCTCGGCCTCGGTCAGCAACGGCCAGTCGCCCATGGAGCCGCAGTACACCACCGCGCTCATGCCGATATCGATCAGTTCGCGGCCCTTGGCGACCAGTGCGTCAAAGTCCGGTTTGCGCTGGGCGGTGCACGGCGTCATCAATGCAGGGATGCAACCGGTGAAGATAGTGGTATTCATTGTTTCAGCTCCAGTTTGATTGAAGGGGCGGGGGCGGTTCAGATGCCCCACGCGAAGGGGTCCTGTTCGTCGATCAGCAAGGTGCTGTCGGCGGTCATGTAGGCGCGGCCGGTGATGGAAGGGCGCACACGTTCGCCCTCCCATTCATAGCTGCCTTCGAATTGGCTGCCGGTGATGCTGGCTTGTATCCACGGCTCACCGGCGGCGAGTTTCCCGTCGGCCGCCAGGCATGCGAGCTTGGCGCTGGTGCCGGTGCCGCAGGGCGAGCGGTCGTAGGCCTTGCCTGGGCACATGACAAAGTTGCGGCTGTCGGCCTGGGGGTCGTCGGCGAACAGTTCGATATGGTCGATCAGGGCGCCGTCTTCGCCGTGGATGCCCTGGGCTTCGAGGGCCTTGAGCATTGTCCAGGTGTAGTCGGTCAGGGCTTCGACGTTGTCCATTTCCAGTGCTTGGCCATGATCGGAAACCAGGAAGAACCAATTGCCGCCCCAGGCGATATCGCCGTAGACCAAGCCATGTCCAGGCACTTGCACCGAGACATGCTGGCGATAGCGATAGGCGGGCACATTGCGCAGCGTGACCGCGCCGTCGGCGTGCAACGTGGCGCTCACCGGGCCGACCGGCGTGTCGATCTTGTGCACCCCCGGCGCGATCTGCCCCAAGTGGTGCAACGAGGCAACCAGGCCGATGGTGCCGTGGCCGCACATGCCGAGGTAGCCGGCGTTATTGAAGAAAATCACGCCGCAGGTGGCATCGGCCGAGACCGGCGCGCAATACAGTGCGCCCACCAGAACATCGTTGCCACGGGGCTCCAGCAGGCACGCCCTGCGCCATTGGTCATGCCGGGTGCGCAGGTCGTCGAGTTTGTCGACCATGGTCTCGCCGGCCAGCGTCGGGAACCCCGTCATCACCAGGCGTGTGGGCTCGCCGCCGGTGTGGGAATCAATGATGTGCACTCGTTTCATAGAACAATCCATTCAGTGGTTGGCTGAGGCTCAGGAAGCCAGCTGTGCCCGGCCGATATCGGGCTCAGGGGCTTCGCTTTCGTCGTCTTCGGTTTCCAGGCGAACCAGGTGCGCCGGCACGCCGGTGGCCGCGCCCCAGTAATAAATCCCCAGCGCGCAAGCGGCGACGACCACGGTGTCGAAGGGATGGCCGAGGATGCCCAGGCCACCGAAGCTGCCGAGCTTCGACAGGATGATGGTCACGGCGTAGAAGCCGATCAGCCAGGCGGAGGAGCGAACCTGGCGGCCCAGGCTCAGGTGCAGGGTCGGCACAAAGCGCCCGCACAGCAGGTACACCACGAACATCAGGATTTGCAGGCCGAGCAGCCACGACACGGTGCTCCAGCCGGACCAGTAGACGATCAGCGCGGCGATGATGAACGACAGCGGGCCGAGCAAGCCCATCCACTTGACCCGGAACGGGCGCGGCAGGTCAGGCGCATTGCGGCGCAGGGCGGCCACGGATACCGGCGCCACGGCGTAGCTCAACACCAGCGCGGCGGACACCACGTTGATCAGCGCTTCCCACGACGGGAAGGGCAGGGTCCAGAACACAGACAGGCCAAAGGTCAGCCACAGCGCCGGGCGCGGGATGCCGGACTTTTCATCGATGCGGGTGAAGATCTTGAAGAAGGTTCCGGTTTGCGCCCAGCCGTAGATCACCCGTGGCGTGGCGTTCATGTAGATATTGCCGCAGCCGCTGGGGGAGATCACGGCATCGGCGACCACCAGGTACGCCAGCCAGCCCACGCCCAGGGCGAGCGCGATGTCGCGGTACGGCAGGGCCAGTTCCTTGGCGACGCCGGCCCAGCCGTTGGCGAGCATTTCGGTGGGAATGCCGCCGAGGAAAGCGGTCTGCAACAGCACGTAGATTGCAGTGGAGAGCAGCACCGACAGGATCAGTGCAATTGGAATGGTGCGTTGCGGGTTCTTCACTTCGCTGGCCACCGAGATGATCGGCGTCAGACCCAGGTAGGCGAAAATCACCCCGCCGGCAGACACGGCCATTTCAATCCCCGACAGGCCGAACGGCGCGAAGCCCTGGGCGTGGAAATTCTCCGGCTTGAAAAAGGTGAACAGCACGCCGATCACCAGCAGCGGCACGATGAACTTGAACACGCTGACCAGGTTATTGGCCATGGCGAAGGTCTTCACGCTGCGGTAGTTGAGGGCGAAAAACAGCGAGAGCAGCGCAAACTGCACGAACCAGCCGAGGACGGTGGGGTTGCTGGAACCCGCCTGCGTCAACTCGGGAAACCACGCCGCGGCGTATTGGCGCGAGGCGACCACTTCAATTGCCACCAGGCTTGAAAACGCGATCAGCGTGATAAAGCCCATCAGGTAGCCCAGCAGCGGGCCGTGGGAATAAACCGGGTAGCGCACCACGCCGCCGGCGCGGGGCAATGCCGCCCCCAGTTCGCAGTACACAATGCCCAGCAGCAACACGGCGAAGCCGCCCAGCAACCAGGAAAAAATCCCCGCCGGCCCGGCGATGGCGGAGACGTGACTGGCCGCGAACAGCCAGCCCGAACCGAAGATCGCTCCCAGTCCGATAAAGGTGAGGTCGATCAATGAAAGCTGTTTCTTGAACTTGCCTTGGGCTGACATGGCGGCGCCTTCTTGTGGGTTATTGGATAGGCATGCAGTGGCCATACAGTGAACCCATCAACGGCGCCGCGATTGATGTTTTGCGCAGGCTGCGATGACGAAATCAGCACAATTGCGAGTGCTCGACAGGGCCACCGCCATGCGGCAATCTGCTCGCCAGGCACCGCCCGCCGGGCGCCTGGCCTGTCCGCAAAATGCAGGAGAGAGCGTCATGATGCAGAGCGCGTTCGCGACCCTATGCCAAGGGAGCGGGTCGAATCGTCCACAGACCATCGAAGAATTACTGGCCGGCGTGGGGTTGCTGTTGCCGATGCTGGACGTGATTCCCAATGCCGCGATCTTTATCAAGGACGTGCAGGCGCGCTACGTATTGGCCAACCGCACCCTGGTGCAGCGGTGCGGCTTGAAGGACTTGCAACCGCTGTTGGGAAAAACCAGCGCCGAGGTATTTCCCGCGCAGTTGGGGCCCGGCTATACCGAGCAGGATCGGCGGGTGCTGGAGCAGGGATTTGTCCTCGAAGACCAGTTGGAATTGCATTTGTACGGTACCCGCGAGCCGGGTTGGTGCCTGACCCACAAATGGCCGCTGTACAGCCGCGACGCTGCAATCATCGGCCTGGCGGGCATCTCGGTCGACCTGCAAACCGCCAGCGAAACCCACCCGGCCTATCAACGGCTGGCGGCGGTGGACGAGCACATCCGGGCGCATTTCAATCGGCGGGTCACGTTGGGTGAACTGACGCGGATCGCCGGGATTTCCGTGGCGCAGCTGGAGCGCTACTGCAAGCGCGTGTTCCACCTGACACCGCGCCAGATGATCCAGAAGGTACGCCTGGAACATGCGCACCGGCTGCTGCATACCGAGCTGCCGATCACTGAGGTGGCGTTGCAGTGCGGGTATACCGACCACAGTGCGTTTACCCGGCAGTTCAAGGCGTTGACCGGGTTTACGCCGCGCCAGTATCGGCAGGCGACCAGTGTGCGGTGATGTCTAATTGGATCTACGTGAATGTCATGAGCAGCGGTGGCGCCAACAAGGAGGGCGCCAACGCTCTTCGCAGTTGCGCAAACCTGGTCAGTTTTATCCCTGCCGTTGGTGCGACTTATCAAGTCGTCCAGTCCGTGCCGGTGAGTGGCTGCGTGGTGGATGTCACCGACAAAAGCACCGGGGGCTCTCCCGATTCGTTCAGAAGAGAAGCGGTTATCGGTGGTGTTCGCCTTGACTCAGTAGGACGGCGTCACCTGGGTAATCACTGGCCGGCCTTCAACGTTTCAAGCATCGCCTGTGCTGCCAGCGCATGCACCTTGCGCGTCGGATGCCATTCATCCCAGTAGTAATGCGCATCCGGGTTTTCACACACCGGCTTCACGTCCGGATAGGTGTGTTGGCAGGGCATATCCAGGTCTTTCAACCCCGCCACCTGGGGAGCTGCGCGCAGCTTGTCGCTGAACGCCACGTGGTCGAAGTAGCTGATGCTGACCTGATGCGCCTTAGCCAATGTGCTCAGCACAACCGGCAGTTTTTGTTCCAGTACCTGCTGGTAGTTTTTCGCGTTCTCGACTTGATTGCCCTGCACCACGGCTGGCACATGACTCAAATCCGTGGTGCCCACTACCATCACGTGTTTTGCGCCCGCTGTAATCAGTGTCTCGGTGGCTTTCTGAATATTTGCCACGCTGTTCTGGCTGAGTACGGCAACCGACTCGGGGTGCGAGAAGTCGGCCCATTCAAAAAAGTCGTTGGCCGAGATGAAAATGAAATACAGCGCCTTCGGGTCGGCTTTATGTGCGTTGGCGGACTTCAGGTAGTCAGCGATCTGGCCTGAAACGCCGGTGTCGCGGGCGGGCTCCATCCAGGCGTAGTAGTTGCCATTGCCACTCTTGGCGCCGCCCACTGCGTAGTCGGTCAAGGGTGTTTTCAAGGCGTGGGCCAGGTTCTCGACGGCAGTCGGGCCATTGCTCCAGCGGCCCTTCCAGTACAACGAGCCGGGCAGTTCCTGGGCATCCTTGACCTTCAGAGTGGCCAGGGTCTTGGTGAAGCGTTCACCCGCACCGTTA
Organism: Pseudomonas sp. C8002; assembly: GCF_013385765.1. Lineage (NCBI taxonomy): Bacteria > Pseudomonadati > Pseudomonadota > Gammaproteobacteria > Pseudomonadales > Pseudomonadaceae > Pseudomonas > Pseudomonas sp. C8002. Next base: position 259,560 of record NZ_JACAPJ010000002.1, read on the forward strand.
TCGGAGTAGCTATCGCCGAACGCATAGAGGTGATCGTAGCGGGGAGCGCCAAAGGCGGTGGAGGCGGTCAGTACCAATAGAGCGGCCAAGCAAGCGCGTAGAGTCATTGGAAATCTCCCGGGTGGTGCTCCAATAGTACTGGCGGTGAAGTGCATGCCCGCGGGCGGTTGCGACCTGTGTGTAGCTGAGGGCGCAAAGACTGTCCTGTATGCGACAGGTGGCTATCGCTGGTAGTGTCCGCAGAATTGGGCATTCACATCAGGAAGATTGAGATGGCATCAGCGATAGAGTTGTCTTTTGAAGTTACGGCGCAAGAGCGCCAGGCCATCCTTCAGCCGCTGAGGGCATACAACATCAGCCAATGCGGCGAGAACCCGTTCGAAACGTTTGGGCTGTTACTGCGTGATCCCGCCAGCCAGGAAGTGGTGGGCGGCCTGTACGGGAAAATTTCCTATGGCTGGATGTTCATTGAGCTGTTGAGCGTGCCTGAGTCAATGCGCACTCAAGGCATGGGCTCGCGGCTGATGCTCGCGGCTGAGGAGCTGGCACGGGAGAAAGGGTGTGCGGGGATCTGGCTGGACACCTTCAGCTTCCAGGCGCCCGGGTTCTACCGGAAGCTGGGTTTCAGCGAGTTCGGGCATATTGCCGAGTACCCGCCAGGACACACGCGCCACTTTTTCCAGAAGCACCTGGGCTGAGGGCTGGCGGGTCACCGTTCACCACGTGACCAAGCCGTCGAGGCCCTGATCGGACTTCAAGTACCTGAGCACGTTCTGCGCCTGGGCCTTCTCTTCAAACGGGCCGACAAATGCCCTCTAACGCTTCAAACACCCACAAACTTTATTGGATTGCAGCAACAATTTTTCTTGTTGGACACCTCCCTCCCCAAGCAGCAAAGATGCGGCCACTGACGCTCGACCTTCCAGGTCAACAATAAAAAATCGAGCCGGGCTGCACGCCGTTTTCTTGCAGTGAACCCTTTGTTCACTACCTGCTTTACTGGCGCCGCAGCGCGCACTTAAGGACCTCACCACCATGCAAACTGTTGTGAACCTATGGCCGCTGATTGGCGTACTCGTCATCGTGGTCGGCTTTGTGTTGCGCTTCAATCCGCTGCTGGTCGTCACGGCGGCAGCGATTGCCACCGGGTTTGCCGCCCACTTTCCACTGGAAAAGATCCTCGCCACCATGGGCGACGGCTTTCTCCAGACTCGCGCCTTGCAATTGATCCTGTTGTTGCCCCTGGCTGTCATCGGCTTGCTGGAGCGCCATGGCTTGCGCCTGCATGCGCAAAACTGGATCGCGCGCTTTGAGCGGGCCACGGTTGGGCGCTTGCTGATCATCTATCTGTTTGTGCGTGAATCCACAGCGGCCATGGGCCTGACGAGCCTGGGCGGGCACCCGCAGATGGTGCGCCCGTTGCTGGCGCCGATGGCGGAAGGCGCGGCGGAAAAACGCTATGGCAAACTCCCCGACAAGCTTCGCCACAAGGTCCTGGCCATGTGTGCCGCGACCGACAACGTGGGGCTGTTTTTTGGCGAGGATATCTTCGTCGCCTTTGGTGCGATTGCGTTGATGCACACCTTCCTGCTGGGTTCGGGGATTGATGTCGAGCCTCTGCACATTGCGGTCTGGGGCATCCCGACGGCGATCTGCGCCTTCATCATTCACGCCATCCGCTTGCACCGCTTTGACCGAATGCTGACCCGAGAGCTGTTGCCGGCCAACACAGCGGAGGCGGCGCAATGATCATTTCCATTCAATACCTGTACTGGCTGGCCGGCGTTCTGCTGGTGATCACCGCCGGGATGATCCTGATGGATCGCACCCACCCCAAGCGCTGGTCGAGTTCGTTGTTCTGGCTGCTGTTTGCCATTCCGTTCCTGGTGGGGGAGCGCCTGCCCTCGGTGGTGGTCGGCGTGGGCGTGGTGGTGATGGCACTCATCGCGGGCCTGGGCGGCGTAGGCCGCGGCGCGCATGCCCAGTTGCATGACAAGGCCGCACGGGCCAGCGCAGGTCGCCTGGGGCATAAACTGTTTATCCCGGCATTGGCCATTCCGTTGACCACGGTGATCGGCTCGGTATTGCTCAAACACACCGAGATCGGCGGCGTGCCGCTGCTGGACCCGAAGAACACCACCTTTGTTTCCCTGGGTATCGGCTGCCTGATTGCACTGGCGCTGGCCTGCTGGCTGACGCGGGACACCCCGGTGCAAGCCCTTCGCGAATCCCGGCGCCTCACCGAAGCGCTGGGCTGGGCGATGGTGCTGCCGCAGATGCTGGCGATGCTCGGGCTGTTGTTCAACGAAGCGGGCGTGGGCACAGCGGTGGCGCACATCACCACCACCTATATCAACCTGGATTACAAGCTGGTAGCGGTGATGGTGTATGTGTTGGGCATGGCACTGTTTACCGTGATCATGGGCAATGGCTTTGCCGCCTTCCCGGTGATGACCGGCGGCGTTGGCGTACCGGTGCTGGTGGGCATCTACGGCGGCAACCCGGCGGTGATGGCTGCCATCGGCATGTTCTCCGGTTACTGCGGTACGCTGATGACACCCATGGCGGCCAACTTCAATATTGTCCCGGCGGCGTTGCTGGAGCTGCCGGATAAAAACGCGGTCATCAAGGCACAGATGCCGACCGCGTTGATGATGCTGGTGGTCAATATTGTCCTGCTCTACCTGCTGATGTGAGGCTGTAATGCGCACTGTATTGCTGACGGGTTTCGAACCGTTTGACCAAGACCTTGTCAACCCGTCCTGGGAGGCGGTACGCCTGTTGGAGGGTGTGCAGCTGGGCGCTGATGTGCGGATTGTCGCGCGGCAGTTACCCTGTGCCTTTGCCACGGCGGGCGAGCGCCTGGCTCAGCTGTTGGCCGAACACCGCCCGCAGATGGTCATTGCTGTCGGGCTGGGCCCCGGGCGCAGTGATATTTCCATCGAGCGGGTCGCGATCAACCTCAATGACGCGCGGATTCCGGACAACCTGGGTGAGCAACCTGTCGACACGGAAGTGCTGCCCGGCGGCCCTGCGGCCTACTTCGGCACCTTGCCGAGCAAGGCCATGGTAAGGGCCGTGCGCGAGGCCGGCATTGGGGCCAGCGTGTCGCAAACCGCCGGCACTTTCGTGTGCAACCAGGTGTTCTATCTGTTGCAGCACGCGCTCGCCGGGTCAGGGGTACGCAGCGGTTTCATCCATGTGCCGTGGCTGCCCGAGCAGGTGGTGGGCCGAATACCCGAGCCGGCCTCGATGGCGTTGCCGATGCAGGTCGAGGGCTTGCGGATTGCGCTGCTGACGGCCTGGAATACCCTGGTGGATATCACTGAAACGGGTGGGCAAGTCAGCTGAGGTTTTCGGCTTCGCGTCCCGGGAAAAACAACGCGAAGCAGGTCACACCGTTCTCGCTGCTCACGCTGTATCGGCCGTTATGCAACTGCATGATGGTCGCGACAATCGACAGCCCCAATCCATTGGAATGCGCCGAACGCTCCCGTGATTCATCCACGCGATAAAACCGCTCGAACAACCTGGGCAAGTGCTCCGCCGGGATGGTCGCGCCGTGGTTGGTCACTGTCAGGTTGATGCCTTCGGCGCAGGGTGTGGCCTGGATCAGCAGTTCAGAGGCGGGCGCACCATATTTGATGGCGTTGGCGCACAGGTTGGCCAGGGCACGGCGCAGCAGCATCGGCTCGGCCCAGATCACACCGGCGCCCTGGGCGAGGATGCTGATGTCGACATCGCCCGCCAGGCCTTCGAAGTAGTCGGCCATGCGTTCCACTTCATCGGCCGCGTCCAGTTCCTGGCGCTGGCGCAGTGCACTGGCCGGGTCGGTGCGGGCCAGGAACAGCATGTTGTCGAGCATGCGCGCTAGGCGTTCGAGTTCTTCGACGTTGGAGGCCAGCAGTTGCTGGTAGGCTTCGATGCTACGGTGTTGCTGCAGCGCCACCTGGGTTTCCCCGAGCAAGTTATTGATCGGCGTGCGCAGTTCGTGGGCCATGTCGGTGGAGACCTGGCCCAGTTGCACAAAACCCTTGGCCAGGCGTTCGAGCATGGTGTTGAACGAATCAATCATCGGCAGCAGTTCTTTGGGGGCGCCGTGGCTGTCGAGGCGCGCGGCGAGGTTGCCGACGCCGATGCCCTGGGCATGCACGGCCAGGCGCCGCAATGGCAGCAGGCCGCGATGCACCATCAGGTAACCGACCACCGCCAGCACCAATGCCGCGATGCTGGCGAGGATATAGACACTCAGCCGGTAGCTGGCGAGCACTGCGGTGCGCTCGGTCATCAACCGCCCGGTAGTGACTTGCAGGCTGCCCAGGTCGCCTGAATCGATGGTGGCGGCGAGGGTGGAGAAGGGGACGCCATTGACGCCGGGTAAATGCTGCACGTCGGCGAATTCCAGGGGGTGGTCCCGGGGCACCGGTGCAACGTCGGGCATGTCGATGTTGCCGGGGTTCACTTCCAGCAGCGGTTTCTGCCCGGGTGCGGCGATGCTCAGCACCGATTCGCGGTTGCCCAGCATGTTCTGGAACAGTTCGGGCTTGGTCTTGATCAGGTCCAGGGTGTTGCTGTCGTTCAGCAGGTTGCGCAGTTGGTCGACGCGGTAGATCAGCGCAGCGTCGTCACGGTGGATCAGTTCGCGCTCAAGGTCGCGGTACAGCGCCACGCCGAGGGTTGCCAGCAGGGCGAACGCCAGCAGGGCGAAGATCAGCGCCAGGCGCAGCGTCAGGGAGTAATGCCGGGGCTTGCTCATGGTTGCGTATCGAAGCGATAGCCGATGCCGCGCACGCTATGGATCAGCTTGAGCTGGAACGGGTCGTCGATTTTCAGGCGCAGGCGGCGCACGGCCACGTCGACCACATTGGTGTCGCTGTCGAAATTCATGTCCCACACCCTTGAGGCGATCAGCGAGCGCGAGAGTACCTGGTCCTGATGGGTGGCGAACAAGTGCAACAAGGCGAACTCCTTGTTGGTCAGGGTGATGCGCACGCCGCCACGGCTGACGCGGCGCTTGAGCACGTCGATCTGCAGGTCGGCGATCTGCAAGTGTTCTTCTTCACGGCTTGGCCCGCGCCGGGTCAGGGTGCGCAGGCGCGCCACCAGTTCGGCGAAGGAAAACGGTTTGATCAGGTAATCGTCGGCGCCCAGTTCCAGGCCCTTGATGCGGTCGGCAATATCGTCCCGGGCGGTCAGGAACAGCACCGGCGTGTCGGCTTCCTTGCGCAGGCGACGCAGCACTTCCCAGCCGTCCATCTTCGGCATCATCACGTCCAGCACGATCACGTCGAACGGGGTTTCCAGGGCCTGGTGCAACCCGTCCACGCCATCGCGGGCAAGGCTCACGGAGTAACCCAGTTCCTGCAGGCCGTTAAGCAGGTAGTTGCCCGCCTTGGGCTCGTCTTCGACTACGAGGATATTCATGGGATTCGCCCTGGTGATGTGCAGTTCTTGCGTGGCGCAAGTGTAGCCCGATCAATTGTCATTGGGGCAGCCGATGCCCTGTACTTGATAGTCCAGCACGTGTTCGCGGCCCTGGCTGTCGAGGTAGTCGAGGCGCGCAGGGACAATGCCGCACTGGCCGTAGGTATCGGTGCTCGACAGTACTTTGGCCACGTCCATGTGCATGAAGAGGCCGGGGGTGTCATGGATCACCGAGGTGGTGGCGGTGGTATCGGCAAAGGCCGAGCCGGTGGCGAGGAGGGCAGCAAAGCCGAGGATAAACAGTTTCATGGCGGTATCTCTCTTTAAGGGTTGGCTGCCGGTATCCGGCAGTGAGTTCACAGTAACCAGGCGACACAAACAGCCAGCCAACAGGATGATGACAAGATCGTAATGAAGGGCTTAAGGCTGGCGGCCGGACGCTTCGAGGATCAGGTCGGTGATTTCCTTGGCGTGGGAAACCAGGGACAAGTGGCTCGATGGCAGCTCGATGGTGGTGGCGTTCATGCGCTTGGCGAGAAAGCGTTCCAGGTCGGGGTTGATGGTCTGGTCATTGCTGGACACCGCATACCAGGACGGCTTGGTGTGCCACGCGGCGTTGACGGTGCGACCGCTGAACAGGGTCTTGGCGATCGGTTGTTGCACGGCGTACAGCTCCATGGCCTTGGCGTGGGGTACATCGGCGGCAAAGTACTTGAGGAAGGCGTCCTGGTTCAGGGTCAGGTAACCGTCGTGCTCCACCACACCGGCCCGCACGGGTGTGCTTGGGTACTTGGCGGACAGGGCGACGAAGTCTTCGTTGGCGTCCGGAGCGCGGGCGGCGACGTATACCAGGGAGCTGACCTTGGGGTTGGCCCCGGCGTCGCTGACCACGGTGCCGGCGTAGGAATGGCCGACCAGCACGGTAGGGCCGTCCTGTTGATCGAGTACGCGATTGGTGGCAGCGACGTCATCCGCCACCGAGGTCAGCGGGTTTTGCACGGCGGTTACATGCAAGCCGGCGGCCTGCAGGCGGGTAATCACTTCGGACCAACTGGAACCGTCGGCCCAGGAGCCGTGTACCAGCACTACGTTATTGGCTTTCACCGGTGCAATCGGGCCGGCCACGGCGGCGCCGGTCCCCAGCATCAACAGGCTGGCGGCGATCAGGCAGAGTTTGCTTGCAGGTTTCATGAGCGGGCTCGCTTCATTTTCAGTGGGAAGTTGGGTCACCCGCTGTGGGTGACTGACGACTTCACTGTATGAAGTGAGGGTGCGGGCAACACTGACAGCTTGATGACAAGTTTGTAATGCAATGGGCAGCCGGAAGGCTGCCCTGGTTGGACGGTGACCCATCAGACAGTACGGGTTGCTTGCAGGCGTTCAGCGCCGCCTTCCGCCAGGCCGCGTTCGTGCAGGCGATCTGCGCCGCCCTCGGCGAGCAGGTGGGATGACTGGTCTTTGACCGCGCCAGCGTCGGTGTCGGCCGACGCCATGGATGACAGCCCGAGGCCCGCGATGACAGTCAGGCCGAGTACCAGGGACGAAGCTTTCGAGAGATTGAACATGATGAGGCTCCTACGCGTGAGTCAGCCGGATTGGCTGGTGGTCGTAGTTAATCGCCGGGGTGTATCTGCCATGTGTGCCCAGGCATGGCGAAATGCGGGTTCACGTATCCAGGCGGGGTTCCCATACAGTCCGATACAAACCACGGGAAGGTTTACAGCGTTTGGGCCGATCCGTAGATTGCACCAGGCAAGTGGTTCGTCAGCGCCCAAGACCGGGTGACGAAAGCAAGAGGAAGCCGAGCAGTGTCCACCCGCGATTCAGCTGTATTCGCCCACCGTTACCGCGCCTTTCTGTTCGATATGGATGGCACACTCCTGAACTCCATTGCCGCCGCCGAGCGCGTATGGGCCACCTGGGCTGAACGCCATGGGCTGGATGTCGAGGCCTTTCTGAAGACCATCCATGGTGCCCGGGCCATCGATACCATCACCCGCCAGGCATTGCCCGGTGTGGACGCGCAGGCTGAGGCGCAGTGGATTACCGAGGCTGAACTTGAGGATGTGGAAGGGGTGGTGGCGATTGCGGGCGCGGTGGAATTCCTCAACGCATTGCCCGGCGATCAATGGGCGCTGGTTACGTCTGCCCCCAAGGCACTGGCTCTGCGCCGTATGCAGGCGGCCGGGATCAACCCGCCGGCGGTGCTGGTCACCGCGGAGGATGTCGCCAGCGGCAAGCCGGATCCGGCCTGTTATGTGCTCGGTGCGCAACGGCTGGGAGTACCGGTACAGGACTGCCTGGTGTTTGAGGATGCCAGCGTCGGGATTCGCGCCGGCGAGGCGGCGGGGGCCGATGTGATGGTGGTGACGTCGACCCACCTTGTGCCCATGGTCACCGCGCATCCGTCGATTGACGGGTATGAGCGTCTACAGGTTCAGCGGGACGAAGCCGGGCTGTTGCATCTACAGCGCCTGGCGTAAAAAAAGGCCGACCCGGTTACCCGGATCGGCCTTCTTCGTAAAGGGGCGGTTCAACGTTGGAGCTGTTTCCAGTCAGCGTCTGCAGGCGGTTGCCCTTGAGCCCCTGGCGGGACAAGACCATTTCCTTGAGGATTTCGCTGGCAAGCCTGGCAATCGCCTCCGGCCCTCGATGGTGTGCGCGGACGATGCCGGTCACCGCAAAGTGATCAGCTTCCGGGCCGCTGAGAATCGCGGAAAGCGTGCCATCGGCATGCAGGGTGCAGACGATTTTGTAGCTCGGCAGGCGCGCTGCCAGTGCTGATTCGATCTCGCTTTTACTCAGTGTGTCCATCAGCGCTACAACCTTTCACCGACCGTGCATGCCCAAGCATAGGTTGTGTCGCGCAGCTGTAAATACCGGCGATCTGATAGCAACTGCGGCGGCGGTTTCAACCCGCTTGCGGGATACACCGCGCTGGGGCAACGAACTTCAAGATGAAACCCAAAGCCGTCAGGATGAGGCTTTGCGGCGATCACTGTGAGGCGCGCGTCGGCACAGTCTGCGATGGACGGCGACCTGAATGGGCTTGAGGCAGAAGAAAAACAAGTACGCGCTCAGGAACAGCGTCAGGTCCAGCCATGAGTAGGCTTTGTCGGAGGAGCCTTCGATTTCGAACTTGAGGCCATACTCCAGCGCCACAAACGCCACGCTGATCAGCGTGACAATCAACCAAGACTTGGATAAGTAAGGCTGTTTAACGGTACGCCTCATCAACGTGCTCCTTGGCGCGCTGCAGACTGTAGGGGATTTGTCACGAGATTCGGCCCTGGAAAACTCCACAAGTTCCCTTTGTTTGCAGGCTGTTTCATGTGTTGAACGCAGCCAGCGACTATTACTGAGAAGTGTTCCTGCCATGTGTCATACAAAAGGGAGTACGCCTTATGTTGGTTCAGTGGTTTCTTGCAGCAGTCCATTTACTGGCATTCGCCATGGCTTTGTCGGCCGTGCTTGCGCGTGGCAAGGCATTGCGCGGTGTATCTGATAGTGACCCATCCACCCTGCGCCGCGTATTGATCGCGGACAACATCTGGGGAATCAGTGCCCTGGTGTTATTGGTAACCGGTGGCCTGCGGGCCTTCGGCGGCTACGAAAAGGGCAGTGATTATTACCTGCACCAGCCGTTGTTTCACGTGAAGATGACGCTGCTTGTATTAATTTTGTTACTGGAGCTCGCGCCGATGATTCGCTTTATCAAATGGCGCATCGCGTTGGCGCGTGGCACGCGCCTCGATTTGCACCAGGCAGGTCTTTTTGCGCGCATCAGCCATGTGCAGGCGTTACTGCTGGTGCTGATGATGATTGCAGCGAGTGGCATGGCACGCGGTGTCGGCCTGGGATGACGCTGGCCTGACGCTGGAACAAGGGAATAGGGCGCGCTGGCCGCGGGAAGCCGCGAGCAGGCTGAAAGAGGTTTTCGCCAGCCGTTACAGTGAACGAAAGGGCTGGCTACTGGAGGCGCTTCAAGGTGTCTGGTTTTTATCCGGAGCCGTCAGGCCCGCCTGGATACGTTGGTAGATCTCCTCGCGATGCACGGCAACGTCCTTTGGAGCATTGATGCCGATTCTTACTTGCTGGCCGCTAACGCCCAGGATGGTGATCGTGATGTCATCACCGATGTTTATGCTTTCACCGACTTTGCGGGTGAGTATCAGCATGGACTTCTCCTTGATTGCTTTGAAGGACACATGTTTCAGACAGGGCAGATGTCGGATGTGTGTAGCTTACTGCGAAGCGCTTCCCTGTGGCTGCCTCTTTTAGGACGCATAGAGGCGGCATTAATTCCCATGCCGCCATCATACAGGTCTGCGATACATCATTCGCATTGTTTAAGCCAACGTTTATGACGGCCAGAATAGACAGTGAATGATAAAGTCGCCTCTTTGATCCTCTAAGGAGCAGGGTAGTGCGTAAAGTAGCGATGGCAATTGCGGTGTTGGCATTGGCCGGTTGCGGTGAAGGTAAAAGTGTCGACGCCCCCAAGGCCAGGCCTGCCGTTGCCGAGGCGCCCGCCCAGGCGCAACCTGCGGTCGGCGCGATCGCCTCTCAAGAATGGGATGTATGGGTGGGGCCGCCGGATCACAAGCTGCAGGCGATGACTGACTTGACCGCGTGGTTGCTGGAACACGGTTTCAGTTTCTATCTGGCGAAGGAAGACGGTAAGGACCAGGTGCTGCTGGGCCCATTCAGCACCAAGGCCGAGGCCGAGGCGAAACAAGCGCAGTTGACCGAGAAACTGGCGACTGCGAAGAAGAATGACACGGTGTCCGAGGTCATCGAACACAAGGTTGCGCAGTAAAGAGTCGACAAGCGGGAGGCCATGGCGCTCCCGCTTTTTTCGTTCAGCCGCAGGCTTTCAAGTTCACCGGGCCGACAAATTCATTGCCGCGCCCCATCACGCACGCCACGGTTTGATTGCGCTGGCGTTCCCAGGGCTGTACCGGGTAGGTCTTGTTCCAGGCTTCATACAGCTGGCGATCCTGTTTCGACAGGCGCAGGCCATACTGCTTGCTCATATAGAAATACGTTCGGGCGATCATGCCGCGAATGGAAGGGCGGGGCATGACCTTCTTGGCCTTGAAGTCCACCTGGGTCAGGCATGATCCATATTGGCCGCTTTGTACCGGCAGCCAGCCAAAACTGAAATTGTTTCGGTCGCCATTCACCTCGCCGATGCTCGGCACCAGGTTGTGCAGGTCGGCTTCGGCCCGCTTGTAGACCGCGTCCTTGCGGGTGCAGTTCTTGCGCCCGCCATCCTGCCAGCACTGGCGCTGATGGCCGATCTGCCAGGCCGGAACAATGTGTTCCCATTCAATACGTGCCGCCCGGTTGGCGTTTTTGCGCGGGATATAGCCGCAGGCTTTCAGGTCTACCCGGTTGCCGTTGTATTTGCAGCCGCAATAGAACTCCGTGGATTGCGGTTCATACAGTTTCCAGGCGATTTTCTTGGCTTCGCTGAACGTCCTGGGGGCTTGGGCGTGAGCGGTGACAGCAAAAAACACGAACAACACACTGATAAAACGGACACTCATTGACTCAATCTTCCTTCGGCACAACCCAGAAAATCTGCACGCCGCCGTCATCGCGATAAGCGAGGGTGACGTTATCGTTTTCTGCTATCTCTTCCAGTAGTCGTGCCCACTCGTCTTCCGGTTCCTCCGGCAAACGAAAAATCAACGCCGCCTTGTTTTTTTGGGCATTGGTGGAGTTGATGATTTTCTGCACACGAACGGCCAGTCGTTGGTAGGCATCAGGAGGTGTTGGTGCTGCGGAAGAGGGCTTTGCCACGGAGTATTCCTTATTAGGCTGTACGTGCATACAGTATTTAACTGTGGGCAATTTCGCAACTGCTTAAAATTCAAGAAGTTCTTCTGACAGTGGTTTTGCCGATTTGGTGTAGGAACGCTTTGTTTTTCAAAGGTTTTTTTCGCGGGGGATAAAGCGGGGGAAATCAGACCCGCTCGCGGTACGCCACGAGCGGGATGGCCCAACCGTTGCCGGCCGGGCCCGGGAGCGATCAATATTCCCAGAACATCCGTTGCAGTTCCTTGCTGTCCTGGGTCTTGGTCAGGGCGACCATGGCCAGGATGCGGGCTTTCTGCGGGTTCAGGTCATGGGCAACTACCCAGTCGTATTTGTCGTCTGGTTGTTCGGCGTTACGCAGAACGAAACCACCGGCATTCACGTGGGAAGAGCGAATGATCTGTACGCCTTGCTTGCGCAGTTCCTGCAGGGCAGGCACCACCTTGGACGACACCGAACCATTGCCGGTACCGGCGTGGATGATGGCTTTCGCGCCGGCCTGGGCCAGGGCCTTGTAGGCGGTGTCGCTTACGTTGCCATAGGAATAGGCGATTTCGACGTCCGGCAGGCTTTTGATGGTCTTGATGTCGAATTCCGAGTTCATGGTGTGACGCTTGGCTGGCAGGCGGAACCAGTAGGATTTGCCTTCTACCACCATGCCCAGCGGGCCCCATGGGCTCTTGAACGCTTCAGTCTTGATGTTGATCATCTTGCTGACGTCGCGACCCGACTGGATCTCGTCGTTCATGGTCACCAGTACGCCTTTGCCGCGGGCGTCCTTGCTGCCGGCGACGGCAACGGCGTTGTACAGGTTGAGCATGCCATCAGCCGACATGGCGGTGCCTGGGCGCATCGAGCCGACCACGACGATTGGCTTGTCGGTCTTTTCCACCAGGTTGAGGAAGTAGGCAGTCTCTTCCAGGGTGTCGGTACCGTGGGTGATCACGATGCCGTCGACGTCCTTGCTGTCGGCCAGTTCGGCGACACGACGACCCAGTTGCAGGAGGTTTTCGTTGGTGATGCTTTCGGAGGCAATTTGCAATACTTGTTCGCCGCGGACATTGGCGATCTGGCTAAGCTCAGGAACACCGGCGATCAATTGTTCGATGCCGACCTTGGCGGCCTGGTAGGTCGCACTGTTGGCCGCGCTGGCGCCGGCGCCGGCGATGGTGCCGCCGGTGGCAAGGATCACCACGTTGGACAGTTTTTGCTGGGTTTCAGCTTCTTTTGCCTGAGCGGCAACGGGGAACAACAGCAGGAGGGCTAACGCGCCCGGTACGAAAGTTTTCAACGCAGATTTCATTATTCTTCTCTCTAGTTTTGATGAGTGCTGATGCAGGTTCATCTAGAAACACCCGGGCGGTTCTGAACGCCACGAGGTGCTGAGTAAGAGCAGGATTTGTACCAGCGGGATTTTGTTGGGCAATAGAATTTAACCTATTGATTTATATCTATATTTGTTTGATTTGTAAGTAAATGGCTTGGTCTTCTGTCCGGCTTTCCGAACAAAGCGGTGCGCAGGTGTTCGGTTGTCCGAAAAGGATGACGGAAAAGTTTGGGTTTAAACGCAGGAGGCACGCCGCGACCTGTCGTTTCAGAGAACGATCCAGCAACGCGGATGTTTAAAGGGGGTACCGGATGGCTTCGAGGGCAGGGCGTAAAGCGGATTCATCAAAAGGCTGTTTTCTCCCGTTGACAAATCTCGACAAGCTTCTCATAGTTTGACCTAACGCAAACGTTTGCGAGATGTTTCACGGGGTGCTCCTCGAGTGTCGTGAAAGCTCGTATCAGCCGCCCGGGTGGGTTGGCTGCCGAAGCGTTCTTCGGTGCAAGCGTTGCTCACAATAATCATAAGATCGGAGTGAACCCATGAAGCTGCCATTTGCTGGACGTCTTCTTGCTGTCGCTGTGCTTGCTGCCGCATCCGCTGCCCTGCCTCTTTCCTCTGCATTTGCTGCCGAGACCGCCGCCAAACCCAAGGTCGGCCTGGTCATGAAATCCCTCGCCAACGAATTCTTCGTCACCATGCAGGACGGTGCCAAGGAATACCAGAAAGCCCACGCCGCCGACTTCGACATGATCACCAACGGGATCAAGAACGAAACCGATACCAGTGCGCAGATCGATATCGTCAATCAGATGATCCTGTCCAAGGTTGACGCGATCGTCATTGCTCCCGCCGACTCGAAAGCCCTGGTCACCGTGCTGAAAAAGGCCTCCGACAAAGGCATCAAGGTCGTCAACATCGACAACCGTCTTGATGTGGATGTACTGAAAAGCAAAAACCTTGATATCCCGTTCGTAGGTCCAGACAACCGCAAGGGCGCGCGCCTGGTCGGTGAAGAACTGGCCAAGCACCTCACCAAGGGTGACCAGGTTGGCATCATCGAAGGTGTGTCCACCACCACCAACGCCCAGCAGCGTACCGCTGGCTTCAAGGACGCGATGGATGCCGCCGGCATGAAGATCGTCTCCACCCAATCCGGTGAGTGGGAAATCGACAAGGGCAACGCGATTGCCGCTGCCATGCTCCAGGCAAACCCGAACATCAAGGCGCTGCTGGCCGGTAACGACAACATGGCACTGGGCGCAGTATCCGCCGTACGTGGCGCCGGCAAGGCTGGCAAGGTGCTGGTCGTAGGCTACGACAACATCGAGGCCATCAAGCCGATGCTGCAGGACGGCCGTGTCCTGGCCACCGCCGACCAGGCTGCTGCCCAGCAAGCCGTTTTCGGTATCCAGAACGCTCTGAAGCTGGTCAAGGGTGAAAAAGTCGATGCCGTGGATGGCATGATCGAAACCCCGGTCGAACTCATCCTCAAGAAGTAATTCCCCGGCAGCACAAAACAGCGTCCGCTCACCCGAGCGGACGCCTGGAGACGTTCCTATGTCATCTTCCGCACCGAACGCTGTCCTCTCGGTCAGCGGTATCGGCAAGACCTATGCCCAACCGGTTCTGTCCGACATCACCCTGACGCTCAATCGTGGGGAAGTGTTGGCGCTTACCGGTGAGAATGGCGCGGGGAAAAGCACCCTGTCGAAAATCATCGGCGGGCTGGTCACCCCGACCGACGGCCAGATGCAGTTCAATGGCCAGGCCTACACGCCAGGTAGCCGGACCCAGGCTGAAGAGCAGGGCATCCGCATGGTCATGCAGGAGCTTAACCTGCTGCCAACCCTGACGGTCGCTGAAAACCTGTTCCTCGATAACCTGCCCAGCCACGGTGGCTGGATCAGCCGCAAGCAACTGCGCAAGGCCGCCATTGAAGCCATGGCCCAGGTCGGCCTGGACGCTATCGACCCGGACACCCTGGTCGGCAGCCTCGGCATCGGCCACCAACAGATGGTCGAGATCGCCCGCAACCTGATTGGCGACTGCCACGTACTGATCCTCGATGAACCCACGGCGATGCTGACCGCCCGTGAAGTCGAGATGCTGTTCGAACAAATCACCCGCCTGCAGGCCCGGGGCGTGGCGATTATCTATATTTCCCACCGGCTCGAAGAACTGGCCCGGGTTGCCCAGCGCATTGCGGTGCTGCGCGACGGCAAGCTGGTGTGTGTCGAGCCGATGGCCAACTACAACAGTGAGCAACTGGTCACGCTGATGGTGGGCCGCGAACTGGGCGAGAAAATCGACCTGGGCCCGCGCACCATCGGCGCGCCGCTGTTGACGGTAAAAGGCCTGACCCGCTCGGACAAGGTCCGCGACGTGTCGTTTGAAGTGCGTGCCGGCGAAATCTACGGCATCTCCGGCCTGATCGGTGCGGGCCGTACGGAGTTGCTGCGCCTGATCTTCGGCGCCGACCTGGCCGACAGCGGCACCGTGGCCCTGGGCACACCTGCGCAAGTCGTCAGCATTCGCTCGCCCGTCGACGCGGTTGGCCATGGCATCGCCCTGATCACCGAAGACCGCAAGGGCGAAGGCCTGCTGCTGACCCAATCCATCGGCGCCAACATTGCCTTGGGCAACATGCCGAAGGTGTCCAGCGGTGGCCTGGTGAACAGTCGTGACGAAACGGCCCTGGCCAAGCGCCAGGTCGACGCCATGCGTATCCGCAGTTCCAGTCCGGCGCAGCTGGTGTCCGAGCTGTCGGGTGGCAACCAGCAGAAGGTGGTGATTGGCCGCTGGCTGGAGCGCGATTGCGCGGTGATGCTGTTCGATGAACCGACCCGAGGCATCGACGTCGGCGCCAAATTCGATATCTATGCGTTGCTCGGCGACCTGACCCGCCAGGGCAAGGCGCTGGTGGTGGTGTCCAGCGACCTGCGTGAGTTGATGCTGATCTGCGACCGCATCGGGGTACTTTCCGCCGGGCGCCTGATCGAGACCTTCGAGCGCGACAGCTGGACCCAGGACGAATTGCTTGCCGCTGCTTTTGCCGGCTATCAGAAACGTGATGCGCTGCTCAACGACGCAGCGCCTAGGAATACCCCATGAAAACCACTTCCTCCCCCGCAAAACGTGGCGGCAACTTCTATGGCCTGGGCACCTACCTGGGCCTGGCCGGCGCCTTGCTGGCGATGATTGCGCTGTTCTCGTTCCTGAGCGACCACTTCCTCTCGTACGACACCTTCAGCACCCTGGCCAACCAGATTCCCGACCTGATGGTGTTGGCAGTCGGCATGACCTTCGTGCTGATCATCGGCGGCATCGACCTGTCGGTAGGCTCCGTGCTGGCCCTGGCCGCATCGGCCGTCAGTGTGGCGATTCTCGGCTGGGGCTGGAGTGTGTTGCCGGCAGCCGTGCTGGGCATGGGCTGCGCCGCGTTGGCCGGGACCATTACCGGTTCGATCACAGTGGCCTGGCGGATCCCGTCATTCATCGTGTCCCTCGGCGTGCTGGAAATGGCGCGCGGCGTGGCGTACCAGATGACCGGCTCGCGTACCGCATACATCGGTGATTCGTTTGCCTGGCTGTCCAACCCGGTGGCCTTCGGCATTTCACCTTCGTTCATCATCGCGTTGCTGGTGATCATCGCCGCGCAGCTGGTGCTGACCCGTACCGTGTTCGGTCGCTACCTGATCGGCATTGGCACCAACGAAGAGGCCGTGCGCCTGGCGGGTATCAATCCCAAGCCCTACAAGATCCTGGTGTTCAGCCTGATGGGCCTGCTGGCGGGTGTGGCGGCGCTGTTCCAGATTTCGCGCCTGGAAGCGGCCGATCCCAACGCCGGTTCCGGCCTGGAGCTGCAAGTGATCGCTGCGGTAGTGATCGGTGGCACCAGCCTGATGGGCGGGCGTGGCTCGGTCATCAGTACCTTCTTCGGCGTGCTGATCATCTCGGTACTGGCGGCAGGGCTGGCGCAGATTGGCGCCACCGAGCCTACCAAACGTATCATCACCGGTGCCGTGATCGTGATCGCGGTGGTGCTCGATACTTACCGCAGCCAGCGCGCCAGTCGGCGAGCCTGAGCCATGGCAACGATCAAGGATGTGGCCGCGCTGGCGGGGATTTCCTACACCACGGTGTCTCATGTGGTGAACAAGACGCGCCCGGTCAGCGAGCCGGTACGGATCAAGGTCGAGGCGGCCATCAAGCAGCTCGACTATGTGCCCAGTGCGGTCGCGCGCTCGCTGAAGGCCAAGACCACAGCCACCATCGGCCTGTTGGTGCCCAACAGCCTCAACCCGTATTTTGCGGAACTGGCCCGGGGCATCGAGGATTACTGCGAGCGTAACGGCTATTGCGTGATCCTCTGCAACTCCGACGATAATGCCGAAAAGCAGCGCAGCTACCTGAGGGTGCTGCTGGAAAAACGCATCGACGGCTTGATCGTGACCTCGGTGGGCGGCGACGACAGCGGCCTGGCGACAGGCCTCAAGGCGGTACGCACGCCGATGGTCATCGTCGACCGTGCATTGGACGGGATCGATGTCGACCTGGTGCGCATCGACCATGAACAGGGCGCTTACCTTGCGACCCGGCACTTGCTCGATCTGGGGCATCGCGACATTGCCTGCATTGGTGGCCCGAGTCATACCCGCGTGGCGCAAATGCGGATGGCGGGTTACTACCGTGCCCTGGCCGAGGCGGGGCTCGAAGTGCCGGCTGGTCGTGTGCTGGAAAGTGATTTCACCAGTACCGGTGGTTACGCGGCCGCGGCGCAATTGCTGGCGGATAATCCCCCCAGCGCGATTTTTGCCGGCAACGACATGATTGGCTTCGGCGTCTTGCGCGCCGCTGCGGAACGTAATATCCGGGTGCCCGGTGAGCTGTCGGTGATCGGGTTTGATGATATCCAGATGAGTCAGTACGTGTACCCGGCGCTGACCACCGTGGGCCAGTCGATCCTGCAGCTGGGAGAGATGGCGGCCGAGCTTTTACTGCGACGAATTGCGACACCCCAATTGCCGATCGATCAACGCATCGTGACGCCGAGTATTGTCCTGCGCGAGTCGACGGCGCCGTTGGCCGGTGTGTTTGCCCAATACCGCTGAACCGAATTGATGAGTACTGATGTATGCCAGCAAAAGTAGTGGTAATAGGCAGCCTGAACATGGACCTGGTCACCCGGGCCAGTCGGCTGCCCCGCGCCGGTGAAACCCTGATCGGCCAATCGTTTTCCACCGTTCCCGGCGGCAAGGGCGCGAACCAGGCGGTCGCTTCGGCGCGCCTCGGGGCTGAGGTCGCCATGGTCGGCTGCGTGGGCACCGATGCCTATGGCGCGCAAT
Source organism: Pseudomonas sp. C8002 (assembly GCF_013385765.1). Classification (NCBI taxonomy): domain Bacteria; kingdom Pseudomonadati; phylum Pseudomonadota; class Gammaproteobacteria; order Pseudomonadales; family Pseudomonadaceae; genus Pseudomonas; species Pseudomonas sp. C8002. The sequence continues at coordinate 277,482 of NZ_JACAPJ010000002.1, forward strand.
TGCGCGACGCGTTGCTGGTGGAGGGCATTGATTGCCAGGCCGTCAGCACCGTTGACGGTTCCAGCGGGGTGGCGCTGATCGTGGTGGATGACAGCAGCCAGAATGCGATCGTTATTGTCGCCGGTAGCAATGGCGAGCTGACCCCAGCCAAATTACAGGCATTTGACAGTGTGCTGCAGGCTGCCGACGTGATTGTCTGCCAGCTGGAAACGCCGATGGAGACTGTCGGCCATGCCCTCAAGCGCGGTCGCGAGCTGGGCAAGACGGTGATCCTGAACCCGGCGCCGGCCAGTGGTCCGCTGCCCGAGGATTGGTACGCCGCCATCGACTACCTGATTCCCAATGAAAGCGAAGCCTCGGCCTTGAGCGGCGTGGTGGTCGACTCGCTGGACAGCGCCAAGGCCGCCGCCACACGCCTGATCAAGGCCGGTGCTGGCAAAGTGATCATTACCCTCGGCTCCGAAGGCGCGTTGTTTGCCGATGGCCAAGGCTTCGAGCACCTGGTCGCGCCCAAGGTCAAGGCGGTCGATACCACGGCTGCCGGTGACACCTTCGTCGGCGGTTTCGCAGCCGCGCTGGCCAACGGCAGGAGCGAGGCTGAGGCCATTCGTTTCGGCCAGGTAGCCGCCGCGCTGTCCGTGACCCGCGCGGGTGCGCAACCCTCTATTCCCACATTGCATGACGTCCAAGGTTTTGTGCCCTCATGAAAAAGACTCCCTTGCTCAATATCGCGCTGTCGCGGGTGATCGCATCCCTTGGCCATGGCGACATTCTGGTGATCGGTGATGCCGGCTTGCCGGTGCCGCCGGGTGTCGAGCTGATCGACCTGGCGCTGACCAAAGGCATTCCGGATTTCGTCAGTACCTTGCGCATCGTCCTCAGCGAGATGCAGGTGGAAAGCCACGTGCTCGCGGAAGAAATCCTGCTCAAGCAACCGCCGGCCCTGGCGGATCTCAATACCCTGACCGAACAGGCCGCCCTCGGCGAGCGCCGCCTGGTCAGCCATGAAGAGTTCAAGCAGCTCAGCCGCAAGGCGAGGGCGGTGGTGCGCACCGGCGAGTGCCAGCCCTACTGCAATATCGCGCTGGTTTCCGGCGTAACGTTCTAGAATTCCCCAACGACAAGGAGTGCGTCATGCAACGTGGTACCCAAACCCTGCGACACCTGTTCCGGAGTGTGCTGCTTTTGTCCGTGCTAACTGCTGCAAGCGCCCACGCGGCGGAAAAAATCGACCTGATCATCGACACCGACCCCGGTGCCGACGACGTGGTTGCCTTGCTGTTCGCCATGGCTTCGCCCGATGAACTGCAGATCCGCGCGCTGACCACCGTTGCCGGTAACGTGCGCCTCGACAAGACCTCCCGCAACGCACGCCTGGCCCGCGAATGGGCAGGGCGCGAGGACATCCCGGTATATGCCGGTGCACCGAAACCGATGCTGCGCACGCCGATCTACGCTGAAAACATCCATGGCAAGGAAGGCATCTCCGGCGTCACCGTGCATGAGCCGAAAAAAGGCCTGGCCGAAGGCAATGCCGTTGATTACCTGATCAAGACCCTCAGCACCGCCAAGCCCCACAGCATCACCATCGCCATGCTCGGTCCGCAGACCAACCTGGCGCTGGCATTGACCCAGGCGCCGGAGATCACTCAAGGCATCAAGGAAGTGGTGGTGATGGGCGGCGCGCACTTCAACGGCGGCAATATCACGCCGGTGGCCGAGTTCAACCTGTTCGCCGACCCGATCGCGGCCGAGATCGTGCTCAAGAGCGGCGTCAAGCTGACCTACCTGCCGCTGGACGTGACCCACAAGGTCCTGACCAGCGACGCACGCCTGAAGCAAATCGCTGCGCTGAACAACAACGCGAGCAAGGTGGTGGGCGATATTCTCAATGAATACGTCAAGGGCGACATGGAGCACTACGGCATCCCGGGCGGCCCGGTGCATGACGCTACCGTCATTGCCTACCTGCTCAAGCCTGCGCTGTTCAGCGGCCGTGAGGTCAACGTGGTGGTGGACAGCCGTGAAGGCCCGACCTTCGGCCAGACCATCGTCGACTGGTACGATGGCCTGAAACAACCGAAGAACGCGTTCTGGGTTGAAAATGGCGATGCCCAGGGCTTCTTCGATCTGCTGACCGAACGCCTTGGTCGCCTGAAGTAAACAGCCTGCCGGTCGACGTTCGTCGGCCGGGTCTTATTCGCGCTCGGGGTCTGGCGCCCCCATGTGATCGGCCGGGTACTTCTCGAATACCTGGCCGATGAATGCCTGCGCGGCCTGTGTGCCCAGTTCCTTGACCAGCAGGTCAATACCGATGATTGCCAACTCCTCCGGGCTGCCCGGGCTGTAGGAGCTTTGCCCGTGGGGCCACTTGGCTTTGATGTCGGCGTGGATCGTGACGATGGTCATGGGTGTCTCGCGAGGCTGAAAGGCGGTTAGTGCGTTCTGCGTGTGGAGTTAACCATTTTGCGCCGTGTTTGGCACTGCTACTTAGGCATGAGGGGAGGGCTGTGCGACACTGTCCGCCTGTTTAATTGCCAGGGCAAACCGCGTGCAGATCGACTTGAACAACCCCGACAACCTGACGCTGGATGCTGTGCGGCAGCTGCTTGCGTCCGCCAGTGACAACGTTCACACCCAATTGCGCGTTACGAAGGCCGGCATTGCCTACATTTCTTCGGGCGTGGTGGGTGGCGTCGATATCGACGGCCTTCTGTTCCGCCTGGAGACCTGGGCGGCGGGTTCGGGTTATGTCGGCAACGTCGCAGCCAGCGACGAGGTGTGGGTGATGCAGATTTTCAACGCGCTCAAGCAGAACTGGCCAACCCCGCCGTTTGATTACATCGACATCTACTGAGTGCGTTCATATCTGGTGACGATTGATTCGCCAGCGCCCGGTGTCGACTCAGGCAGACTGGCCCACAGCCAATTGTGACAATTCTGAAACCAATCGGCCAAACCACGGTCGCACGATCTCTGTCCATTTTTTCTCAAAGGAGGCTTCATGCCTTGGAAGCTCGCATCATTCGGTACTTTGTTGGCTGCGCTCGCCTTGTCGGGTTGCAGCACCCCGGGTACCTCTGAGCCAGCCAAAGACACTGCCGTGACCGATGCTGGTCATAGCCGCTGTGAGGCGAAGGCTGCCGAGTTCGCAATCGGCCAGAAAGCTTCGCCACAATTGCTGGAACAGGCCCGTAGCCGCGCCGGAGCGCAGAACGCACGCATTCTCAAGCCAGATGACATGGTCACGCTGGAATACCGCTCCGATCGCCTGAACCTCAATACCGATGACAACCTTGTGATCAATCGGGTCAATTGCGGCTGATTGCTCCAGCGCTTTTCTCCAGGCCATAAAAAACCCCGTCACATGGACGGGGTTTTTTTAGTTCGGCGCAGAATTACTCTGGGCGAACCTGTGCAGCTTGCATACCCTTTTGGCCTTTCTCAGCCACGAAGGAAACGGTTTGGCCTTCTTTCAGGCTTTTGAAACCGTCGCTTTCGATAGCTTTGAAGTGTACGAACAGGTCGTCACCGCCACCTTGAGGAGTGATGAAGCCGAAGCCTTTTTCATCGTTGAACCATTTAACGGTGCCGGTTTGGCGATTAGACATGGTGTATCTCCAAGAAACATATATTTTCAGTAGTGCTGTGCTGCTCAGGCCAACTGGGCACACCGAGCTATCATAGTCGAAATGTTCGGCTTGGGAGCCCCCCCAAGGCATTGTTTGCTAATCAATCGCGTTGTGTTTCATGCCTTGGTTGGCTGAAAGCCCCGATCTACGGGGCTTTCAGGCGAAATATCAGCTGTTAAAAAAAGCCGTAAAAGCTGCGTAATTTGTGAGAAATGGCAGTTTTCATGGCGATTTCTGGTCCTTCAGCCGGTCTGGCAGGGTGTAAAAATTACTTTTTCTTCACGACTTTGCAGGACGAAATAGCCGTCACAGCTTTGGTCTTGAGCGCAGGATCTGCGTTCTGGTTGGTCATGAGTTCCTTGATTTCGGCACTGCTCAATTCGGCATTGATTTTGTCCGCGCCACATTCACAGTGGTCTTTGGCGGTTTTGGCATCAACACTTTGCTGGGCGGCTGCGCTGCAATCCTTGATGAAGCTGTCCCGCGCACCGGCAGGCCAGTTCGACGGGGCTGCGGCGTGCGCACCCAGGGACATGAGGGTCAGGGATGCAGCAAGGGCGAAAGTCGAGGTAAAACGCATAATCAAATGCTCCTGGAGTCGTGGACGAACGGCGATTCTCGGTGTGTTTGAGGGTTGCCGTACAGTTCAAGTTCACTTTTGCCCTTAAAAGCCGGGAATTTTCGTTTCCTGAAGCGGCTTCGGCGCCATGACCGTTCATCTGTGCTAGCATCTTTCGCTTGGCTATTTTCCGGCGCGCCCTATGCCGCCTTGCCAAGGTCTTTTTTGTTTAACTCCAGTCACTCTGGTTCGATTATCGGTTGGCCGAAAGGCTCCTGCCGCTGTAAGGCAGGCGTTCATCACTGAACGGCCTGGTATTGGATCTTGTACTGGCTCATCCCAACCCACGTGACCTTTGGTAGGGGTCACCACTAGGAGAGGAGGCGCCATGCCAACTATTACTCTTCCCGACGGCAGTCAACGTTCATTCGATCATTCGGTTTCCGTAGCCGAGGTCGCCGCATCCATTGGTGCCGGCCTGGCCAAGGCCACCGTGGCCGGCAAGGTCGACGGCAAGCTGGTCGACGCCAGCGACCTGATCACCGGCGATGCCAGCCTGCAAATCATCACGCCCAAGGATCAAGAGGGGCTGGAGATCATTCGCCACTCTTGCGCGCACCTGATTGGCCATGCGGTCAAGCAGCTGTACCCAACCGCGAAAATGGTCATCGGCCCGGTCATCGACGAAGGCTTCTATTACGACATCGCCTACGAGCGTCCTTTTACCCCGGACGATCTGGCGGCTATCGAGCAGCGCATGCACGCGCTGATCGAAAAAGATTACGACGTCATCAAGAAAGTCACTCCGCGTGCCGAAGTGATCGACGTGTTCACCGCCCGCGGCGAAGACTACAAGCTGCGCCTGGTGGAAGACATGCCGGACGAGCAGGCCATGGGCCTGTATTACCACGAAGAATATGTCGACATGTGCCGTGGCCCGCATGTGCCGAACACACGCTTCCTCAAGTCGTTCAAGCTGACCAAGTTGTCCGGTGCCTACTGGCGCGGCGACGCGAAGAACGAACAACTGCAGCGGATCTACGGCACTGCCTGGGCTGACAAGAAGCAGCTGGCGGCCTACATCCAGCGCATCGAAGAAGCCGAAAAACGCGACCATCGCAAGATCGGCAAGCGCCTGAACCTGTTCCACCTCCAGGAAGAAGCGCCGGGCATGGTGTTCTGGCACCCGAACGGCTGGACCCTGTACCAGGTGCTCGAGCAGTACATGCGCAAGGTTCAGCGCGACAACGGCTACCTGGAGATCAAGACGCCGCAAGTCGTTGACCGCAGCCTGTGGGAGAAATCCGGGCACTGGGCCAACTACGCCGACAACATGTTCACCACCCAGTCGGAAAACCGCGACTACGCCATCAAGCCGATGAACTGCCCGTGCCACGTACAGGTGTTCAACCAGGGCCTGAAGAGCTACCGCGAGTTGCCGATGCGCCTGGCCGAGTTCGGTGCCTGCCACCGTAACGAGCCATCGGGTGCACTGCACGGCATCATGCGCGTGCGCGGCTTCACTCAGGATGACGCCCACATCTTCTGCACCGAAGAGCAGATGCAGGCCGAATCCGCTGCATTCATCAAGCTGACCATGGACGTGTACCGCGATTTCGGTTTCACCGAAGTCGAGATGAAGCTGTCCACTCGTCCGGAAAAACGCGTCGGTTCCGACGAACTGTGGGATCGCGCCGAAGCTGCACTGGCCGCAGCGCTGGACAGTGCGGGGCTTGCATACGACTTGCAGCCGGGCGAGGGCGCGTTCTACGGTCCGAAGATCGAGTTCTCGCTGAAAGATTGCCTTGGTCGCGTCTGGCAGTGTGGTACCCTGCAGCTCGATTTTAACCTGCCGATCCGTCTGGGAGCCGAATACGTCTCCGAAGACAACAGCCGTAAGCACCCGGTTATGCTGCACCGGGCGATCCTCGGCTCGTTCGAACGGTTCGTCGGGATCCTGATCGAGCACTACGAGGGTGCATTCCCTGCGTGGCTGGCTCCGACCCAGGCAGTGATCATGAATATCACTGATAAACAGGCAGATTTTGCCGCTGAAGTTGAAAAAACTCTCAATGAAAGCGGATTTCGTGCCAAGTCCGACTTGAGAAATGAAAAGATCGGCTTTAAAATCCGCGAGCATACTTTGCTCAAGGTTCCCTATCTTTTGGTTATCGGAGATCGGGAAGTCGAGATGCAGACTGTCGCTGTGCGTACTCGTGAAGGTGCTGACCTGGGCTCGATGCCCGTCGCCCAGTTCGCTGAGTTCCTCGCGCAAGCGGTTTCCCGGCGTGGTCGCCCAGATTCGGAGTAATTATTATTAAGCGTGAAATGAGACAAGATAAACGAGCTGCACCGAAAGCCCCGATCAACGAGAATATCTCGGCACGCGAGGTTCGGTTAATTGGCGCTGACGGCGAGCAGATTGGCATCGTCTCGATTGATGAAGCGCTTCGTATTGCTGAAGAGTCCAAATTGGACCTGGTGGAAATCTCCGCCGACGCAATCCCACCCGTTTGCCGGGTGATGGACTACGGCAAGTCGATCTTCGAGAAGAAGAAGCAGATTGCCGCGGCGAAGAAGAACCAGAAGCAGATTCAAGTAAAAGAAATCAAGTTTCGTCCAGGGACGGAGGAAGGGGATTACCAGGTAAAACTGCGCAACCTGGTACGTTTCCTGAGTGATGGGGACAGGGCCAAGGTATCCTTGCGATTCCGCGGCCGTGAGATGGCCCACCAGGAGCTGGGGATGGAACTCCTCAAGCGGGTTGAAGCTGACCTGCTCGAGTACGGTTCGGTCGAACAGCATCCTAAGATGGAAGGACGCCAGCTTATTATGGTCATCGCCCCGAAAAAGAAGAAGTAATCAATAGGGCACGGCAGGCCTTCTGATTATGTTTATCAACTGAATGCGGAGTACCGAACATGCCAAAGATGAAAACTAAAAGTGGTGCTGCTAAGCGGTTTCTGAAAACTGCTAACGGTATCAAGCACAAGCACGCTTTCAAGAGCCACATCCTGACTAAAATGTCGACCAAGCGTAAGCGTCAACTGCGCGGTAGCAGCTTGCTGCATCCGTCTGACGTGGCAAAAGTCGAGCGCATGCTGCGCCTTCGTTAATTTTAGTCAAGAATAGAGGAAGTAACTCATGGCTCGTGTAAAGCGTGGCGTCATGGCGCGTAAGCGCCACAAGAAAATTCTGAAACTTGCTAAAGGCTACTACGGCGCGCGTTCACGCGTATTCCGTGTTGCCAAGCAAGCGGTTATCAAGGCTGGCCAATACGCCTACCGTGACCGTCGTCAGAAAAAACGTCAGTTCCGCGCTCTGTGGATCGCTCGTATCAACGCTGGTGCACGTGTTAACGGTCTGTCCTACAGCCGTTTCATCGCTGGCCTGAAAAAAGCGTCCATCGAGATCGACCGTAAGGTTCTGGCTGATCTGGCAGTGAACGAAAAAGCGGCGTTTGCTGCGATTGTCGAGAAAGCTAAAGCCACCTTGGCTTAAGTACCCCCGACAGTCACCCTGGGTCGCTTCCGCGGCCCACGGTGTTAAACGTCTTAAATAGGGGAAGAGCCTTCAAGCTCTTCCCCTATTTTGTATCTGGAGTCTGTACATGGAAAACCTGGATGCGCTGGTCTCTCAAGCACTAGAGGCTGTGCAAAGCGCAGAAGATATCAATGCCCTGGAGCAAATCCGGGTTCACTACCTTGGCAAAAAGGGTGAATTGACTCAGGTGATGAAGACCCTGGGGAATTTGCCGGCTGAAGAGCGTCCGCAAGTCGGTGCGCTGATCAACGTGGCCAAGGAGCGTGTTACAGAGGTTCTCAATGCGCGCAAGGCGTCGCTCGAGGAGGCTGATCTTGCGGCCAAGCTCGCCGCCGAATCCATTGACGTGACCCTGCCTGGCCGTGGCCAGACCTCGGGCGGCCTGCATCCGATTACCCGGACTCTGGAACGTATCGAGCAGTTCTTCACCCACATCGGCTACGGCATTGCCGAAGGCCCTGAGGTCGAAGACGACTATCACAACTTCGAGGCGCTCAACATCCCAGGCCACCACCCGGCCCGGTCGATGCATGACACTTTCTATTTCAACGCGAACATGCTGCTGCGCACCCATACCTCGCCGGTACAGGTCCGCACCATGGAATCGCAGAAGCCGCCGATCCGCATCGTCTGCCCAGGCCGTGTGTATCGCAGCGACTCCGATATCACCCACTCGCCGATGTTCCACCAGGTCGAAGGCCTGCTGGTTGATCGCGACATCAACTTCGCCGACCTCAAAGGCACCATCGAAGAGTTCCTGCGGGTGTTCTTCGAGAAGGAGCTGGCGGTACGTTTCCGTCCTTCATTCTTCCCGTTCACCGAGCCATCCGCTGAAGTCGATATGGAATGCGTGATGTGCAGCGGTAAAGGCTGCCGCGTCTGCAAACAGACCGGCTGGCTGGAAGTGATGGGTTGCGGCATGGTTCACCCCAACGTGCTGCGCATGTCCGGGATCGACCCGGAAGAATTCTCGGGCTTTGCCTTCGGCATGGGCGTTGAGCGTCTGGCCATGCTGCGTTACGGCGTGAACGACTTGCGTCTGTTCTTCGACAACGACTTGCGGTTCCTCGCGCAATTTCGCTAGTCGTAACGGATCTTTAGGAGAGCAGGATGAAATTCAGTGAACAATGGCTGCGTGGCTGGGTAAGCCCGCAGGTAAGTCGCGACGAGCTGGTTGCTCGTCTGTCGATGGCCGGCCTTGAGGTCGATAGCGTTACGCCGGCCGCCGGTGTTTTCAGTGGTGTGGTTGTGGGTGAGGTGCTGAGCACCGAGCAACACCCGGACGCTGACAAGTTGCGTGTGTGCCAGGTCAGCAACGGCGCGGAAACCTTCCAGGTCGTGTGCGGAGCGCCAAACGTGCGCCCGGGCCTGAAAATTCCGTTCGCCATGATCGGTGCCGAGCTGCCAGGCGACTTCAAGATCAAGAAGGCCAAGCTGCGTGGCGTCGAGTCCAACGGCATGCTGTGCTCCCAGGCGGAACTGCAGGTCGGTGAAGGCAACGATGGCCTGATGGAACTGCCGGCCGATGCGCCAGTGGGCCAGGACATCCGTGTCTACCTGGAACTGGAAGACGCCAGCATCGAGGTCGACCTGACCCCGAACCGTGGCGACTGCCTGTCGCTGGCGGGCCTGGCGCGTGAAGTCGGCGCACTGTACGCCGCGACCGTGACCCGCCCGGTGGTTGCAGCGGTACCTGCCGTGCACGACGAAGTGCGTTCGATCGAAGTGCTGGCCCCCAACGCCTGCCCACGTTACCTGGGTCGCGTGATCCGTAACGTCGACCTGTCCAAGCCAACCCCACTGTGGATGGTTGAGCGCCTGCGCCGTTCCGAAGTGCGCAGCATCGACGCTGCCGTCGACATCACCAACTACGTGATGCTGGAACTGGGCCAACCGCTGCACGCCTTCGATCTCGCCGAAATCAACGGCGGCATCCGCGTGCGCATGGCCGAGGAAGGCGAGAAGCTGGTACTGCTCGACGGCCAGGAAGTCAGCCTGCGTGCCGACACCCTGGTGATCGCTGACCATTCCCGCGCCCTGGCGATTGCCGGCGTGATGGGGGGGGAGCACAGTGGCGTGTCCGCAACCACTCGCGACATCTTTCTCGAAAGCGCTTTCTTCGATCAGATCGCCATCGCTGGCAAGGCCCGTTCCTACGGCCTGCACACCGACGCCTCGCACCGCTACGAGCGTGGCGTGGACTGGCAGCTGGCCCGTGAAGCCATGGAGCGCGCCACTGGCCTGCTGCTGGAAATCACTGGCGGCGAAGCCGGCCCGATCATCGAAACCGTCAGCGAACAGCACCTGCCGTCGGTTGCACCGATCATCCTGCGCGCCAAGGCCGTTGAGCAAATGCTCGGCCTGGTGATCGAGCCGGTTGAAATCGAGCGCCTGCTGTCGGCACTCGGCCTCGGCATCTCGGCCGGTGAAGCAGGGCAGTGGCACGTAGAAGTGCCAAGCCATCGCTTCGATATCAGCCTGGAAGTCGACCTGATCGAAGAACTGGCCCGCCTGTACGGCTACAACCGCCTGCCGGTTCGTTACCCGCAAGCGCGCCTGGCGCCGCAGCCGAAAGCCGAAGCCCGTGCACACCTGCCGGAACTGCGTCGCCTGCTGGTTGCCCGTGGTTATCAGGAAGCGGTGACCTACAGCTTCATCGATCCAAAGCAATTCGAACTGTTCAACCCGGGTGTCGAGCCGCTATTGCTGGCTAACCCGATCTCCAACGACATGGCCGCCATGCGCTCGTCGCTGTGGCCGGGTCTGGTTAAGGCGCTGTCCCACAACCTGAACCGTCAGCAAGACCGCGTGCGCATGTTCGAAAGCGGGCTGCGTTTTGTCGGTCAGCTGGATGGCCTGAAGCAAGAGCCGATGCTGGCTGGTGTGGTTTGCGGCAGCCGTCTGCCGGAAGGTTGGGCACAAGGTCGCGACACCGTCGACTTCTTCGACGTCAAGGCCGATGTGGAAGCGGTGCTGGGCTTTGCCGGTGCGCTGGATGCCTTCACTTTCACCCCTGGCAAACACCCGGCGTTGCACCCGGGCCAGACTGCCCGTATCGAACGTGAAGGTCGCCTGGTGGGCTTCGTTGGCGCGATTCACCCGGAACTGTCGAAAACCTTGGGGCTGGACCGTCCAGTCTTCGTTTTTGAGCTAGTCTTGGCTGAAGTGGCCTCGGGCAAAATGCCTAAATTCAGCGAGTTGTCGCGTTTCCCTGAAGTACGACGTGATCTGGCGCTGATTGCCGATCAAGGTGTTGCGGCCAGTGCTGTTCTGGACGTAATCCGTGAAAATGCAGGGGAATGGCTGACAGACCTCAGGCTATTTGACGTCTATCAGGGTAAAGGCATTGATCCGCATAGAAAAAGCCTTGCAGTTGGCTTGACCTGGCAGCATCCATCGCGCACTCTTAATGACGATGAGGTGAATACGACGACGCAAAATATCCTCACCTCGCTCGAACAAAGGTTGAACGCCACGTTAAGGAAGTGACGTATGGGGGCTTTGACGAAAGCTGAGATGGCGGAACGTCTGTATGAAGAGCTGGGCCTGAACAAGCGCGAGGCCAAGGAATTGGTCGAGCTGTTCTTTGAAGAAATCAGGCACGCACTTGAAGACAACGAACAGGTCAAATTGTCCGGTTTCGGCAATTTTGACCTGCGGGACAAACGCCAGCGGCCTGGCCGCAATCCAAAAACGGGAGAAGAAATCCCGATCACGGCTCGCCGTGTGGTCACCTTTCGTCCAGGGCAGAAGTTGAAGGCCCGAGTTGAGGCTTATGCTGGAACCAAGTCATAACGACGAACTGCCCGTCATCCCAGGCAAACGCTACTTCACCATTGGTGAAGTCAGCGAGCTTTGTGCGGTAAAGCCGCACGTGCTGCGCTATTGGGAGCAGGAGTTTCCTCAACTCAACCCCGTCAAACGCACCGGGAACCGTCGGTATTATCAGCGCCAGGATGTGCTGATGATCCGACAGATCCGTGCGTTGCTGTACGACCAGGGGTTCACCATCAGCGGCGCGCGCCAGCGTATGTCCGGTGATGAAGCCAAAGACGACACCACCCAATACAAGCAAATGATCCGCCAGATGATCTCCGAACTCGAAGATGTGCTGGTGGTTTTGAAGAAGTAATTCCGGCTTTTAAAATACTTCCACATTTCAAAAGCTTGCGGTATATTCCTGATCGCTTCGTTGCGAAGCGAACCCAGTAACACGCCTAGTCGGGGCGTAGCGCAGTCCGGTAGCGCACTAGCATGGGGTGCTAGGGGTCGAGTGTTCGAATCACTCCGTCCCGACCATATAATTTAAAAAGGCCGCGAGATTTATCTCGCGGCCTTTTTATTTGCCTGCATTTTTACCCCCTCCCCATAAAACAGCCGGCTATGAATAGCTTTCGGATGTGGATTTACCATCGAATCTGTTCTGCGAACATCAGCCTCGGCCTGATATCAGAGATCAATAGATGGGGATCCGATGACGGAATGAGAAGTTAGTGACGACCAAAGGCACATTACGGCTCTCCCTAGAAGAGATATCATCCCGCCATCAGCTCAAGAGGGGCCTCCTGGCCGGACAAATCCGGCACTCCCTCGAGCATCACGACAAGGATTGTTGCGCATGGACGACATTGTTCAGCCCCTCACGCTCCAAGAAGAAATCCAGCCTAAAGACGTAAAAATCCTTGCCACTCTGGTGGCAAAGCTGAACCTTGCGGATTTTCAGAACGCCATTCCTGTGATACGCGAGCTTCGCATATCGAACGAAACGAGTGATCGTTTCGTCAATGCGACTCTTACGCTTAGCTCGGTACCCGAGGTTTTTAAGTCCAAGGTCTGGCGGATTGACGAGATCGCTGCAGGTAGCTTCCGGGTCATACCTGGGCTTGATCTTGCTTTGGACGGCCCGTTGCTGAGTCGCCTGACAGAATCAGAGATGTCGACCTTCACGTTTGTCCTCGAAGCCGATGACAAGGAGTCGGAAGGCGGTCGCAAGGAAGTTGCTCTGTTTGAACAGGTCGTAGACCTCCTGCCCAGAAATCAGTGGGGCGGATTGCGCCATATACCAGATATGACGGCAGCTTTTGTTCAGCCGAATGATGCGGCGGTTGAAAGGTTGCTCAAACAGGCAGCCGAGCTGCTTCGTCTTAGCGATAAGTCATCTGCACTTGATGGGTATGAGGGAGGCCCCAAAAGAGCTTGGCAGTTGGGGTCTGCAGTGTGGGGGGCGGTGGCGCGCATGAAGCTCGACTATGCGTTGCCGCCGGCTAGCTTTGAACGATCTGGGCAGAAGATTCGTAGCCCCAGTCAGATTGCTGACTCCGGGTTAGCTACTTGTCTCGATCTTACTCTGCTTTTCTGCGCGGCATTGGAGCAGATAGGTCTTAACCCTGTAATCGTGTTCACCCATGGTCATGCTTTTGCTGGTTTTTGGCTTAAGCCAGAAGAGTTTACGACTGCTGTCGTGGATGATGTCACCGCAGTACGTAAGAGGGTGAAACTTCAGGAGCTTGTGCTGTTTGAGACTACTCTTATAACCCACGCCTCCATACCGCCATTCTCTTATGCGGTAGAGATGGGCGCGAAGCAGGTAGCCGAAGACGCTGATAGTGTTTTCGAGATGCTGCTAGATATCCGTCGCGCCCGTCTGCAGCGTATCAAACCGCTCGCCAGCTCAGAGGCTCAGATCGCACGTGTCGCTGTTTCTGAGTTTGATGAAGCGCCACCGCTTCTGGTGGAGGAAGGAATCGGCATCGCCGATGACAATATTAAGGTACAGGCTGAGGATCTGTCTAAGCTCGACCCAGCAGATCGCCTCGGCCGGTGGCAGCGAAAGCTCCTGGATCTGTCGCTTCGAAATAACTTGCTCAATTTCAAAATGGGTAAGCGAGCGCTGAAGCTTGAATCTCCTGATCCCGGTGCTCTCGAGGACATTCTTGCAAGTGGACAGTCTCTGAAGCTGCTTACGAGGCCTGACCTGATGGATGGTGCAGATCCGCGTGAGCGCGCACTCTATGAGCAGCGTGAGCGAGAAGATGTTCGCCGCCGTCATGCTGAAGATGCTCTCAAGCGTAGGGAAGTATTCGTTGCGCTGACGTCCGCCGAAATGGAGGTCCGGTTAACTGAGTTATATCGAGGCGCTCGTACTGCTTTGCAGGAGGGTGGCTCCAATACTCTCTTCCTGGCCATCGGTTTTCTTAGTTGGACGCGTGAGGATAGGGCCGGGCAGAAGTACAAAGCGCCACTAGTCCTGGTTCCTGTCACTTTGGAGCGTAAGAGTGCACGTTCCGGATTCACCATGGTGCTGCACGATGATGAGCCTCGGTTTAACCCGACTCTGATCGAGATGCTGCGTCAAGACTTTGAACTGGGCTTGGGTTCACTGGAGCAGGAGCTGCCTCGGGACGACTCCGGTCTGGATATCGCAGCCATTTGGAACAAAGTTGGCCATGCTATCAAGGATATCCCTGGCTGGGAGCTGAACGAGGACGTTGTGCTCTCGATGTTCTCGTTTGCCAAGTATCTTATGTGGAAGGATCTTGCCGAGAATGCAGAGCACCTTCGACAGAGCCCTGTAGTCCAACATCTTCTGGATACGCCACGTGATTCGTTCATCTCCGATACCCCGTTTCCGGAGGCGGAGTCACTGGACCGTGATTATGGTCCGACTGATGTGTTCTGCCCATTGCCATCTGATTCATCTCAGCTTGCTGCTGTGATGGCAGCAGCGAAGGGAAAAGATTTCGTTCTCATAGGTCCACCGGGCACGGGTAAAAGCCAAACGATTTCCAACATGATCGCCCAGTCCATCGCTCAAGGGCGCCGGGTACTGTTCGTATCTGAGAAAATTGCTGCCCTGGATGTCGTGTACCGCCGCTTGCGTGAAATCGGTCTGGGTGAGTTTTGCCTTGAACTTCACTCCAGTAAGGCTCGAAAAACGGATGTGCTTGCTCAGTTGCAGTCGGCTTGGGAAGCGAAAGGGGAGGTAGATGCTTCCGCTTGGGAGGTGGAAGCGCAGCGGCTCGCGTCCCTGCGTGACAGCCTCAATATTTATGTCGAGCGTCTGCATCGCCGGCACCGCAACGGCTACACCATCTACGATGCCATCGGGACGGTGACATCGGGTGTTGATGAGGCAGTAGCTCCACTTGGTTGGCCATCTCCGGAAACGCATGATCAGAAGGCCATGCTTGAACTTCGAGAGTTGGGCGACCGCCTTGAAGTGAACGCACAGGCTGTGGGTTACAGTCAGCTGGCAGGCAACGCTTTGTCCGGGGTAGGCCAAGCAGAGTGGTCGCCTCATTGGCAGCAACAATTCGTGCAGGCGGCTCGTGACGTGCTTCCCGCTGTGCTTGAAGTCCAGAGAGCTGCCGATCGCTTTGTTGAGCTGTCTGGGCTTCCTGTTACGGAGTACACCCCAACAGCGCTTGAGGGGCTATCGATCCTTTCTCGAGCACTTCCTGCTGCCGCTGGGCATGATTGGCGTTTCGCACTGCGCCCCGATGCTCGCTCGATTTCTAAACGCCTGAGTGACGGCTGCACTTGGGTCGACGAACACCGGAACATTAACTCCAGACTCTCATCCTTCTGGTCCTCTCGTATTACTGCTGAAGCTAAACAAGGCATTGATCTGCTGCAGCAACGCCGCGCTACATTCGTTGATCTAGGCCCGGCCTGGCCAGAAAATGTCACTGACGTTCTCGGGCAAGCTGTCACATTGCTGCGTCAGATAGACGACCTCAAGCACCAGCTAACGGCGTCCTACGGGGATGCGATTGAAGTACTTGATACCGAACTCCTACTGCGCGAATGGAAAGAAGCGGAGGAGTCTTTCTGGCCTAAGTCCTGGTTCGGAAAACGCCGCATCGCTGGGCTATTGGCGCCGACGCAGACGTCAACAGGTGAAGTCGACAATGGCAAGGATCTCGCTACTTGGTCAGAGATTCGGTCGGTGCGCAGAGCAATCGATGAGCTGGAGCCAGGTCATGAGTGTGTTGCTGTTTGGCAAGGTGCCAAATCCGAAGCAACGCATCTCGCGACAGCGATCAAGCTGCAAGAGGCTATTCGGCTTCAGAAAAGTAACGCTGCTTGGATCGATGACGGCTTGCAGATGGTTGAGCAGGGCCAGCTAGGTGATGAGCTGAGAGAGGAACTTCACCGGCTGCGTGCGCTGACTCGTCTCGATGCGGGGTTAGATGAGCTGGTTGATCTCAGCTCAGCAACTAGCTCTCTTTGGAACGGGTTGACCACGGATATTGACGTGCTGACTGCAGCTCTGCGCTTCCAGGCTGAACGACGTGACATAGAAGAATGTGGCCGACTTGTCGACGACCATCCTTATATAGAGGAGGGGCGTTGTGGCTCGTCGTTAAAAGCAGATTTTGAGTTGCTTAAGAACAGAGCAGCAGTTGAGCGAGAGTTGGTAGATCTGGCCGATTTGCGAGAAATCGTTCCTGCCTGGAATGACCTGAAGACGAAAGTTGACGTCGTGCGCAGTGCGTCAGCGTTTCAGGGGGAGATAGCTACCGCGGTGGCGAAGCTGGCACTCAATCCTGAGCAGGTCGCGGCCTACAAAATACCGCTTCAAACTCTGTTGGGGGATGGTAACGCACTACTTGAACCGGAGGCTGCTATAGCCAATGCCGGTGTTGCTCTTCGAGAAAAGCTTGAGTTGCTACAGGCACGAGCGGCGCACCTGACGGCTGTCGGTCATTTCACCGAAATGGGCGTCATCGAAACCGCTCACCTGGCGCTACGTGATATCAAGACAAACTGCGAAACTGTTGTTTCGTCTGAATCGCGCCTTAAGGCATGGTGTGCTTGGCGGAAGGTTCGCGATGAAGCTTACGCTGCCGGCCTGGCGCCGATTGTTCAAGCTATGGAAACAGGAGGCATCGCCTTTGGAAAGGTCCGTCGTGTATTAGAAGTAAATTATGCTCGCTGGTGGCTGAACACGACGGTCGACAACGAAGAGGTGATCCGGACGTTCGTCAGCGTGGAGCACGAGCAGCGCATTCGTGATTTCCGGGCTTTGGATGACAAGTTCACCGAGTTGACCAAGGACTGGCTCCGGGCTCGGCTATGTTCCGACCTACCAAGCCAAGACAGTGTAAGTCGCTCTTCAGAGTGGGGAGTCCTGCGACATGAGATGGGCAAGAAGACTAAGCACATTCCATTGCGGGAGCTGATGAGTCGTGCGCCAGAAGCGCTAACCAAGCTGACTCCATGCTTGCTCATGAGTCCTCTATCCATTGCTCAGTATCTGCCTCCTGCCTCAACGCCATTCGATCTCGTTATCTTCGATGAGGCATCTCAAATACCTGTCTGGGATGCCATCGGCGCCATGGCCCGAGGGAAGCAAGTGGTGATGGTGGGCGACCCCAAACAGCTCCCTCCAACTTCGTTCTTTAACCGCGCTGAGTCGACCGCTGAAGATGAGGATGTAGAGGCTGATCTCGAGAGTATTCTGGACGAGTGCATCAGTGCCAATCTGCCAATGCGTAATCTTAACTGGCACTACCGTAGCCGCCACGAAAGTCTGATCGCTTTCTCGAACCAGCGATACTACCAGTCGAAGCTGGTGACCTTCCCATCACCGTTTACGGCCGACAAAGCAGTACGGTTATGCCCAGTCCCGGGTGTATATGACAAGGGCGGGTCGCGAACAAACTTAATTGAAGCAAGATATTTAGTTGCTGATTTGGTTGCTCGCCTACAGTCTCCGGCGTTCCGCGAAAGCAGGCGGACCGTGGGGGTCGTAACCTTTAACGGCGAGCAACAGAAGCTCATCATGGACATGCTGGATGAGGCTTGCCGGAAAGACCCATCACTCGATTCGTATTTCGCTGAGTCCGAGCTGGAGCCTGTGTTCGTCAAGAACCTTGAGAGCGTTCAAGGCGATGAGCGAGACATCATCTATTTCTCGACCACCTACGGAAAAGACGCTGCCGGTGTGCTGTCCATGAACTTCGGTCCGATGAACCGCCCTGGTGGTGAGCGTCGACTAAACGTGGCAATAACCCGTGCTCGCCAGGAGCTAGTGGTGTTTTCGACCTTGCGCCCAGAGCATATTGATCTAGCTCGTACGCAAGCGATCGGGGTTCGAGATCTTAAGCACTTCTTGGAGTTTGCAGAGCGTGGCCCACGGGCTCTCGCAGAGGCTGACTTTGGTAGCGTGGGTAGTTTCGACAGCCCATTCGAAGAGGCGGTTGCAGCGGCCTTGGCTAAAAAGGGATGGCAGATATTTACCCAGATTGGCGTTTCCTCCTTTCGAATAGACCTTGGGGTTGTTCACCCTGATGCACCTGGACGGTACCTTGCCGGGATTGAATGCGACGGTGCTACCTATCACCGCAGTGCGACCGCTCGTGATCGTGACAAGCTCCGTGAATTTGTACTGCGTGGACTTGGCTGGGAGATCGTTAGGATATGGTCGACGGACTGGTGGGTTGATGCAATTGGAACTGCCGAAAAGGTACATCAACGGCTGAACGAGATTCTAGCGGATTCCCGAGCCAAGCAGGCTGTCATCGACGCCGCTCAAGAGGCAGAGCGACTGAAAATCGACGCAGCTATGGCTGAGGTCATTGAGGTAGTAAGTCAGGTTACTGTGGTCGCCACAGTCGATAGTGTGGGCGAATCCAATGACCCCTCAGGTGCGTTTCCTGATTTGAAGTATGCCAAGTCGGCATCTGTCAAACCAGATGAGGATGTCCTGGCTTTTGCTCGTCCCCTTGAATATTTGATTTACAAAGAATCCGACCCTCGTCAGGCGGTAAGGTTGGTCGATCCAGATCAGTTCTTTGAGGCGAGCTACACGGAAACGCTGGAGCAGATGATTGCTCATGTCGTGGCGGAAGAGGGACCGGTTCTGGACACGGCGCTTGCAAGGCGCATTGCCCGCGCTCATGGCTGGGTACGAACCGGCTCACGGATACGTGATCGCGTTGACCAAATTGCCCGGGCGCGATTCCGCTCACATGAAGAGGAACAGACAGGAGTCTTTTTTTGGCCGACTCATATCGAGTCGGATGCCAGTGTCGTCTTTCGTAAGCCCGGCGATGAAGACACCGCGAGAGGGCTATCTGAAATCTGCCTGCCAGAACTACGTGCTTTGGTTGACGAGATGGCGCAGCGGGGGCACGAAGGAGAGGCCCTAATATATGCGGTCGCGAAGGAAGCTGGTGTAAGCAAGCTTGCTCATGCTGGACGTCAACGGATTGAGAGGGCCGTACGTCTAATGGCGGAGTAAACGAGAGACAAGGGGGCCGTGAAGGTCCTCTTACTTCTGGGAAACTGAACGTGCCCTTGCTCTGAGAAGCGTAGAGTACAAATGTGTTTTTTATGGGCTAACTGATGTTTCGGTTACGAAATGCGCAGGTGATTCAGGCAACGCTAAGAGTTATATTAATGTGCCGTCATATGAACGTTATGGAGAGTCGTGATGGGTTGGAAAGGGACTGTACGTTCGCTGCAAGCGTCTGCGCGGCGATCGGAACGAAACGCTCATCGCCGTCAGCGCGAACTTGAAAAGCGACAGAAAGAGTACGCAAAGATGGAAGCGCTGGAGCAAGCAGCGTATGAATGTGAGGTTTACGAAAATCACGTAGACATCCTCCTTTCGATGCACAAGGAATGTGCCGAGCCCGTAAAATGGAAGCGACTTCTCTCCAACCCTGAACCTGGACAGCCACTCAAAAGCAATACTCTCGAGCAAGAAGCTACGCATGCGGCCGCTACATATCACCCCAATTTCTGGGCTCGGCTCTTCAAGCTAGAGGCTCGTCAGCGTATAGCCCTGGTAGGCAAGATTGGCGCCGCGAAGGCGGAAGACGAAAGGCGATATCAGGCTCAGCTTGATGGATGGAAAACTGCCCATACCGAGTGGGCAGAGGAGAGGGACATTGCTATCCGTATCCTTGATGGTGATCGTCAGGCCAAGCTAGATGCCATCGAAGCTTTCGAGTCGTTTGCAGAAATATCACACCTCGGCTCAGCTATTCAGATGATTGTTCATGAAGGTGGTGTCCTCGAAGCCAAAGTCGCTATCCATGGCTCCGACGTGATTCCTGCCGAAATCAAATCTCTACTCAAAAGCGGCAAGTTGTCGACCAAAGCTATGCCAGTTGGTCGGTTCAACGAACTCCATCAGGACTACGTGTGCAGCTGCGCGCTGCGAGTAGGTCGAGAGTTGTTGGCAATCCTGCCGGATGACCTGGTCATCGTCACCGCTCTTGACAATGTGCTCAACAGCTCGACAGGTCATATGGAGGAACAGCCAATTCTGAGTGTTGCGTTCTCTAGGTTAACTGTTGACGGACTTAACCTCGAAACCATTGATCCATCTGATGCTATGAGGAATTTTGTCCATAACATGAGTTTCAAGAAGGGCGCCGGATTTTCGGCCGTTCCTGCCCTTGATGCTCAGCGCTTCGCCGTAACCATCTAACGCCTAAGGCAATCCATACATAAGGACGCTCATGACCCCTCCATCTCAACCTGTCCGCAAGGTACTTCGAAAAAAAGTAGCTGCAGAATTCACCCCTTTCGACGTTGTTATCACCGCGATTAACTGCACAACAGACGGTGCCGATTTTGTGATCGGAGGTGCTAAGTTTCCGGACCGGAAAGAGACGTTGACTATTGGAACATCTGTTCTAGTCGACGCCGGTAGCGACGGTTATTTACAACTAAGGCTCATGGGCAGCAGTTACAGCGAAGCAGATGTTTTGCTTACTGGCGTGTCGATTCAGGCTCAATTGTTCGGTAGCATCGAAATCGAGAGTCAACAAACCTCGTTTACACCCCAAGATATAGCCAGGATTCAGCAGGGGTTTAAGCAGGTACTCGATGAGTTAAAGAGCAATGCCGATGTTAGCGCACAACAATTTGCGATACTGAAAAACCAACTGGATACGGCTGCACAGGCAGCTAACCGTCTTAGCCGAAAAGATTGGGTTATTTATTTTCTAGGTATCCTGGCGTCGGTCACCATTTCGGCTGGCTTCTCTTCAGATGCTGCGAAAGCGTTGATGCACGCGGTAGATCATTCGGTCGGGCAAGGGGCTGTGTTTGTCATTCGTCTTCTAGGCAAGATTTGAGTTAAATCGTCGACAGCGCCTAACGGGTTCTGTCGACGGTTGACGCAGAGGCCTCAATAGCGCATTTCCACCGCCACATAAGCCCCAATCCCATCCCCCGGATACAACGACGCCGTATCCTGCCCCTTCGCGTCATACAACGGCTGCACCGCCGTCACGTATTTCTGATTGGTCAGGTTCTTCAAATCCAGCGACACCTTCCAGTCCTTGCTCGGCGTTTCATACCCCACGTTCGCCCCGAAGATTGTGTAGGAGGGCGCATAGAAGCTGTTCGCATAGTCCACCGCCGTACGCGAAGCCGATTGCACATTCACCCCGGTATAGAAGCCCGCCGGGTGCTGATACTGCACTTCGCCCTGATAGATATGCTTCGGAATCCCCGGCAGTTGGTTGTCGCCGAAGGTCGGGTCGTGCCGGTAGTAGAAGTCGTTATAGGTGTACACCTGGCGCAGGGTGATTTTTTCACCCGAGGTGTTTTCCCACAGGCGTGTATTCAAGCCGGCCTCGATCCCTTGGTGGATCGTCGGCGTGGCGTTGAATGCACCGGTGACCGCAGCAGCCGTGGAGGTGGCCGGGATGATCTGTACGTTGAGCAATTCATTTTTCACCCACGAGCGGTAGAGCGCCAGGCTGCCGTCGAAGATGCCCGACGAACCCTTGATCCCGACTTCCACGGTATTGGCTTTCTGTTCCACCAGCGGCCGTACGTACGGCGTGGTCGGCCCGGAGCCGGAGTATTCCCAGGACGCCGGTGGGTCGACGGAGCGGCTGACGTTGGCAAACACTTGCAGTTGTGGGTTGAACTCGTAACGCACGCCCACTCGCGGTGCCAGGCTCCAGTTGTCGTAGGTCACATCGCTCGGGTAGGTGGTGGTGTTGGCCACCAGGGCTTCCTTGACGTCGGCATGGCGGCGCACGTTGATCGCCGAGACGCCACTGGTCAGCCACAGGCCGTCTACCAGTTCCAGGTCGTTGCCCACGGAGAGCACGTGATCGAACGAGGAGCTGTAGTCGACGAACTTGCGCGTCTGTTTGTTGGCGAAGGTGGAGTCGACCTGGCCCTTGAGGTGCTCGGTGGAGGTGAAGGCCAGGCTGGAGCGGCTTTCGTGGCCGAACAGGGTGTCGCGGCGGTCGTAGTTGATCACCGCGCTCAGGTCATGCCAGTCCCAGTAGCTGGGGTTGCTCGGGCTGTTCGGGCTGTTGTTGTGGGCGTACTGGTAGTAGACGAAACCCACCGACAGGGTGGCGTCGTCCTCAAAGGTGTAGGTGGTCTTGCTGCCCAGCCATACGCTGCCGGGGCGACGGCTGCCGGCGCCGCTGCTTTCGGCGGTGGCACTGGCGCGGTCGGAGTGGTGCTTGACCGCATCCAGGGTGGTGGCGCTCGGGTCGTTGTGGAACTCGTCGCGGTAACGCAGCATCACCCGGGTTTCGAGTTGCGGGCTGAAGCGGTAGCCAAAGTTGGCCACCACGCCCTGGCTCTTCGACAGGCTGTAGTCGCGGTAGCCGTCGCTGCGGTAGTTGTCGGCATTCAGGTAGTAATCGAACGCACCCTCGACGCCGCCGACGCTCAGGCTTTGCTTGTTGTAGCCGTAGCTCCCGGTTTCCGCCCGCACCCGCAGCCCGGGTGCGGTGTAACCGGTCTGGTTGACGAAGTTGATGGCGCCGCCAAGGCTCAGTGCGCCGTACTGGAAGGCGTTGGCACCCCGCAGGATCTCGGTGTAGTTCACCCCCGAGCCGTTGAGGAATTCGTAGGGTGTGCCGCCCGGGCCGGTGATCGGCAGGCCGTCGAACAGGAACTTGATGCCCTCACGGAAATACCCCGGCGAGGTGTTGGCGCCCGAGCCACGAATGGAGATCTTGGCCGCGTCGTTGCCGCCGGTGGACTGCACGAACACGCCCGGCTGATAGGCGAGGGTGTCCTGCAAGGTGGCGGTGCGTCCCTTGGCCACCTGTTCGCTGTCGACCACGCTGGTGCCGCCTGGCACTTCGGACAGCTGACTTTTGGCTGCCTCAACGGGCGTGATTTTTTGTGCCTCTACTGTCACCGTCTTTAGCCGTGTTCCGGTCGTCGGTGTGACCTCATCATCTGCCTGCACACTGGCGGAAAAAACCAGGGCTGAGCCCAGCCCCACCATCGCCAGCCAAGTTGCTTGCCGCACGGCAAGTGTCAACTTTTGCAACTCTCCCCGAAAGATTGGATCCATTAAGCGTGTTCCTTGTGAATAGATAAAAGAGTCCCAGCTTTCTATTCGAATAGTCATGCCTGTTTCGCTCTGAGCAGTTTCTATGCCAAGACTATTGGCCAAGGATTACGGGCGCTTAGTTCAGGTTAAGTGTTCTGCGGGATACTTTGTTTTGAATCGGTGTTTGATTCTCAACAGTCAACTTTAATGGATGGGATTACTGCAGCTGTCGCGAACGCAACAGTTGATAAGCAGTGTGTAAGGCTACCAACAATTCCGGGGTGTATAACGGGTATAACCATATAAGTGTTTGGCAGTGTTCGCCCCGTTTTACAAGGGTTTTGCGCCGGTTTCGTGGTCAATATGGCGTTTCTTGAAGACTGGCATGCTCACTGCATTACATCCCGTAATTGCAAACTTTCAGTGTTCATCGAGTTCCTCTAAGGAAGTGTCATTGACAACCATCCTGAAACTTTCGGCGGTTATTTCACTGTGCCTGGCAGTCAATGCCTGCTCACCGGCTGCGGCACCGAAACATGAAACGTCTGCGGCTGATGGCACGGTCACCAACGGTGTAGTGACTTATTCGGCGACGGACTTTCATGAGTCGTCACCGGGGCGCAGTGGCGGAACTTTGCGCGTCTCAGCCGCCTCCGACGCCGGCAGTTTCGATGTTCACGCACTCTCTAACGGCAACATCCAGTGGATGGGCCGGATTCTCTTCGATTGCCTGGTGTACCAGGACGAGCAGGGCAATATCAGCCCGTGGCTGGCCCGCTCCTGGGACATCTCCGACGACGGCAAGACCTACACCTTTCACCTGCGCGACGACGTGACCTTCAGCGATGGCGAGAAATTCAATGCCCAGGCGCTGCAAACCAACCTGGAACACATGCGCGACCCGGCGACCAAGTCCCCACTGGCCGCGGCCTATATCGCGCCGTACCTGGATGGCAAGGTCATCGACGACTACACCTTCGAAGCCCATTTGCGCGAACCCTATACGCCTTTCCTGGATGTGCTGGCGCAGTCCTGGCTGAGCATGATCTCCCCCAGGCAGATTCGCGAGGCGCCGAAGACCATCGCCGAGCACCCCATCGGCAGCGGGCCGTTTACGTTGCAGAGCTACACCCGTGACCAGGGCGCGGTGTTCATCAAGCGCCCCGGCTATAACTGGGCGCCACCGGTGACGCGCCACGCGGGCGAGGCCTACCTGGACCGTATCGAACTGAGCTACGTCCCCGAAGCCATGATCCGCTTCACGGCGCTAGAGTCCGGCCAGTCGGATTTCGCGCTTGATGCACCGGCCCAGAATGCCGCCGCCATCCGCGCCAACCCCGACCTGGTGATGCGCAGCCGGATTCGCAAGGGCAACCCGAGCCGCAGCATGACCTTCAACGTCGAGCAGCCACCGTTCGACGATGTACGGGTGCGTCGCGCAGTGGCCAAGGCCATTGACCGCGAAGGGTTGGCGTGGATTTCCGGCTTCGGCGAATACATCGCCAAGGCGGATTTCCTGGCGGCCAACACCCGGTTTTATCAACCCAACAACGACGCCCTGGCCTACGACGTGAAAGCCGCCAATGCGCTGCTGGACGAGGCCGGCTGGACCGGGCGCGATGCCCAGGGCTATCGAACCAAGGACGGGCAGCGCCTGAATGCAACGATGCTGTCCTATGACAACCCGGCGTTTCCCGCCAGCGTTTCGGTGGCCATCCAGGCCGACCTGAAAAAAGTCGGCTTCGAGATGCCCATCGAAATGCTGCCGCTGACCCGCGTGACCGAGAAACGCTACGCCGGGAAGTTCCAGGCGCTGGCGGGCGGTTACTGGCACACCAACACACCCGATGGCCTGTTCGTGCTCTATCACAGCCAGGCCATCAGCACCGACAAGATCATCGGCCAGAACGTCGGGCGCTTCCGTGATGCCGAACTGGATCGCGTGCTCAGCGCCGCCCGCCAATCCCGCGACCCGGTGCAATTGCAGGCGCTCTATGGCGAGGCGCAAAAGCGCCTGACCGAAACCGTCCCGGCGGTGCCTTCGGTGGAAAGCCAGGTGCTCACCGCGTATGGCCGGCAGGTCCAGGGGGTGATTTTCGATACCTCCCACAACGTACCGTTCTTCACCAGCATCTGGCTGGACCGGGGGCAACCATGAGCCTGTTCAAATCCATCGCCTGGCGCCTGCTGGCGGGCATTGGCGTGCTGTGGGGCGCGGCGACGCTGACGTTCCTCGCGGTCAATTTCAGCGGCGGTGACACGGCGCTGGCAATCCTCGGCGGGCCGGATTCGATGCCCACCCCGGAGCTGCTGGCCCGAGTGCGTGCCGAGTACGGCCTGGACCAACCCCTCATCGTGCAATACGGCAATTACCTGGTGCGCCTGGCCCATGGCGACCTGGGCGAGTCCTATCGCTTGCGCATCCCGGTGCAGCAAGCGATTGCCGAGCAGATCGGCGCAACCATTCAACTGTCCCTGAGCGCGGCATTGCTGGCGGTGGTATTGGCCCTGGTGTGCGCGATCCTCACCGCCAACCGTTCGCGTTGGGTGCGTTCAGCCGTTTCAGGCAGCGAGCTGGTGCTGTCTTCAGCACCTTCGTTTGTGATCGGGATGCTGTTGTTGCTGGTGTTTTCGTTTCATTGGCACTGGTTGCCGCCCTCCGGTTCCGTTGGCTGGCGCTCATTGATCCTGCCCTCGATCGCGCTGGCGTTGCCGGTGGCGGCAGTGCTGACCCAGCTGCTGCGCCAGTCCCTGGAAGACACCCTCGAACAACCCTTTATTGCCATGGCCCGTGCCCGTGGCTTGTCCGAAACCGCTGTGCGCCTGCGTCATGCCTTGCGCCATGCGCTGGTGCCGTTGGTGACCCTGGCCGGGTTCGTGTTCGCCAGCCTGCTGGGCGGCGCGGTGGTGGTGGAATTGCTGTTTGCACGCCAGGGCATCGGGCGCTTGATGCTCGATGCCACCAGCAACAAAGACGTGCCGGTGGTGCTGGGCGTGACCTTGCTGGCCGCCACCGTCTATGTGCTGGTGAACCTGGCCGTCGATTTGATCAACCGCTGGATTGACCCTCGGGCCAACCAAGCGTGAGTGCCTTTGAAGAAGGAAAAACCATGAGTGCTTCGATCCCCGCTGAAGTGAGTTATGCCGACTTGCACCAGCGTTTCGCTGACGTATTTGCCCGGATAGCCGACACCGCCGTCGCCCGCGAGCAGCAACGCGAGCTGGCCCATGACGCGGTGGCTTGGCTGCGCGAGGCCGGCTTTGGCGCACTGCGTGTGCCGCAGGCCTTGGGCGGCCTGGGTGCAAGCCTGCCGCAGCTGTTTCGCCTGTTGATTGAGCTGGGAGAGGCCGATTCAAACCTGCCGCAGATTGTGCGCGCGCATTTCGGGTTTGTTGAAGGCCGGCTTTCCAGCCGTGACAGCGAGTCCCAAAATTACTGGTTCGCCAAAGTCGTCGACGGCGAGTTGTGGGGCGCCGCCATGGCCGAGCGCACCGACACCACCCGCAACTCGGTGACCCTCAGCGCAGTCGACTCCGGCTGGCAGCTGGACGGCGAGAAGTACTACTGCACCGGCACGCTGTACGCCAACTGGATCGCGGCCGTGGCCCTGGATGGCGAAGATTTTGTCAGCCTGGCGGTACGCACCGACGCGCCGGGTGTCACCGTCGAAGATGACTGGGACGGCTTTGGCCAGCGACTCACCGGCAGCGGCACTACCCGCTTCAAGGCGGTGAACGTACCGGAGCAGCACATTGTGCGGCGCTTCAAGAAAGACGAACTGCGCGCCGAGTCCTACCTGAGCGCTTTCTACCAGTTGTTCCACCTGGCGACCCTGGCCGGCATCGCCAACGCCGTGCTGCGTGACGCCACCGAATTCGTCAAGGGCCGCACCCGCGCGTTTGGTGTGCCGGGGCAATCGAGCCCCAAGGATGACCCGCTGGTGCAGCGGGTGATTGGCCGCTTGTCGAGCCTGGCCTATGCCGCACGCACCCAGGTGCTGGCCGTCGCCGAGGTGCTGCAGGACGTGCACGAAGCGGAGCAGGGCGGGCACGCAACCGAACAGCATTACACCGAGGCCGAGATTCGCGCTTTTCAGGCGCAACAGATCGTGCTGGAACAGGTACTGGAAGCCACCACGCTGCTGTTCGAAGTCGGCGGCGCCTCCGCCACCAGCGAGTCGCGTCGCTTCGACCGGCATTGGCGCAACGCGCGCACCCTGGCCTCCCACAACCCGGCGATCTTTCGCGAACGGGCACTGGGCAACTACTACCTCAATGACGTCACCCCGAACGCCGCCTGGCGCAGCCTGCAAGCCGCCGATGTCGAGCAGCAAGCCGCTCGCGACGAAGCGAGTGCGGTATGAGCCATCAACCCTTGAAGAAAAAAGGATCACCCATGCGTTACCGCCAACTGGGCAACAGCGACATCCAAGTCAGCGTGCTGGGCCTCGGCACCATGACCTGGGGCCACCAGAACACCGAAAACGATGCCCATCAACAGATCGACCTGGCACTGGCCGAAGGTATCAATTTCATCGACACCGCCGAGATGTACCCCACGCCGACCAAGGCTGAAACCTGGCGCACCACCGAGCGCTACATCGGCAGCTGGCTGGCGGCCAGTGGTCGACGTGACGAGGTGATCCTGGCGAGCAAAATCGCCGGCCCGGCCCGTGACCCCAGCAGCCAGCAGCACATCCGCGACGGCCTCAGCCGCCACGACCGGCGCAACATTGTCGAAGCCCTGGACGGCAGCCTCAAACGCCTGAACACCGACTACCTCGACCTTTACCAACTGCACTGGCCCGACCGCACCACCAACATCTTCGGCCAGCGCGAATACCCGTATCAGGCAGACACCCAGAGCGTCGCCATCGAGGAAACCCTGGCGGTGCTGGCCGATCAGGTCAAGGCCGGCAAGGTGCGCCACATCGGGGTTTCCAATGAAACCCCGTGGGGCGTCGCCGAGTTTCTCAAGCAAAGCGAACGCCTCGGCCTGCCGCGCATTGCCAGTGTGCAAAACCCCTACAGCCTGCTTAACCGCCTGTACGAAGGCGGCCTCTCGGAGTTCACCCATCGCGAAGGCGTCGGGCTGCTGGCGTACTCGCCTCTGGCCTTCGGTGCACTCACCGGCAAGTACCTCGGCGGCGCACGGCCCGAGGGCTCGCGGCTGTCGGCGGTGTACCGCACTTTCAATCGCTACGACAGTGCCTCGGCCCAGGAGGCCATCACCGGCTACGTGGAGATTGCCCGGCAACATGGCCTCACCCCGGCCCAACTGGCCCTGGCCTTCATCATCGACAAACCCTTCGTCACCAGCGCACTGACCGGGCAAACCAGCCTGGCGCAATTGCGCGACAACCTCGGCGCGCTGGACGTGACTCTTGGCGATGAGATCAAGGCGCAGATCCAGGCCATCCACCAGCGCATTCCCAACCCCGCGCCCTAGCACCAGGAGCCTGGCATGACGCAAACCATTGAAACGTTGATCGGCAATCGCCCGTTGCGTCTTGTCGGGTTTACCCAACTGCGGCCGGGTCTGTTGCTCGCCGGGGTATTTGTCGGGCTGTTGCTGTTGGCCGCCGTTGTTCCGCAATGGCTGGCCCCGTATGACCCGCTGGAGGCGTCGGCGCGCATGGCGTTCCAGGCGCCGAGCAATGTGCATTGGCTGGGCACTGATGAGAACGGGCGCGATGTGCTCAGCCGATTGATTTATGGCGTGCGTTCGTCGCTGTTCATGGGCCTCGCCGCCACTGCGCTGGGACTGGCCTGGGGCACCTTGCTCGGCTTGATCGCAGGCCTTGGGCCGCGCTGGCTGGACGGCGCCTTGATGCGCGGGATCGACGTGTTGCTGTCGTTTCCCGACCTGTTGCTGGCGCTGGTGATCATCACGTTTTTCGGCCAGGGCACGGCCAATCTGATTCTCGCGATAGGCATTGCCGGTGTGCCGCGTTATGCGCGCCTGGTGCGGGCGCAAACCCTCAGCGTACGCAATGCCGGCTACGTCGAATCCGCCGTCACCCTCGGCCAATCGCAGCTGGCGGTGGTGCTGCGGCACATCCTGCCGAATGCGTTCAAGCCCGTGTTGATCCTCGCCACCATCGGCATCGGCGGCGCGATCACTGCCGGTGCCGCCTTGAGTTTCCTCGGCTTCGGCGCACCGCCGCCTGCGCCGGAGTGGGGCGGGATGATGTCCATCGGGCGCAGCTTCCTGGCCAATGCGCCGTGGCTGGTGGCCTGGCCCGCCCTGATCATCACCCTGACCGTTGTTTCCATCAGTGCCATCGGCCGCGAACTCTTGCGCCGCAGCGAAGGAAAGCCTCTATGACGATGAACATTCATACCCTCGGCCCGTTGGTCGATATCCGCGACCTCACAGTACGTTTCGGCCAGGCCGAGCCGGTGTTGCACGGTGTCAGTCTGCAGTTGAACCGGGGCGAATGCCTGGCGCTGGTGGGGGAGTCGGGGTCCGGCAAAAGCGTCACCGCCCGCACCCTGGCTGGCCTCACCGGCAAGGACGCCCATGTCCAGGCTGCCAAGCTGGCCTTCCAGGGCGTCGACCTGCGCCAGCTCAACGAGCGGGCCTGGCAGCAACTGCGCGGCGCGAGCATCGGCTTTGTGATGCAGGACGCGTTGGGCGCGCTGGACCCGCTGCGCCGCGTCGGTGCCGAGATCGAAGAACCGTTGCACCTGCACACCGCATTGGGCCTGGAAGCGCGCCGCCTGCGGGTGCTGGAACTGCTGCGGGATGTCGGTGTGCCGGAACCGGAACTGCGCGCCAGCCAATACCCCTGGCAACTTTCCGGCGGCTTGCGCCAGCGGGCGCTGATCGCCTCGGCGATTGCCTGCAATCCGCGGCTGATCATTGCCGATGAACCCACCACGGCACTGGATGCCACGGTGCAGGCCCAGGTCATCGCCCTGCTGGAGAGCCTGCGCGGTGAAGACAATGCACTGCTGATGGTCAGCCACGACCTGTCGGTGGTCTCGCGCCTGGCCGATCGCGTGGCCGTGATGCGCCACGGGGTGATCGTGGAGGAGGGCAGCACCGAACAGGTCCTGCAAGACCCGCGTCATCCGTATACCCAACTGCTGCTGCGGGCCGCCAAGGCCGTGCACTTCCAGCCCACACGCCGACTGCTCACGGCGGTGGAGCCCGAGCCGGCGCCCCAGGGCGAAATACTGCTTGAAGCACGCGATCTGTCCAAAACCTTTGTCGGCCCCGACGGCAAAACCCGCACGGTGCTGAACCAGGTGTCGCTACAGCTGCGTCGCGGCGAGACGCTGGGGGTGGTGGGCGAATCGGGTTGCGGCAAGACCACCTTGACCCGGCTGATACTCGGCCTGGAAACCGCCGATGCCGGCGAGGTGTGGATCAATGGCCAGCGCTGGTCCGACCTCGACGCCAGGCAAAAACGCGAAGCCCGGCGTGCGGTGCAAGTGGTGTTCCAGGACCCGCTCAGCTCCTTCGACCCACGCTACACCGTGCAGCGTGTGCTGTTCGAAGCGCTGGTGGTGGCTGGCGTACCGCGTCATGCCCGGCGCGACCGTGCCCTGGAACTGCTGGAACTGGTACGCCTTGATGCCAGCGCCTTGTCGCGCCGGCCGATCGAACTTTCCGGTGGCCAGCGCCAGCGCATCGCGATTGCCCGAGCGTTGGCGTCCGAGCCGCAGATCCTGATCTGCGATGAACCGGTGTCGGCGCTCGACGTGTCGGTACAGGCACAGATTCTCGAACTGCTCGACGACCTTAAGCGCCGCCTCGGCCTGGCCTGCCTGTTCATTTCCCATGACCTCGGCGTGATCAACCACGTCAGTGAGCGCGTGCTGGTGATGAAGGCCGGTGAAGTGGTGGAGTCCGGCTCGGTACGCGCGGTGTTCGACCGTCCGGCCCATGCCTATACCCGCGCGCTGATCGATGCGATCCCGACCCTTGAAACCGACTACACGCCGATCCCGTTCTACCTGAATGTAGCGATCTGACGTATTGGAAAACGTATCTACGAAAGGAGTGCTCCTGGTGCCCAAGCAACTGCACGTGAATTTGTTTGAGATGAACTGCGTCAGCCACATCGTCCATGGTTTGTGGGTGCACCCGGACAACAACCGGCACCGTTTCAATGACCTGGACTATTGGACCGAGCTGGCGCAGTTGCTGGAATACGGCACCTTTGACGGCGTGTTCCTGGCCGATGTGATTGGCACCTATGACCGCTTTCGCGACGGCCCCGAGACCTCGCTGCGTGAGGGCATGCAGATTCCCAGCAACGACCCGCTGCTGGTGATTCCGGCGATGGCCGGGGTGACCAAGAACCTGGGTTTCGGCGCGACCTTTTCCACCACCTACGAACCGCCGTTCGCCTTTGCGCGGCGCATGAGTACCCTCGATCACCTGACCAAGGGGCGGGTGGGCTGGAACATCGTCACCTCGTATTTGCCGAATGCGGCGCGCAACTTCGGGCATGACACTGAGGTGGTTCACGATCACCGCTACGAGATCGCCGATGAATACCTCGACGTGCTGTACAAGCTTTGGGAAGGTTCCTGGGACGATGACGCGGTGATTGTCGACCGTGAGCGTCGGATCTACACCGATCCGGACAAGGTGCGCTATATCAACCACGTGGGGGAACACTTCAGGGTTGCCGGCCCACACTTGTGCCAGCCTTCGCGGCAGCGTACGCCGGTGTTGTTTCAGGCTACGGGGTCACCGGCCGGGATCGAGTTTGCCGGGCGGCATGCCGAAGTGGTGTTTACCGGTGGTAATGATGCGCCGGCGGTGCGGGCGAATATCCAGGCGATGCGGCAGAAGGCGGTTGAGCATGATCGCGATCCGGCGGGGTTGAAGTTTATTGTGATGGCGGGGGTGATCGTTGGACGGACGGATGAGGAGGTGAGTGCCAAGCTCGACAGTTATCGCAAGTTGGTGAGTGTCGAGGCGTCGCTGGCTCACGGGCAGTCGGCGATTGATTTGACGGCGTATCCGCGGGATACGTTGATCAGTGATCTGGTGAGTCGGCAGGTCAAGGGGTGGGAGAGTTTGAGCCGGTACAAGGCGGACTCCACTGTTGGGGCGGTATTGGCGCAGTTGGGTGGGTTTAATCGCGAGCGGTTTTTTGTCGCGGGTACGCCGACGGTGGTGGCGGACGCGATTGAGAAATGGCTGGATGAGGATGGGATCGACGGGATTAACCTGAGGCAGTATTTGTCGTTTGAGACGGCGCGGGACTTTATTGAATTGGTGGTGCCGGAGTTGCGTCGTCGGGGGCGGTTTCGTGAGCGGTACAACGAGGGGGAGACGTTGCGGGAGCGGTTGTTTGGGGCTGGGCGGGCGCGGTTGCCGGGGGACCACTTTGGGGCGCGTTATCGGGATCCGGCGGCGTTGCTGAAGCCGGCGTTGCCATTGCGGTTTCCGGCGTGAGGTTTGTGTACATATCCGTTGCTGCGGTAACGGCGGCTTATGGTTCCGCTCTTACAGCGGGTCACTTTTGGCAAACGCCCCAAAAGTAACCAAAAGGTCTTTGCCCCACCACTCGGTGCCTCGCCTAGGCTCGGCATGCCCGCACTCCGGCCCGGTTCC
>NZ_JACAPJ010000019.1:0-107786 GCF_013385765.1 Pseudomonas sp. C8002
CCCACTGCTGCGCGCGGTGCTGGTGACCCTGGCCGACGGCAGTCAGCGGCTGCTGCTGGTGGTCCATCACCTGGCGGTGGACGGCGTGTCGTGGCGCATCCTGTTCGAAGACCTGCAAACCGCCTACGAGCAACTGCAGCAGGGTCGCGTCGTGGCATTGCCGGCCAAGACTTCGTCGGTCAAGGCCTGGGGCGAGCGGCTGGCTCGCTTTGCCCGGGAGGAGGCGCTGGAGCAATTGCCTTACTGGCAAATGCAGTTGCACGATGTTCAAGCCCAATTGCCCTCGGACCATTCCGGTGGTCGGCAAACCAACCAGGACGGCCTCACGGTGTACAGCCGTCTGGACTCGGTGCAGACCCGCCGCCTGTTGCAGGACGCCCCGGCGGCCTATCGCACGCAAATCAACGACTTGCTGCTGACGGCACTGGCGCGGGTGATTTGCCGCTGGACCGGCCAGGCGAGCACCTTGATCCAATTGGAAGGCCATGGCCGTGAGGACCTGTTTGATGAAGTTGACCTGACCCGCAGCGTCGGCTGGTTCACCAGTGCTTTCCCGGTCAAGCTGACCCCGGCCGGTGACCCGGCGGGTTCGCTGAAAAACATCAAGGAGCAACTGCGCGCAATCCCCGATAAAGGCCTGGGTTTTGGTGTGTTGTCTACCTTTGCCGAGACAGAGACGCGGGAGGCGATGGCGCAGTTGCCTGCACCGCAGATCACCTTCAATTACCTGGGCCAGTTCGACAGCAGTTTTGACGATGGCGATGTACCGCTCTGGGCACCTTGCGACGAAGCCCGTGGGCCGGAGCAAAACGCAGAGGCGCCGTTGGCCAACGGCCTGATCCTCAATGGCCAGGTGTTCGCCGGCGAGCTCAGCCTGGGTTGGGCCTTCAGTGCCCAACGTTTCGACGAGTCGACCATCCAGCATCTGGCCGATGACTACGCCCGTGAGTTGGCTGGCCTGGTCGAGCATTGCTGCCTGCCGGGCGCCGGAGCGGTGACGCCGTCGGACTTCCCGCTGGCGACCCTGAGCCAATCCGCGCTGGACGGCTTGCCCATGACGGCACACAGCATCGAAGACATTTACCCGTTGTCACCGATGCAGCAAGGCATGCTGTTCCACACGCTATATGAACAGGCCTCTGGCGATTACATCAACCAGATGTGCCTGGACGTCGAAGGACTGGACCCGGACAAGTTCCGCCAGGCCTGGCAGGCCACCCTGGACGCCCATGACATCCTGCGCACCGGCTTCGTGTGGTTGGCCGAACAGGATCAGCCGCTGCAGATCGTGCGCAAGCAGGTGACCCTGCCTTACGCGTTGCACGATTGGCGCGGGCGTGCCGGGCAGGCGCAGGCCTTGCGCCAACTGGCCGAGGCCGAACAAGCCAGGGGCTTCGAGCTTCAAGAGGCACCGTTGCTCAGGTTGACCCTGGTGGCGCTGGATGATCGTCACCATCACCTGATCCTGACTCATCACCATATCCTGATGGATGGGTGGAGCCACTCGCAGATGCTCGGTGAGGTGCTGCAACGCTACAGTGGTCATAACCCGCCGGTATCGACCGGGCGCTATCGTGATTACATTGCCTGGCTGCAAGGTCAGGACCAAACGCTCCGGGAAGCGTTCTGGAAGCAGCAGCTGGCCTCGCTGCAAACACCGACGCGCCTGGCCCAGGCGGTCGTTGCGCCACGTGTCCTGGGTACAGGCTATGCCAGCCACTTCGAGGTACTGGATGCGACTCAGGCGCGCCTTCTGAACGAGTTTGCCCGCCAGCAGAAAGTCACCCTCAATACCTTGCTGCAAGCCGCCTGGCTCCTGCTTTTGCAGCGTTATACCGGGCAGTCGACGGTGTGCTTTGGTGCCACCGTGGCTGGGCGTCCGGCCGATCTGAAGGGGGTCGAGCAGCAGATCGGGTTGTTCATCAACACCTTGCCAGTGGTTGCCAGCCCGCTCGCCGGGCAGAGCGTCAGTCATTGGTTGCAGGCGGTCCAGGCGCAAAACCTGGGGCTGCGTGAGCATGAACACACGCCGCTGTTCGAGATTCAGCGCTGGGCCGAACACGGTTCCGAGTCGTTGTTTGACACACTGTTGGTGTTCGAGAACTTCCCGATCGCCGAAGCGCTGGCCCAGGGCAGCGACAATGGCCTGGTGTTTGGCGCCGTTGCAGCCCATGAGCAGAGCAATTATCCGCTGACATTGTTGGTCAATGCCGGGCAGACGTTGGCCCTGCACTATCACTATGACTGCAGCGTGTTTGGTGCAGAGGCGATGGCAGGTATCGCTGGTCACCTCAACCGGTTGCTGGTCGAGTTGACGACTTCAAGTGAGCGGGTACTGGCTGATGTGGTGATGCTCGGTGGCGACGAACGTCAACTGATTGAACAGACCTGGAACGCCAATGGCCTGGACTTCCCGCGTGAGCGGTGCATCCATCAACAGATTCAGGACCAGGTGCAGCGTACGCCCGACGCCCTGGCGGTTATCTGGGGTGATGAGCAACTCACCTACCGCCAGTTGAACGGCCGGGCGAATGCCCTGGCGCGCAAGCTGGTGGCGCTGGGTGTTGGCCCTGAAGTGCGGGTTGGCGTGGCCATGCCGCGCAGTGCGCAGATGGTCGTGGCATTGCTCGCGGTACTCAAAGCGGGCGGCGCGTATGTGCCGCTGGACCCGGATTACCCGGCCGAGCGCGTGGCGTACATGCTCAAGGACAGCCAGGCTCGAGTGTTGCTGACGCAATCTGATGTGCTGGCGGCGGTGGAGGTGACTGCATCCATCGAAGTACTGCTGGCTGAGACTCAGGACACCGATGATCAGGACCCGGCCGTTGTGGTCAGTGCGAATAACCTGGCCTATGTGATCTACACCTCCGGCTCCACCGGCCTGCCCAAGGGCGTGGCTATTACTCACCGCAACGTGGCGGCGCTGACCCAGTGGTCGCAGCAGGTTTACAGCCCTGAAGACATTCAAGGGGTGTTGGCCTCCACGTCGATCTGCTTCGACTTGTCGGTGTGGGAGCTGTTTGTGACCCTGGCCGGCGGCGGCTTTATCGTCGGTGCCCGCAATGCCCTGGAGCTGCCGGAGCTGGCGGCCCGAGACCGGGTGCGCCTGATCAACAGCGTGCCTTCGGCGATGGGAGCCTTGCAGCGTGCCGGGCAAATCCCGCAAAGCGTGCGCATCATCAATCTGGCGGGCGAACCGCTGAAGCAGTCGTTGGTGGATGCGCTGTATGGCCGTGGGCATGTGCAGCATGTCTACGACCTGTATGGCCCGTCGGAAGACACCACTTACTCCACCTGGACCCGCCGCGAAGCCGGCGGCCAGGCCAATATCGGCAGGCCGTTGGCCAACACCGCCAGCTACCTGCTCGACGCCGAGTTGCACTCGGTGCCCGTCGGCGTGGCGGCGGAGCTTTACCTGGCCGGTGAGGGCATCACCCGTGGCTATCTACTGCGTCCGGGGCTGACCGCCGAGAAGTTTGTGCCGAACCCGTTCTCGACCACCGGCGAGCGCTTGTACCGCACTGGTGACCTGACCCGTTATCGCCCGGAGGGGGTGATCGAGTACGTCGGGCGCATCGACCATCAAGTGAAAATCCGCGGTTTCCGGATTGAAATGGGCGAAATCGAAGCTCAATTGATGGCCCAGGGCTCGGTACGCGAGGCCGTGGTGCTGGCGGTGGAAGGTGTGAGTGGCTTGCAACTGGTGGGTTATGTAGTGCCCGACCAGCCAGGCCTTATCGACGCCGACGCGCAAGCAGACTTGCAAGACGACCTCAAGCGCCGCCTGCATGAAGTGTTGCCTGCCTACATGGTGCCGGCGCAGTTGCTGGTGCTTGAATACCTGCCGCTGACCCCCAACGGCAAGCTTGATCGCAAGGCCTTGCCGGCCCCTGGCGCGGTACAGCGTCGCGACCAGTACACACCACCGCAGACCGACACCGAGCAGCAATTGGCGCAAATCTGGAGTGAGGTACTTAACGTCGAGCGGGTCGGCCTGGAGGATGACTTCTTTGCCTTGGGCGGGCATTCGTTGCTGGCCACCCAACTCATCGTGCGTATCCGTGAGCGAATGGACCTGCAAGTGCAGCTCAAGACGCTGTTCGCTGCCAGCACCTTGCGCACCTTCAGTGCCGAAGTGGCGCAGTTGGGATCGGCCAGTGAACCGCTGATGGATGAATTGGCTAAATCTTTGGAGGCCCTCAAACGTTTAACAGGGGATGAGCTTGAAAAGCTAATTTCAGAGTGAAGGGGATAGGTGTGAAAGAGTTGATCGGAGCAGTGGGCGAGCTTTCGCCAAAGGAACGCAAAGCCTTGGCGGTGCTGCTTAAACACAAGGGCATCAATCTCTTCAGTGTCGCGCCTGTTTTCAAGAGAAACGCCAGTGAACCGTTGTTGCTGTCCTACGCTCAGGAGCGGCAGTGGTTCTTGTGGCAGATGGATCCGCACAGTACGGCTTACCACATCTCCAGTGCCCTGAGTTTGCGTGGGGCGCTGGACGTGGCAGCCCTGGAGCGCAGCTTTTCGACGCTGATCGAGCGTCATGAATCGCTGCGTACCCATTTTGTCCAGGACGGTTCACGGCGGCTGCAGGTCATCAGCCCGGCAGCGGGCGCGAGCATCGACTTGCACACCCTGGCATCGGCGCACGCGCAACAGCGTGGCGCTCAGATCAAGGCGTTCGTGGAGGATGAAACCCGACAGTTGTTCGATTTGCAGCAAGGCCCGTTATTGCGGGTCAAGCTGCTGCGAGTCAGTGCCGATGAGCATGTATTGGTGCTCACTCAGCACCATATTGTTTCCGATGGCTGGTCGATGCAGGTGATGGTCGACGAGCTGGTGCAGTGCTATGCCGCCTACAGCGAGGGACGTTCGGTCGAGTTGGCGCCGTTGCCGGTGCAGTACGCCGACTATGGGCTGTGGCAGCGCCAGTGGATGGAGGCGGGAGAACTGGAGCGCCAGTTGGGCTACTGGACCGAACGCCTCGGTGGCGAGCAGCCGGTACTGGAATTGCCGTTCGATCATCCGCGTCCCGCCGAGCAGAGCTTTCGCGGCAACACCCACACCCTCAACCTGAGCGCGGAACTGGTTGCCGGCCTCAAGCGGCTGGCCCAGCGCGAAAACGTCACCCCGTTCATGTTGTTGCTGGCCTCGTTCCAGGTGCTGTTGTACCGCTACAGCGGCCAGGGCGATATTCGGGTCGGGGTGCCGGTGGCCAACCGGAACCGTGCCGAAACCGAACGGTTGATCGGATTCTTCGTCAACACGCAGATTCACAAGGCCGACGTCGACGGGCGCACGTCCTTCCGCGAGTTCCTGCAACAGGTCAAGCAAAATGCCGTGGGCGCGCAGGCGCATCAGGACCTGCCGTTCGAACAACTGGTGGAAGCCCTGCGGCCCGAGCGGACGTTGAGCCATAACCCTTTGTTCCAGGTGATGTTCAACCACCAAAGTGAAGACACTCGCGGGCGGGTCGAGGTGACAGGCCAGGCCTCGCGCCTGGAGATCGAACGCCTGAGCTGGGAAACCCATACCTCGCAGTTCGACCTGACCCTCAATACGGTTGAACACAGCGAGGGCCTGTCGGCGCAATTGACCTATGCCACTGACCTGTTCGAGCCGGCCACAGTCGAGCGCATGGCGGGGCACTGGCAGGCTCTGTTGCAAGGGATTGTCGCCCAGCCTTCCCGGGCGATTGCCGAGTTGCAGATGCTCGACACGGTGCAGTTGCGCACGCTGCTACAGGACTGGAATGCCACCAAAGCCGCTTACCCGTTGGACCAAAGCGTACAGGCGCTGATTCAGGCCCAGGTGGACGCTACGCCGCAGGCCATCGCCCTGGTGTTTGCCGGCCGGCAACTGACCTATCGCCAGTTGGATACGCTGGCCAACCAATGGGCGCACAGGTTGATCGAAGCCGGTGTCGGCCCGGACGTGCTGGTGGGTGTGGCGGTCGAGCGCAGTATCGAGATGGTGGTCG
The DNA here is from genome assembly GCF_013385765.1 of Pseudomonas sp. C8002. Classification (NCBI taxonomy): domain Bacteria; kingdom Pseudomonadati; phylum Pseudomonadota; class Gammaproteobacteria; order Pseudomonadales; family Pseudomonadaceae; genus Pseudomonas; species Pseudomonas sp. C8002. The sequence goes on from NZ_JACAPJ010000019.1 coordinate 5,978, forward strand.
GGTTGCTGGCGGTGCTCAAGGCCGGCGGTGCTTATGTTCCGCTGGACCCGGACTATCCCGAGGAGCGCCTGGCCTACATGATCGAGGACAGTGGCATTGGTTTGCTGCTGACCCAGCAGGCGCTGCGGGAGCGCTTGCCGATCCCGGCGCAGGTGGTTTGCCTGCTGCTGGATCAACCGCTGGCCGGGTACGCTTCGACCTGCCCGCCGATCAGTGTGCAGCCGGAAAACCTGGCGTATGTGATTTACACCTCCGGTTCCACCGGCAAGCCCAAGGGCGCCGGCAATCGTCACTCGGCGCTGACCAACCGCCTGTGCTGGATGCAGCAGGCATATGGCTTGAGTGAAGTGGACACGGTGTTGCAGAAAACCCCCTTCAGCTTCGACGTGTCGGTGTGGGAGTTCTTCTGGCCGTTGATGACGGGGGCGCGCCTGGTGGTTGCAGCACCCGGCATTCACCGCGAGCCGGCAAAGCTGATTGAACTGATCAACCGTGAGCACGTCACCACCCTGCATTTTGTACCGTCGATGCTGCAAGCGTTTGTCGCCGATGTAGCGGTCAACAGTTGCACCGGCTTGCAGCGCATTATCTGCAGCGGCGAGGCCTTGCCGGTGGACGCGCAGCAGCAAGTGTTCGCCAAGCTGCCTCAAGCCCGGCTTTACAACCTGTACGGCCCGACCGAGGCTGCTATCGATGTCACCCACTGGACCTGCCGTGAAGAGGGGCGCGACAGCGTGCCCATCGGCCAGCCCATTGCCAACCTGGGGACCTACATTCTTGATGCGGGCCTGGGGCCGGTAGCTGTCGGGGTGGTGGGTGAGTTGTACCTCGGCGGTGAAGGACTGGCGCGGGGTTATCACCGTCGCCCGGCGCTGACCGCCGAACGTTTTGTCGCCAGCCCGTTTGGCGGTGGCCAGAGGCTGTACCGCACTGGCGACCTGGCTCGTTACCGGGCAGACGGGGTGATCGAATACGTCGGGCGTATTGACCATCAAGTGAAGATCCGCGGCCTGCGGATCGAGTTGGGGGAAATCGAAGCACGCCTGATGGAGCAGGACGCGGTGCGCGAAGCGGTAGTGCTGGCGGTGGACGGCGCGAGCGGCCTGCAACTGGTGGGCTATGTGGTACCTGCCCAAGGCGATGTGGCCGAAGCGTCGCTGCGCGAAATGCTCAAGGCCCGTTTGCGCGAAGTGCTGCCGGACTACATGGTGCCGGTGCACCTGTTGTTCCTCGAGCAACTGCCCCTGAGCCCCAACGGCAAACTGGAGCGCAAGGCGTTGCCGAAGCCGGATGTACGCCAGGCTCAACAAAACTTCATTGCGCCGCAAAGCCCGCTGGAGCAGCAGATTGCCGCGATCTGGCAAGACGTGCTCAAGCTTGAGCGGGTCGGTTTGTCGGATAACTTTTTCGAGCTGGGTGGCGACTCGATCATTTCGATCCAGGTGGTGGGGCGTGCCCGCCAGGCCGGGATTTTCTTCACACCCAAGGAGCTGTTCCAGCACCAGACCGTACAGGGGCTGGCTGGCGTCGCGCGCATCGATGCCGCCGGGCTTGAAGTCGAGCAAGGCGCAGTAACGGGCAACCTGCCATTGTTGCCGATTCATCAGGGATTCTTTGAAGAACCCATCGCCGAGCGTCATCACTGGAACCAGTCGGTGCTGCTCAAGCCGACTCAGGTTATCGAGGCTGCACTGCTGGAGCAGGCGTTGCGTGCGCTGCTGGTGCATCACGATTCGCTGCGCCTGGTGTTCAGCCAGGGCGAAGAGGGCTGGGCCGCAACTTATCGCAGTGTCGAGGCCCTGTTGCAGGGCCGGAACGTGTTGCAGGAGGTGCAGCTGCGCGATACGCAAGCGTTGCAGGCGTTTGGCGAGCAACTCCAGCAGAGTCTCGACCTGCTGAACGGGCCGCTGCTGCGGGTGGCGCTGGTCGCGTTGGCGGATGGTTCGCAGCGGGTGTTGCTGGTGCTTCACCATCTGGTGGTGGACGGTGTTTCCTGGCGCATTCTGTTTGACGACTTGCAACTTGCCTATCGCCAGGTGGCGAGCGGGCAGGCGCTCAAGCTGGCGCCCAAGACTCATTCTGTGCGGGCCTGGGCCGAGCACCTGCAGGCTTATGCGCAGCGCCCCGAGGCGCAAGCCGAAGTGCAGTACTGGCAGCAGCAGTTGCAGGATGCCCGCCCGGACTTGCCGGTGGATCATCCAGGGGGTGGCCTGCAAAACAAACATGGCCTCACGGTCCATTCGCAGTTGAGCAAGGAACTGACGCAGTTGCTGCTGCAGGAAGCGCCCGCGGCTTATCGGACGCAGGTCAATGACCTGTTGCTGACTGCGCTGGCCCGAGTCATGGTGCGCTGGACCGGCCACGACCAGGCGCTGATTCAACTTGAAGGGCATGGCCGTGAAGATCTGTTTGCCAGCATCGACCTGACCCGCACGGTCGGTTGGTTCACCAGCCTGTTTGCGGTGAAACTCACGCCGGCAGCGGGTATTGGTGAGTCAATCAAGCAGGTCAAGGAACAACTGCGAGGCGTTCCCCAGCGGGGCATCGGCTTTGGGGTGCTGCGCTACATGGGCAGCCCCGTGCACCGCAAGGTACTGGGGCAGTTGCCCGCGCCGCGTGTGACCTTCAACTACCTGGGGCAGTTTGACGGCAGTTTTGATGTGGATGCCGGTGCGCTGTTTGTGCCTTCCGGCGAATCCATCGGCCTGGAACAAAGCCCGCAAGCGCCGCTGGGCAACTGGTTGACCATCAATGGTCAGGTGTACGGCGGTCAATTGAGCCTGAACTGGGTGTTCAGTCGGGAGATGTTCAATGAGGCGACGATCGAGCATCTGGCACAGGCGTACATCGCCGAACTCCAGGCGCTGGTCGAACATTGCAGCCAGTCGCAAAACCTGGGCGCGACGCCCTCGGACTTTGCCCTCTGCACCTTGACCCAGCAACAACTGGACAGCCTGCCCGTGCCGTTGGAGCAGGTCGAAGACCTCTATCCGTTGGCACCGACGCAGCAAGGCATGCTGTTCCATACGCTGGACCCGTCGGCGGCGCACCTTTATATCAACCAGACTTGTGTGCCTGTCGAGGGGCTGGACGTACCGGCGTTTATCGCCGCCTGGGATCAGGTGGTCGCTCGCCATGAGATTCTGCGCACCGGCTTCTGGTCGTCCAGCGACCTGCGCGAACCGTTGCAGGTGGTGTACAAGGCCGCCCAGGTCTCGGTGCAAATCGTCGATTGGCGCGATCGCCAGGTTGATGCTGACGCCTTGCAAGCCTTGGCGCAGGACGATTGCGCCAAGGGCTTTGACATGTTGGCGGCCCCTCTGACGCGCCTGACCCTGGTGCACCTGGATGAACACCGCCACCAACTGATCTGGACCAGCCACCATATCCTGATGGATGGCTGGAGCAACTCGCGCTTGATGGGTGAAGTCTTCGAGGTGTACGCCGGCCGCGCCTTGCCTGCGCGCAAAGGGCATTACCGCGATTACATCGCCTGGCTGCGCCAGCAGTCCCCGGACACGGCGTCGCTGTTCTGGAAGCCGCAACTGCAAGCCCTTGAAGGCCCCACCAGCCTGGCGGCGAGTATTCATCCCCAGCCCGAGCCTGGCTTGGAAGGGCACGCGGCGCTGTACCTGAACTGGGATGTCAGCCAGACCCGGCGCCTGCGCGAATTTGCCCAGCACTGGCGTATCACCCCGAATACCTTGATCCAGGCGGTGTGGTTGTTGCTGTTGCAGCGCTATACCGGGCAAGCCAGTGTGTGCTTCGGCGCCACTGTGGCCGGACGTCCGGCCAGCCTGCCGGGTGCCGACGAAATGCTCGGGTTGTTCATCAATACATTGCCGATCGTCCAGCAACCGGATCCGGCCAAGGCGCTGTGCCAGTGGCTGCTTGAATTGCAGGCGCTCAACCTGGAAGTGCGCGACTACGAACACGCAGCATTGGCCGATATCCAGCGCTGGTCGGGGCAGGGCGGCACGCCGTTGTTTGACAGCATTATTGTGTTCGAAAACTACCCGGTGGATGAGCGCCTGGCCGAGGTCGGCAATCAACAACTGCAGTTTGGCCAGGTCAGTACCCGGGATGTGACCAACTACGCGATGGACCTGGCGATCAACCTGGGCCAGACCCTGAAGATCGAGTTCCTGTATTTGCGCAACGCGTTCACCGAACAGGCGTGCGACCAGGTTCGACGCAGTTTCGAGACGCTGTTGTTGGCCATGCTCGATTCGCCTCAGGCCCGGGTGGGCAGCTTGCCGACTCTGGCGTGCGACGAATACGCCGGTTTGCTCGCCGCGAACCCGCTGCGCCAGCTGCCGGCCACGCAACCCTTGTTGCCGCAATTGATCCGGCAACAGGCCCAGGCGCGAACCGAGGCGGTGGCGCTGGTGTGTGACGGCGTGCAACTGACCTATGGGCAATTGGAGCAACGTGCCAATCGCCTGGCCCATTACCTGATCGGCCTGGGCGTGGGCCCGGAGGTGTGCGTCGGAGTCGCCCTGCAGCGCAGCGTCGAGGTGATTGTCGCGTTCTACGCGGTCATGAAGGCGGGTGGAGCCTATGTGGCGCTGGACATCGATTACCCTCGGGAGCGCCTGGACTGGATCGTCAAGGATGCGAATGTCTCGGTGTTGTTGACCCACAGTGGCGTCAGCGAAGGCTTTGGGGCGTTGGACGCGACCACCCGGGTGTTGCTGGACCGCGTGTCTCTGGACAGTTTCCCGGATGCATGCCCGCCATCGCGCCTGCAACCGGATAACCTCGCCTACCTGATCTACACCTCAGGGTCCACGGGGCAACCCAAGGGCGTGGCGGTGAGTCACGGTCCCATTGGCATGCACTGCGCCGCGATTGCCGAACGCTACGAAATGGATGGGGCGACGCGCGAACTGTTGTTCATGTCGTTCGCCTTCGACGGCGCCCAGGAGCGCTGGCTGTCGACCCTGCGCAGTGGCGGGTGCCTGGTGATTCGCGACAATAACCTGTGGACCCCGCAGGAAACCTGGCAGGCGCTGCACGAGCAGCGCATCAGTATTGCCTGTTTCCCGCCGGCGTATCTGCAGCAACTGGCGGAGTATGCCGAAGGCCGGGAAGCCCCGCCGGTGCAGGTCTACTGCTTTGGTGGCGATGCCGTGGCGCAGGCCAGTTTCGAACTGGTCAAGCGCACCCTCAAGCCGCGCTATTTGACCAACGGTTATGGCCCAACGGAAACGGTGGTCACGCCCCTGTTGTGGAAAGCCGCCGCAAGCGAAACCTGTGACGCGGTGTATGCGCCGATCGGAAGTCGAGTGGGCGAACGCAGCCTCTATGTGTTGGATGCATGCCTCAACCCCGTACCGCAGGGTGTTGCCGGTGAGTTGTACATCGGTGGTGAGGGGCTGGCACGCGGGTATCGCCAGCGTCCGGGAATGACTGCCGAGCGTTTTGTCGCGGACCCGTTTTCCACGGACGGCGGGCGGCTCTACCGCACTGGCGACCTGGTGCGTCAGCGGGCGGACGGGGTGTTCGATTACCTCGGACGCCTGGATCATCAAGTGAAGATCCGTGGCTTCCGCATTGAGCTTGGCGAAATCGAATCAAGGCTGCGTGACATGGCCGAGGTGCGTGATGCGGTCGTGGTCGCACGTGACACCAGCGCCGGCAAGCAGTTGATCGGGTACGTGGTTGCCGATGAGCATCCGGCGCTTGCCGAGCGTTTGCGCCAGGACTTGCAGGCGCAACTGCCCGACTACATGGTGCCGTCGCAGATTCTGGTGGTGCCAGCGTTTCCCGTCAGCCCCAATGGCAAGCTGGATCGCAAGGCATTGCCAGACCCCGAATTCAAGGGGCGCCATTACGTTGCGCCACGCACCCCGGTCGAACAGGCGCTGGCCGCGATCTGGCAGGAGGTCCTGGAGGTCGAGCAGGTGGGTGTCACCGACAATTTCTTCGAGCTGGGCGGCGATTCGCTGCGCGTGCTCAAGGTGCTGGGCAAGGTGCGCGGCAACACGCAGCTTGGATTGGACCTGAAATTGCGCGACATGATGAGCAAGCCGACCATCGCCCAGCTCAGTGGCCATGAAGAGGTCGAAGCTCCGCTTGATCCGCTGTTGCTGCTCAACAGTAACGTGGCGAACCGCCGTCCACTGTTCTGCCTGCATGCCGGTTTCGGCACCGTATTTGACTATGAGCCACTGGCACGCCTGCTGGAAGGCGAGTGCAGCGTCTATGGGGTGCAGTGCCGCATGCTGCTGGACCGCCAATGGCAGGATGAATCATTGCCGGCGATGGCGATCGATTACGCTCAGTACATTCGCCAGAAGCAGGCCTACGGGCCGTATCGTTTACTGGGATGGTCACTCGGTGGACCCTTGGCGCTGCTGGTGGCCAAAGAGCTTCAGGAGCAAGGCGAGGCGGTGGAATTTGTCGGGCTGGTAGACAGCTACATGCCCACCTCGACGCCCGCTACCTCGGATTGGCGCGATGACCTGCAGGATTTCCTCACCGCCACCCTGGGCCAGACCTGGCCGCAGGCATTGCCGGTCACCCTGCAGCCAGCGGCCGTGGAAGTGATCATCAATAGCTTGCAAGCCGGTCAACGGGCGGGGGGGCGTTATGGCCAACTGGAGGCGACCGACCTGGCACAGGCGTTTATGGTCGGCATGCAACTCAAGGCCCTGGCGCAGGCGTTCAGCGTCTTGCCGTGGGTGGCAGTCGACACGTGCTGCTGGTGGGGTAACGGCGTAGGCACGCTGGAGCGCCAAGCCTTCGAGCGGCTGCTGCCACAACTCACCGGCGCCGAGCAGATCGATGCCGGCCACTACGACCTGCTGCGTAACCCTCTGTTGTTGCAGCGCCTGGCGGGCCTGCTGCACAGCGCCGAGCTGATTGCCGATTGACCCTGGCGCCGGCCCCGGGGACGGGGCCGGCGTCGTACCTCACTACTTTCCAAGGAAAACATGATGCCCTTGCACCCCGACCTGGCTGCGTTTCTGGAGCTTGTGGAAATGGGCCGTTGGAGCGGAAAAAGCCAACCCCTGCATGAATTATCCGTGGCGCAGGCCCGTAGCGAATTCGAAAATACCTCGCTGATCCTCGATCCCAGCCCACCTGACGCTATTGAAGTGCAGCCGTTGACCTTTACCGGCGCCGACGGCAATCCGCTGCCGGCCCGCCTGTATCGCAAGCCTGGACGCGGCCACGCAGCGCAGCCGGTGATTTTGTACTTCCACGGCGGCGGCTATGTGGTCGGTAGCCTGGATTCACACGATTCGGTGTGCCGACGCCTGGCAGGTACCAGTGACTATGCGGTGCTGGCCCCGGCCTACCGCCTGGCGCCCGAGGCGCCGTTCCCGGCGGCGGTGGATGATGCACTGGCGGCAGCCAACTGGTTGGTCGAACAGGCACCTCAGTTGCAACTCGATGCCGGCCAAGTGGTCGTCAGCGGTGACAGTGTCGGCGCCACGCTGGCGATGATTGTCGCCATGACCGCCGTGCAGGACCCCCAGCGGCTGGCCTTGCGGCCTGCGGCGCAATTGCTGTTTTATCCGGTCACCGATATCACGCGGCTGCGCGATTCCCACCGCGCTTATGCAGAGGGTTACCTGCTGGAAACCAGGACACTGGAGTGGTTCTACCAGCACTACATGGGCGCTGCCGGTAAGCGCCATGACTGGCGCGCTTCGCCGCTGCAGAGTACGACGTTGCCCGCACTGGCGCCGGCCTGCGTGATGCTGGCCGAATTTGATCCGTTGCTGGATGAGGGGCGTGAGTGGATTGCGCGTCTTGAGGCGAGCGGCACACCGGTGACCGCAGTCATCCAGCCGGGGCTGACCCACGACTTCCTGCGTATGCAGGGGCTGGTGGCGGAGGTTGAGGGGATTTACCTTGAGGTGGGCCGGTGGTTGGCCAGTCGCTGAGACCTTGCGTCCCGGTTGCTGCCTTGCTGCGTTGACAACACCCTGCCGTGGCAGGGTGTTGTTGTTTCAGGGGATGTGTTTTACATGCTCCACTTCATGGTCACGGCCACGTTACGCGGGTCGCCGAAGATGTTTGCGCCGGCCGGGTTACTGATGCTCTGGTAGTAGTGCTTGTCGAACACGTTGTTCAGGTTGGCTTGCACCTTGAGGTTTTTGTTCACGTTATAGCCGGTCATCAGGTCGACGATACTGTAGCCGCCCTGAGACACGCCGTAGGTTGTGTATGTGCTGCTCTGGCTACGGAATGAACCGCCGATCGACCATTTTTCGAGATCGCCCGGCAATTGATAAGTGGTGGACAGCTTGAGCAGGTTGTAGGGCGTGTCACTGTCGAAGCGACCGCTGCCGCCCTTGACGTTTTTGGCACCGGCATAGGTGTAGCCGGCCGAGGCCTGCCAGCCGCGGGCAAGCATGCCTTGCAGTTCAAGGTCGACGCCTTTGGTTTCAACTTCGCCGGAGGCCACGGAGCAGGAAGCAACACCCGGTGCACAGGCATCAAGCCCTTGGGCGAGGTTTTCCTGGTTCAACTGGAAATAGGCCAGGCTGGCGTTCAACGCGCCGTCAAAGTACTCGCCCTTGATCCCGACTTCACGGTTGGTACCGGTGACTGGCGGCAGCAGGCTGCCCTGGAAGTCCACGTTGGCTTGCGGCTGGAAGATTCTGGTCCAGCTGGTGTACACCGAGTAGGTGTCGTTGATGTCGTAGATCAGGCCGGCATAAGGGGTGTACTCCCGAGTCGCCTTGTAGTCGGCGCCGAATGCGTAAGCGCCGGAAATAGTGTTCTGTTCGTATTCGTACCAGTCCAGGCGTGAACCGAGGATCAGTTTCAGGTCGTCGCGCAGATGGAAGCGCACGGTGGCGTAGGTGCTGTATTGATCGACCTTGCCCTTGCGCGACCAGTTGTAGTTGATGGCCGGTTTCTCTATGCCGTGATAGTCGAAGTTTGATGGGTCGAGGACGATGTTCGGGTCGTTGAGGAAACCACCGCCGGGGCCATCGTCGGTTTTATCATTGCGATAACTGCCACCGAGCACCAGTTCGTGGGTCGCACCAAACAGGGTGAAGGGGCCGGAAACGTACCCGTCGACGCTTTTTTGCGTGTGCTGGTAGGTGTAGCGGCCCACGTTCAGGTTCAGCTGGTCTGCACTAGGGTCCAGTCGATAGAAACTGGTGCCCAGCATGTCCAGGTCGCCTCGCAGCCACGTGGTATTCAGGCGCAGTTTCCAGTCGTTGTCGAAGCGGTGCTCAATTTCGGCAAATGCGCTGGTGTTTTTCTTGTTCCAGTAGGTCCAGTTCGGGCTCATGCGCGTCGAACGGGATATCGGCAGGAACGTGCCATCGGCACGGGTCGGAATGCCCGACCAGTCGGCACCCGGGTTGTCCTCTCGGTTGTAATACGCGCCGAGGGTCAGGGTAGTGGCTTCGCTCAGGTCAAACTCGGTGATGCCGTACAACAACTGGCGCTTGCTGCTGTAGCCATCGGTAAAGCTGTCTTTGTCCTGGAAGGCACCGACCACGCGGCCCCTGATCGAACCGCTGGAATTGAGGGCGCTGCTGGCATCGATTTCGGTGCGGTAGTTGTCCCACGAGCCGGCACCCACGGTGACAGACACTTGCGGCTCGACGGTGGGGCGCTTGCGGATCAGGTTGAGGGTGCCGGAAGGGTTGCCGGCACCGATCATTAGGCCCGATGCACCGCGTACCACTTCCACCCGGTCGAACATCGCCAGTGTCGAGGTGCCGAGGGTGTCGCTGTCATACGCGACGGGCAGGCCGTCAATCATGATGTTGTCGATGGCGGAGCCGCGGGAGTAGAACTCCGGGCGTTCACCGCCGGTCTTGCGCATGGTCAGGCCTGGGGTATAAGTCGAAATATCCTCCAGGGACTGCATGTTCTGGTCATCCATGCGCTGGCGGGTGATCACCGTGACCGACTGCGGCGTCTCGCGCATGGAGGTCGCCAGTTTGGTCGCGGTGCTCATGGAACCGGTGGTGTAGGAGCCGGTGCCTTCGGTGGTCTCGCCCAGTTGTTGGCCGGTAACGCTGGTGGCCCCCAGCTCCAGGGCGCCGCCTTCGCTGCGGCCGGTGATAGTGACGGTGTTGCCGGAAATGCCGTACGCCACGCCACTGCTCCCCAGCAGCTTCTGCAGCGCCACGGTGGGCTCCATGGAGCCGCGCACGGCGATGCTTTTCAGGCCCTTGAGCTGGTCAGGCGAATACAGCACCTGCAATTTGCTTTGTTGGCCAAAGGCTTGAAGTGCGCTGGTCAAGGACTGGGCGGGAATCTGGAAGCTGATTTCCTGGGCTTGGACCTGGCACGCCAGCGGTAGCGCAGCCATCAGCCCGAGCAGGCTGGGTGCCAGTCGGGGCTTGAGCAGGTGGCGCATCCAGATGGCTTTTGAAAGGGGTGTCAACGTTGTCGGCGTGGGCATTGGCTGGGCTCTTATGGTGGCGACGCTAATGGTAATGATTGTTATTAATGAAAGTGAGACGCAGCAACACACCAGAACCGGAAAAAATCTTCCGGTTAATTTCAGGTATCAGGCCGGAACCTGTTCGATTGCGACTTTTCCAGCTTCCAGCCGTACCAGTTGATCGGCGACATCGAAGTAGCGGTCGTCGTGGGAGATGACGATGATGGTCTTGCCCAGGCGCTTCAGGTCCGGCAGCAACTCGGTGTAGAAAATCCGTCGGAAGGTCGGGTCCTGGTCGGCGGCCCATTCGTCGAACACCAGTACTGGACGCTCCTCCAGCCAGGCGTTGACCAGGGCCAGTCGCTTGCGCTGGCCGGTCGACAGGTCGGTGGTGGTGAACTTGCCGTCACGCACGCTGACCTTGTGGGCGATTTCCAGGCGTTGCAGGTATTTTTGCGCGTCTTGTGGCAAGTGGCTGTCACCCTGGACGACGTCATCGAACAAGTAGTAATCGGCAAAAATGGTGGTGAACAACTGGCGATACTCATCGCGGCCCTGGGCGGTTACCGCTTGCCCATTGAGGCTGACGTCACCTTGTTGCGGAGCATACAGGCCCAGCAGCAGCTTGATCAGTGTGGTTTTGCCGCAGCCGTTTTCACCCACGATAAACACGATGTCGCCTTGCTTGATCTGCAGGTTGACCGGGCCAAGGCGGAAAGGGTCCGCGCCTTCAACCGGAGGGAATGCATACGACACATCCCGCAGTTCGATGCTTTGGATACTGCGCTTTTGCTGTTCGGTATCACTGAGCAACAGGTGCGGCTCGGGCGAGGAGAACTGATCCGACAGTTCCGAGATGCGGCGAAAGGCGATCTTCGCGCGGCTGACAATCGGCAACGTGCCTACCAGATGTTCCAGTGGGCCTTTCATGTACAGCAACACCAGTACGAAGCCGCTCATTACTGCCTTGTCATGGCTGGGCCACACGGTTTGCAGCACCAGCGCCAAGCCGATCACGATGAAAAACAACATGGAACCGAAGGTCTTGGCGATCACGAATGTGTTGATCGAGCGGATCTGCGTCTTGCAGATAAAGTCGGCGGTCGCCTGGATCCCGTGCACAAACATGCGGTGGCGGCGTGGGCGATGGATGCGCAGTTCCTTGGCGCCATCGGCAATCGCGTTGTAATGACGTTGCAAATCGTCCTCGGCTTCCCGCGCAGCCTCGAAGCCCTTGACCCCGCTGGACTGCGCGATGAACTGGGCGCCGGTACCGATGGCGATGGCCACCAGCATCAACAGGAACATCGGCCATGACAGCAGCGCCAGATAGCCCAGGCAGCCCAGCGTTACGGTCATCGAAATGGCCAGGGGCGCAAAGGCGAAGGCGAAGTCGCTGATGGTGTCGACGTCGTGGGTCAGTACCGGGATCAGTCGGTGGCTGCGATAGCGCTCGATCTGATCGATGGGCGCGGCGAGAACCTTCTCCCCCAGGGTCTTGCGCAACGTGGCGATGATGTTCTGGCCGACGAAGTTGGTGCCGATGTCGGAAAAAATCGAGCTGAGCAGGGCCAGCAGGCACAGGCCGGCAAACAGGGCCACCACACTGCCGGTGGGGCTGCTGTCGGCGTGCAGGGCATTGTTGATGGTCGCCAGCAATACCGTCACGCTCAAGCCGCCGATCATGCCCAGCAGGATGGAAAGGGCGACGATTAACCTGAAGGGTTTGAGCAGGGTAAACAATTCATGAATGGCGCCGCGCGTTGGCTGGGTCATGAGGGGACGGTTCCTTGGGTGGAATAGGCAGATACCCTTTAGAACGTCTGGTCACGCGCTTAATTTAGACGGTCGCCGATTGACGGCGACCTCGCTGGAGCGGGAGGTTGCGGCAGGCCTCAGAGATCGCGCACAACCCGAAATCCGATCCAGTCGCCGCGGGTTTGCGGGTAGATGTTGTTGCGGTTGCCCGAGCGGGAAAACACCGGTGCTTCGCCCCAGTCATTGCCACGAATCTGGCGGGACTCACAGCCCGGTTCCACCCAGGCGCTGCCATCGGTCGGCGCCCCGACATAGTTGGTGTGTTCGCAGTCGGCCAGCCACTCGTAGACGTTGCCGTGCATGTCGTACATGCCAAAGGCGTTGGGTGGGTAACTGCCCACCGGCGACGAATAGCTATAACCATCTGCCGGGCCGTAGGTGTTGGCGTGCTCGGCGATGCTGTAGCCCTTGCCAGCATCAAACGGGAACGGGAATGGCCCGGTGGAGCCGGCGCGGGCAGCGTATTCGCGTTGGGCTTCGCTGACCATCTGGTAGGTGTGGCCGGTTTTTTTCGACAGCCAGGCGACGTAGTTCTTCACGTCGTCAAAGTCCATGCACACCGCAGGCTGGCGCGGGCCCTGGGGGTAGCGCGGCTTGCTGGCGATGCATTCGCGGCCCGGGCGTTCATCGCCGTTGGCGATCTTGACCCCGGTCTGGCGCACGTAGCTGTCCCACTCACCGGCGGTGACCTGGAAGCGGCTCATGGCAAAGGGTTTGGCAAAGGTGACATCGTGCATCGGGCCTTCGTCGGGCTCGCGGCCGACTTCATCTTCCGGCGTGCCCATGGTGAAGGTGCCGGCGGGCAGCACGACCATTTCGGGGCAGTCCTTGCAGTCCTTGAACACCTTGCCCGGCTGTGGCGCGGCGGCTGCCTGGGCGAGGCCTGGCAGCAAGGCGCCGCACAGCATCGTCAGGGCCAGGGCGGCCAGGGGTTTGAGGCGGGACGGAGCGGGAGTGTCACTGTTCATGGGGCATCTCGATCAAAAGGAAAAAGGGGCGTCAAAACCGTTGGCTGAGCAAGGTCATGAAGCGCTGGATCTCGGTTGATGTGTTGAGCAGGCCGGGAGAGGTGCGTACCACCGGGCCCACGTCGCGGTCCACGGCATCGATCACCACACGGTTCTTCATCATGTGCGCCGCAACCTCGCCGCTGTCCTGGCCCTTGACCCGGAAGAACGTAAAGCCTGCCGACAGCGCGGGGCTGCGCGGCGTCACCAGTTCGATTTGCGGGTGGGCCAGCAACTGGCCTTTGAGTTCGTCGTTGAGTTGGTGAATGCGCGCCTGCACCTGTGCCTTGCCCAGTTGCAAGTGCAGCTTGAAGGCCTCGTCTAGCGCCCAGCGATGTTCGAAGGCGTGATAGCCGCCGGGGGTCATGGTGGTCGCGAAGTTATTGTCCTGGGAGAACGTCGGCACCATCGGCGTCACGTAGGTGTTTTGCTCGGAACGGGCGCAGATCAGCCCGGTACCGCGGGGGCCGAACATCCATTTGTGGGTGCCGGCAATAAAGAAATCACAATGCATGTCGGGGAAGTCGAGGTTTTCCACGCCGAAACCGTGCACACCGTCGACCACGTAGAGGATGCGATCCTTGTCGTCACGGTTGCGGTTGTGTTCATCCACCAGTTTGCCGATCTCGCCAATCGGCAATTTGACGCCGCTGCCGGACTGCACCCACGTCATGCCAAGTACACGGGTGTTGGGGCGGATATTGCGCTTGATCGAACCGAGCACCTCGTCGACCGACACGCGGTTGGCGTCCTCGAACAGCTTGATCTTGCGCACCTGGGTGCCTTGTTTGCGCACCCTGAAATCGAGGCTGTATTCGGTGGCGTAATGTTCGTGGACGGTGGTGAGGATCTCCTGGTCAGGGCGCACCTGGATTCCGCCATAGATCATCGCCAGGCCTTCGGATGTGCTGCCGGTCAGTGCGATCTGGCCAGGTTTCGCGTTCAGGTAGCGGCCGGCCCATTCGCGCACCTGGCCTTCACGCTTCCAGGTTTCCTGCAGGTCCCAATCCATGGCCAGGCCCGGATTGCGGTCGATCTGCGCGCGGTAGCGGTCAATCGCATCGCGCACCGGCTTGGGGTGCGAGGTCACCAGGAAGTTGGAAAAATGCAGGTAGTCCGGGTCCTGGGTGAACAACTGGCGAAAGCCTGCCCATGAGTCGCCGGGTGGCGCCGCATTGCCTGCCAGGGCCTGGGGAATGATGGCGGTGCCCAGCGGCAGGCTCGCGGCGAGAAGCCCGGCCTGCTTGAGAAACGTACGGCGGTCGGTCATGAATTCACTTCATTCATTGGGGGGGGGGGGGTCAGCGATTGGCCAAGGGCTTGGCAGCTTTTTGTACCTGGTCCCAGACCCGCAGGAAGTTACCGCCCCACAGTTTGGCGATATCGGCTTCGGAGTAGCCGCGCTGGATCAGTTCGGCGGTGACATTGCGCACCTCGCCGACGTTCTCCCAGCCCTGGACGCCGCCGCCTTCGTTGAAGTCTGAAGCGATGCCGACGTGATCGATGCCGATCTTTCGCACGGTGTAGTCGATGGCGTCGCCCAGGTCCTTGAGCGTGGCCTTGGGTTCCTCGTCGAGAATCGCGTACAGCGCGCTGGCGTACTGGCCGAATTTTTGCTCGGACCAGGCCGAGATGATCGGATCGCCTGGCATCAGGGCCATGGCCAGGTTGGGTAGCGGGGGTAGATCAAAGCGTGCCCGCAGGGCGTTGAGCTTGTCTTGGGTGGGCTGGCTGAGCGGGCGCAGGTAAGCCGAGAAACCGACGACCTGGACCACGCCGCCGCTGTTTTTGATCAGTTGCATTTCCTTGTCGCTGAGGTTGCGCGGGATGTCCACCGAGGCGCGCGGTGCCGAGTGCGAGGCAACCATCGGCGTGCGACTCAGTTGGGCGACTTGCTCCAGGGCCTTGGTCGACATTTGCGAAACATCGATGATCACCCCCAGGTCATTGAGGCGCTGTACCGCTTGTTTGCCAATGTCCGAGAGACCGTCGAGGGCATCGGGCGAATCATTGAAAAACGGCAGTGGGCGTGACGAATCGGCCCAGGCGTTATTGCCAATGTAGCTGAAGCCGAACATTCGCATGCCGCGTGCGGTCCACAGGTCCAGTTGGTTCAGGTCGTTGCCCAGCGGGTAGGCGTTGAGCATGCTGATAAACACCGCAAACTTGCCTTCGCCGTGCAGGCGCCGGAAGTCATCCGGCGTATAGGCAATGCCCACCTGATTGGGAAAATCGCGGACCATGCCGGTGATGATCTTGTAGCGGACTTCCTGTTGGTGACGGGCTTCTTCGACAAAACCTTCGGTGGGCTTGTGCGGGGCATTCGGACCGTTCCACATTTCCGGCCAGCCGAAAATCGTCAGTGCAGCACCGGACAGTCGGCCACGGCTGGCCTTGGCCAGGTCGAACTGGCCGGCACCGTCCTTGTCCGCCTCGTTGCCGGTGGTGCCGAAGTCGAGCATCACGGTGATGTGACTGTCGAACGACAGCAAGCGGTTCTGCAACTCATCGGCTTGCTTGATGACCTCCAGCGGGTAGCCGGCGTTGCCCTTGAACCAGTGATCCCAGACCAGGAAGCCCGCACCTGCGCCAATGGCCAGGACCAGCGGCAGGCCCAGGTACAGCGCCTTTTTCGAACGTGGTTTTGTCATTGCCATCTCAGTCAGTTGAGGCCTTTGCTATCAGGGAAGAACGAGTGATGGCTGCACAAATTTAGGCGGTGGCCACTGACGGTAAATTTCCCCCTGCCGGGAACGTTCTAGCTTGGATAAAGCCTGCTTGATGGCTGACACAGGTAAAGCAATGACGATTTCTCGACGAGGGTTCATCGCAGGCTTGGCGCTGACCGGCGCCGTGGTGCCCGCGGCCTATTACGCCCATCGTGAGTTGACGCGTGAAGAAGAGTCTCCGATCACGCCGGGGGAGGCCACGGTCGACCTTGCGGACACCGCTGGCCAGCAGTTGGCGAACAGCCTGAGGGGTGTCTGGAGCCTGCGGTTCAAGGGGCGGGATGCCGGGCTTGCGGGCTTGCCGCTCAGCGGGCTGGAGCTGCTGCTCGACGTCGCTCCACGTGGTCGTGGCCTGCGGGGCTATCTGGACACCGCCGAACAACTGCGCTCGGACGAAGAACCACGCTACCGGGTGATCGGTGACCTGGCGCCTGGCAATGGCGCTCGACTGTACGTGCGGTTGATCGACCGTGATGCGCCGGACGCCGCGCCGACCCATGAACTCATCATGATCCTTGATGAAGTGTGGGGCGAGTTCGGGAATGCCGGTGGTGGAACCCTCAGCGGGCAAATCCTGCGCCTGGATCGGCCATTGGCGTTGCTTGAGCTGGACAACCATTTTGTCGCCACCAAGCAGCTGTTTCCCGAGGCCCGGGAGCGTATCGGCCTGCATCCGACGTTGCTGGCCTGGTTGATTGCTCCCGAACATCGCCTGTTTCACCAGCTCTGGCACGCCTCCCGTGATCAGTGGCACAAACTCTCCGAAGAGAAGCGCAACGCCCTGCGCGGGATTGGCTGGCAACCCGGGCCACGGGACAAGGAGCGCGACGCCCGCGGCCCGCACAAGGACCGCAATGGCTCGGGCATCGATTTCTTTTTCATGCACCGGCACATGCTGGGCACTGCACGGTCCATGCAGGACTTGCCTTCATGGCCGTACTTTCCCCAGCCGCAGCCTGCACTTGAGCGTGACCGGCAGGGGTTTATCCGGTACTTCGACAACCAGGACGGCTTCGCACTGCCGCCGACCTGGATGGCCAGTGACGATGCCGAATACACCCAGTGGGTCAGCGATATCAAGGCGGCCGAGACCTACCACAGCAACTTCGAAGTCTGGGAGTCGCAGTACCGCGACCCGCGCTACCTGGCCAAGTTGACGCTGGGGCAGTTCGGTTCAGAAGTCGAGCTTGGCCTGCATGACTGGTTGCACATGCGCTGGGCGTCGGTGCCGCGGGACCCGTCCAACGGTGCGCCCGTACCGTTTGCCCGTGACCCTGCGGACTTCGCTGCGCGCTGGTACACGGCGCAGAACGACTTTCTCGGTGATCCGTTTTCATCCCATGTGAACCCGGTGTTCTGGCACTTTCATGGGTGGATTGATGATCGGGTCGAGGATTGGTTTCGGGCCCATGAGCGTTTTCATCCGGGTGAAGTGAGCCGGCTGGAGGTCAACGGCGTGCCGTGGTTTGCGCCGGGGCGTTGGGTGGAGGTGGATGACCCATGGTTGGGGCCGGACACCCACGGTTGCAGTACTGTGCCGGGTTTGCAGATGGGCAAGTCGATGGAGATGGACCCGGAAACCATGAAGCTGGCGCTGCGGATTACCTTCGGGGCGGATGAGGACAAGCTGGCCGAGCTGTTTCGCAAGGTGCCGAAGCGTCCCTGGTATGCGCGGCATTTGAAGGTCAAGGAACGGGTGCTCTAAAGGGCGCCGCTCAACGGTGGGAGCCGGGCAAGCCCGGCTTTCATTCAGTTGATCGTGCTTGCTGGCACCTGCCAGCCGCCCCCCAGCGCCTTATACAGCGCAATGCTTGCGTTCAGCCGTGATCGGCGCAATTGCACATTCAAATCCTGCGCCGCGTATAACGTACGCTGCGTCTCCAGCACCGTCAGCAGATCCTCCGCTCCGGCCTCGTATCGGCTCTGGGCAATCTCAAAGGCAGTCTGCGCCTCCCTCAGTTCCTCGCTCTGCCACTGACGCTGCGCATCCAGCCCGCGAATGCTGCTCAGGGCTTTTTCCACATCGGCAAAGCCATTGATGATCGCTCCTCGGTAAGTCTGCAGCAGCTCATCCTGACGCGCCCGGGCCTTGTCCCGCTCGGCGCTCAGGCGGCCATTGTTGAAGATCGGTGCGACCAGGCCGGAAGTGAGGTTGTAGAACGGGCTGCGCACTACGTCGGCGAGCTTGTTGGCACCCGAGCCAAGGTCGGCACTGAGGGTGAGGGTGGGCAACATGGCTGCCCGGGCGACGGTGACGTCTGCCTGGGCTGCTGCCAGCCGGGCCTCGGCACTGGCGATGTCGGGACGGCGGCTGAGCAGTTGGCTGGGAACACCGGCGGCGATGCCCGGCCAGTTCAATTGGGCGAAGGGTTGCGGGGCCAGGTGCAGGTCCTGCACCGGTGTGCCCAGCAGTGCCGCGAGGCTGATCAAGGCCTCGTCGGCCTGTTGCTGTGCCAGCGGCAGTTGGCGTTGTTGTGCGGCCACGAGGCTTTTTTGCTGGGCCAGTTCCAGGGCGGTGGCGGAGCCTGCATCGTGGCGAGTCTGCACCAGCTTCAACACGTTTTGGGCGTTGTCCAGGTTGAGTTGGGCGATGCGCAGTTGCTCACGCAATGACAGCCACTGGGTATAGCTGGTCGCAACACCGCTCAGCAGGGTCAGTTCCACGGTGGCCTGGTCGAACTCGCTGGCGCGCACCTCTTCCACGGCGCTGTCCCGGGCGGCGCGCTTGCCACCCCAGAAATCAATTTCGTAAGTGGCGCTCAGGCGCGCATCGAAGTAATCCACGGCCTTGTTGCTGCTGGTGGCATCCAGCTGGCTGTAGCCCTTGCCCCGCAGCAGCTTCTGGCGGTTTGCATTGAACGCGCCGGTGAGTTCAGGCAGCAACGGTGCGCCGGCTATCACTGCGCTGGCCTGGGCCTGGCGCACCCGGGCCATGGCGCTGGCCAGGTCGTAACTGCCGCTGCGGGCCTGTTCGATCAGTTGGTTGAGCTGGGGGCTGTCGAAACTTGTCCACCATTGCTGGTTGGCCCGCAGCGCCGTTGCGTCGCTTGCGCTGTGCCAGGCGGGCGGTGGTTGCATGCCTGCGCCCGGACGCGGTGCGGGGCTGCTGCAGGCGGCCAGCAGCAGGCTGGCGGCGAGGAGGGTCAGGGACACTTTCATAGGGCGATCATTCACTGGTAAGGGCCTTGACCGGGTCAAGTCGAGCGGCTTTGCGGGCCGGCATGAAACCGAAGATAACGCCGGTGACCAGGGCGCAGAAGAAGGCCCCCACGGCGGCCGGAATCGAGAACGCGACGGCCACGTTGCTGAGGATCAGCACGCCGCCCACCAGCAGGGCGAGGCCGATGCCGGTGACGCCGCCGACCACAGAGAGCATCACCGCTTCAGTGAGGAACTGGCGCAGGATGTCCCGCTGCCGCGCCCCGGTGGCCATGCGAATGCCGATTTCCCGGGTGCGTTCACGTACGGTCATCAGCATGATATTCATCACCCCGATACCTCCCACCAGCAGCGAAATCGCGGCAATCGAGCCGAGCATCAGTGACAAGGTGTTCTGGGTGCGTGCCTCGGCCTGGATCATCGCGGCATTGTTGGTCAGTTCAAAGTCGTGCTTGCCGTAGTGCAGGCGCAGCAACAACTGATTGATAGCCTGTTCGGCGTCGTGCACGTTGCGCGCGTCGGCGGCGGCAATCACTACGTATTCGGGGTTATAGCTGCCGAACAGACGCACGCTGGCGGCAGAGTAGGGGATGGCGATACGGTCGTCGCTGTCTTTGTCGCCGGAGCTGGCGCCTTTTTCGGCGAGCACACCGACCACCTGGAATGGAACGTTTTCGATCAGGATGTATTGCCCGATCGGGTCGGTCACATCCTTGAACAGCTTGTCGCGTACCCGTTTGCCGATCACTGCCACCGTGGCTCCGGCGCGCTCGTCGGCCTCGGTGAAGTAACTCCCCTCGACCACTGGCCAGTTGAAAATGGCCGGGAAATTGGTGTCATTGCCCCCGACATACGCCATATGGTCGACGTTGCCAAAGCGAACGCCGGCCTCTGCGCCGTTCACCGGCATGATGCGCTTGACCTGAGGCAGGGCCGCCAGGGCGGCCACGTCGTTGAGGGTGATCACGCCGGGTGGTGTGCGCGGGTTGGGCGCCGACCCGCTGACGTAGAGGATATTGGAGCCGAAAGCGCCCATCTGCGCCATCACCTGGCGCTTGCTGCCTTCGCCCACCGCCAGCATCACCACCACCGACGCCACGCCGATGATGATCCCCAGCAGCGTCAGCGCCGTGCGAAAACGGTTGATCCACATCACCCGCCACGCGGCTTGCACGGCATCCAGCAGCTCGGCTTTCCAGGCGCCGTTGTGCTCGGCGCCATCGGCCAGGCGCTGGCGCAGGTCCACGGCTTGCAACGCGCCGGAGATGGCCACGGGGGGCGTCTCGCTGGTGTCGGCAGAGTCGCTGATGATCAGCCCGTCGCGGATCTCGATGATGCGATTGGCCCGCGCCGCGACTTCGCGGTCGTGGGTGATCAGGATGACCACGTGGCCCTGGCTGGCCAGTTCGTCCAGCAGGGTCATGACCTCGGCGCCGCTGTGGCTGTCGAGGGCGCCGGTGGGTTCGTCGGCGAGGATGATATGCCCGCCGTTCATCAACGCCCGGGCAATCGACACCCGCTGTTGCTGGCCGCCGGAAAGCTGGTGCGGGCGGTTGCCGGTGCGCTCGGCCAGGCCCAGGCGCGTGAGCAGGGCCTTGGCGCGGGCATGGCGTTCGGCGGCGCTGATGCCGGCATAGATCGCCGGCATCTCGACGTTTTCCTGGGCCGAGCCGGAAGGGATCAGGTGATAGCCCTGGAACACGAAACCGAAGGCCTCGCGGCGCAGCCAGGCGAGTTCGTCGCTGTCGAGCTGGGCGACGTTCTCTCCGGCGAACAGGTAGTCGCCCTCGGTGGGGCGGTCGAGGCAGCCGAGGATATTCATCAGCGTGGATTTGCCGGAGCCGGAGGCGCCGACAATCGCCACGAATTCCCCGGCATGGATCGCCAGGTCGATGCCGCGCAGCACATCAACCTGCGGCGTATCGCCGCCGCCGTAGGATTTGCGGATGCCCTTGAGTTCGATCAGTGGGGTCGACATTCAACCTCCGCTGCCATCGGCCGGGCCGATCAGCAGGTGATCGCCTTCGTTCAGGCCTTCCAGCACCTGGACTCGCAGGCGGTCGCTGAGGCCCAGGCGGATTTCGCGTTGCTCGATGCTGCCGTTTTTCGCCACCACGCGGGCGATCTGTTTGTCGCCGCCGAGGCTGCCTTGCAGGGCGGCGACCGGCGCGGTCAGGGTGTCCCTGGCCTGGCCGGCGACGAAGAATACCTGGGCGGTCATTTCCGCCATCAAGGCGTTATCGGTGTTGTCGACGTCCAGCAGCACCGTGTAAAGCACCACTCGCCCGGTGCCGCTTTTGCTGGCGCTGCTCGGGCTGCCACCGCCCTGGCTGGTTTCGTTGAGCGGCTTGGGCGGGATCGGCAAAATCTGCCGTACGGTGCTGGTCCAGCGTCGGCTGCCGCCGCTCAGGGTGGTGAAGTAGGCCGTCATGCCGGGTTTGACATGGCCGATGTCGGCTTCCGAGACTTCGGCCCATACAGTCATCGGCGAAAGCTTGGCGATCCGCAGGATCAGCGGGGTTTGCTGCTGGGCGTTGAGGGTCTGGCCTTCCCGGGCGTCCACCGCGACCACGGTGCCGCTCATTGGCGCATAAATGCGCGTGTAGCCCAACTCTGCCTCGTCACTGCGCAGGCTGGCCCTGGCCTGGCGAATCTGCGCCAGGAACATCTCGACCCGCGCCTGGGTGGCGCTCAGTTCGGCCCTGGCAGTTTGCACGTCTTCTTCCCGGGTGGCGTTACCGGCTTCCAGGCGTTGCTGGCGCTGGTACTTCTGGCGGGCCAGTTCGTGCTGGGCCCGTTGCTCCTGCAACTGGGCCTGCAGGTTCTCGATAGCGTAGCGGCTAGCATCGAGCTTGGCTTTTTGCGTGGAGGGGTCGATCTCTACCAGCAATTGGCCTTCCTTGACCTGGGCACCGGCCTCGACGTGAATCTTCTGAATCTGTCCGGACGCCT
This sequence comes from Pseudomonas sp. C8002, assembly GCF_013385765.1. Taxonomy (NCBI): domain Bacteria; kingdom Pseudomonadati; phylum Pseudomonadota; class Gammaproteobacteria; order Pseudomonadales; family Pseudomonadaceae; genus Pseudomonas; species Pseudomonas sp. C8002. Next base: position 28,015 of record NZ_JACAPJ010000019.1, read on the forward strand.
GGGCGCCCACGTCGACGTAGCGCCGGGGTTGCAGGGTACCCAGGGCCGTGACGCTGCTTTCGATATCGCCCCGCGTCACAGTGACGGTCGCCAGCTTGTCCCGGCCCGGCGGCAGGACCTGCCAGGCTGCTAAAGCGATGATGGGGATGAGGCACGCGACCACAAGCAGGGCGCGTCGGGCAGGTCGAGGACGTTTCATGCACAGTTCCAGCCAGGAAAGATCGGCCCGCAGGAGCGGGAAGCTGACAGGTAGACGAGGAAATTGCCCGGGGATTTAGGCCGTTACATATGCCGTTACAGGTGTGTCAGGCAAAATAATTGGCCGGCGACGCAAGTCTTGTTTAAAACTAGATGAGAATTACTATAAATTACACGCACCTCAAACTGCCATCATCGAATCGGCCGTTATCTTCGTATTCAAAGGACCTAATGCCGCCTCCAGGCGGTCGGGAGTCATGTTGGAAAACTACTATCGCGAGCTGGTGTGTTTCCTCAACGCCAAGCTGGGCAACCGTCAGGTGGCCGAAGATGTGGTGCATGACGCTTATGTGCGGGTGCTGGGGCGTGCCAGTGAGGTCCCGATCGAGCAGCCCAGGGCGTTTCTCTATCGCACGGCGCTGAACCTGGTGATCGACGGTCATCGGCGCAACGCCCTGCGCCAGGATGAACCCCTGGAAGTACTCGACAGCGAGGAGCGTTTTTCGCTGTCTTCGCCCCATCACTGCCTGGACCACGGCCAGCGCCTGGAAATGCTTGAGCGCGCGTTGGCCGAGCTGCCGGCGCTCTGCCGTGACAGTTTCCTGTTGCGCAAGCTCGACGGCCTGTCCCACCTGCAAATCGCCGAGCGCCTGGGTATTTCCCGCGCGCTGGTGGAAAAACACATCGTCAATGCCATGAAGCATTGCCGGGCGCGCATGCGTGAGTGGGATGCGCACTGATTCCAGCGTTAGCTAAATTTTATTTCATTGTCCTCGTCTCCTATCAACACACGACCTGTTGCTGTGCCTTCAGGTCTCTGAGGCTTTCCCGCCCCACTGCCACGGGGCTTATCCAGAGGACACTGGAATGACACAGGCAATTGCATCGCCCGCCGTTCACGACCTGATCGGTATCGGGTTCGGCCCTTCGAACCTGGCGCTGGCCATCGCCCTGCAGGAACGCGAGAAAGCCCAGGGCAAACTGGACGTGCTGTTCCTCGACAAACAGGCCGACTACCGCTGGCACGGCAACACCCTGGTCACCCAGAGTGAATTGCAGATTTCCTTCCTCAAGGACCTGGTGACCCTGCGCAATCCCACCAGCCCTTATTCCTTCGTCAATTACCTGAAGGCCCACGGGCGCCTGGTGGATTTCATCAACCTGGGTACCTTCTATCCGTGCCGCATGGAGTACAACGACTACCTGCGCTGGGTCTCCGGGCAGTTCCAGGCGCAAAGCCGCTACGGCGAGGAAGTGCTGGCCATCGAGCCGATCCTGCATCAGCAGCAGGTAGAGGCGCTGCGGGTGATTTCCCGGGACGCCCAGGGTGAACAGCACGTGCGCACCACCCGCTCGGTGGTGGTCAGCGCCGGTGGTACGCCGCGTATTCCGGCGTCGTTCAAGGCGCTCAAGGATGACGGTCGGGTGTTCCATCACTCCCAGTACCTGGAACGCATGGCCCAGCAACCGTGTGTCGACGGCAAGCCGATGCGCATCGCGATCATCGGTGGTGGCCAGAGCGCAGCCGAGGCGTTTATCGACCTCAACGACAGCTTCCCGTCAGTGCAGGTCGACATGATCCTGCGCGGCTCGGCCCTCAAGCCTGCGGATGACAGCCCGTTCGTCAACGAAGTGTTCTCGCCGGAGTTCACCGACCTGGTGTTCCAGCAGAACGGCAGCGAGCGCGAGCGCCTAGTCAACGAATACCACAACACCAACTATTCGGTGGTGGACCTGGACCTGATCGAGCGCATCTACGGGATCTTCTACCGCCAGAAAGTTTCCGGCATTGCCCGTCACGCGTTCCGTACCCTGACCACCGTGGAAAAAGCCACGGCCGGGCCGCTGGGTGTGGAGTTGGCGCTGCGCAACAACGCCACCGGCGAAACCAGCCTCAACCATTACGATGCCGTCGTACTGGCCACCGGTTACGAGCGCCAGATGCATCGTCAGTTGCTCGCACCGTTGGCCGACTATATGGGCGACTTTGAAGTCAGCCGCGACTACCGCATCGTCACCGACGAGCGCTGCAAGGCCGGCATCTACATGCAGGGCTTCAGCCAGGCCAGCCATGGCCTGAGCGATACCTTGCTGTCGATCCTGCCGATCCGTGCCGACGAGATTGCTGCGTCGCTGTACGAACACGACCGCAGCCGCGGCAAGAGCCGTTCGGTGCAGGACGTGTTGCTGGCCACCGCCAGCTGACAGGCTGCACTTGAACCGCGGGGGCGGCTGCTGATACTGTACAAAAAACCAGTATCGGTAGAAGCCCCATGCAGTTGATCGAAAAACTCAGCATCCTCGCCGACGCCGCCAAGTACGACGCGTCCTGCGCCAGCAGCGGTGCGCCCAAGCGCAGCTCGGAAGGCAAGGCGGGGCTGGGTTCCACCGATGGCATGGGCATCTGCCACAGCTACACGCCCGACGGTCGCTGCGTGTCGTTGCTCAAGGTGCTGCTGACCAACTTCTGTCTCTACGACTGCCAATACTGCGTCAACCGCCGCTCCAGCGACGTGCCCCGTGCACGCTTCAGCCCGGAGGAGGTGGTGACCCTGACCCTCGACTTTTACCGGCGCAACTGCGTCAGCGGGCTGTTTCTCAGCTCCGGCATCATCCGTTCGGCCGACTACACCATGGAGCAGCTGGTGCGGGTCGCCAAACTCCTGCGCGAAGAGCATGACTTTCGCGGCTACATCCACCTCAAGACCATTCCCGAAGCCGACCCGGCATTGATTGCCGAGGCGGGGCGGTATGCCGATCGCCTCAGCGTGAATATCGAGTTGCCAACGGACAAGAGCCTGCAAACCCTGGCGCCCGAGAAGCAGATCGTCTCGATCAAGCAGGCCATGCAAACCATCTATACCGGTGAGCAGACGGTGCTCAACGAACCCCGCGCGCCGCGTTTCGCGCCGGCCGGGCAGAGCACGCAGATGATCGTCGGCGCCGATGACACCGACGACAGCACCATTCTCCACAGCGCCGAGGCGTTGTACGGCAATTTCAAACTGCGCCGGGTGTATTACTCGGCGTTCAGCCCGATCCCCAACAGCCCGAAAAGCGTGCCCCTGGCCGCGCCGCCGCTGATGCGCGAGCACCGCTTGTACCAGGCGGATTTCCTGTTGCGCAGCTACGGGTTCAGCGCCAATGAACTGTTTGAAGGGCCGGGCGACCTGGCCCTGGATATCGACCCCAAGCTGGCCTGGGCGCTGGAGCACCGCGAGGTGTTCCCGCTGGACTTGAACCGGGCCGAGCCGACGCTTATTGCGCGCATTCCCGGAATTGGCCTGCGCACCACCCAGCGGCTGGTGGACCTGCGTCGCCAGCGCAAGATCCGCTTCGAAGACCTGGCGCGCATGCGGTGTGTGCTGACCAAGGCCAAGCCGTTTTTCATCACCAGCGACTACCACCCGCAGCAAGCGGAAAGCACCAGCGTGCTGCTGCGCGAACAACTGCGCGACCGCCCGCAGCCGCAGCAAATGGGGCTGTGGGGATGATCAGCCTGGAATGCGACAACCTGTTCAGCACCTGGCGCGAGCAGGCGCGCTGGTTGCTCAGCCATCAGATCGACCCCAGCCACGTGAGTTGGGGCGTGGCCGAGGTGGCGGACCTGTTTGCCACCGACGAGCAGTACCCGGCCGAGTGCGGGCCGTTCCAGGCGCGGATTCCCAAGGCGCTGCTGGAGCTGCTGGAGTCTGCCGCGTGTTATCACGGTGAACAGCGCTGGAGCCTGTTGTATGAGGTGCTGTGGCGCGTCAGCCATGGGGACCGCACGGCGATGATGTCGGGGGACAAGCTGGGCAGCGAATTGCAGCGGCGGATCAAGCAGGTGCAGCGCGAGGCCCATCACCTGCATGCGTTTGTGCGGTTTATCGCATTGCCGGCAGAGGCGGGGCCGCAGTTGCCGGAGTACGTGGCGTGGCATGAGCCGGCCCACGACATCTTGAAGGTGGCCAGCCAGCATTTTGTCGGGCGCATGGGGCGTCATCGCTGGATGATCGCCACGCCCCTGGATGGGGTTTATTACGACGGGGAGCAGTTGATTCACCAGCGGCAATGCCCGGTGGAATGGCAGGCGTTGGCGCAGAATGTCGAGGATCCCCACAGTGCGATGTGGTTGACGTACTACAGCCATATCTTTAACCCGGCGCGGTTGAATCCGAAGGTGATGGAAGGGCATTTGCCGAGCCGGTTCTGGAAGAATCTGCCGGAGGGCAAGTTGATTCCGGGGCTGATCAGCGAGGCGCGCACGGGCAAGCAGCGGGATGGGCAGGCGAAGATGATTGGGGCGCGTCCAGGCAAGCGAATTTCAAGCGGGCACGGTTAAATGTGGGAGCGGGCTTGCTCGCGAATGCGGTGTGTCAGCAGCACATCCAGCGACTGATACACCGCATTCGCGAGCAAGCCCGCTCCCACATTTGATCTCTATTGCCTGTAGGGGCGGGTTCAGGCCAGTTCGGTGGCGGTGTTTTTTACGACCGCCAGCTCGGGATGCGCCACCAATTTATCGATGTGCAATTCATCATTGTTCAGCCAGGTTTCCGTCAGCACGCGGTAGTGCTCCATGTCCCGGCAGCGCATGCGCAGGCTGTAGTCGAACGGCCCGCTGATCAACTGGCACTCGAACACTTGCGGGCAGGCTTTGACACATGCCTCGAACGCCTTCTGCGCCGAGCGCCCGCTCTGGTTGGAGAGGGCCACCAGCACCAGCAGTGACAGCCCCGGCGAGACCATCTGCACGTCGATGATCGCCCCATAACCCCGGATGACTCCGCGTCGTTCCAGCTTGCGTACCCGTTCCAGGCACGGCCTGGGCGTCAGGTGCACCAGCGACGAGAGTTTTTCGTAGGTGATGCGTCCCTGGTGCCGTAACACGTCGATGATGGCTTCATCGATGCGGTCCAGCACAGGTGAGGCGTTCGGTCCGGTGGCCTTGGTATCCATGGTGTGTGGTGTTCACTTCAATCGGTTGGAAAGAAATTGCTGCAAGCGTTCGCTGTTCGGCTGGTCGAGGATATCCGCTGCGCCTTGTTCCTCGACGCGGCCCTGATGCAGGAACAGCACTTGGCTGGACACCTGGCGGGCAAAGCCCATTTCGTGGGTGACCATGAGCATGGTACGACCTTCCTCCGCCAACGTCTGTATGACTTTGAGCACTTCTCCTACAAGTTCAGGGTCGAGGGCCGAAGTGGGTTCGTCGAACAGAATGATCTCCGGTTCCATCGCCAGGGCCCGGGCGATGGCCACGCGCTGTTGCTGGCCGCCGGAGAGGAATGCCGGGTATTGGTCCGCCACCCGGCCCGGCAGGCCGACCTTGTCGAGGTACAGGCGTGCGCGTTTTTCCGCCTCGGCGGCGCTCACCCCCAGCACCCGGCGCGGCGCCATGGTGATGTTTTCCAGCACGGTCATGTGGCTCCACAGGTTGAAGTGCTGGAACACCATGGCCAGGCGGGTGCGCAGGTTCTGCAATTGCGCCTGGTGCGGCGCGCGCGTGCCGGCGCGGCCTTGCTGCATTTCGATGCTGATGCCATCGAGGGTGATAACCCCGGCGTCCGGCTGTTCGAGGAAGTTGATGCAGCGCAGCATCGTGCTCTTGCCGGAGCCGCTGGCGCCGATCAGGCTGATCACGTCGCCGTTGCGCGCGTTCAGTGAAACGCCCTTGAGCACCTCATGCTCGCCATAGCGTTTGTGCAGGCCTTCGACCTGGAGTTTGACGTTGGCGTTTTCGGCCACGGCGACCGGCTGGGTAGCGGGGCGTACATCGGTGGGATAAGCGGCCAGGGCCTGCGCGGACTGATTCATGGGTTAGCCTCGGGTAGGAACAAGAAAACGCATCCAGCGACGTTCGGCCAGTCGAAACAGGCCCACCAGTGCAAAGGACAGCAGCATGTACAACAGGGCAGCGATGCCGAAGGCCTGGAACGTCAGGAACGTCTCGGCGTTGGCGTCGCGGGCCACCTTGAGGATGTCGGCAATGGTGGCGGTGAACGCCAGGGACGTGGCGTGCAGCATCAGGATCATTTCATTGCTGTAGGCCGGCAGTGCGCGACGCAGTGCGGCGGGCACTACCACAAACAGGTTCAGGCGCCAGCCATGCAGGCCGTAGGCCTTGGCGGCTTCGATCTCGCCGTGGGGGATGTTGCGAATCGCCCCGGCAAAGATTTCCACGGTGTAGGCGCACGTGTTCAATACAAACGCCAGCAGCGTGCAGTTCAGTGCATTGCGAAAAAACTGGTTGAGCAGGGCGTTGTCCTGCACCACGTCCAGGCCGTAGAGGCCGGTGTAGCAAATCAGCAACTGGATATACAGCGGTGTGCCGCGAAACAGGTAGGTGTAGACCTCCACTGGCCAGCGAATCCAGAAGTGTTCCGAGACCCGCGCGATCGCCAGCGGGATCGACAGAAAGAAGCCCAGCACCACCGAGATAATGAAGAGCCACAGGGTCATCGCCACCCCGGAAAAGCCGTTACCGTCGGTGAACAGGTAGGCCAGGCCGTATTGCTGGATCAGTTCGATCATCGCACCATCCCCTTGATGCCCACGTTGTAGCGCCGTTCCAGGCGTTTGAAGATGCGGTTGGAGAGGGTGGTGATCACCAGGTACACCAGGCCCGCGAGGATCAGGAAGTACAGCGGGTCATTGGTGGTCTTGCCGGCGTTTTGTGCGGCCTTGACCAGGTCTGACAGGCCGATGATCGACACCAGCGCGGTGGACTTGAGCAACACCAGCCAGTTGTTGCCCAGGCCCGGCAGGGCAAAGCGCATCAGTTGCGGGAACAGCACCAGGCGAAAGCGCTGCCAGCGGCTCAGGCCGTAGGCGGTGGCGGCTTCGAGTTGGCCGGCGGGCACGCTGAGAATCGCCCCGCGAAAGTTTTCGGTGAAATACGCACCGTAGATAAAACCGAGGGTGATGACACCGGCGGTGAACGGGTCGATTTCGAAGTAGGCCCAGCCGAGCATTTCACTCAGGTCGTTCAGCCACAGTTGCAGGCTGTAGAAAATCAGCAGGATCAGCACCAGGTCCGGCACGCTGCGAATCAGCGTGGTGTAGAGCGTGGCCGGAACCCGCAGCAGCTTGACGCTGGAGAGCTTGGCGGCGGCGGCGAGCAGTCCCAGGGACAGGCTCAGCAGCAGCGCCAGGAACGCCAGCTTGACCGTCATCCAGGCACCCTGGGCCAGCAGCGGGCCGAAGCCTTGCAAGTTGAGGAGTTCATTCATGGGAAGTATCTCGATGGGGCGCAGAGTTTTACGGTGGGAGCGAGCTTGTGTGGGAGCGGGCTTGCTCGCGAAGACAGAGTTTCAGTCAATACATGTGTGACTGACCCACCGCTTTCGCGAGCAAGCCCGCTCCCACACAAGCTCGCTCCCACAGGAGGCGTCACTCGTTGTAGATATCCTGATCGCCGAAGTATTTCTTCTGGATCTGTGTGTAGGTGCCATCGGCCTGGACGGCGGCGATGCCTTTGTTGATCAGCTCCACCAGGTCCTTGTCGTTCTTGCGCAGGCCCATGGCGATGTCGAGCGGCAGGGTCGGGTCCTTGAAGGCCGGGCCGGTCTTGAAGTCGGCGCCTTCAGGCTTGGACAGGAAGTTGAGCTGGGCTTCAAGCTTGTCGGTCAGGGTGGCGTCGAGACGACCGTTTTGCAGGTCGGCGTAGTTCTGTTCCTGGGACTGGTACGCCTTGATCTGCGCGCCAAGTTTTGCCAGGTGCGCACGGGCGTAGGCTTCCTGCAGCGAGCCTTGCAGCACGCCGACCTGTTTGCCTTTCAGGGATTCGGGGGTGTCGCCGAAGTCGGCGCTTTTGCGGGTGATCACCGAGGTCGGGCTGAGGAACAGCCGGTCGCTGAAGTCGATGACTTTCTGGCGGGCCGGGGTCACGGCCATGGAGGACATGATGGCGTCGAACTTGCGGGCGCGCAGGGCCGGGATCATGCCGTCGAATTCGTTGTGGACCCACACGCATTTGACTTCCAGCTTGGCGCAGATGGCGTTGCCCAGGTCGATGTCGAAACCTTGCAGGCTGCCGTCGGCGGCGACGGATTCAAACGGTGGGTATTCGGGGAAAACCCCAAAGCGGATTTCTTTCCATTCCTGAGCCTGGGCAGCGGTTGCGGCCAATGGCAGGAGCAGCGCAGCGAAAAGTGATCGGAGCGGAGTCATGTGTATTCCCTATATTTTGTAATTGATGTCAGGGCAGTAGAAAAGTTGAAAGCTAAGGCGAGCTGGCTTTTGTGGCGAGGGAGCTTGCTCCCGCTGGGCTGCGCAGCGGCCCCAAAATCCCGGGAGCGCTACGCACTCCAGCGGGAGCAAGCTCCCTCGCCACATTGGGCTGTTTGTTGTCAGAGAGAATGCTTCAAGATGGTGCGTTTTTTGTGTCGTTTACCCCTGCCGCGGCGGGCGGAATGTGCTGTTAAAACGCGGGTCACAGCGGAAACGGCTGCGGCACCCGCTGAATCGGCTTGTTGACCGGGTTTTTCCGGCCTGCCTTTCACGCAAAGCGGCAGGCCAGAGCGGTCTCAGGCGCGCTTTTTCTGCTGTGCCACCGGTGCTTGGGCCAGGCGGGCAAACAGGTCCTTGGGGTCGGCAAGGTCCGGCACCAGTTCCAGTTCGCTGCCCACGTCCAGCGCCTTGGCCACGTCCAGTACGTAACGCAGGGCGGAGTAGTCTTCGATGGCAAAACCTACCGAGTCGAACAGGGTGACCTGGCGCGCGTTTTCGCGGCCTGGCGCCTGGCCGTTGATCACTTGCCACAGCTCGGTGACCGGCGAATCTTCCGGCATGTGCTGGATTTCGCCTTCGATGCGGCTTTGTGGCTCGTACTCGACAATCACGCGGGCCCGTTCGACGATTCGTCGGTCCAGTTCGGTCTTGCCGGGGCAGTCGCCACCGACGGCATTCAGGTGCATGCCCGGTTCGATCATCTCGTCCGTGAGGATGGTGGCGTAGGCCTTGTCGGCGGTGACGGTGGTGACGATGTCGGCGCCTTTCACGGCTTCGGCAACGCTGCCTGCCAGGATCACCTTGATCGCCGGGAAGGCTTTGAGGTTGGCGGCCAGTTTGGCGGTGGCCTTGGCGTCGATGTCGAACAGGCGGATTTCAGTGATGCCCAGCATCGCGTGGAAGGCCAGGGCCTGGAACTCACTCTGGGAGCCGTTGCCGATCAGCGCCATGCTGCGGCTGTTGTCCCGGGCCAGGTAGCGCGCCACCAGGGCCGAGGTGGCGGCCGTGCGGATCGCGGTGGTCAGGGTCATTTCCGCCAGCAGTACCGGTTTGCCGGTGTCCACATCACCCAGGGCGCCGAAGGCCATGACGGTGAGCATGCCGCTCTGGGTGTTTTTCGGGTGGCCGTTCACGTATTTGAAGGCGTACAGCGACGCGTCGGACACCGGCATCAGCTCGATCACGCCCTCGGGCGAGTGGTTGGCCAGGCGCGCGCATTTTTCAAAGTCCTGCCAGCGCAGGTAGTCGGCGCGGATGTACTCGGCCATCTCGGTAATGCAGGTTTGCAGGCCTTTTTGCGAAACCAGGTAGCTCAAGTCGTTGACGTCGATATAGCGGGTCATGGGAAGACTCCTTATTGAAATGAGGGGCGGGTGGGCAGATGCACTTCCGCCAACATGCAGCGGGCACTGCCGCCGCCGATGCGTTCGATGTTGTCGATGTTCACCACCACCGGCCGGGTGTGACGCTCCACATGCTGACGCTGGGCGGGCTTGAGCGAGCCCCAGGCGCTGGCCGACATCACCAGCAGCGGCTGGCCGTCGCGGTCGTGGACTTCCAGCATGTTGCCGGCGAAGGCTTCCAACTGATCGAAGTCCAGGGCGACGATGTCTTTGCCGGTATCGCGCAGGGAGCGTTCAAGGGCCTGGCGCTCGTGGTCATCGGGCAGGGCTTGCAGGCACACCACGGAGAGGTCGCGGCCGACACTCATCATTACGTTGCTGTGGTAGATCGGCGCGTGGTGGCGGTCGACGGCGTGGAATACGCAGACCTGGTAGTCAAGGCGTTCGGCGAACTGGCGGAGGGCATCCTGATGGGTACGCCCGGAATGGCAGGCGTAGCTGATGCGGTGCTGGCGGTCGAGGACCATGCTGCCGGTGCCTTCGAGGAACATGTTCTGTTGTTCGAGGTGGCTGAAGTCGATGGTGTTGTGGATCGCGAAGCGTTGCTCCAGCACTTGCAGCACGCCTTTGTCGCGTTCCAGTCGTCGGTTCCGGCCTTCCATCGGATACAGCACCAGGCTGCCGTCGGCGTGGCTGCTCCACCAGTTGTTGGGGAAGATCGAATCCGGGGTATGGGGAGCGGGGGTGTCTTGTACCACCAGCACTTCCACGCCGTGGTGGCGCAGGGTGTCGACGTAGCCGTCGAACTCTTCCAGCGCTTTCTGCTGTGCCGCCAACGGGTCGAGGGGCGCACGCTGGAAGCGGTTGTTGATCGCGGTGTCCGGGTTGAAGGCGAAGTGCGCCGGGCGGATCATCAGGACAGTGTTGGTGGTTTGCATGGGGGCACGGGTCCATGGGGTGGGCAGTGAGGCTATTTTGTGCGGTGTGAAGGAAGAATCCCGGCTGAACTGAGGGGGTGGCTCAGCCGGGAAAGCTGAAAAGTGGGGTGGGGCAGCCGAATCGGCTGTGGAGGTGAGTGGAGATCAAAATGTGGGAGCGGGCTTGCTCGCGAAAGCGGTGGGTCAGTTAATAAATTCGGTGGCTGATACACCGCCTTCGCGAGCAAGCCCGCTCCCACATTGGTATTGTGTTGCCTGAGGTTTTTTGTCTGGATGGAGAAACCATGCCCACTGAAGTTCGTCTCGCCCAAACTACCGATGCCGAGGGCATCAGCCAGGTCATCCTGGCGGCCCTGCATGACAGCAACGCCCGGGATTATCCGGCGGATGTGATTGCGCGGGTGGCGAGCAACTTTACTCCCGAGGCTGTCGTGGCGTTGCTCGCGCGTCGAACGGTGCTGGTGGCCATTCAGGATGAGGTGATCGTTGCCACGGCGGCACTTGACGCCAATGTGGTGCGCTCGGTCTTCGTCAATCCGGCGCTGCAAGGGCAGGGCATCGGGCGCTTGCTGATGATTGAAATCGAGCTGCGCGCCCGGGAGGCCGGGGTGACCTTGTTGCATGTGCCGTCTTCGCTGACGGCAGAGCCGTTCTACACCAAGCTCGGTTTCCACACGGTGCGCGATGTCTACCATGGCAATGAGCGCACGCTGGTGATGGAGAAGGCGTTGTCATCCCGCCATCCCATCGGCGTCTATCGCGATCGGGCCCATCGGGCGCAGGTGGTGGCGTTGTGGCAGGCGGCGTTTGGTTATGACGCGGCGCATAACCTGCCGAGCCTGGCGATCGACAAGAAGCTGGCGGTCAACGATGGGTTGTTCTTCGTGGCCACCGACAAGAAGGCGGTGATCGGCACTATCCTCGCCGGCTACGACGGGCATCGTGGCTGGTTGTATTCAGTGGCGGTGCACAACGACTATCGCCGCCAGGGCCTGGGCGCCTCGTTGGTGCGGCATGCGGAGCAGGCGTTGACGGCGCTGGGTTGCATGAAGATCAACCTGCAGATCACCAGTGGCAATGACGCGGTGATGGGGTTTTATGAGGCGCTGGGTTATGGCGCGGAGCCGCGGATCAGCATGGGCAAGAAGATCCTGGAAAACATCCCGATGGATAAGGCCTGAACGTCGGTTTTCCAAACACTGAAATCAAAATGTGGGAGCGGGCTTGCTCGCGAATGCGGTGTATCAGTCAATAAATCTGTCGACTGACACTCCGTATTCGCGAGCAAGCCCGCTCCCACAGTTTGGTTTTGCAGTGTTGCTTATACCTTGACGATCCAGCCCTCAGGCGCTTCGACGTCGCCGGACTGTACGCCAGTCAGCTCTTTGTAGAGCTTCTGGGTGACCGGGCCGACTTCTTTTTCGCTGTAGAACACGTGCAGCTTGTCTTTGTACTCGATGCCGCCGATCGGGGTGATCACGGCGGCGGTGCCGCAGGCGCCGGCTTCCTTGAAGTCCGACAGCTTGTCGATCAGCACGTCGCCTTCAACCACTTCCAGGCCCAGGCGCGATTTTGCCAGCTCGATCAGCGACAGGCGGGTGATGCCTGGCAACACCGACGGCGAGTTCGGGGTGACGAACTTGTTGTCGTGGGTGATCCCGAAGAAGTTGGCCGAGCCGACTTCTTCGATCTTCGAGTGGGTGGCCGGGTCGAGGTAGATGCAGTCGGCGAAGTTGGCTTTTTTCGCCAGGGAACCGGGCATCAGGCTGGCGGCGTAGTTGCCACCGACCTTGGCTGCGCCGGTGCCGTTGGGAGCCGCACGGTCGTAGCCGGAGATCAGGAAGTTGTGCGGGGTCAGGCCGCCCTTGAAGTAGGCGCCGACCGGGATGCAGAAGATCGAGAAGATGAATTCCGGCGCGGTGCGCACGCCGATGTTGTCACCGGTGCCGATCACGAACGGGCGCAGGTACAGCGCGCCGCCGGTGCCGTACGGCGGGATGAACCGCTCGTTGGCGCGGACCACTTCCTTGCAGGCTTCGATGAAGGCGTCGGTCGGCACTTGTGGCATCAGCAGGCGGCCACAGCTGCGCTGCATGCGCGCGGCATTCTGGTCGGGGCGGAACAGGTTGATCGAACCGTCCTTGCAGCGGTAGGCCTTGAGGCCTTCAAAGCATTGCTGGCCGTAGTGCAGGGCGGTGGAGCCCTCGCTGATGTGCAGCACGTTGTCGTCGGTCAGGGTGCCTTTTTGCCACTCGCCGTCTTTCCAGGTCTGGAGGAAACGCTTGTCGGTCTTGATGTAGTCAAAACCCAGCTTGTCCCAATTGATGCTTTCGTTACCCATGACACCCTCTATCTTTTGTCAACCGCCTGGTCGAAGGCAGGCTTATGGTTTATTTCTGGATGGGCGCAACAATACTTCATTCTTGGCTTGTGTGGGAGCGGGCTTGCTCGCGAATGCGGCGTGTCATTCGATGCATTCGGTGCTGATCCACCGCTTTCGCGAGCAAGCCCGCTCCCACATTTGAACTTCGCCATTTTATAGATGCAATGCATGCCCCAGGGCCCGCAGGGCTGCTTCCTGTACCGCTTCGCCGAGGGTCGGGTGGGCGTGGATGGTGCCCGCCACGTCTTCCAGGCGTGAACCCATTTCCAGGCTCAGGCCGAAGGCCGTGGACAGTTCCGAGACGCCAACGCCTACCGCCTGCCAGCCGACGATCAGGTGATTGTCGCGGCGCGCCACTACCCGCACGAAGCCGGTTTTCGACTCCAGGGTCATGGCCCGGCCATTGGCGGCGAACGGGAAGCTCGACACGATGCAGTCCAGCCCGGCCGCCCTGGCTTCGTCCGGGGTCTTGCCGACCACTACCAGTTCCGGGTCGGTGAAGCACACCGCCGGGATCGCGGCCGGGTTGAATTCGCGGGATTTACCGCTGATCAGTTCGGCGACCATTTCGCCCTGGGCCATGGCCCGGTGGGCGAGCATCGGTTCACCGCTGAGGTCGCCGATGGCCCACACATTGCGCATGCTGGTCTGGCAACGGCTGTCGATCTTGATCGCCGAGCCGTTCATGTCCAGGTTCAAGGCTTCGAGGTTCCAGCCCTGGGTGTTGGGTTTGCGACCAACGGCAACCAACACCTGGTCGGTTTCCAGCGACAGCGTCTCGCCGCTGGGGTCGCGCACTTGCAGGGTATTGTTCTCGAAACCGGTGACGCTGTGTTTGAGGAACACCTTCACCCCCAGTTGCTTCAGGGATTCGGCCACCGGTTGGGTCAGTTCGGCGTCGTAGGCCGGCAAAATCCGGTCCTGGGCCTCAACCACGCTGACCTCGGCACCGAGCTTGCGATAGGCAATCCCCAATTCCAGGCCAATGTAGCCGCCGCCCACCACGATCAAGCGTTTCGGGATGCGTTTCGGCGCCAGGGCTTCGGTGGAGGAGATGATCGGCCCGCCAATCGGCAGCATCGGCAGGTTGACACTTTTCGAGCCGGTGGCCAGCAACAGGTGTTCACACTGGATGCGCTGGTCGCCGACATCGACGGTCTTGCCGTCCACGACCTTGGCCCAGCCCTGAATGACCTGGACCTTGTGTTTTTTCAGCAGCGCGGCTACGCCGGTGGTCAGGCGGTCGACGATGCCGTCTTTCCATTCAACGCTTTTGCCGATGTCCAGGGTCGGCACATCGACTTCGATACCCAACGGCGAACCCTGGCTGTGGTGCACGGTTTGCTGGAACTGTTCGGCGACATGGATCAGCGCCTTGGACGGAATGCAGCCGATGTTCAGGCAGGTGCCGCCCAGCGATTGGCCTTCCACCAGGATGGTCGGGATGCCCAGCTGGCCGGCGCGAATCGCTGCCACGTAACCGCCAGGCCCGCCGCCGATGATCAGCAGCGTGGTGTGCAATGTTTGAGACATGGGTTACTCCAGGAACAGGCTGGCGGGTTGTTCGAGCAGGCCACGGATGGCCTGGATGAATTGCGCCGCGTCCATGCCATCGACCACCCGGTGATCGAAGGAGCTGGAGAGGTTCATCATCTTGCGGATCACAATCTGGCCCTTGATCACCATCGGCCGCTCGACAATGCGGTTGACCCCGACGATGGCCACTTCCGGCAGGTTCAGCACCGGGGTGCTGACAATCCCGCCCAACGCACCGAGGCTGGTCAGGGTGATGCTCGAGCCCGACAGCTCATCGCGACTGGCCTTGCCATTGCGCGCCGCATTCGCCAAGCGATTGATTTCTTGCGCCGTGCCCCACAGGTCGCGGGCTTCGGCGTGACGCACCACCGGCACCATCAGGCCGACATCGCTCTGGGTGGCGACACCCACATGCACCGCGCCGAGGCGGGTGATGACCTGGGCTTCGTCGTCATAACGCGCGTTGATCTGCGGATAGTCGCGCAATGCGACGACCATGGCCCGCACCAGGAACGGCAGCAGGGTCAGCTTGCCGCGGGTAGCGCCGTGTTTCTCGTTGAGGTGCACGCGCAACTCATCGAGGGCCGTGACGTCGATCTCTTCCACATAGCTGAAATGCGCGGCGCGCCGGGTGGCGTCCTGCATGCGCTGGGCGATCTTGCGGCGCATGCCGATCACCGGGATTTGCTGCTCGTCGTTGCGTTCGGCGTACGGGTTGGAGGCCCCGGAATTTTTCGCCGGACCCTGGAGCAAGTAAGCGTCCAGATCTTCATGCAGAATCCGGCCGGCCGGGCCTGAGCCCTGGACCAGTCGTAGCTGGATGCCAGCATCCAGCGCATGTTTGCGCACGGCCGGGGAGGCCAGCGGGCGGTCATCGGCCTCGCGGGCCACGGGCGCTTGCGCAGCCGCCACCGCAGGTTTGGCGGCAGGTTTGGGTTCAACCACCGGCGCGGCCCGGGCTTCGACTTTCGGTGCAGGAGCCGGTGCCGGCACGACCTCTTCAAACACCGCCGACAACGCCGACTCCCTGGTATTGCCCGCGCCTTCCACTTCGATACTGATCAAAATACTGCCCACCGCCATGACTTCCCCCGGCTCGCCGCCGAGGGAAATCACCTTGCCGTGCACCGGCGACGGAATGTCCACCATGGCCTTGTCGGTCATCACGTCCGCCAGCACCTGGTCTTCTACCACCAGGTCGCCGACCTTGACGTGCCATACCGACAATTCAACTTCTGCGATGCCTTCGCCAATGTCCGGCATCTTGATAACGTGCGTGCCCATTCAGACCTCCATAACCCGATGCAAAGCCGCGCCCACACGGGTCGGGCCAGGGAAATACGCCCACTCTTGCGCGTGCGGGTAGGGGGTGTCCCAACCGGTGACGCGCTCGATCGGCGCTTCCAGGTAGTGGAAGCAATGCTCCTGCACCAGCGCCACCAGCTCGGCGCCGAACCCACAGGTACGGGTGGCCTCGTGAACGATCACGCAACGGCGGGTTTTCTTCACGGAATTGACGATGGTTTCCAGGTCCAGCGGCCACAGGCTGCGCAGGTCGATGACTTCGGCGTCGATGCCGGTTTCTTCGGCGGCGACTTGCGACACATACACCGTGGTGCCGTAGGTGAGGATCGTCACGTCCTTGCCCGGGCGGGCGATGGCGGCCACATCCAGCGGCACGGTGTAGTAACCGTCCGGCACCTGCGCTTGCGGGTGTTTCGACCACGGGGTTACCGGGCGGTCGTGGTGGCCGTCGAACGGGCCGTTATACAGGCGCTTGGGTTCGAGGAAGATCACCGGGTCATCGTTTTCGATGGAGGCGATCAGCAGGCCCTTGGCGTCGTACGGATTGGACGGCATCACCGTGCGCAGGCCGCAGACCTGGGTGAACACCGCTTCAATACTCTGGCTGTGGGTCTGGCCGCCGTAGATGCCGCCGCCGCAGGGCATGCGCATGGTCAGCGGTGCCGTGAACTGGCCGGCCGAGCGATAACGCAGGCGGGCGGCTTCGGAAATGATCTGGTCGGTGGCAGGGTACACGTAGTCGGCGAACTGAATCTCGGCCACCGGCCGCAGGCCATAGGCGCCCATGCCGACCGCCACGCCGACGATCCCGCTTTCGGAGATCGGTGCGTCGAACACCCGCGAGGTGCCGTACTTGTTCTGCAAGCCTTCGGTGCAACGGAACACGCCGCCGAAGTAACCGACGTCCTGGCCGAACACCACCACATTGTCGTCTCGCTCAAGCATCACATCCATGGCCGAGCGCAAGGCCTGGATCATGGTCATGGTCGTGGTGGTCATGGCGGTTTCCAGCTCGATATTGTTGTTGTGATCGTTCATGTCAGATCCCCAACTCTTGACGCTGGCGCTTCAAGTGCTCCGGCATCTCTTTATAAACGTCTTCGAACATGGTCGCGGCGCTTGGAATCTGGCCACCGGCCAGGGTGCCGTACTGTTCGGCTTCTTTCTGGGCCTTGAGCACTTCGGCTTCAAGTTCGGCGCTGACCGCCGCGTGTTCCTCTTCGGACCACTGACCAATCTTGATCAGGTGCTGCTTGAGGCGGGCGATCGGGTCGCCCAGCGGGAAGTGGCTCCAGTCGTCGGCGGGACGGTATTTGGACGGGTCATCGGAGGTGGAGTGCGGGCCGGCACGGTAGGTCACCCATTCGATCAGGGTCGGGCCCAGGTTGCGGCGGGCACGTTCGGCGGCCCAGGCGGAGGCGGCGTACACCGCGACAAAGTCGTTGCCGTCCACCCGCAGGGAGGCGATGCCGCAACCCACGCCGCGTCCGGCAAAGGTTGTGGCTTCACCGCCGGCAATGGCCTGGAAGGTGGAGATCGCCCACTGGTTATTCACTACGTTAAGAATCACGGGTGCCCGGTACACGTGGGCGAAGGTGAGGGCGGTGTGGAAGTCGGACTCAGCGGTGGCGCCGTCGCCGATCCAGGCCGAGGCAATCTTGGTATCGCCCTTGATGGCCGAGGCCATGCCCCAGCCCACGCCTTGTACGAATTGGGTGGCGAGGTTGCCGGAAATCGTGAAGAAGCCGGCATCTTTTACCGAGTACATGATCGGCAACTGGCGGCCCTTGAGCGGGTCGCGCTCGTTGGACAGCAGCTGGCAGATCAGGTCTACCAGCGGCACTTCCCGGGCCATCAGGATGCTTTGCTGGCGATAGGTGGGGAAGCACATGTCGTCGATGTTCAAGGCCAGGGCCTGGGCGCTGCCGATGGCTTCTTCGCCGAGGCTCTGCATGTAGAACGACATCTTCTTCTGACGCTGGGCGACCACCATGCGGTTGTCGAAGATCCGCGTCTTGAGCATGGCGCGCATGCCCTTGCGCAGAATCTCCACCGGCACGCCTTCAGCCCATGGGCCGAGGGCCTGGCCCTGATCGTCGAGCACGCGAATCAGGCCCTTGGCCAGGTCGGCGGTGTCGGCGGGTTCTACGTCGATTGGGGGTTTGCGCACCAGGCCAGCGTCAGTCAGGCGCAGGTAGGTAAAGTCGGTCTTGCAGCCTGGGCGGCCCGAGGGTTCGGGAACGTGCAGGCGCAGTGGTTCGTACTGCTGAGTCATGGCTTTCTACGCTCTATCTTGTGAATTTCTTGTAGTGGGCGCGGTAGCTGACAGTCCTTCTTCGGGTAGAAGAAATCTTGTCCTACAACAATCATAGGCTCGGCTCAGGAGAATATTTATCTCTGTTTCATTGCGTTGGAGATCATTTGGGGATAAAAAAACTGCATAAACATAATAAACAGGTGGTTTTGTCTCATGCGCAAACTGGACCGTATCGATATCGGCATTCTGAACGCCCTTCAGGAGAACGCTCGCATCACCAACGCCGACCTGGCCCGCTCGGTCAACCTGTCGCCCACGCCGTGTTTCAACCGGGTCAAGGCCATGGAAGAACTGGGGCTGATTCGCGACCAGGTGACGCTGCTGGACGCCGACCTGCTGGGGCTGCACGTCAATGTGTTCATCCACGTCAGCCTGGAAAAGCAGAACGAATTGGCATTGCAGCAATTCGAAGGGGCGATTTCGGATCGCCCCGAAGTGATGGAGTGCTACCTGATGGCCGGCGACCCCGATTATCTGATTCGGGTGCTGGTGCCCACCATCCAGTCCCTGGAGCGTTTCATGATGGACTTCCTGACCAAAGTCCCGGGTGTCGCCAACATCCGCTCCAGCTTTGCCCTCAAGCAAGTGCGCTACAAAACCGCGCTGCCGCTACCGGCTAACGGCATCAACCTCGGCTAACGAACGACACAAAACAAATGTGGGAGCGGGCTTGCTCGCGAATGGGGAGTGTCAGTCACCGAAAATATAGACTGATACACCGCATTCGCGAGCAAGCCCGCTCCCACATTTTGTAGTGCATTTCAAAGCTGGTTGAGGGGAATCTTCAAATAAATCACCCCATTTCCTTCCGCCGGCGGCATCACCCCGGCCCGCACATTCACCTGAATCGCCGGCAACAACAGCGTCGGCATGCCCAACCCGGCATCCCGCGTGGTGCGCATCTCGACAAACGCCGCCTCATCCACCCCGTCATGCACATGAATATTCCCCGCCCGCTGTTCAGCCACCGTGGTCAGGCACTTGGCTGCGCGTCCTTCGGGCGGATAGTCATGGCACACATAAAGGCGGGTTTCAGGCGCGAAGGCCAACAACTTGCGCATCGACCCATACAGCTGGCGCGCATCCCCACCAGGGAAATCGCAGCGCGCCGTGCCCACGTCCGGCATGAACAGCGTGTCGCCCACCAGAATCAACTGGTCATCAATCAGGTAAGCCATATCCGCCGGCGTATGCCCCGGCACATGCAGCGCCTGGGCCTTCAGGTTGCCGATGTGAAACACCTCATCCGGCGCAAACAGATGGTCGAACTGCGACCCATCCACCCGAAACTCCGGCTCCAGGTTGAACAGGTTCTTGAACACTCCCTGCACCTTGCTGATGGACTGGCCAATCGCGATCTTGCCCCCCAGCTGGCGACGCAAATAAGGCGCAGCCGACAGATGATCCGCATGGGCGTGGGTTTCCAGCAACCACTGCACCTGCAAGCCATGCTCGCGCACAAACGCGATCACCTTGTCCGCCTGGCCGGTGCCGGTGCGTCCGGAGGCCGGGTCGTAGTTGAGCACCGAATCAACGATGGCGCATGGGCCACCGTCCGTTTCATAGACGACGTAGGTGTAGGTCGACGACGCCTCGTCCAGAAAGGATTGAATCAACGCTGACATGACGGGTTTCCCAGATAGCTAATGGCGACTTACATTCAGTTAGGTTTCCACATAACCTTGTGAGCTTAAGTGAATTAAAGGACCCGAGGCAAAGGATGGCATCGTGGTGGCAAACAGCTAGGGCGTGGTGCCATACGGCAACGACCCTTGCGTGCATTAACTGAAAAAGGCCATAGACCATGAACGACCAACACTGGGGACCTACCATCAGTGGCGATATCGTTGTCATCGGTGGCGGCTCGGCAGGCATCGGCCTGCTGGCCAGCCTGCTCAAGCGCGACCCGCACCTGAACATCATCCTGATCGAGCCCAGCGACCACCACTACTACCAGCCGGCCTGGACCCTGGTGGGCGGTGGGGCTTATGACGTTACCAGGACCGTGCGCCCCATGGCCGACGTGCTGCCCAACGGCGTCACCTGGATCCAGGCCGCGGTCAGCGAATTACTGCCCGACGAGCAAACCCTGGTGCTCGACAGCGGCCAGCGCGTCAGTTGGAAGAACCTCATCGTGTGCCCGGGCCTGCGCCTGGCCTGGGAGAAGATCGAAGGCCTGCAAGAGACCCTCGGCCGGCATGGCGTAACGTCCAACTACAGCTATGAACACGCCGCCTACACCTGGCAGCTGGTGCGGCAACTCAAAAATGGCAAGGCGCTGTTCACCCAGCCGGCCATGCCGATCAAATGTGCCGGCGCTCCGCAAAAAGCCATGTACCTGTCGTGCGATCACTGGCTCCGCCAGGGTGACCTGAAAAACATCAAGGTCGAATTCAACCTGGCTGGTGCCGCCTTGTTCGGCGTGCCGACCTTCGTGCCGCCGCTGATGAAGTACGTTGAAAAGTACTCGGCGCAACTGGCATTCAACTCCAACCTGGTCAAGGTCGACGGCCCCGCGCGCAAGGCCTGGTTCGAAATCAAGGACGCCGAAGGCAATGTGCGCGTCGAAGAGAAAACCTTCGACCTGCTGCACGTCGTCCCGCCACAGGTCTCGCCGGACTTCATTCGCCACAGCCCCCTGGCCGATGCCGCCGGCTGGTGCGAAGTGAATCCCCAGAGCCTGCAACACCTGCGCTACCCGCACATCTTCGGCCTGGGCGATGTGTGTTCCACCACCAACGCCAAGACCGCCGCGGCGGTGCGCAAGCAAATCGTGGTGGTGGCGGAAAACCTGCTGGCCCTGCGCAGACAGGCACCGTTGCCCCTCAAGTACGACGGCTATGGCTCCTGCCCGCTGACCGTGGAGAAGGGCAAGGTGGTGCTGGCCGAGTTCGGCTATGGCGGCAAGTTGCTGCCGACCTTTCCCCTCGACCCGACTGTGGCGCGGCGTTCGGCGTGGTTCCTCAAGGCGAGTTTCCTGCCGTGGTTCTACTGGAACGGCATGCTCAAGGGCCGCGAGTGGCTGACCCGTCTGGCCAAGGTGGATTGAGGCAACCCTATGCTGCTGGCAAGTTTTCTGGGCGTGTTGATGGGGTTGGTCATGGGCTTGACCGGTGCCGGAGGCGGCATTCTTGGTGTCCCGGCCCTGGTATTGGGGCTGGGGTTGACCATGACCCAGGCCGCGCCCGTGTCGTTGTTCGCGGTGGGCGCGGCCGCTGCCGTGGGGGCTGTCGACGGTTTGCGCCATGGCCTGGTGCGCTACCGTGCGGCGCTGCTGATTGCGCTGCTCGGCGCGCTGTTTTCGCCGCTGGGGGTGTTCTTCGCCCACCAGATGTCGGAGAAAGTCCTGATGGGCCTGTTCAGTGCGCTGATGGTGCTGGTGGCCTGGCGCATGCTGCAACGGGAGAAGCTTGAGGCCGGGCCGAGCGACCACGGCACCGCGTCCTGGGGCCAGAAGAACTGCATGCTCGACCAGCAGACCGGGCGCTTTTCCTGGACCGCCAAATGCACCGCCACCCTGGCAGCACTCGGCGCAGTGACCGGTGCGGTCTCGGGGTTGCTCGGCGTGGGCGGCGGCTTCCTGATCGTACCGGCCTTCAAGCAACTGACCGATGTGCAGATGCGCGGCATCGTCGCCACCTCGCTGATGGTGATCAGCCTGATCTCGTTGATCGGCGTGATCGGTGCGTTTCATGCCGGGGTCAGTATCGAGCCGATGGGCTGGGTGTTTATCGGTTCGAGCATTGTCGGCATGTTGGCGGGGCGGCGCCTGTGCTCGGTGATCAAGGCGCGCACCTTGCAGGTGGGTTTTGCCACCCTGTGTGTGCTGGTGGCGGCGGGCATGCTGTTTCGGGCCCTCATTCAGGTGCCTTGAAATGCGGTCAGCATCCCGCCCCTACGGGTATCAGCGCCGCAGGTAGGCACCAAAGTCGATGTCCCCGGCGCTGAGAATCGCCTGCACCCGATTGTGCACGTTCAACTTGCGCAGGATTGCCGAGACATGGGCCTTCACCGTGGTCTCGGCAATCTCCAGGCTATAGGCGATCTGCTTGTTCGAGTCACCCTTGGTCATCCGCTCCAGCACCAGCAATTGCTTGCGGGTCAGGGCCTGCAGCAGCTCCGGCGCAAGCCCCAGGCAATCATTCATGCGGCGTTGCCCGCCGATTTTCTGGCTGCGAATAATCTCCGGCGGCAAATACACATTGCCGTTGAGAATCTGTTGGATTGCCTCGGTCATCTGCAGCCTGGGCGAGGACTTGGTGATAAACCCCACCGCGCCATAGGTGATGGCTTGCAGCACGACCTGCTTGTCCTGCTCGGCAGACACGATCACCACCGGAATCGTCGGCGACTCGTTGCGCAGGTTGATCAGGCCATTGAGGCCGTGCATGCCCGGCATGTTCAGGTCCAGCAGGATCAGATCCAGGTCGTCGTGCTCCTGGCTCATGGTCAGGGCGCTGTCCAGGTCGCCGGTTTCCATCACTTCGCTGCCCGGGAACCCGTCGCTGATGACGTTGTGGATCGCCTCGCGAAACAGTGGGTGATCGTCGGCTATCAGAATTTTGTACATGGACGTTCGCCTTATTATTTTTGCTTATTCAAGCAGGTCCGATCCATAGGGTCATGCGCCCATTACATGCCAGTCTCGATGCCTTGGGAATGCGACGATAGAGAGGGGAATCAGTACCAAAGTAGTAGATCGTGCCGTACGTCGCGGTTTCAGCGCCACCCATTGGTCTGATTGCATTCAGTGTCGGATGGGTTAGTGTGGAGCGCATCTTCCAGAATAATAAAAACAGGCTTACCAATGAGCCCGAACCTGAGTCTCCTGCGTAAATTCGTTTCCCCTGAAATCATCTTTGGCGCCGGCTGCCGGCACAACGTAGGCAACTACGCCAAGACCTTTGGCGCGCGCAAGGTGTTGGTGGTGAGTGATCCCGGCGTGGTTGCTGTCGGCTGGGTGGCCGATGTCGAGGCCAGCCTGCAAGCCATCGGCATCGACTACTGCCTGTACACCGCCGTTTCGCCCAACCCCCGGGTTGAAGAGGTGATGCTCGGCGCCGAGGTCTACCGTGAAAACCATTGCGACGTGATCGTCGCCGTCGGTGGCGGCAGCCCGATGGACTGCGGCAAGGCCATCGGCATCGTGGTCGCCCATGGCTGCAGCATCCTCGACTTCGAAGGCGTCGACACCATCCGCGTGCCGAGCCCGCCGCTGATCCTGATCCCGACCACCGCGGGCTCCTCGGCGGATGTCTCGCAGTTCGTGATCATTTCCAACCAGCAGGAGCGCATGAAGTTCTCCATCGTCAGCAAGGCGGTGGTGCCCGATGTTTCACTGATCGACCCGGAAACCACGGCGAGCATGGACCCGTTTCTCTCGGCCTGTACCGGCATCGACGCGCTGGTGCATGCCATCGAGGCCTTCGTGTCCACCGGCCACGGCCCGCTGACCGATCCCCACGCGCTGGAAGCCATGCGCCTGATCAATGGCAACCTGGTGCAGATGATCGCCAACCCCGGCGACATCGCCCTGCGGGAGAAAATCATGCTGGGCAGCATGCAGGCCGGGCTGGCGTTTTCCAACGCGATCCTCGGCGCGGTGCATGCCATGTCCCACAGCCTTGGCGGCTTTCTCGACCTGCCCCATGGCCTGTGCAACGCGGTGCTGGTGGAACATGTGGTGGCGTTCAACTACAGCGCGGCACCGGAGCGTTTCAAGGTGATTGCCGAGACCTTCGGCATTGATTGCCGGGGCCTCAACCACCGGCAAATCTGCGGCCGGCTGGTGGACCATTTGATCGCGTTGAAGCATGCGATCGGCTTCCATGAAACCCTCGGCCTGCATGGGATTCGAGTGGCGGACATTCCCTTTCTGTCGCAGCACGCCATGCACGACCCGTGCATCCTTACCAACCCGCGTGAATCCAGCCAGCGTGACGTCGAGGTCGTCTATGGCGAAGCTCTCTGACGATCAGCAACGGGCACTCGCGGGGCTCCTGGGGCTGGGCAACCACTCGGCGCGCAAGAGTCATTACCCCGAACTGACCGCGCGCCTCGACGAGCTGGAAGCCGAGCGCAATCGCTACATCCGCCTCAACGACGAATTGGAACAGCGGGTCGCGGCGCGTACCGACGAGTTGCTGGAAGCCAACCGCAACCTGCAACAGCAAATCGCCCAGCGCGAGAAGATCGAGCAGGACTTGCGCGATGCTCGGGATGCCGCCCAGGCCGCCAACCGCAGCAAGGACAAATACCTTGCCGCCGCCAGTCATGACCTGCTGCAACCCCTCAACGCCGCACGCTTGCTGATTTCCACCCTGCGCGAGCGCAACTTGCCCAGCGTCGAACACGTGTTGGTGGAGCGCACCCATCAGGCCCTGGAAGGCGCCGAGGATTTGCTCACCGACTTGCTGGACATTTCCCGACTCGATCAAGCGGCGGTCAAGCCGGACATCGCCCTGTACCGTCTCGACGAACTGTTCGCACCGCTGGTCTCGGAATTCCAGTCGGTGGCCGCGGCGTCCGGGCTGAACCTGCGGGCGCGTACAGGCCATTACGCAATCAACACCGACCTGCGGCTGGTGACGCGGATCCTGCGCAATTTCCTCAGCAACGCCTGCCGCTACACGAGCGCGGGCTCCATCCTGCTGGGCGCCCGCCGCCGGGGTGAGCGGTTGCGCCTGGAGGTGTGGGACACCGGGCGCGGAATTGCGGCGGACCGCCTGGACGCCATCTTCCTGGAGTTCAATCAACTGGACGTGGGCCGCGCCGCCGACCGCAAGGGCGTGGGACTGGGGTTGGCGATTGTCGAGCGTATCGCCGAGGTCCTCGGTTATCCGGTGGCGGTGCGTTCGTGGCCGGGGCGCGGTTCGATGTTCAGCATCGAAGTCCCCATCAGCGAGGACATGCCGCTGCCCATCAGTGTGGTGGCCGCGCAACCGAGCACCGGCAACCCGTTGCCGGGGAGGCGGCTGCTGGTGCTGGACAACGAAGTCGGCATCCTCGACAGCATGAGCGCGCTGCTTGGGCAGTGGGGCTGCGGAGTGGTCACTGCGACCGATCAGGCCGGCGCACTGGTTGCGTTGCAGGGCCGGGCACCGGAGCTGATTCTCGCGGACTATCACCTGGACCATGGCGTGGTGGGCTGTGAGGTCGTGCACCAGTTGCGCGAGCATTTTGGCTGCAGGATTCCGGCAGTGATTATCACCGCCGACCGCACCGACCAATGCCGCCGTGCATTGCAGCGCCTGGACGTGCCATTGCTGAACAAGCCGGTCAAGCCCGGCAAGTTGCGGGCGGTGTTGACCCAGTTATTGGCCTAGCCACTTGATACCCGTCAACACCGGGCGTGACGCTTTGCCTCATGCTGTGGGCCAGATTTCACGGCCGACGGAGAACCCCATGAGTGCCCCCGCAACAACAGCTGCTTCATTCAAGTTGCCCCTGGGCCTGGTGGTCGGCGTACTGGTGATGGTCGGCGTGCTGCTGTTGCCGCTGCCGGCCGACTTGCCGGTGGCCGGGCACCGGATGCTGGCGATCCTCGCGTTTGCGGTGGTGGTATGGATCACCGAAGCGGTCTCCTACGAGGCCAGCGCGATCATGATCACCTCGTTGATGGCGTTTTTGCTCGGCACTGCGCCGTCGCTGCAAGACCCGACGCACCTGATCGGTTCCAGCCCGGCGATCAGCATGGCGTTGACGGGGTTTTCCAACCCGGCGCTGGCGCTGGTGGCCGGCGCGTTGTTTATCGCCGCAGCCATGACCCATACCGGGCTGGACCGGCGCATCGCGTTGGTCACCCTGACCCGCGTGGGTACCAGCACCCGGGGCATTCTCGTCGGGGCAGTCGCCGTGACCATCCTCTTGAGCCTGGTGGTGCCCAGCGCCACGGCCCGCAGTGCGTGTGTGGTGCCGATCATGATGGGGGTGATTGCCGCGTTTGGCGTGGACAAGCGTTCGAATATTGCGGCCGGGATCATGATCGTCGTGGCCCAGGGTACGAGCATCTGGAACGTCGGTATCCAGACGGCGGCGGCGCAGAACCTGCTGACGGTTGGCTTCATGGACAAGATGCTGGGGCAGCGGGTGTCGTGGATCGACTGGTTGATCGCCGGGGCGCCGTGGGCGCTGATCATGTCGGCGGTGTTGTTGTTTTTGGTGTTGAAGCTGTTGCCGCCGGAGAGTGACAGCATTCCCGGAGGCAAGGAGGCGGTGGCGCAATCGCTGGTGGACATCGGGCCGATGACGGGGCCGCAGAAGCGCTTGCTGACGGTGTCGGTGTTGCTGTTGTTGGCCTGGGCCACGGAAGGGCGGTTGCACAGCTTTGATACGACCTCGACGACGTATGCCGGGCTGGTGTTCTTGCTGATGCCGGGGATCGGGGTGATGACCTGGAAGGATGTGCAGTCGCGGATTCCGTGGGGCACGGTGATTGTGTTTGGGGTTGGCATCAGCCTGGGGACGGCGTTGCTGACCACCCAGGCGGGGCAGTGGCTGGGATCGCAGGTGGTGGCGCATACCGGGTTGGACCAGGTGGGGCCGCTGGGGGTGTTTGCGATTCTGGGGGCGTTTTTGATCGTGATTCATTTGGGGTTTGCCAGTGCCACGGCGTTGACCTCGGCGTTGTTGCCGATTTTGATTGCGGTGTTGCAGACGTTGCCCGGGGAGTTCAGTCGGCTGGGGATGACGATGCTCCTGGGGTTTGTAATGAGCTACGGGTTTATCCTGCCCATCAATGCGCCGCAGAATATGGTGTGTTTGGGGACCGGCACGTTTACCGCGCGGCAGTTTGCCAAGGTGGGGATTCTGGTGACGTTGATTGGGTATGGGTTGATGTTGGTGTTTGCGGCTACGTATTGGAGTTGGTTGGGGTGGATTTGAGGTGGGGGGCATATCCGTTATTTCGGTAACGGCCGCTTATCGTTCCGCTCTTACAGCGGCCCGCTTCGCACTGCCTGCGTTCGGCCTCGGGCTCATTGGGGCAGTCAGATCAAGGTCAAAAGCAAAAGCACAGCGGCCTACCGGCCGGCTTGAGTGTTAAAAGCAAAAGCAAGAACCAGAGCGAAAACAGATCTGCTTTTCTGTGGGAGCGGGCTTGCTCGCGAAAAACCTGAGAGCGCCGCGTTCATTCAGGATGCCCGCGTCATCGTTAACGACCTTCGCGAGCAAGCCCGCTCCCACATTTGACCGTGCCCGCTTTAGCTGTTGACACTCAAGCCGGCCGGGAGGCCGCTGTGCTTTTGATCTTGATCTTGATCTTAGGCGCCCCGTTAAACCACGCTGGCCGGAGTGCGGGCATACCGAGCATTAGCGAGGTGCCGAGTGGTGGGGCAAGAGCGTTTTGCTTACTTTTGCGCTGTTAAGAAGTGAGCCGCTGTAAGAGCGGAACCATAAGCAGCCGTTACCGCAGCAACGGATATGCACCCCAACCGCCCAAATCCCTCCCAAGATGGCAAGTTGAACTCCACTCAGGTTTACTACTCCCTGAGTAACCGTTCCACCGGCCCCAAACGCCGGTCATCAAGGCCACCGAATGGACAAATACACCCCCCACACCTGGCAGCCCCACGAGCGCCCGAGCCTGCCGGGCTCGCCGTCGACGCCGCTGCATTCCACCCGCAAGCGCTGGGCCTACGCCCTCGTTGGCGTACTGGTGGCAATCACCGGTGGCCTCGGCAACTCGCTGGTGATCGCCAACCTTGTGTACCTCCAGGGCGCCCTGGGGGCCACGACGGCCGAGATGGCCTGGCTCCCCGCCGCCTACGTCATGACCAACGTCTCCATGAACCTGCTGCTGGTAAAATTCCGTCAGCAATTCGGCCTGCGTGCGTTCACCGAAGTGTTCCTGGTGCTCTACGCCCTGGTCACCTTCGGCCACCTGTTCGTCAACGACCTCAGCTCGGCCATCGCCGTACGCGCGGCCCACGGCATGGTCGGCGCCGCCCTCAGTTCCCTGGGCCTTTACTACATGATCCAGGCCTTTCCCGCAAAGTGGCGGATGAAAGCCCTGGTGCTCGGCCTGGGCACCGCGCAATTGGCGTTGCCCCTGGCCCGACTGTTCTCCGAAGACCTGCTGCAAATCGCCGAATGGCGCGGCCTGTACCTGTTCGAACTGGGCATGGCGCTGACCTGCCTGGGCTGTGTGTTCCTGCTCAAGCTGCCACCGGGCGACCGCTTCAAGACCTTCGAAAAACTCGACTTCCTGACCTTCGCCATCCTCGCCACCGGCGTCGCCTTGCTCTGCGCGGTGCTGTCCCTGGGCCGTATCGACTGGTGGCTGGAAGCGCCGTGGATCGGTATCGCCTCGGCCTGCTCGCTGGTGCTGATCATGGCCGGCCTGGCCATCGAACATAACCGCTCCAACCCGTTGCTGATGACCCGTTGGCTGGGCAGCGGGGCGATGATTCGCCTGGCGTTGGCGGTGGTGCTGATTCGCATGGTGCTCTCGGAGCAGTCCACCGGCGCCGTGGGCTTCATGCAGATGCTGAACATGAGCAACGAGCAGATGCGCACGCTGTATTGGGTGATGCTGGCGGGGGCGATTGCCGGCCTGGCCGTGAGCGCGCTGACCATCAACCCCGCGCATTTGCTGATGCCGCTGATCATCTCCCTGGCCTTCATGGCAGTGGGCTCGGTGATGGACAGTTTCTCCAGCAACCTCACGCGCCCGCAAAACATGTACATCAGCCAGTTCCTGCTAGGCTTTGGCGGCACGTTCTTCCTCGGGCCGACCATGGTCCTGGGCACGAAGAACGTACTGACCAACCCCAGGAACCTGGTGAGTTTCTCGGTGCTGTTCGGGATCTGCCAGAACCTCGGCGGCCTGATTGGTGCGGCATTGCTCGGTACGTTCCAGATCGTGCGGGAGAAATTCCATTCCAGCATGATCGTCGAACACCTGACCCTGCTCGACCCGCGTGTGGCCGCACGGGTGGCCAGCGGCGGCTCGGCCTATGGCGGGGTGATCGCCGACCCCGAGCTGCGCAACCTCATGGGCATTCGCAGCCTGGCCACGGCCGCCACCCGCGAGGCGAATGTGATGGCCTACAACGATGTGTTCATGCTGATCGCGATCATCGCCATACTCACCATGATCTGGATCTTTATCCGCAGCCTCTGGCTGATGAGTACCACTAAAGCTGCCGCCAGTGCAGCGCCTCCCGTTCAACCCAGCGGCGCACTTTCTTCATGACCGAACCGACCACGACCACCACCAACGCCATCGCTTCCACGCCGGAAGGCACCGCGCCGCCGAGCATGCCGGCCACCGAACCGCGCTCCTTGCGGGTGCGCATCATCTCTTCCATGGGCTTTGCCGCGATTGCGATTATCGGCGTGCTGATCGTGCTCTACGCCTGGCAGTTGCCGCCCTTCAGCAGCGCCGTGGAAACCACCGAAAACGCCCTGGTGCGCGGCCAGGTGACGATCATCGGGCCGCAGCTCAGCGGTTACGTGTATGAAGTGCCGGTGACGGACTTCCAGTACGTCAAGGCCGGGGATTTGCTGGTGCGCCTCGATGACCGTATCTACAAGCAGCGCCTTGATCAGGCCCAGGCGCAACTGGCGGTGCAGCAGGCGTCCCTGGCCAATGTGGTGCAGCAACGCAACAGCGCCGAGGCGACCATCAAGCTGCGTCAGGCGGCCTTGATGGACAGCCAGGCCCAGGCCCGCAAAAGCACCGCGGATTTGCGCCGCAATGAGGAGTTGATCAGCGATGGGTCGGTGTCCAAACGCGAGCTGGACGTGACCCGCGCCGCCAATGCGCAAACCATTGCGGCCGTGGCCCAGGCCCAGGCCAACCTGGAAATCGCCCGGCAGGATTTGCAGACAGTGATCGTCAATCGCGGTTCGCTGGAGGCGGCGGTGGCCAGTGCCGATGCGGCAGTGGAGCTGGCGCGTATCGACCTGTCGAACACCCGGATCATCGCCCCGCGTGACGGGCAACTGGGCCAGATTGGCGTGCGCCTCGGGGCCTACGTCAACAGCGGCGCGCAGTTGATGGCGCTGGTGCCGAACCAGCTGTGGGTGATCGCCAACATGAAAGAAACCCAGATGGACAACGTGCAGGTTGGCCAGCCGGTGACCTTTACCGTGGATGCCCTGGACCACCGCAAGTTTCACGGCACGGTGCAGCGCATTTCCCCGGCGACCGGGTCGGAGTTCAGCCTGTTGCAGGCGGACAATGCTACCGGCAACTTCGTGAAGATCGCCCAGCGGGTGCCGGTGCGGATTACCGTGGATCCGGGGCAGGAGCAGAGTGAACGGCTGCGACCGGGATTGTCGGTGGTGGTGAGTATCGACACGGCGGGGCGCCTGAAAAACACCCCTCCCTAAGACACAATGGAGATCAAAAATGTGGGAGCGGGCTTGCTCGCGAATGCGGAGTGTCAGTCGCAGATGTGTTGACTGATCCACCGCATTCGCGAGCAAGCCCGCTCCCACATGGGTTTTGTGTTGTTAGAGGGTTTTGTATTGCAGGCTGAAACTGAGTTCTGCCGACTGGCCTTGTTCCAACAGCTTCAATCCCGGCCTACCCGGCAGGTGATGGGCATTCACCGGATGACTCACCGGCTCGAAGCAGAAAAAATCCAGCCCCGGCGGGCAATACAGCAGGTAATAGTCGCTGCCGGTGGCCTGGCATTCCAGGGTGTAACCCAGGTCTGGCTGCTGGATGACGCAGCGCCCGTCCCACTGGCAAAAACCGTTGTCCACCAGTGTCTCGGGCAACGATTCTGGGTGTTGAAAATCCCACTCGGCGGGTACGGCAGCCAGCCCTGTCGGCAATTTCGCCGCATCACTCATCCATACCTGCGAAGCCTTTGCCTGCAATTGCGTGCCCGGCCTGCGGGGCAGATACGGATGCAATCCCAGCCCGTGCCACGTCGCCGTTTCCGCCAGGTGCGTGACGCGCAAGGTGATGCTCAACTTGCCGCCCTTCAACTGAACCCGCTGCTCGGCGCGATACGCAAAGGGTGTGCTGCTGTCCAGTTGCAACACCACTTCGTCTGACGTCTGGCTGACCACCTGCCACACCTGTTGCCAGGCACTGCCATGAATTGGCAGCGGGTCCAGCGGGCTGTTGGGCTCAAGTCCCAACCACCCTGATGGGTTATCAAAGCCACCTTCGGCAACCCGGTTCGACCAGGGCGCCAGCGGGAAGCACGCAAGCTTCCCCGGCAGGCCGCTGGCCAGCGACTGTTGATCGGTGTGGCGTAGCAACGGCTGGCCGCTGCTGCGTACTGTCCAGTTGACGATACTCCCGCCCAACGCTGGCGCCAGCGTCAGGTGGGTCAGGTTGTCTTCGAGTTCAAGCATCATGAGTGTCAGCAGACCTATTGAATGATGAATGCTTGTGTGGCGAGGGAGCTTGCTCCCGATGGGCTGCGGAGCGGCCCCAAAAAAAGCGGGAGCGCTTCGCACTCCAGCGGGAGCAAGCTCCCTCGCCACAGAAAGCTCCCTTGCCACAGCAGCTCCCTCTCCACAATAGCTCCCTCGCTACACGCAGTGTGGGGCTTATAACACCAGCCCGGGCAACCACAACGACAACGCCGGAATGTAGGTCACGGCCATCAGCACCAAAAACAGCACGCCATAAAACGGCAGCAACGCCTTCACGGTCTTCTCGATGCTGACTTTGCCCACCGCCGCCCCCACAAACAACACCGCACCCACCGGCGGGGTGATCAGGCCGATCCCCAGGTTCACCAGCATGATCATGCCGAAGTGCACCGGGTCGACGCCAATCCCCAGGATCACCGGCAGCAAAATCGGCGTGAGGATCAAAATCAGCGGCGCCATGTCCATCACCGTGCCCAGCAACAGCAGCATGGCGTTGATGCACATCAGGATCACGTAGCGGTTGTCCGACAGGGTCAGGAACATCGTGGTGATCTTCGCCGGGATCTGCATCAGGGTCATGATGTAGCCGAAGCTGGCGGCGAACGCGATCAGGATCATCACGATGGAGATCGTGCGCACCGTGCGGTGCATCAGCTTGGGCAGCTCGCTCCATTTGTAGTCGCGGTAGATGAACATGGTCACGAAGAACGCCCACAACACCGCAATCGCCGCCGACTCGGTGGCGGTGAAGATGCCCGACAGAATCCCGCCAAGAATGATCACCATGGCCATCAGGCCCCACAGTGCATCGGCGCAGATTTTCAGTGCCTGTTTCAGGGGGATCACTTCGCCTTTGGGGTAGTTGCGCTTTTTCGCGAAGATCAGGCACAGCACCATCAGGCAGGCGCTCATCAGCAGGCCCGGGACCACGCCGGCCATGAACAGCGAGGCGATGGACACGGTGCCGCCCGCCGCCAGGGAGTAGAGCACCGAGTTGTGGCTGGGAGGCGTCAGCAAGGCTTGTACCGAGCCGCTCACGGTGACGGCGGTGGCGAATTCACGGGGATAGCCCTGGCGTTCCATTTCCGGAATCAGCACCGAACCGACAGACGCCGTATCGGCCACCGACGAGCCGGAGATCGCGCCAAAAAACGTCGAGGCCATGATGTTCACCAGGGACAGGCCGCCGCGCACAAAGCCCACCAACACCCCGGCAAACGCCACCAGCCGGCGCGACATGCCGCCCTCGGCCATGATCGCCCCGGCCAGCACGAAGAACGGAATCGCCATCAGCGAAAACTTGTTCACCCCGCCGGCCACCTGAATCATCAGGGCCTGGAACGGAATGTCGATCCACCACGCGCCGATCAGCGCAGAAAGCCCCAGGGCGTAGGCCACCGGCATGCCAATCAGGATCAGGGCGATAAAGCTGCCCAACAGAATCAATGCGTCCATTCAGGCAGCCCCTTCACTTTCTTCAACCAGGTCGAAGCGCACGACCCGGCGGTTGCTCTGGTCACCCAGCAGGAGTTTTTCCAGCACAAAAACCAGGGTCAGCAAGCCACCGATCGGGATCGGCATATAGGTGATGCCCACCCGCAAGGTCGGCATGGCGCTCATGAACTGGTTCCAGGTCGACAGGCACAATTTGCTGCCCCAGATCGTCATGAACAGGCAGATGGTTGCCATCAGCAATTGCGAGACGATGCCGACGATTCGGCGTTGGCCGGGCGGCAGGCGGTCGGTGACCATGGCCACCGACATGTGCGCCCCGGCGCGGTAACTGGCGGCGGCGCCGACAAAGGTGAACACCAGCATCAGCAGGATGGCGGTGGGTTCCGGCCAACTGGAGCCGGTGCCGAGTACGTAGCGGGCGAAGATGCCCCAGGGAATGATCAGCGCGACGCCGAGAACGGCGAGGCCGGCGATCCAGATGCAGCTCATGTAAATGCGGTCGTTGATGCGCAGCAGTAAATTCTTCATGGCGTTCACCGTAACCGGGCGCGTCGGTACCGACCGCGCCGGGCCTTGTCTATGAGAGGAAAAAGGGTTACTCGACGGCTTCGATGCGCTTGATCAGGTCGGCGTAGGGCGCGCCGTACTTGTCGCGGATCGAAGCGGTGGCCTCATAGAACGGTTTTTTGTCGATGTCGATGAACTCCACACCGGCGGCCTTGAGCTTGGCTTCACTGCTGGCAGACTTGGCGTCCCACAGCTCGCGCTCCTGGATCTGCGCGGCCTTGGCGGTGTTCTTCACCAGCACCTGTTGCTCGGGGGTGAGCTTGTTCCAGGTGATTTTCGACATCACGATGGGCTCGGGCAGAATCAGGTGGCCGGTCAGGCTGTAGAACTTGGCGTTCTGGTAGTGGTTGTGTTCCAGCAGGGTGGGCGGGTTGTTTTCCGCGCCGTCAATCACGCCGGTCTGCAGGGCGCTGAAGATCTCGCCGGTGTCCATGGCAATGCCGTTGCCGCCCATGGCGTTGATGGTTTCGATGAAGATCGGGTTGCCCTGCACGCGGATCTTCATGCCCTTGAGGTCTTCGATCTTGCGCACCGGTTTCTTGGTGTAGAGGTTGCGCGTGCCGCCGTCCATCCAGGCCAGCGCCACCAGGTTGAATTCGGAGTCGGTGATCTTGGCGAGGATTTCATCGCCGATCTCGCCGTCGATGACCTTGCGCATATGCACCTGGTCGCGGAACACGAACGGCATGTTGAACACGTTCACGTCCGGCACTACCGGGCCGACGATGCCGAGGCTGACCCGGGCCATCTGGATCGCGCCGACCTGGGCCTGTTCCACCACTTCCTTTTCCGAGCCCAGCACGCCGCCGGGGAACATCTTGAAGGTCAGGCCGCCGTTGCTTTCGGCCACCAGGGTTTTACCCAGCTGTTCTTCGGCGACGACGGTGGGGTAGCCGGCGGGGTGGATGTCGGCGAATTTGATTTCCAGCGCGTGGGCGGCACCGGCGAAGACGAAGGTGAAGGGGAGTGCGGCGAGGAGCAAAGTGCGTTTGAAGTCCATGGGGTGTCTCTCCAGTCTTGTTATTGTTTTATTCAAGGCACAGCGATGCAGCTAGAGGATGAAGGTGGGCTCCGGCAATCCGGTGACCCCGGGGTTGAGGGCAAACACGCCGCCGGCCAGCGACTGGGCACTGTGGTCGTCGCGGATCGAGGTGACGAACAGGGTGTCCAGGCGGCTGCCACCGAAGGCGCACATGGTGGGTTTTTTCACCGGCACGGCCAGTGAGCGGTCGAGACGGCCGTCGGGGGTAAAGCGGTGGACCAGCCCGGCATCGTTGGCGCAGATCCAGTAGCAACCTTCGGCATCCACGGCGGCTCCGTCGGGGCGGCCGAGGAACTGGTGCATATCCACAAACAGCCGCCGATTGGACGGCGTGCCGCTGTCGATGTCGTAGTCGAAGGCCCAGACCTGCTGGACCAACGGGTGCGAATCCGAGAGGTACATCGTGCGCCCGTCCGGGCTGAAGGCCAGGCCGTTGGGGGTGATGAAACCGTTGAGTGCGGTGTGAACCGCCCGGCCTGTTTCGTAGCGGTACAGTGCACCGTCGGCCGCATTCTCGGCCATGTTCAGCACCATGCTGCCGGCCCAGAACCGGCCCTGGCGATCACAGCGGCCATCGTTCAGGCGCATGTCCGGGCGGGCGTGCTCGACGCTGGCCAGGGGCGCAGTGTCGAGCCTGCCATCGTTGTGGGGCGTCAGCCGGAAAAACCCGGTTTGCATGCCCGCAACCCAATCGCCCGCCGAGGTGCGGGCGATGCAGGCGAGCATCTGCGGAGCTTTCCAGGCCTGCGCCTGGCCGCTGGTGGCGTTCCAGCGTTGCAGTTCGCCTGTGGGAATATCCACCCAGTACAGGGCGTTTTCCCCGGGTACCCACACCGGGCATTCACCCACGGCGTTGCGGGCGTCGACAATCAGTTCTGCTTGCATGGCCACTCATTCCCTTGGGTTGGTCTGTGGTCAGTCACCGAACGGGCCGGCGGCGCAAAACGCGCCCCCCTGGTACACCCGCGCCGGGTCGTCGGCAGCGGGCATCGGCTGGGCTTCCACCTGTTTGCGGAATACTTCGGAAGAGTCCCGCGGGGTGAAGCCCAGGTGCGCGGCGAAGCGGTTGTCCCACCACACATCGAGGTTATCCGACATGCCGTAGACCACGGTATGCCCGACATTCGGTGTGTACAGCGAGCGTTCGAGCAGTTGGGTGAGGTCGTCGAAGCTCAGCCAGGTGTGCATCATCCGGCGGTTCTGGGGTTCCGGGAACGAAGAGCCGATGCGGATGCTGACGGTCTCGATGCCATAGCGATCGAAGTAGAAACTGGCCATGTCCTCGCCGTAGGATTTGGACAGCCCGTAGTAACTGTCGGGGCGGCGCGGGGAGTGGGCGTCGAGGGCTTCGTCCTGCTTGTAGAAGCCGATCACGTGGTTGGAGCTGGCGAAGATGACGCGCTTGACCCCATGGCGGCGCGCCGCTTCATAGATGTGGAAGATCCCGCAGATGTTCGCGCCCAGCACTTCCTCGAACGAGCGTTCCACCGATACGCCGCCGAAATGCAGGATCGCATCGACGCTTTCCACCAGTTGGTGCACGGCTTGTTTGTCGGAAAGATCGCAAGGCAATACTTCTTCGCTGTCGTCAGCGGCTGGGGCCATGTCGGCGATATCCGACAGGCGCAGTACCTTGGCGTAAGGACGCAGGCGTTCGCGCAAGACTTTGCCCAGGCCACCGGCGGCACCGGTGAGCAGCAAGCGGTTGAACGGGGTAGGGGCGGTTGTGGTGGTCATGGTGATCCCGTTATTGTTGTAGGTTGTCGTATGACTGATCCGAAGTATCCTTAGGGTTTCCTACACTTGTCAACGCACTATTGGTCGAAGTTGATAGAGGCTCATCGCTGTCCTGTGGCGAGGGAGCTTGCTGTGGCAAGAGGGCTTGCTGTGGCGAGGGAGCTTGCTGTGGCGAGGGAGCTTGCTCCCGCTGGAGTGCGAAGCGCTCCCAAGATTTTGGGGCCGCTGCGCAGCCCAGCGGGAGCAAGCTCCCTCGCCACAGCAATCTACCTCCCCACAGCAATCTCTCCCCACAGCAATCTCCCCCGCCACAAAAGCCTTTCCGGTTGTTTGTAAACCGCTATAACAACGACAGCGGGTAACTGATGAATATCCGGTTCTCATCAAACTCGTTGGTACTGAAATCCCGGCGCATCGTTGCGTTGCGCCAGCGCACATTCAGGTCCCGCAGTGGACCGCTTTGTACCGTGTAGGCCAGCTCCGACTCACGGCCCCACTCCTTGCCATTGGTGATCGCCCCGGTGTGCACGTTATCGCCACTGATGTAGCGGTTCATCATGGCCAACCCGGGAATGCCCAGTACCACGAAGTTGAAGTCGTGCCGCACCTGCCAGGACTTTTCCTTGGCGTTGTCGTAGCTGGCGTTGTAGCTGTCGTTGGCCAGGGTGCCGCCGCTGGTGCCGTTGACCCGCATCCAGGCGCTGTCGCCGCTGAGTTTCTGCAGGCCGATATAGAAGCTGTTGCCTTTGTATTTGGCCGAGAGCAGGGCGAACGCGGTTTTGTTGTCGAGGTCGCCGGCCAGGGCCTTGCCGTCTTCCTTGCCGGTGAAGAACCCGAGGTTGGCGCCCAGGGTCCAGTCACCCACGGGCTGGCTGTGGGTCAGGTTGAAATACTGTTGCTGGTAGATGTCACTGAGTTCGGCGTACCACACGCCAACCTGGGTGCGCTTGTCGTTGAAGGTGTATTCGCCGCCGCCGAAGTTGAAGCGGTCCGAGGTGAATGCGGCTTTGCCGTTGAGAAACATGTCATCCATGCTCGCGTCGTTGCGCGGGCTGTTGCCGCGGAACTGGCCGCCATACAAGGTCAGGCCGGCGATTTCCCTGGACGTTACCTGGCCGCCGCGGAACGTTTGCGGCAGTGAGCGGC
This sequence comes from Pseudomonas sp. C8002, assembly GCF_013385765.1. Classification (NCBI taxonomy): domain Bacteria; kingdom Pseudomonadati; phylum Pseudomonadota; class Gammaproteobacteria; order Pseudomonadales; family Pseudomonadaceae; genus Pseudomonas; species Pseudomonas sp. C8002. The sequence goes on from NZ_JACAPJ010000019.1 coordinate 65,537, forward strand.
CGTCATCCGAGCGCAGGATCGGCAGTACCGGCATCCATTCGCCGACTTTCAATTCGGTGTTCGACAGCTTGGTTTTCAGCGCCACGCCCAGGCGCCCGAAGTTATCGGCAGGGCGGCCATCGCTGCGGGTCGGCAGCAGTTGGGTGCCGGCGGTACCTTTGCCGCCGTCGAGTTTCTGCGAGTACAGGCCCAGCACGTCGAGGCCGAAACCGACGGTGCCTTGGGTGAAGCCGGACCTGGCATCGAGAATGAAGTTTTGCGTCCACTCCTCGGCCTTGCCCTGGGGGTAGGCGGGGTTGGTGAAGTTGCGGTTGAAGTAGGCGTTGCGCAGGTTGAGCGTGGCGGTGGCGTCATCGATGAAGCCTTCTGCCGAGGCGGTGGCGGGGAGGGTAAAGGCCAGGCTGCTCAAACCGATGGCGGCAAAACGGGTGGTGCCGGAGAACTGGCGGACGTGTTGGCTCACAGTGACGCTCCCTTGTCTTTTTGTTGTTTTTATTTTTTGTTATACGTTGTCGTACAACATTGAGGGCGATATTTGCGAGGTTTCAGGGGGTTGTCAATCGAAAGTTATACGATGACTCCCTGCGTGAAGGGAGTCAGTGGGGAAGGAGTTATCCCGCTGCAACCATGGGTGGCAAGGTGCCAAGCAGCGAAACGGCGGCTACCGCTGAAACACCTAGTAACCATTCAATCATCACGCTGGCCTTCAAGGCAGGCAGCCGCTGCTCACAGTTGTGAATCCGCAGGCGGTTCAGCAGCGCCAGGGCGAGCATGCCGAACACCAGCAGCACCTTGATCAACAGGATCAGGGCGAACCCTGTGAACAAGGGCGTCGGCCAGAACTGCCCGGTGAGCACCCGCACGTTGATCAATCCGGTCACCAGCAGCCCTGTCACCAGGCCATAACCGATGCCACTGAAGCGCTTGAGGATCGGTTCCAACGGATAGCGGGGCGACTGCCTGAGGATCAACACCAGCAGGAGCAGGCCGCCCAGCCAGGCACCGACACACACCAGGTGCACCACCTGATTGAGGATCAGCAGCTGTCCGGCCATGCCATTGAGCATGGCGCCATGGCCCACCGGTGCCAGTGTCGCCAGCAGCAATGCACAGAGCGGCAGGCGCAACGCCTTCCACGGCGTCATCAGGCCCAGCACCAGCAGCACGTTCAGTAGCAAGTGCCAGGTCCAGACCTGGCCGAAAAAGGTTTTGCCCAGCACCAACTGCACGGTCGACCATTCCAGCGCGCCCAGCCCGACACCGGCCATGCTCGCGCTGATCAACAGCAGCCACGCCACCCCCGACACCAATGCCAGCCACGCCAACCCTTGGGTGATGCGCGACAGTTGGCGGTCCAGCACCGGTTGCGGTCCCGCGCCCAGCAGCCAGGGCCTGAATACACAGGCCCCGAACATCAACAACACCACGATGAAATGCAGGAAGCGGCACAGCACCAGCAGGGAGGCCATGAATTATTGGCCGACCTTGAAGCTGTATTCACCGTTGCTCTTGTGGGTATCCACCGAGACCGCGTTCCACACCACTTTGTAGGTGCCGGCGGCCAAGGGTGCGGCCGGTGTCACCACCAATACTTTCTTGTCGGCGTCCGGGGTTTCCAGGCCCTTGATCGCGACTTCGGTGCCGTCCTTGCTCAGGGATACCTTGGTGAAGGTCGCTTCAACGCCTTCGCTGAACGTCAGGCGCAGGTCCTTGGGCGCGGAGACGCTGCTGTCGGCGGCAGGCTCCGAGCTTTTCAGGTGGGCGTGGGCAAACGCGGCCGAGGCGCCCAGCAGGGAAGCGAGCAGGGCGACGGTGGTGAGGGTCTTCTTGATCAACATTGTTCAATACCTTCAGGTGAGAGTCAGTCGTTCGGTAGTGCCATGTGCAACAAGGGGAAGGGCTTGCCTTCGCCATCGACGGGCGAGCGGCCGGTCTGGATAAAACCATAGTGCAGGTAGAAACCCACGGCCTGTGGATTCTGCTCGTTCACGTCGACCCGCAGGGTGTCGTGGCGGGCGCGGACGAAGTCCAGCAACTGGCGACCGATGCCCTGGCCGCGTCGGTTCGGGTCGATAAACAGCATCTCGACATTATTGCCGCCGGTGCCGACGAAGCCGCCAATGCCTTGGGCATCTTCGTACACCCACACTTCAAGTGCGGGCATCGGCAGGTAGCAGTCGCGTACCAGGGGCAGCAGGCGCTGGATGTCGTCTTCGCTGAGAAAGTCATGGGTGGCGCGCACCGAGCGTTCCCACAGTGCACCCAGCACCGGGTCGTCACACGCGCTTCGCTGTCGAATAGTCATGGGGGATGATCCTTCGAGGGGATGGCGATGCTAACCAATCCGCTATCGACGGGGAAGGTTCTTGTACGAAGTTTCACAGTGGCGTGTCGCCGCGATCTAGAGCGGATGGTAGTCTTGAAGCCATGTTGTTGTCAGGGAGCCCTTATGGGCAATCACAAGATCGGTATTCGTCGGGTCAACGTCGAAAAGATTCTGCTGGCGGCTGAAAAGGTCTTCGCCGAGAAGGGCTATGGCAGCACCGCCATGGCCGACATCGCTGAAGAAGTGCAACTGCCGCGCTCCAACCTGCATTACTACTTCAGTACCAAGAGCGAGCTGTACAGCGCGGTGTTGTTCGACCTGCTCGAGGTGTGGAAGCAGGACGCCTTGTGCTTCGAGATGTTCGACGACCCGCGGGTGGTGCTCAGTAGCTACATCCGCGCCAAGATGCAACATTCCCGCAGCCGGCCTTATGGTTCGAAAGTCTGGGCGAATGAAATCATCCACGGCGCGCCAACCCTGGGGGAGGCGCTGGATGTGAGCCTGTATGACTGGGCCAAGATGAAGGAAGCGAAGATTCGCCAGTGGGTGGAGGACAAGCGGATTTTGCCGGTGGAGCCGTCGAGCCTGCTGTATATGATCTGGGCGTCGACCCAGCACTATGCCGACTTTGATCATCAGGTGAAGATCCTGAATGACCATCAGCCGTTGTCGGACATGCAGTTTGAGCGGGCGGTGCAGACGGTGACGAGTGTGATCCTGCGGGGGATCGGGTTGGAGCCCTAGATCGTTCCCACGCTCCGCGTGGGAGTGCCGCCCTGGACGCTCTGCGTCCGCTCTTAAGGTCGTGACGCGGAGCGTCAACGGATGCATTCCCACGCGGAGCGTGGGAACGATCATTCAGGCTACACCGCCTCGCGGTAGGGGTTCCTCGGATCCTGCGTCCAGTTCAAAAACGGCTTCCCGGTATCCACCGGCACCATCTCGATACAGTCCGCCACCGGGCAGGTGATCTGGCACAGGTTGCACCCCACGCACTCATCATCGATCACCTCGTATTTATGTGTCCCATCCGCCTGCTTCAAGCTGGCAATCGCCTGGTGCGACGTGTCTTCACAGGCAATATGGCAACGCCCACAGCCAATACATGCCGCCTGGTCAATCTTGGCGATCACCTGGTAATTGATATCCAGGTACTTCCAATCCGTCGTATTGCCCACCGCCCGCCCGGAAAATTCCTGCAGGCTGCTGTAACCCTGGCTGTCCATCCACCGCGACAGCCCGTCCTTCATTTCTTCGACAATCCGAAACCCATGCAGCATCGCCGCCGTGCACACCTGCACCGCGCCGCAGCCCAGCGCGACGAATTCCGCTGCATCGCGCCAGTTGCCAATCCCGCCAATCCCGCAGATCGGCAAGCCTTGTGTCTGTGGGTCCCGGGCAATCTCCGCCACCATGTTCAGCGCGATGGGTTTCACCGCCGAGCCGCAGTAACCCCCGTGGGTGCTTTGGGTGCCGACCATCGGCAGGGCGACCATGCGCTCCAGGTCGACACTGGTGATGGAGTTGATGGTGTTGATCAGCGACACCGCATCCGCGCCCCCGCGATACGCTGCCCGCGCCGCCACGCGTATGTCGGTGATGTTCGGCGTGAGCTTGACGATCACCGGCAGCGAGCAATAGGTCTTGCACCAGCGCGTCACCTGTTCCACATACTCCGGCACCTGGCCCACCGCCGCGCCCATGCCGCGTTCCGGCATGCCGTGGGGGCAGCCGAAGTTCAGCTCGATGCCGTCGCAGCCTGTGGCTTCCACCAGCGGCAGGATGTGTTTCCAGGATTCTTCAACACACGGCACCATCAGCGACACGATCAGTGCGCGGTCGGGCCAGTCTTTTTTCACCTGGGTGATTTCCCGCAGGTTGATCTCCAGGGACCTATCGGTAATCAGCTCGATATTGTTGATGCCGAGCACTTCACGGTTGGCGCCAAAGTGCGCCGAGTAGCGCGATGAGACGTTGACCGCGGCCGGGTCTTCGCCGAGGGTTTTCCAGACCACGCCGCCCCAGCCTGCTTCAAAGGCGCGGACCACGTTGTAGGCCTTGTCGGTAGGCGGCGCGGAGGCCAGCCAGAACGGATTGGGGGCTTTGATGCCGGCGAATACAATCGAGAGATCGGCCATTACGCAGCCTCCACATTCAGCATGAGTTGAGCGTGCATGGCTTGCGCGGCCAGCTTGCCGTGTTGCACGGCCTGGACGGTGAGGTCCTGGCCGAGGCTGACGCAATCGCCGCCGGCGTACACACCGGGGATGCTGGTGCGCAGCTGTTCGTTGACGAAGATCCGATCGCCCTGGCGTTGCAGTTGGTGGGCCAGCGGGTCGTGCAGCGCCTCGTCGTCGAAGCCTTGGCCGATGGCCTTGAAGATCGCGTCGGCGGCCAGTTCGAAGGTCTCGCCGGTGGCTTGCAGGCGGCCATCGACCATGCGGGTGCGGGCGAAACGCATGCCGCGCACATGGCCCTGGTCGTCGAGCAACACTTCTTCGGGCTGGGCCCAGGTCAGCAGGCGTACCTGGTTGGCCTTGGCGATGTCCTGCTCATGGCCGGTGGCGCCCATTTCAGCCAGGCCACGGCGATACACCAGGTTGACGTCACGGGCACCGAGGCGGGCCATTTGCACCGCCATGTCGATGGCCGTGTTGCCGGCGCCGAGCACGATACAACGGTCGGCCAGGGGCAGTTGACTGAGGTCGTCGGCCTGGCGCAGTTCACGGATGTAGTCGGTGGCGGCGAGCAGGCCGGGGGCGTCTTCGTGTGGCAGGCCGAGCTGTTTGCTGGCAGCCAGGCCAAGGCCGAGGAACACTGCATCGAACTGCTGGTGCAGTTCGCTCAAGGTCAGGTTGTCGCCCAGACGCTGGCCGTGACGGATCTCGATGCCGCCAATTTGCAGGAGGAAATCCAGTTCCTTTTGCGCGAAGTCATCCACCAGCTTGTACTTGGCGATCCCGTATTCATTCAGGCCGCCGGCTTTTTCCCGGGCTTCGAAAATCACCACGTCATGGCCGTGCAGGGCGCTGCGATGGGCGCAGGACAAACCCGCAGGCCCGGCGCCGACCACCGCGATGCGCTTGCCGGTGGGCGCGGCGCGCTGGAACGGGTGTTCGCTGAAGTGCGCGTTGTCCACCGCGTAACGCTGCAACAGGCCGATCAGCACCGGGGCGCATTCCTCGGCATTGTTGCGCACGCAGGCTTGCTGGCAGAGGATTTCCGTCGGGCAGACCCGGGCGCAACTGCCGCCGAGGATATTCGCCGAGAGAATCTTCTGCGCGGCGCCCTGGACGTTCTCCGTGTGGATATTGCGGATGAACGACGGGATATCGATCTCGCTGGGGCACGCGTTGACGCACGGTGCGTCGTAGCAGTAGAGGCAGCGCGAGGCTTCCAGTTGGGCTTGCCGGGCATTGAGCGGCGGCGCCAGGTCGGTGAAATGCGCGGCGAGGGTCGCCGCATCTTCATGGGGGTGGGGAAGATGGTTCAGGGTCTGGATCACGGTATTGGCCTCACGGTTTTTGAGGTGCTGCCTCTGGTGGGCAGTGGTTTTTTTGTTGCCGGTACCGGCCTCTTCGCGAGCAAGCCCGCTCCCACATTCGACTGCATTTATCCTGTTGGAATGGGGGCGAATGTGGGAGCGGGCTTGCTCGCGAATGGCGGCCTCAGCGTTTCACAGCAACCGGCCTGGAACGCTCCGCCCGCTTGCCCAACTGCTCAAACACCGGCGGATACGTCGGCCGTTCGATATACCGACCCGCACCCCGTTCGGCGCGCAAATCCCCATCCGCCCAGACCAGCTTGCCCTGGCTGATGGTATGGCTCGGCACGCCGCGCACGGTCTTGCCTTCGAAGATGTTGAAGTCGACTTTCTGGTGGTGAGTCTTCGCGGAAATGGTCCGTGTGCCTTGCGGGTCCCACAGCACCAGGTCAGCATCGGCCCCCACGCGGATCGCACCTTTACGCGGGTACAGGTTGAAGATCTTCGCCGTGTTGGTAGACGTCAGCGCGACGAATTCCTGCATCGACAAGCGCCCAGTGTTCACGCCCTCATCCCACAACACCGCCATGCGGTCTTCGATACCGGCAGTGCCATTGGGAATCTTGCTGAAGTCATCCCGCCCGGCGGCTTTTTGCTCGGCGCAGAAGCAGCAATGGTCGGTGGCGGTGGTGTGCAGGTTGCCCGATTGCAGGCCATGCCACAGTGCCTCCTGATGCCCGCGCGGGCGGAAGGGCGGGCTCATCACATAGCCGGCGGCGGTCTGCCAGTCGGGGTGTTGATACACGCTGTCGTCCAGCAGCAGATGCCCGGCCAATACTTCGCCGTACACCGGCTGGCCCTTGCTGCGGGCGTAGGTGATTTCATCCAGCGCTTCCTTGGTGGACACGTGCACCAGGTACAGCGGCGTGCCGATGGTTTCGGCAATCCTGATCGCCCGGCTGGCGGCTTCACCTTCCACCTGCGAAGGCCGCGACAACGGATGCGCTTCAGGCCCGGTAATGCCCTGGGCCATCAGCTTGCGTTGCAGGTGATACACCAGCTCGCCGTTTTCGGCATGCGCCGTCGGTACCGCACCCAGTTCCAGGCAGCGTTCGAAGCTCGCCACCAAGGTGTCGTCGGCGGCCATGATCGCGTTCTTGTACGCCATGAAATGCTTGAAGCTGTTGATGCCGTGTTGGCTCACCAGCTCGGCCATTTCCTCGCGGACCTGCTCGCTCCACCAGGTAATGGCGACGTGAAAGCCGTAGTCGGACGCCGACTTCTCGGCCCAGCCGCGCCACTGATGGAAGGCTTCCAACAGGGATTGCTGCGGGTTGGGAATCACGAAGTCGATGATCGACGTGGTACCGCCCGCCAACCCGGCGGCCGTGCCACTGAAAAAATCTTCACTGGCCACGGTGCCCATGAAGGGCAACTGCATATGGGTGTGGGGGTCGATGCCGCCGGGCATCAGGTATTGACCGCTGCCGTCGAGTATCTCGGTGCCGGCGGGAATATCCAGATCAGTGCCAATGGCGCGGATTAGACCGTCTGCGCATAAAACATCGGCTCGGTAACTTTCATCATGGGTAATAACGGTAGCGCCACGGATCAACAGCGACATGTCGAGTTCCTCACAGGCTTGACCGGCTTGTGCCAGTTCTAAGTGTTGTCATGCATCGCGCCGCTGGAAAATTAATTCCTGTCAGCGGTGACAGGAATAGAAACTAGCCCGAGTTTTTCGAATGAGCAAGAATATTTTTTATAAGCTTATATCTTTATTAAGTAATTGAATTTTAACGATAAAAAATCAAAATCACCAAAATGTAGCGGCCTCTCACCATTTTGACGCACTTGACAGGTTCCCAATATGAGCAACATTTCCTATTGCAAATCAGACGCTTGAGACATGCCTCTTGACGGGGCCGGTAAATAAAAATAATTGTGTTGCACCAGATTGAGTCCTGATGGTTCGGACAACTTCTGCGTTATTTGGCCTGAGTAACGCTGAAAGTAACGAGGGGCTCTTCGGTCGAGACAATAAAGCTGATAAACATCAGCAAGTTATACAAGCGGTGCGGGCAGGTTGACGGTTTACGGCACGGTTATTGAGTGCGGTGGCGGTTGGCCGGGTCCCGGATGTCATGTTGTCAACGAGGTACTCCGGCCATCCCGTGCACGTCACGGGATGAGCAAAAATAATTCGAAAAAACCGTGGAGCGGCCATGCAACAGAACAGATCGCAAGTCATTGAGCGCAACGGCCTGTACGAACTCGACGCCGGCCCCGACGTCCTCGACAGCCCCCGCTACAACCACGACATGGCACCGACCAAGGTGCGCGAACGCACCTGGAACAAGTGGCATATCACCGCGCTGTGGATCGGCATGTCGGTGTGTGTGCCGACCTACACCCTGGGCGGCGTGCTCACCGCGTACTTCGGGTTGTCGGTGGGCGAGGCGCTGATGGCGATCCTGCTGGCCAATATCGTGGTGCTGATCCCGCTGACCCTCAACGCCTTCCCCGGTACCAAGTACGGCATCCCGTTTCCGGTGTTGCTGCGCTCGTCCTTCGGCGTGCTCGGCTCCAACGTGCCGTGCCTGATCCGCGCGTTGGTGGCGTGTGGCTGGTTCGGTATCCAGACGATGTTTGGCGGCCTGGCGATCCACCTGTTCCTGGGGTCGATTTTCGAGGGTTGGAAATCCCTTGGCGGCACCGGTGAAGTGATCGGCTTCATGATCTTCTGGACCCTGAACCTGTGGGTGGTATTGCGTGGCGCCGAGTCGATCAAATGGCTGGAAACCCTGTCGGCACCGCTGCTGGTGGCGGTGGGTATCGGGCTGCTGGTGTGGGCGCTGCCGAATGTGTCGCTGACCGAGCTGATGGCGATCCCGCCCAAACGTCCCGAAGGCGCCAGCCTCACCGGCTACTTCATGGCGGGCCTGACGGCGATGGTGGGTTTCTGGGCCACCTTGTCGTTGAACATTCCCGACTTCAGCCGCTACGCCAAAAGCCAGAAAGACCAGATCCTCGGGCAGATTTTCGGCCTGCCGCTGACCATGTTCCTGTTCGCCGCCCTCGGCGTAATCATGACCGCCGCCTCGGTGAAACTGGTGGGCGTCAGCGTCTCCGACCCGGTCACCCTGATCGGCCATATCCAGAGCCCGGTGTGGGTGGCCGTGGCGATGGCGCTGATCATCATCGCCACCTTGTCCACCAACACCGCGGCGAACATCGTCTCGCCCACCAACGACTTCCAGAACATCGCCCCCAAGCTGATCAACCGCACCACGGCGGTGGTGCTCACCGGCCTGGTGGGCCTGGCGTTGATGGCCCATGAGCTGCTGAAAAAGCTCGGGCTGATCATCTCCGACGTGAGCCTGGAAACCGTCTATTCCAACTGGTTGCTGGGTTACTCAAGCCTCTTGGGGCCGATCGCCGGGATCATGGTGGTGGACTATTTCATCATCAAGAAACAGCAACTGGACCTCGCCGGTTTGTATCGCGATGACGTGTACCCGGCGTGGAACTGGCATGGCTTCCTGGCGTTTGGCGTGCCGGTGGTGTTGACGTTGCTGTCCCTGGGCAGCGATGCGTTCAGCTGGTTCTACAGCTATGGCTGGTTCACCGGCTCGGCGCTCGGTGGCCTGTTGTATTACGCCCTCTGCATGAAACGCGGGGCTCGTGTGGTCGCCGTGAAAACACCGCTTTAATCGATGTGGAATGCAATCAAATGTGGGAGCGGGCTTGCTCGCGAATACGGTGTGCCAGTCGCCAGATGTGTTAGCTGAATCACCGCCTTCGCGAGCAAGCCCGCTCCCACATTTTTGATCGCAGTCCTCCAGTGAGAGTCTGGTCAAATTTATAAGAACTACTGCCTGAGGAGATCCCCATGAACGCTGCCATAGACGTTCTGCAATCCACCCATCAGCACATCAACCGCGATCGTCTGTGGCTGTCCCTGATGGAACTCGCCAAGCTCGGCGCCACCCCCAAGGGCGGTGTGTGCCGCCTGGCCCTGACCGACCTCGATCGCCAGGCCCGCGACCTGTTTGTGAAGTGGTGCGAAGAAGCGGGCTGTACCGTGACCATCGATGGCGTCGGCAATATCTTTGCCCGCCGGCCGGGGCGCAATCCCCAGTTGCCGCCGGTGATGACCGGCAGCCATATCGACACCCAGCCCACCGGCGGCAAGTTTGATGGCTGTTTTGGCGTGCTGGCGGGCGTTGAGGTATTGCGCACCCTCAATGACCTGAAGGTGGAAACCGAAGCGCCGCTGGAAGTGGTGGTGTGGACCAACGAAGAAGGCTCGCGCTTTCCTCCCTGCATGATGGGCTCCGGGGTGTTTGCCGAGAAATTCACCCTGGCCGACACGCTGGCCAAGACGGATGCCGACGGCGTGACCGTGGGCGATGCGCTGAATGCCATTGGGTATGCCGGATCACGCCCGGTGAGCGGGCACAAGGTGGGCGCATATTTCGAAGCACATATCGAGCAAGGTCCGATTCTTGAGGATGAAAAGAAAACCATCGGTGTGGTGCTGGGCGCCCTTGGCCAGAAATGGTTCGACCTGAAACTGCGGGGTGTCGAGGCGCATGCGGGGCCGACCCCGATGCACCTGCGCAAGGATGCCCTGGTCGGTGCCGCGGCCGTGGTGGCTGCAGTAAACGCGGCGGCGTTGGGTCATCAGCCTCACGCCTGCGGCACCGTCGGTTGCCTGCAAGCGTATCCGGGCTCACGCAACGTCATTCCTGGCGAAGTGCGCATGACCCTGGACTTCCGCCATCTGGAACCGGCGCGGCTGGATTCGATGATTGCCCAGGTGCGCAAGGTGATTGACGAAACCTGCGCCAAGCACGGCCTCACGTTCGAGATGACACCCACCGCTGACTTCCCGCCGCTGTACTTCGACAAAGGCTGCGTGGATGCCGTGCGTGATGCGGCCAATGGGTTGGGGTTGTCCAACATGGATATCGTGAGCGGGGCAGGGCATGACGCGATTTTCGTCGCGGAACTGGGGCCCGCGGGGATGATCTTTGTGCCGTGTGAAGGTGGCATCAGCCATAACGAAATCGAGAACGCGGCGCCGGATGATTTGGCGGCGGGGTGTGCGGTGTTGCTGAGGGCGATGGTGGCAGCTTCGGTGGCAATCGCCAGCGGTAAGTTGGCTGCCTGAGTACGTCCAGTCACTGCGATAAAATGTGGGAGCGGGCTTGCTCGCGAAGGCGGTGTGTCAGCCAGCATATCCGGTGCTGACCCACCGCCTTCGCGAGCAAGCCCGCTCCCACAGTTGATCACTGTCGTTCTTGAGACAGGTATCAGGCGTCGGGCAACCAGCCGCCGCCCAGCGCCGTCACCAAACCCACACTCGCCTGCAACTGCCGCGTCTGCACCGCCTGCAACGTGCGCTGCGCCTGCAACGCCGCCGTCTGCGCCGTCACCACATCCAGGTAACTCACAGCCCCCGCCTGGTAACTGTTCATCGCCAGTGCCTGTGTGTGCTCGGCGGCATTCGCGGCGGCTTGTTCGTCCATCGCCTCCTGCTGCAAGTCGCGCAGTTGCCCAAGGTTGTCTTCCACCTCACGCACGGCTCTTAACACCTGGCTGCGATAGTGCGCCGAAGCCTCTTCAAACTCCGCCTTGGCCTGGCGCTCATTGGCGCTTAACCGGCCGCCATCAAAGATCGGCAGATTCACCAGCGGCCCCAGCGCCCAATACCGATTGGCGGCGGAGAACAAGTTGCCCACACCTTGGGTCTGCCCGCCAATCAAGCCGGTCAAACTGAAATCCGGGTACCACGCCGCCTTGGCCACGCCGATATTCGCGTTGGCCGCAAACACCCGTCGCTCGGCTGCCGCGATATCCGGCCGGCGTTGCAGCAGGTGGCTCGGCAGTTGTTGCGGAATCCCCGGCAGCGCGATCAATTGCTTGCTCGGCGGCAGCTGGAATTCACTGGCGGATACGCCCACCAATTCACCAATCGCATGCTCGGTGAGATTGCGTTGACCGCGCACATCGTCAAGCTGCGCCTGTGCTTCAGCCAGCTGATTCTGCGCCCGGGTCAGGTCGAGCTCCGAGGCGATCTGCCCCTCGTACCGGCTGCGGGTCAGTTTCAGCGCCTGGCCAAAATCATCCAGCGAACTGCTGAGAATCCGGCTCTGGGCATCCAGCCCGTTGAGCTGCACGTACAGCGTTGCCAACTGATGCTGCAGGCTCAGGCGTGCCACCGCCAAATCATCCCCGGAGGCTTGGGCCTGTGCATCGCCAGCCGCCACCTGGTTGCGGATTTTGCCCCACAGATCCAGATCGAAGCTCAGCGCAAACCCCGCCGTGTTGCTGTTGTACACCGAAGGCTGGGTATCACCCCGCAGTGGCCGATTGTCCGATTGCCGCTGGCGCAACGGTTGCGCGCTGGCGGTTATTTGCGGGAACAGCCCGGCATGCAGTTGGCTGGCATACGCTTGTGACGCATCGAAATGCGCCAACGCTGCGGCCAGGTCCGGGTTGGCCTTGAGCAGTTGTTCCTGCAGGTCGTTCAGGCGCGGGTCCTGGTAAAGCTGCCACCACTTCGGCGCCAGTTGGTCGGACGGTTGCGCGCTGTGCCACGGACCGTCGCTGGTCTGTTCGCGGTAGTTGGCCGGCAGGTCGATGGTCGGCGCCTTGTAGGTGGGCGCCAGCGAGCAACCGTGCAGTGCCACCAATACCAGGGCCGCGAGGGGTTTAAGCCTTGGGCGCATGGGCACCTCCGGCATCGGCCATTTGCACGGCGTCGCCTTCGCGCAGTGCGTCGGGTGGGTTGTCGACTACGCGGTCAGTGGGTTTCAGGCCCTGGTCAATCACCAGGCGCTCGCCGAGGTCGAGGCCGATGTGGATGTCTTGCAGGTGCACGTGGTTCTTGGCGTCCAGTACCGCGACCTGGGTACCTTCGGCGCGGAAGATCAGGGCGCTGGCCGGGATGCTCACGCCATGGGTATCCGCCGGAATCGCCAGGGTGGCTTCGGCGTAGTCGCCGGGCAGCAACTTGCCGTCCGGGTTGTCGGCCACGAACTGTGCGAGCAGGGTGCCGGAGCGGCGGTCGATGGCGGTGGAGTCGCCCATCAGCTTCGCGCTGAAGTGTTCGCCGGGGTGCTCGGGTACCGTCAGTTGGGCGGCCAGCCCGGGATGAATCACCGCGGCGTAGTTCTGCGGCACCGGCACGTAGAGGCGCAGTTGGTGGGTGTCGGCGATGTCGAACAGTTCCGGATCGCTGTCGCTGTCAGCCTTGATCAACTGGCCGATGTCGGTGTTGCGCGCGGTGATCACACCGGCGAATGGCGCGCGAATGGTCTTGTAGTCTTCCAGCGCCGAGAGCCGCGCATAGTCAGCCTCGGCGGCCTGGGCGTTGGCCTTGGCCGCCAGCGCGTTGGAGGTTTTTTCATCGGCCTCCTGGCGCGATACCGAATGGCTGTCCAGCAGGTTTTTCCAACGGGTGGCAGTGGTTTCTGCCAGTCGTGCGTTGGCCTGTTCCTGCACCATGCGCGCGTGGGTTTGCGCCACTTGCTGGTCGAGGTCGGGGCTGTCGATCTCGGCGAGAATCTGCCCGGCCTTGACCTGGCTGCCGATGTCGACTTTCCAGTCTTTCAGGTAACCGCTGACCCGTGCATGAATCGGTGCCTTGCTCCAGGCTTCCAGATGCGCGGGCAGGCGCAGGGTGTCGCCGGCCGCGTTCTGTTTGGGCTGGAACACCAGCACCTGCGGCACGGCGGCGGTTTCGGTCCAGGCGGTGACGGATTTTTCATGCATCGTACGGGCGTGCAGGCCGTTGGCGACCAACAGGGCGGCCAGTGTCAGGCCGCCGACACCCATGAGCATCAGACGCTTGCGCGAGGGTTTGTGATCAGACGACATGTGAAGTTTCTCCAGCAGCAGCGCGAGTAGGGTGACGACCGTGGACCAGGCTGAAGACCACGGGTACAAACAGCAAAGTGGCAGTGGTGGCGAGGATCAGGCCGCCGATCACGGCACGTCCCAGCGGCGCGTTTTGTTCTTCGGACAAGGCCAGCGGCAACATGCCGATGATCATCGCCAGGGCGGTCATGCAGACTGGGCGGAAACGGGTGTAGCCGGCTTCCAGTGCGGCCTTGAGTGCATCGCCATGTTCGGCCAGGCGCTCTCGGCAGAAGCTCACCACCAGGATCGAGTTGGCGGTGGCCACGCCCATACAGAGGATGGCCCCCGTGAGTGCGGGCACCGACAATGACGTGCCGCTGAGGAACAGCATCCACACGATCCCCGCCAGCGCTGCCGGCAGTGCGGTGATGATCACGAACGGGTCAGTCCAGGACTGGAAGTTGACCACGATCAGCAGGTAGATCAGCACCACCGCACCGAGCAGGCCGAAGCTCAAGCCGTTGAACGCTTCATGCAGCGCATCGATCTGCCCGTGCAGGCTGATGGTCGCGCCTTTGGGGCGCATCGGGGCCATGTCGTTCAGCACCTTTTGCACATCGCTGGCGACGCCGCCGAGGTCGCGGCCTTGCACGTTGGCGTACAGGTCCAGGGTCGGTTCGATGTTGTAGTGGGTCACCACCGCCGGGCTTTGTACCCGCGAAATGGTCGCTACGCCGCCGAGGATCTGCGACTGCCCATCGGCACCGGTCACCGGCAATGCTTCCAGGGAAGGCAAGCTGTCGAGGCGGTACTGCGGGGTTGCGGCCACGATCGAATACGACACGCCGTTGGCCGGGTTGAGCCAGAACGTTGGTGCGGTTTGCGAGCTGCCGGCCAGGGACGCAACCATGCTGTTGGTTACGTCACGCTCGGTGATGCCCAGGCCGTTGGCACGCATGCGGTCCACGTTGACTTGCAGTGACGGGTAGCCGGTGGACTGCTGGATGCGCAGGTCGGCAATGCCCGGTATGTGTTTCAGGCGACGTTCCAGTTCGATGGCGTAGGCGCGGTTTTCTTCATCGCTGCGCCCGGAGATTTTCACGTCCAGCGGGGCCGGCGAACCGAAGTTGAGGATCTGGCTGCTGATGTCTGCCGGGAGGAATGCGAACTGGCTGCCGGGGAAGCTTTCGGGCAACGCTTCACGCAGTTTTTTCACGTAGTCGGCGGTGGGCGCATGGTCCTTTTTCAGGGTGACCTGGATATCGCCGTCCTGTGGGCCGATGGTGCCACTGCTGCTGTAGGCCATGTCGATGCCGCTCAGCGGGATGCCGATGTTGTCGACGATGGTGTCCAGTTCGTCGGCCGGAACGATCTCGCGAATCCGCGCTTCGATCCGGTCAAAGGCCGCCGCGCTTTCTTCGATGCGTGTGCCCAGCGGCAAGCGCACGTGCAGGGCCATGGCACCGGCGTCGGTGGCCGGGAAGAAGTCCTGGCCCAGGCTTGGCAGCAGCAGGAACGAGGCGAGGATGCACGCCAGGAAGCCGATGATGAAGCGCTTGCGGGCGCCGAGGGCCAGGGTCAGCAGGCCGTGGTAAACGTCCCGCACGTTGGAGAAGTGACGCTCAAAACCCTGCTGGAAATTCAGCACCGATTGCAGCACCGCGTTGCGCTGCGGTTTGTGCTGGTCGCCCTCGTGATGGTTGATGAATTCATCTTCCGGGTGATGACCTTCACCTTGCTCCGGCACGTGCGGCTTGAGCAGGAACATCGCCAGGGTCGGCACCAGGGTTCGCGACAGAATGAACGAGCTGGCCATGGCGAAAATCACCGCCAATGCCATCGGGCGGAACAGGTAGCCGGCGATGCCTTGCAGCATGAACATCGGCACAAACACGATGCAGATACACAGCAGGGACACGAACGCCGGGCCGACGATTTGCTTGGCGCCGTCGAGGATCGCGTCCTTCACCGCCTTGCCTTGTTCCAGGTGCCAGTTGATGTTCTCGATGGTCACTGTGGCGTCGTCCACCAGGATCCCCACCGCCAACGCCAGCCCGCCGAGGGTCATGACGTTGAGGGTTTGCCCGGTGGCCGCCAGCAGGGCGATGGCCGACAGTACCGCGAGGGGAATCGACGCGGCGATGATGATGGTCGAGCGCCAGCTGCCGAGGAACAGCAGGATCATCGCACTGGTCAGCAAGGCGGCGATGATGCCTTCCTGGGCCACGCTGCCCACCGACTGTTTGACGAACACCGAGGCGTCGCCGAGCAGCGAGGTCTTCAGCGACGGCGGCAGGGTTTCATTGATGCGCGGCAGCATCTGGCGGATGCCGTCGATGATCGACAGGGTGGAGATGCTGCCGTTTTTCAGGGCCGGCATCAGCACCGCACGGTGGCCGTCGACGCGCACGATGTTGGTCTGCGGCGGCGAGCCGTCACGCACGTGGGCCACCTGGCCGATGGTGATGATCGCACCGTCGACTGTCTTGATCGGCAAGTCGTTGAGCTCATCAATCGCCTTCGGGCTGTTGTTGAGCAAAATCGTGTATTCGTTGGGGCCGAGTTTGGCGGTACCCACCGGGATAATCTGGTTCTGCAGGGCCAGGGCGTTGCCTACGTCCTGCGCCGAGAGGCCTTTGGCGGCCAGCGCCTGTGGGTCGAGGTCGAGGGTGATCTGGCGTTGCTTGCCGCCCATTGGCGTGGGCATGGCCAGGCCGGGCAGGGCGCTCAGGGGCAAGCGGATGTTGTTCTGCACCAGGTCGCGGATCTTCGCTTCCGACAAGCTGGGGCTGGAGAACGCCATCTGCAGAATCGGCACCGTAGAGGCGCTGTAGTTGAGGATCAGCGGCGGCGTAATGCCCGGTGGCATCTGCTTGAGCACGGTTTGTGACACCGCTGTTACCTGGGCGTTGGCGGTGCGGATATCCACGCCGGGCTGGAAGAAAATCTTCACGATGCCCATGCCGGGTAACGACTGCGATTCAATGTGCTCGATGTCGTTGACGGTGGTACTCAGGGAGCGTTCGTAGGTGTAGATCACGCGACCGGCCATGGCGTCCGGAGACAGGCCGTTGTACTGCCAAACCACCGCAACGACGGGGATGCCAATATCGGGAAATACGTCAGTGGGGGTACGCAAGGCCGCCATGGGCCCGATGATGCAGATGAAAATTGCCAGCACGATAAACGTGTAGGGCTTGAGCAGTGCGGTCTTTACCAGCCCGAGCATGCCGTAACCTCCAAAGGAGTTGGATTGCAAACGCTCGCAGTCTTGACGGACCCACCTAACACGCACCTTTCAGCCAGGTGAAGGAAGATTTAGTTAACGGCTGAAGATCCTTTCATATGTATTCATTTGTTCAACAATGGTGACAGTAACAAGCTGGATACCGATCGAACGGGAGCTGTTTCGCCTGTTCACTCTTTATCCATTTGGAGTTCTGCCATGTCTCTTAAACCCTTGTTGTTGATCCCGGCCTTGAGTGCGGTCCTGTTGTTGTCGGCGTGTGCCGGCCCGATGCCGAAGGCGGACCCGAGCGAAGCCTGGATCGGCTTGCAAGAGGAGGCACCCAACGACCTGATGGCCGAGCGGGTAGACGGTAAAAACATTAATGATGGCCGCTACTTCGAAGTGAAACCCGGCGCGCATCGCCTGGACGTCACCTTGTTTGAAGAAGAGGCGGGGGATGATAACCAGCAGGATTGTCGCGGGCATGTGACCTACGGCAACTTCAAGGCCGGCGAGCATTACACCCTGGTGGAATCCAGCCTGGGTACGTCGGTGCGTGCCGAGTTGAAGGATAGCCACGGCAAGGAATTGGCGCAGACCGAAGACTTCAGTTGCATGCCTGGCTAAGGCGTCAGGCGTGGTGCCCGGCGGGTTTGTGCAGCTTGCCGGGTGCTGCGGGTTTTACGTGGGGGTGATGGTGCCGGCGGGTCACGCGCATCACGCCCCACAGCATGGCGGCGGCGACGGCCAGCCAGCCACAGATCAAAAGCAGAATCGTTGTTGTCAGGCTCATAAGTGCCTCCTTTCGCCCGGTGCCGGGCACACACTGTCTTCTCAATGGACAGTCTAGCTATCCGCAGGTTGCCTGCTATTGACCAATGGTCGTGTGCGTCCAACTTGTTTGCTCTATCGCCGGCCTTTTACTGCGCTGCAAGGCTATACCCGCGCCCCGGAGCGTCCTATGATCAGGGCCCACGTCGACCGTTGATCAAGTGAGTGAAGAAGTTGCGGTTTCCCTCGAACATTAAAACCTCCTGGTGGGTCGCCGCCTGTTTCATGGGGCTGGCGGCCTGTTCCTCGCATCCAAAACCCACGAGCATCCCGGGCCTGCCGGAGAGTGTCGAGCTCAAGGGCGTGCCGGCGTTTCGCGGTGAGACTTACCTCGGTGGCCCAGCCGCTCTGGCCAGCATGCTGTCTCAACAAGGCATTGTGATTACACCGGGGCTATTGGATAAGCCACTGCATTTGCCGGGCGCTGAAGCGGACCTTGAGCGCAACATGCAGGTGCTGGCCCGTGAATACGGGATGTTGGTGTACCCGCTGGAAGATCAACTGCCGGCGCTGCTGGCACAGGTCGCGGCCGGGTACCCGGTGATGGCGCGTATCACCCAGGGCTCGACCTTCTGGGCCGGGCCGCGGTATGTCGTGGTGGTGGGTTACAACAAGCAGAAGAGCATGGTGTTGCTGCGTTCAGGCTTGGCGCGGCGCATGCCGATGGATTTCAGTGCGTTTGAGTCGGCGTGGAAAGACGGCGGCAAGTGGGCGGTACTTATTCAGCGGCCCACCCAGTTGCCGGTCAAGGTCGACGCCCAGCGCTGGCAGCAGGCTGCCAGCGCCACGGCCCAGGCGGGCCAGGAGCAGGCGGCGGCCCAAGCAGTCAAGACACTGGCCAGCCAGGCCAAATAAAAAAAACGGCGCTCAAGGGCGCCGTTTTTTATGTGTCTGTTTACGAATCAGCGGGATTCGGTGACCTGAACATTCGCCCGTGGGCGGTTCTTCAGGTTTTTGTCAGCCTTGTAGCGCAATGCGACGTCTGGCACCGAGCCGCTCTTGCCGGTTTCGACCCAGCTGCGGATGCGCCCGGCATCGGCAAAGTGGGTGAATTTGCCGAAGGCATCGAGGATCACCAGCGACACCGGGCGATTACCCATGCTGGTCACCAGTACCAGGCAATGGCCGGCCTGGTTGGTAAAGCCGGTCTTGGTCAGCTTGATGTCCCAGTTGGCGCGGTTGATCAGGTGGTCAGTGTTGGAGAAACCCAGGGTGTAGTTGGGTTTGCGGAACGAGACGGTCTTTTCCTTGGTGGTGCTCAACTGGCTGAGCATCGGGTACTTGCGTGCGGCGGCCAGCAGCTTGCTCAGGTCGCGGGCGGTGGACACGTTATGGATCGACAGGCCGGTAGGTTCCACATAATGGGTACTGGTCATGCCCAGTGCCTTGGCCTTGGCGTTCATCGCTGCAATGAAGGCCGGGTAGCCGCCCGGGTAGTGGTGGGCCAGGCTGGCGGCGGCGCGGTTTTCCGAGGACATCAGGGCAATCAGCAACATCTCCTTGCGCGGCATCTCGCTGCCGATCTTGACCCGGGAGAACACGCCTTTCATCTCTGGCGTGTCCTTGATGTTGATGTCGATGTATTCATCCATGTTCTGCTTGGCTTCCAGCACGATCAGGCCGGTCATCAGTTTGCTCACCGAGGCGATCGGCACGATGACATCCGGGTTGCTGGCATAGATGACTTTGTTGGTCTGCAGGTCTACCACCATCGCACTGCCGGAGGCGATGTGCAGGGTGGACATGTCGCGGGGAGCGGTGGTGGTTTCGCTTGCGCTCGCGAAGGTGCCTGTCAATGCAAAAAATAGGCTGACAATGGAAAGATGAATTTTCACGCGGATGAACTCGCTAAAAAAAGTAGGGATATACCGTTCTGCACGGACTTTCTGATAAATGCCGTTACATTTTAGGAGTATGGATCAGAAACTGTCGAATGTTCTTCTGAAAACAGATGAAACCCCTTAAAAACAAAGAAAAAACTACTTTTTATCCGGCCAATAAAAAGCCCTGCGATAAGGCAGGGCTTTTTCAGAGCGGCTGGTTATTAGCTGTGCAGGGTTTCGGCTGCGTACAGGGTATTTTCCAGCAGGCAGGCACGGGTCATCGGGCCGACACCACCGGGTACCGGGGTGATCCAGCCGGCACGGGGCAGGGCGGTTTCGTACACCACGTCGCCCACGAGCTTGCCATCGTCCTGGCGGTTGATGCCCACGTCGATGACGATGGCGCCCTCCTTGATCCACTCACCCTTGACCAGGCCCGGCTTGCCGGCGGCGACGACCACCAGGTCGGCGCGGCCAACGTGGCCGGCCAGGTCCTTGGTGAAGCGATGAGTCACGGTCACGGTGCAGCCGGCCAGCAGCAGTTCCATGGCCATCGGGCGACCGACGATGTTCGAGGCGCCGACGACGACGGCATCCAGGCCATACAGATCGACGCCGGTGCTTTCCAGCAGGGTCATGATGCCCTTCGGGGTGCACGGGCGCAGCAGCGGGATACGCTGGGCCAGGCGGCCGACGTTATAAGGGTGGAAACCGTCGACGTCCTTGTCCGGGCGGATGCGTTCGAGCAATTTCGACGCGTCCAGATGCTCGGGCAATGGCAGTTGCAGCAGGATGCCGTCGATGGCCGGATCGTCGTTGAGGCTGTCGATCAGGTCGGTGAGGGCCTGTTGGGTGGTGTCTTCAGCCAAGTCGTAGGCTTTGGAAATAAAGCCGACCTCTTCACAGTCTTTACGCTTGTGCGAGACATAAACCTGAGAGGCAGGATCGCTGCCGACCAGGATCACCGCGAGGCCCGGCGTGCGCAGGCCTTGTTGGCTGCGCTCGGCGACTCGTTTGGCGATCTGCTGGCGCAGGCTGGCGGCGATTGATTTGCCGTCGATAAGTTGTGCAGTCATTACGCGTGATTAACCATCGAGAGGGGGAAGAAAAGTGCGCGCATTCTCGCATGCCATGGCGTGAGGGCAAAGGCGCTTGGTCTGCAAATTCCCCTAACCCCTTAAATAAAATGAATTTTTTATAAAAAGGATTTGACGGGTTTCGGGTCCATCTATACTATTCGTCGCACTTGTCGGGCACAGCCTAGCACTGGTTAGTTTGTAATCCTCCAAGAGTACAGATTAATAAGGCGCCCGTAGCTCAGCTGGATAGAGCATCCGCCTTCTAAGCGGATGGTCGCAGGTTCGAGTCCTGCCGGGTGCGCCATTAGGCAGCTTTGGCACAAGTAGCGCAATATGGTGGGCGTAGCTCAGTTGGTAGAGCACGGGATTGTGACTCCCGTTGTCGAGGGTTCGATCCCCTTCGTCCACCCCATATTTAAAAAGGCGCCAGATTAATAGTCTGGCGCCTTTGCTTTAAAAGCTTCAAGCGCGGATGTGGTGGAATTGGTAGACACACTGGATTTAGGTTCCAGCGCCGCAAGGTGTAAGAGTTCGAGTCTCTTCATCCGCACCAAATAAAGTTTCGTGAAGGCCTGCGGGTTGGCGCGAAGCTCAACAAATAGCCTTTTTGACGGGCTTTTTGGTCACGCAATATGGTGGGCGTAGCTCAGTTGGTAGAGCACGGGATTGTGACTCCCGTTGTCGAGGGTTCGATCCCCTTCGTCCACCCCATATTTCGAAAGGCGCCAGATTAATAGTCTGGCGCCTTTTTTGTTTCAGCGGTTTGAGTTTCAACGCAGTCGCAGGTGTTGGGCTGCAGGGCAGGGCGTTTCGTCGTATTTATGTTTCACGATGATGCCGCACTGCCTGCCGGCCTTGTCCGCAGGGTCGGTTGTCAGGGAGATGATTGGCAACCGCTTCTATATATAGAAGGGTTGGCGCAGAGCCCTGGCATGATGGGATGTATTTGCCACCGGGGCGAGCTGCACTCGTGCATTCGCACCTATAAATTGCCTGCTGTTTTTTTACCCGTTTTCAGTAGGGTGACTTCTTGAGTTTGACCCACTAGAATGCATGCCCTTGATTCTGGGGTCGGAAACGGCCAGCTAACGTCTGTGCAACGAGGAATATCCATGCAAGTTTCTGTTGAAAATACTTCTGCTCTTGAGCGCCGCATGAGCATCACCGTGCCGGCCGAGCGCATCGAGACCCAGGTCAACAAGCGTCTGCAGCAGACTGCCCAAAAGGCCAAGATCGCTGGTTTCCGTCCAGGCAAAGTGCCAATGAGCGAAATCAAGCGCCGCTTCGGTGCTGATGCACGTCAGGAAGCTGTAGGTGACGTGATCCAGGCTTCCTTCTACGAAGCCGTTGTCGAGCAAAAGCTGAACCCGGCTGGCTCGCCTTCCATCGAGCCCAAGTCCCTGGAAGCAGGCAAGGATCTGGAATACGTTGCAATCTTCGAAGTGTTCCCTGAGTTCGAAGTTGCCGGTTTCGATTCGATCGCCATCGAGCGCCTGAGCGCTGATGTTGCTGACTCCGACCTGGACAACATGCTGGAAATCCTGCGCAAGCAGAACACCCGTTTTGAAGTGGCCGATCGTGCTGCCCAGAACGAAGACCAGCTGAACATCGATTTCGTTGGCAAGGTTGACGGCGAAGCATTCGCTGGCGGCTCCGCCAAGGGTACTCAGCTGGTGCTGGGTTCCAACCGCATGATTCCTGGTTTCGAAGACGGCCTGGTTGGCGCCAAAGCCGGCGAAGAGCGCGTTCTGAACCTGACTTTCCCGGCTGACTATCAGAACCTGGACCTGGCTGGCAAAGCCGCCGAGTTCACCGTGACCGTCAACACCGTTTCCGAGCCCAAGCTGCCGGAACTGAACGAAGAGTTCTTCAACCAGTTCGGCATCAAGGAAACCGGCATCGAAGGTTTCCGCACCGAAGTTCGCAAGAACATGGAGCGTGAACTGCGCCAGGCGATCAAATCCAAGGTCAAGAACCAGGTGATGGACGGTCTGCTGGCTGCCAACCCGATCGAAGTGCCGAAGGCCCTGCTGTCCAACGAAGTTGATCGTCTGCGCGTGCAGGCTGTTCAGCAGTTCGGCGGCAACATCAAGCCTGACCAACTGCCGGCCGAACTGTTCGAAGAACAGGCCAAGCGCCGCGTTGTACTGGGTCTGATCGTGGCTGAAGTGGTCAAGCAATTCGACCTCAAGCCTGACGAAACCCGCGTTCGCGAAATGATCCAGGAAATGGCTTCGGCCTACCAGGAGCCTGAGGCTGTTGTGTCCTGGTACTACAAGAACGACCAGCAGCTGAACGAAGTGCGTTCGGTTGTGCTGGAAGAGCAAGTTGTGGATACTGTTCTGCAGAAGGCTAAGGTGACCGATAAAGCGGTCTCTTACGAAGAAGCAGTCAAGCCGGCTGAAGCAGCACAAGCCGACTGATCGCTCAACTCGTTTGAAAATACACCCATAAGCCAGCCTCGCGCTGGCTTATGCGTATTCAAGACATGACTATTTGGGAGTAACTGCAGAGCATGTTCCGTAATTCGTATATTCAGCAGAACTCTGATATCCAGGCCGCTGGCGGCCTGGTCCCGATGGTTGTCGAGCAATCTGCTCGTGGCGAACGCGCCTATGACATCTACTCGCGCCTGCTCAAGGAGCGAGTGATCTTTCTGGTTGGTCCGGTAGAGGACTACATGGCCAACCTGATTTGTGCGCAGCTGCTGTTCCTTGAAGCGGAAAATCCGGACAAGGACATCCATCTCTACATCAACTCCCCGGGCGGCTCGGTGACAGCGGGCATGTCGATCTACGACACCATGCAGTTCATCAAGCCGAACGTATCGACCACCTGTATCGGTCAGGCGTGCAGCATGGGTGCTTTCCTGCTGACCGCTGGTGCTGAGGGCAAGCGTTACTGCCTGCCGAACTCACGCGTGATGATTCACCAGCCACTGGGCGGTTTCCAGGGCCAGGCATCGGACATCGAAATCCATGCCAAGGAAATCCTCTTCATTCGTGAGCGTCTCAACACGCTGATGGCCAAACATAGCGGGCATACCTTGGAAGAGATCGAGCGCGACACCAACCGTGACAATTTCATGAGCGCCGAAGCGGCTCGTGAATACGGGTTGATCGACGCAGTGATCGAAAAGCGCCCCGCTTAATATAAGCAGCTCAAAATAGGGCTGGTCGGCAGGTCCGACCACCAGTGGACTTGAAAAAGCCCTCAATAGCCTTCATCTTGTGTTGCAAGCCTATCGGATTTGGATCGAACGAATGACTGACACCCGCAACGGCGAGGACAACGGCAAGCTGCTCTATTGCTCCTTCTGTGGCAAAAGCCAGCATGAAGTACGCAAGTTGATTGCCGGCCCCTCGGTCTTTATCTGCGACGAGTGCGTCGACCTGTGCAATGACATCATCCGTGAGGAGGTGCAGGAAGCCCAGGCCGAAAGCAGCGCGCATAAATTGCCTTCGCCTAAAGAAATCAGCGGCATCCTTGATCAGTATGTGATTGGTCAAGAGCGTGCAAAGAAGGTTCTGGCCGTAGCGGTGTACAACCACTACAAGCGTCTGAACCAGCGTGACAAGAAAAGTGACGACGTCGAGCTCGGCAAAAGCAACATCTTGCTGATCGGCCCTACAGGCTCGGGTAAAACCCTGCTTGCAGAGACCCTGGCTCGCCTGCTGAACGTTCCCTTCACCATCGCCGACGCAACCACTCTTACCGAGGCCGGTTACGTAGGTGAAGACGTCGAGAACATCATTCAGAAGCTGCTGCAGAAATGCGACTACGACGTGGAGAAGGCCCAGATGGGCATTGTCTACATCGATGAAATCGACAAGATTTCGCGCAAATCCGACAACCCGTCGATCACCCGGGACGTTTCCGGTGAAGGCGTGCAGCAAGCGCTGTTGAAACTGATCGAAGGCACGGTTGCTTCCGTACCGCCACAAGGCGGCCGCAAGCACCCGCAGCAGGAATTCCTTCAGGTTGATACGCGCAACATCCTGTTCATCTGTGGCGGTGCGTTCTCCGGCCTGGAAAAGGTTATTCAAAACCGTTCCACCCGTGGCGGCATTGGCTTCAGTGCAGAAGTACGCAGCAAGGAAGAAGGCAAGAAAGTTGGTGAATCCCTGCGTGAAGTCGAGCCTGACGATTTGGTCAAGTTCGGTCTGATCCCGGAATTCGTTGGCCGTCTGCCGGTCCTGGCGACGCTGGACGAGCTGGATGAGGCTGCGTTGATGCAGATCCTCACCGAGCCGAAAAACGCCCTGACCAAGCAATACGCCAAGCTGTTCGAGATGGAAGGTGTGGACCTCGAGTTCCGCGCTGACGCGCTCAAATCGGTGGCCAAGCGGGCACTGGAGCGCAAGACCGGCGCCCGTGGTTTGCGCTCGATCCTCGAAGGCGTACTGCTCGACACCATGTACGAAATCCCCTCGCA
The DNA here is from genome assembly GCF_013385765.1 of Pseudomonas sp. C8002. NCBI lineage: Bacteria > Pseudomonadati > Pseudomonadota > Gammaproteobacteria > Pseudomonadales > Pseudomonadaceae > Pseudomonas > Pseudomonas sp. C8002. Next base: position 90,613 of record NZ_JACAPJ010000019.1, read on the forward strand.
GTCCGAGGTGAGTAAAGTGGTGATCGACGAAAGCGTTATAGAAGGCAAGTCCAAGCCACTGTATATCTACGAAAACAGTGAGCCGGCTGCCAAGGCTGCGCCAGACGCGTAAGCGTTGCACCGCCGAGCTGTACAAAATAAAGGGGCCTTAAGGGGCCCCTTTGTTTTTACTGCGTTTAACTGATGCCATTACGCTTGTTTTTTTTGCAGGCAGCCCCCATCTTGGTTTCAAGCTTACTTTCATCTGTCATAGAGGCGAAATCATGAAGACAACCATCGAATTGCCTCTCCTGCCGTTGCGTGATGTCGTCGTCTATCCGCACATGGTTATCCCGCTGTTCGTGGGGCGCGAGAAGTCTATCGAAGCCCTCGAGGCCGCGATGACGGGCGACAAGCAGATCCTGCTGCTGGCCCAGAGAAATCCTGCTGACGATGATCCGGGCGAAGATGCCCTGTATCGCGTTGGTACCGTTGCAACTGTCCTGCAACTGCTCAAGCTGCCTGATGGCACCGTCAAGGTGCTGGTGGAAGGCGAGCAGCGCGGTGCGGTCGAGCGCTTCATGGAAGTGGACGGCCACCTGCGTGCCGAAGTGGCGCTGATCGACGAAGTCGACGCCCCTGAGCGCGAATCCGAAGTGTTCGTTCGCAGCCTGCTGTCCCAGTTCGAGCAATACGTGCAACTGGGCAAGAAAGTCCCCGCAGAAGTCCTCTCTTCCCTCAACAGCATTGATGAGCCAAGCCGCCTGGTCGACACCATGGCCGCGCACATGGCGCTGAAAATCGAGCAGAAGCAGGACATTCTCGAGATCATCGATTTGTCGGCCCGGGTCGAACACGTCCTGGCGCTGCTGGATGCCGAAATCGACCTGCTGCAGGTTGAGAAGCGCATTCGCGGCCGTGTCAAAAAGCAAATGGAGCGCAGCCAGCGCGAGTACTACCTGAATGAGCAGATGAAGGCCATTCAGAAAGAGCTGGGCGACAGCGAGGAAGGCCACAACGAAATCGAGGAGCTGAAAAAACGCATCGATGCCGCCGGCCTGCCGAAAGACGCGTTGACCAAGGCCACTGCCGAGCTGAACAAGCTCAAGCAAATGTCGCCGATGTCGGCCGAAGCCACCGTGGTTCGTTCGTACATCGACTGGCTGGTGCAGGTGCCGTGGAAGGCCCAGACCAAGGTGCGCCTGGACCTGGCCCGCGCCGAAGATATTCTCGATGCCGATCACTACGGCCTCGAAGAAGTCAAGGAGCGCATCCTCGAATACCTCGCCGTGCAAAAGCGCGTGAAGAAGATTCGTGGTCCGGTGTTGTGCCTGGTCGGTCCTCCTGGTGTGGGTAAAACCTCGCTGGCGGAGTCGATTGCCCACGCCACCAACCGCAAATTCGTGCGCATGGCCCTGGGCGGTGTGCGTGATGAAGCGGAAATCCGTGGTCATCGCCGGACTTACATCGGTTCGATGCCAGGAAGATTGATTCAAAAGATGACAAAGGTGGGTGTGCGCAACCCGCTGTTCCTGCTCGATGAAATCGACAAGATGGGCAGCGACATGCGTGGCGACCCGGCGTCTGCTTTGCTGGAAGTGCTCGACCCCGAGCAGAACCACAATTTCAACGACCATTACCTGGAAGTCGACTACGACCTGTCCGACGTAATGTTCCTGTGCACCTCCAACTCGATGAATATTCCGCCAGCCTTGCTGGACCGGATGGAGGTGATTCGTCTGCCGGGTTACACCGAAGACGAGAAGATCAACATCGCCGTCAAATACCTCTCGCCCAAGCAGATTGCGGCCAACGGCCTGAAAAAAGGCGAGATCGAATTTGATGCCGACGCGATCCGCGACATCATTCGTTTCTACACCCGCGAGGCCGGTGTACGGGGCCTTGAGCGTCAACTGGCGAAGATCTGCCGCAAGGCCGTGAAGGAACATGCGCTGGAAAAACGCTTCTCGGTGAAGGTCACCGCTGACCTGCTGGAACACTTCCTGGGCGTGCGCAAATTCCGCTACGGCCTGGCTGAGCAGCAGGACCAGGTAGGCCAGGTCACTGGCCTGGCGTGGACCCAGGTGGGCGGCGAATTGCTGACCATCGAGGCCGCCGTGATCCCGGGCAAAGGGCAACTGATCAAGACCGGTTCCCTGGGTGACGTGATGGTTGAATCCATCACCGCCGCGCAGACCGTGGTGCGCAGCCGCGCCAAGAGCCTGGGGATCCCCCTGGACTTCCACGAGAAGCACGACACCCACATCCACATGCCGGAAGGGGCAACGCCGAAAGACGGTCCTAGCGCAGGCGTAGGCATGTGCACGGCACTGGTATCAGCCCTGACCGGCATTCCGGTGCGCGCCGATGTCGCCATGACCGGGGAAATCACCCTGCGTGGCCAGGTACTGGCCATTGGTGGCCTCAAAGAGAAATTGCTGGCTGCACACCGCGGTGGTATCAAGACCGTGATCATTCCTGAAGAGAATGTTCGCGACTTGAAGGAGATTCCTGACAACATCAAGCAGGATCTGCAGATTAAACCGGTTAAATGGATTGACGAGGTCCTGCAAATTGCGCTGCAATACGCGCCGGAGCCCTTGCCGGATGTGGCTCCGGAGATAGTTGCAAAGGATGAAAAACGCGAGACTGACTCTAAGGAAAGAATTAGCACGCATTAATACGTTTAAGCCTGGGGGCTTCCTTGACAGCTTTTTAGAGCCCTTGTTATAAAGCGGCTCTTAAGTGTCTGTAGGCCATTCAGCACTGGTTTTTGCTTTCACCAAAAAACTTAGAATCATACTCAATAGATATAAGGGGACTTAGAGTGAACAAGTCGGAACTGATTGATGCTATCGCTGCATCTGCTGATATCCCGAAAGCCGCTGCTGGCCGTGCGCTGGACGCAGTAATCGAATCCGTCACTGGCGCTCTCAAGGCCGGCGACTCTGTGGTACTGGTTGGTTTCGGTACTTTCTCTGTGACCGATCGTCCAGCTCGCACTGGCCGTAACCCACAGACTGGCAAGGCTCTGCAAATCGCCGCTGCCAAAAAACCAGGTTTCAAAGCCGGTAAAGCCCTGAAAGAAGCCGTTAACTAAGCTTCGCTCAAGCCTTACCCATCCGGGTCGGACGCAGGTCTGACCTGGCAGCGGAGCGGCAGCTGACCCGAGTATCCATCGGGTCGCCACGCCGGGGGTGTGGGTTCAAACCCCCGTCCGCTCCGCCAGTTACGAGAAGGCGCATCCTCGGATGCGCCTTTCTTCTATCCGGACTCTACCCACGCTCCACGGTTGCCTAATTTTGAAGTTCAACCGTTTCTGGGGGACGCATGCTGCAGAATATCAGGGACAATTCACAAGGCTGGATTGCCAAGACCATTATCGGGATCATCGTCGCATTGATGGCGTTCACCGGTATCGAGGCTATTTTTCAGGCTTCGACCAACAACAAGCAGGACGTGGCCAAGGTCAACGGTGAAGAAATCACCCAAAGCGAACTGGGCCAGGCCGTCGACATGCAACGTCGCCAGCTGATGCAACAGCTGGGCAAGGACTTCGATGCTTCCTTGCTGGACGAAAAGCTGCTGCGCGACGCCGCACTCAAGGGCCTGATCGATCGCAAGCTGCTGCTGCAAGGCGCGGCCGATTCGAAATTCGCTTTCTCCGAAGCTGCGCTGGATCAAGTGATCCTGCAGACGCCGGAATTCCAGGTGGATGGCCAGTTCAACGCTGAGCGTTTCGACCAGGTGATCCGTCAGCTGGGCTACAGCCGTATGCAATTCCGTCAGATGCTGAGCCAGGAAATGCTGATCGGCCAGGTTCGTGCAGGCATTGCCGGCAGCGGTTTTGTGACTGATGCCGAAGTGCTCGCGTTCGCCCGTCTGGAAAAACAGACCCGCGATTTTGCCACCGTCAGCGTCAAGGCCGACCCTGCAGCAGTGAAGATCACTGACGACGAGGTCAAGGCTTACTACGACCAGCACGCCAAGGAGTTCATGACCCCGGACCAGGTGGTCATCGACTATCTGGAGCTGAAGAAGGCTTCCTTCTTCGACCAGGTCGCGGTCAAGGACGATGAGCTGCAAGCCCTCTATCAGAAAGAAACCGCCAACCTCGCTGAACAGCGTCGCGCGGCGCACATCCTGATTGAAGTCAACGACAAGACCACTGACGAGCAGGCCAAGGCCAAGATCGAAGAAATCCAGGCGCGCCTGGCCAAGGGCGAGAAGTTCGAAGCCCTGGCCAAGGAGTTCTCCCAGGATCCGGGTTCTGCGAACAACGGCGGTGACCTCGGTTTCGCTGGCCCTGGTGTCTACGACCCTGCCTTCGAAACAGCGCTGTATGCACTGAACAAGGACCAGGTCTCGGCACCGGTGCGTTCCAGCTTCGGCTGGCACCTGATCAAGCTGTTGGGTGTTGAAGCACCAGAAGTGCCATCGTTCGCCAGCCTGAAAGACAAGCTGACCCGCGAGCTCAAGACCCAACAGGTTGAACAGCGTTTCGTCGATGCGACCAAGCAACTGGAAGACGCTGCATTCGAAGCTTCCGACCTGGCCCAGCCGGCGTCGGACCTGAAGCTGACCGTGCACACCTCCGCGCCGTTTGGCCGTGAAGGTGGCGAAGGCATCGCTGCCAACCGTGCCGTGGTGACCGCTGCATTCAGCCCTGAAGTACTGGATGAAGGTGCCAACAGCACCGCCATCGAGCTGGATCCGGAAACCATCGTGGTGCTGCGTGCCAAAGAGCACCTGAAGCCTACCCAGCTGCCGCTGGAAAGCGTTGCCACTGCCATCCGTGCCCAGTTGACCAAGGAGCGCGCGAGCGCTGCGGCGAAGACTCACGCGGACGAGCTGATTGCCAACCTGCGTGATGGCAAGACACCGCTGAACCAGCCGGTGGATGGCCAGGCCTGGAAAGTCACCGAAGCGGCCACCCGTGGCCAGGAAGGCGTCGAGCCAGCCGTGCTGCAAGCCCTGTTCCGCATGGCAAAGCCTGCGGCCAAGGACAAGCCGACCTTCACCAGCGTGACACTGCCAGACGGTAGCCTGGTGATCGTGCGCTTGAACGCGGTCAATGAAGCCGCTGCACCGACCGATGACGAGAAGGCTCAGTACCGCCGCTTCCTCGCGTCCCGTGTCGGCCAGCAAGACTTCGCCGCCTATCGCAAGCAGTTGGAAACCAAGGCTGAGATCAAGAAGTTCTGATCTCGTAACAGCCTGAATAAAAAGACCCCGGCCTGAAGAGGCCGGGGTCTTTTTTTATCCACTAATCAGCTGACTCAACCAGTCTTGATTCAACGCGCAAACTTGAGCTTGCCCCAACTCAGGCCAATCACAGCCGCCAGGGTCGAAGCGCTCAGCACACTCAGCTTGGCAGCCGACAGCAGCGTCGGATCGGAGAAGGCCAGCGACGAGATGAAAATCGACATGGTGAAACCAATTCCCGCCAGCAGGCCCACTAGGGCGACGCCGTTCCAGGTCACGCCCTCCGGCAATTGGCAGATGTTCAGTTTGACCAGCACCACGCTCGCCAGCATCACACCGAGCGGCTTGCCGAGCACCAGGGCCAGGATGACCCCCATGAACACGCCGTGGGGCAGTGGATCGTCCAGGTTGAACCCTTGCAGGCTCACTCCGGCGTTGGCCAGGGCAAACAGTGGCATGACGCCAAAGGCCACCCAGGGGTGCAAGCCCGCTTGAATACGTTGCACCGGCGGCAGCATTTCCCGCTGGGCCTGTCTCAATTGCTTCAACGGTTTGGCGACTTGATGGGCACTTTCAGCCGATTGTGAAAGCCGCTCCATCAGCTCGTTGAACGTGCGCCCGATGGTGTCCAGAGGGCGTTCCCGAGTCGGTCTGGAAGTCACGGGCGTTATCAGGCCAAGCATTACGCCCGCGAGCGTCGGATGGACGCCGGTCTTGAGCAGGCCAAACCAGACAATCGCCCCTGGCAACAGGTACACCACCGCCTTGCCAATTCCCATCCGCTGAAAAACCAGCACCAGCGCCAGCCCGCAGGCCGCGATCACCAGGCCCATGTAGTCCAGGCTGGCGGTATAGAAAATCGCGATGATCAGGATGGCGACGATGTCATCAATGATCGCCAAAGCCAGCAACAGGATGCGCACGCCGGCGGGGATGGATTTACCCAACAGCGCCAGCACACCCACGGCAAATGCAATGTCGGTGGCAGTGGGCACTGCCCAGCCACTGGCCGCTACGGTGCCATGGTTGAGCAGGGTGTAAATCAGTGCCGGCATCAGCACGCCACCCAGCGCAGCGCCGAGGGGCAGGGTGGCCAGTTTCAGGTTGGCGAGTGCGCCGTCCCTGATCTCCTGGCGAATCTCGGCGCCCACCACCAGGAAGAAGATGGTCATCAGCCCATCGTTCACCAGGAAGTGCAACGAGCGCGAGACTGTGAAGTCTCCCAGCCCGATAGTGAGTGGGGTGTTCCAGAAGTGTTCGTAGGAATCTGCGACGGGGCTGTTGGCCCAGACCAGCGCGACGATCGCTGCCAGCAGCAACACGATACCGCTGACTGCTTCGATCCTTGAAAACCGCTCCAATGCGGACAGGGCGCCTTCGACCAGAACCTGGGGGCGCGGAATAGCAGGGTGTTTATCAGGCACGACAAGTCTCCATTGGCGGCCCGACCAATGCTTATCCTTTAACCTGCGCTGTGCCGTATGCAGCAGCGCACCCGGTGCGATCATAAGAGTTAAGAAACATCACGTCACGTTTCGTTTAAACATCGGTTAAACGCAGCGTCGCGATCAGCGCCAGTACGACCAACGCGGCGACCGCCCATGGAAACGATGTCACTCCCCACCCTTGCAACAACATGCCGCCGAGTAGTCCGCCACCGGCGATGCCCAGGTTCCACACCGTCACCAGCATCGACTGTGCGGCATCGGCTGAATCCCCGGCCGACTTGGCCAGCGCCGTTTGCAGCAATGCCGGCAAACCGCCAAACGCCAGCCCCCATAAGGCCACCGTGGTGTAGATCACCGTCGCCGAGGTGATCCAGAACGCCAGCGCCAGGGCCGAAAGCGCGAACATTGCGCAGCTGATCACCAATAACGCGCGCAGCCGCTGATCAATCAGCGCGCCGACGATCCAGATACCCAGCAGCGCCGCCAGGCCAAACACCAGCAGCACCTGGTCGATGTCCGCTGCAATCCCGGCAGGTACCAGGAACGGCGCGATATAGGTGTAGAGAATGTTATGAGCCAGCACGTAGGTGAAAGTCACAAACAGCACCGGACGAATCCCTGGTAGTGCCAGCACCTGGCGCAGCCCCAGGCGTTTTTCCGCCTGTTGCCCGGCAAAGTCCGGGACCTGCCAGCGCACCCAGGCCAGCAGCACAACCGTCAGGCCGGACATGATCGCGAAGCTCAGGCGCCAGCCCACCGTGGTGCCCAGGAAAGTCCCGGCCGGTACACCCAGTGACAGCGCCAATGGCGCGCCGAGCATGGCCACGGCAATGGCCCTGCCTTGCAGGTGCGGCGCAACCATGCGGCTGGCATAACCGGCCAGCAGCGCCCAGAGCAATCCCGCGAACACCCCGGCGAAGAACCTGGCCACCAGGGTCAGCAGGTAATCGCTGGAAAACGCCGTCACACTGTTGACCAAGGCAAACCCGCCGATGGCAATCATCAGCAATGGCCGCCGGCGCCAGCCCCGGGTGGCGATGGTCAGGGGAATCGCGGCCAACAGCGAGCCCAGGGCGTACAGGGTCACCAACTGGCCCACCAACGCTTCGGACACCCCGAGGCCGGCGCCCATTTGCGGGAGCAAGCCTGCCGGCATGGCTTCGGTGAGGATGGTGATGAAGCCGGCGGTAGCCAATGCCAACAGGCCGCCCAGAGGCAGTCGTTCACGGCTCACCGTGGGGGTCGTGGAAGATAGGGCGCTGTCGCTCATGTTTTTTGGCTCCGGTTTTCAGACGAAAGGGCAGGGAGCCAGAGTAGGGTGCTGCACGGTGGAGAAAAACAGGCTAAGGTTCCGAACTTATCGGACGCCAATGTCCGCAATCCTCGGGAGCGAGACGATGGACAGCCTGGGCAGTATTTCAGTGTTTGTGCAGGTGGCCGAAACCCGCAGCTTTACCGAGGCCGGGCGCATGCTGGGGGTGTCGTCCTCGGCGATTGGCAAAAGCATCGCGCGCATCGAAGAGCGCCTGGGGGTGCGGCTGTTCCATCGCAGCACCCGCAGTATCACGTTGACCAGCGAGGGCGCGCTGTTTCTCGAACGCTCCCGGCGCATCCTGGCGGAAGTCGAAGCCGCAGAACAGGAACTGAGCCAGGCATCCGCCACCCCCAGAGGCAAGTTGCGCGTCAGCCTGCCGCAAGTGCGCGGCTTGTTGATGCCGGTACTGACGGATTTCATGCGCGCCTATCCCGAGATCGAGCTGGACGTGGACTTCTCCGACCGCATGGTGGATGTGATCGAGGAGGGTTTCGACGCGGTGATCCGCACCGGCAAGCCCGAGGACTCACGCTTGATGGCGCGCCACCTCGGGTATTACCGCCTGGTGCTGGTGGCGTCCCCGGAGTACCTGCGCCTGCACGGTACGCCGCGCCAGCCCCGGGATTTGAGCGACCACGCCTGCCTGCGCCACAAATTCTGCGCCACCGGCAAGCTGGAAACCTGGCCACTGCGCCCGGAGCCGGGCCTGCCGGAGCCGACCCTGCGTGCGCCGCTGGTCTCCACCACCATCGAATCACTGATGCACGTGGCCCATGAAGGCCTGGGGATTGCCTGCCTGCCGGACTTCATGGTCCGCGAATCGGTGGAGCAGGGCCGGCTGCAACGGGTGCTGGACTATTACCTGGAGCACAGCGGCAGCTTCTGGATGCTCTGGCCATCAAGTCGCCATGCCTCGGCGAAATTGCGCGTGTTTATCGACCATATGGGCGAGCGGCTTTTTCCTGCGGACACCGTCCCGTAAGGCTGTGACGTTTTACCGACAGGAATTCGCGCGCCGAGGCCACGTTCTGTTGCACAATACCGCCCTGACTGTTTTCCTCAGGATTTTCGATGTCGACATCATTTCACTTGCGTAGCCTCGGGTTGGCGCTGGTGCTGGCGGGCGCTGCGGGCTGCTCGTCACCCAAGACCGCTATTTATGAACATGAGAACTTCGACGACTCCGGCACGTTTTCCCGTGATTACCCGGTCAGTGACACGGCGGCCTGCGAAGCGGCGCGGCGTGCGCTGTTGAGCCAGGGTTACATCATCACCAGCAGCGATCCAAAGCTGGTGGCGGGTAACAAGAGCTTCCAGCAGACCGGCGAAACTCACCTGCAGATCAGCTTCAACGTGGTGTGTGCCGACGATGGCAGCGGCAATCATCACTCGACGATGTTCGCCAACGCCTTGCAGGATCGCTACGCCTTGAAGAAGGTCAACAACTCCGCCAGCCTCGGTGTGGGTGTGTTGGGTTCGGTGTCGATGCCGATTGGTTCCACCGACGACTCCATGGTCAAGGTGGCCAGCGAGACGGTGTCTGCGCCGAAATTTTATGAGCGTTATTTCGCCCTGGTGGACGTTTTCCTGCCCCAGGAAGTGAAAAAGGCAGCGCATATTCCAGAGAAGCCCAAGGCTGACCTGGGCATCCCGGAACCTAAGGCAGCTCCGGCGGCCGATAAGGCCGATAAGGTTGAAGCGCCGAAAGAAGTGCCAAAAGAAGCGCCGGCCACACCGGCAGCCCCAGTGACACCGGCGGTGGTGCCAGCGGCATCGGAGCCGGTGGTACCACCGGCGGAACCTGCGCCGATTGCACCAAAGGAAGCCCCGGCACCTGCGCCAGAGGCCACCACTCCTGCGCTGCCGGCGCCGACCGAAGCGATTCCGCCTCTGCCGACGCCTGCGCAGTAACTACACCGCTACGGGGTTGGCCTTGTCGACGTTGATCCCGTAGCGGCTGATCGCCTCCGCCACCCTGGCGCGGCTGATCAGGCCGTCATCCGCCAGCGCCTTCAAGGCCGCCAGGGCAATGAAATACCGGTCCACCTCGAAGAACTCGCGCAAGGTTTCGCGGGTATCCGATTGCCCGAAGCCATCGGTGCCCAGCGCCACAAAGCGCCGGCCCGGTACAAACGGGCGAATCTGATCGGCAAAGATTTTCATGTAGTCGGTGGCGACCACCACGGGCCCAGGCTGGCCCTCAAGGCACTGCTCGACATAGCTGGTACGCGGTTCGCTTTCAGGATGCAGCAGGTTCCAGCGCTCCACGGCATGACCTTCCCGGCGCAGCTCGGTCAGGCTGGTGACACTCCACACATCGCTGGCCACGGCAAAATCATCGCGCAGCAGGTCCGCGGCGGCGATGACTTCCCGCAGGATCGAACCGCTGCCCATCAGCTGTACCCGTGGTTGCGTGGTGTCTTCAGCCGCCTTCAACCGATACATGCCCTTGAGAATCCCGTCCTCGACGCCTTCGGGCATCGCCGGGTGCGGGTAGTTTTCGTTGAGCAGGGTGATGTAGTAGTAGATGTCCTCTTGCTCGACGTACATCCGGCGCATGCCTTCGCGAATGATCACCGCCAGCTCGAAGGCAAACGTCGGATCGTAGGAAATGCAGCACGGGATCACCGACGACAGCACATGGCTGTGGCCATCGTCATGCTGCAGGCCTTCGCCCATCAGCGTGGTGCGCCCGGCCGTCGCCCCCAGCAGAAAGCCCCGCGCCCGTGCATCACCTGCGGCCCAGGCCAGGTCGCCGACCCGCTGGAAGCCGAACATCGAATAGAAAATGTAGAACGGCACGGTCATCAAGCCGTGGCTGGCGTAGGACGTACTCGCTGCGATCCATGAGGAAATGGCGCCGGATTCATTCAGGCCTTCCTGCATGATCTGTCCGTCCTTGCTCTCCTTGTAGTAGGACAGCTGGCCGGCATCTTGTGGGGTGTAGAGCTGGCCGACGGCGGAGTGAATGCCGATCTGGCGGAACAGGCTTTCCATGCCGAAGGTGCGGGACTCGTCCGGCACGATGGGCACGATCAGTTTGCCCAGGTTCGGGTCCTTGAGCAGGGTGCCGAGGATGCGCACAAAGGCCATGGTGGTGGAGATCGCGCGTTCGCCGGTGTCCTTGAGCTGGGTGGCGAAGGCATCCAGTTCCGGGATCTTCAGCGACTCGACCGCGCTATGGCGAGCCGGCACGTAGCCACCCAGTGACTGGCGGCGGGCGGCGAAATAGCGGGCCTCTTCGCTGTCGGCGGCCGGTTTGAGATACGGGATTTCAGCCAGTTGGTCGTCGGCCACTTCCAGCCCGAAGCGATCGCGGAAGGCTTTGACGGCTTCAGCGCCCATCTTTTTCAGCTGGTGGTTGATGTTCTGGCCTTCGCCGGCCTCGCCCATGCCGAAGCCCTTGACGGTTTTCGCCAGGATCACCGTCGGCTGGCCGCTGTGACGCACGGCGGCGGCATAGGCGTTGTAGACCTTGTCCGGGTCATGGCCGCCTCGTGAGAGTTTCCAGATATCGTCGTCGGACATGTCTGCCACCAGCGCCAGCAACTCCGGGTATTTGCCGAAGAAGTGTTCCCGCACGTAGGCGCCGTTTTGCGATTTGTAGTTCTGATAGTCGCCGTCCACGCATTCCATCATGCGCTGGCGCAGCAAGCCGCTTTTATCCTTTTCCAGCAGCGCATCCCAGCCGCCGCCCCAGATTACCTTGATCACGTTCCAGCCGGCGGCGCGGTACAGGCTTTCGAATTCCTGGATCACCTTGGCATTGCCGCGCACCGGCCCATCCAGGCGTTGCAGGTTGCAGTTGACCACGAAGATCAGGTTGTCGAGCTTCTCGCGCCCGGCCAGGGAAATGGCTGCCAGGGATTCTGGCTGATCCATCTCGCCATCACCGAGGAACGCCCACACCTTGCGGCCCTGGTGCTGCTTGAGGTCGCGGAACTCCAGGTAGCGCATGAAGCGCGCCTGATACGCGGCGGTAATCGGTCCGAGCCCCATGGAAACCGTAGGAAATTGCCAGAAGTCTGGCATGAGGCGAGGGTGCGGATAGGATGACAAACCGTCGCCACCGGCTTCCCGGCGGAAGTTGTCCAGCTGGGCTTCGCTGATCCGGCCTTCGAGGTACGCCCGCCCGTAAATGCCCGGCGCGGAGTGGCCCTGGATGTACACCAGGTCGCCATCGAAGCTTTCAGTTCGGCCACGGAAGAAATGGTCGAAGCCTACGTCATACAGCACCGCAGCCGACGCATAGGTTGCGATATGCCCGCCCACGCCGGAATGTTTGCCCGCGCGCAGCACCATGGCCATGGCGTTCCAGCGAATAAACGCATTCAGCCGGCGCTCGGTGGCCAGGTTGCCGGGGTAGGGCAACTGGCGGTCTACCGGGATGGTGTTGACGTACGGGGTGGTCACCCGCCCGTAGAAGTCGCCATGCCGCGCCACGTCGAAATCCAGCAACTGATCAATCAGGTAATGCGCGCGCGGGCGGCCTTCGGTGGACAGCACCGATTCGATGGACTCCAGCCATTCGCGGGTTTCCTGTGGATCGTCGTCGAGGCGTACTGCAGTGTTCGGGGTCATGTCAGGCTCCAGGGTGGACGGGTTTCAGCGTGTGGGCTCCTTGTGGGAGCTTTGCGAATGTAGTTGCAATTGCAACTACATGACTGAATCTAGCGCGGGATGAGCTACTATTGCAACCTTCTTGAAATTCCCCGGATGGTGTTGCATGTCGTCGAAAGAGCCTGATGTCTGGTTCCGTTTTGTTCGGGCCCACAGGACGGTCATCCGTGAAATCGAGCGGCGCCTGGCCGATGCCGGTCTGCCGCCGTATGCCTGGTACGACGCTTTGTGGGGCCTGGAAAGTGGCCCCGATGGCACCCGGCGCATGCACGAATTGGCCGATGTGCTGGCCATCGAACGCTACAACCTGACGCGCCTGGTCGACCGTCTGGAAAAGGACGGCCTGGTGGTGCGTTCGCGCTCCGACGGTGACGGGCGTGCTGCCTTTGTCTCGATCACCGACGCGGGCCGGGTATTGCGTAAAAAGATGTGGAAAATCTACGAAAGCAGCGTGGATGAATTGTTTTTGTCGCAGCTCGACAGCGAGCAACGCCGGGGTTTTGCCGAGGCGTTGGAACGCACTGCAGGGCTGGCGATGGAGGCGGGTGTGCAGACCCGTGGGCGGCGTAAGACCTGAAGCAAATATTCCAGGCGACGCGGATTCCGTGTGGGAGCGGGCTTGCTTGCGAAAGCGGTGTGTCAGCAACAGTAATATCAACAGGCACACCGTCTTCGCGAGCAAGCCCGCTCCCACATTTGATCTGCGATGGATTGCAGATCGTCATTTCAGGTGATATCGATTCAGGGCGGTCTCCACCTGTTCTGCTTCGATCCAGCCGTCATCCGCCAACGCCTTCAATGCCAGCACCGCTACCCAATATCGACTGGGTGCTGACGTTTCCACGGAGCCCGCACCCAATGCTACAAAACGCGCATCCACATGCCCCGCCAATTGATCGACGATCGGCTGCGGATACCCGGTGACCGCGACCACCGGCGCGCCATCCCCAGCCAGGCAATCCCTTAGATGACAACTGCGCTTCGGTTCCAACGGGTGCAGGCGGTTCCAGCGTTGCGCCGCATTCGCTTCGCGGGCCAGCCGTGTATAGCTGGGGCAACTCCACAGTTGCGCCTCGACGTTCCAATCCGTCTCGAGCAACTGCGCGGCGTGCACGACTTCTTCAAACGCTCGACCCGCACCCAGCAACCGCACCCTCAATTCACTCGTGTATGAGCGCCGGACCCGGTACATGCCCCTGAGCGCATGCTCACTATCCTGCGGGCTCAGCCCTGGCCCTTCGTGTTGATCGTGCAGTGCCAGGTAGTAGAACCCCGGCTCGCCGTCGACATACAGCGCCTGCAAACCCGCCAGCACAATCGCCCGGGCTTCCTCGCCGGAGGCCGGGTCATAAGGTGTGCAGTGAGGATTGCTGGCCAGCCATAAGGGCAGTGAAGGGGAGGGCTGGGTTGCATTGTCGTTGCACAGGATGCCCCGCTGACGGGTCTCGCCGGACAGCGCGCGCAACTGCGCCGATGACGCGGCCGTGTGCAGGTACAGCATGGGTTTTTCCCCGGTATTGCGCGCGAACCAGGTGGGCCAGCTCACCACTCGGCGTGAGCGCGACTGGCCGCGAATCACCCACGCCTGCCGGCTGGACTCCAGGGTGTTGGCCATGGTCATCACGCTATACAGGGGCGAGCAGCGGGGCTGCTGCGTTGCATTCAGGGCGTCGATGCAGATCAGGGCAGAGCGTTCGGTGCTGGCAGTCATGAGCAGGGTCGCTTGGCAACGGGTGCCCATACCCTAAAGGAATTCGGCTTACGATTGCAATTGCAATGATTGCATTTGCATCTAAAATTCATCCGGCTAAATCAAGGCAATCCTGCTACGTTTAATCCTGAAGTGCAGGAATGTCATGCCACGGACATTTTTTCGTCATGACGGCACTTTAGGCTGGTTGTGCAGGTCACTAAGCAACCCCTTTTCATAAAACAAGGAGTCAACCATGGACGATTACCAGGAAGAATTGCTCGAGTACCACGCCTTTGAACTGGATCCGCTGGATCCGGCCGATGATGCCACCGAGCTGTAAGACAGACGTCAGGCGGAATGCCGCTGACTGCGGCGAAATTCCCCTGGGGTCTGGCTGTTCCAGCGCTTGAACGCCCGTTGAAAGGCTTCCGCTGAAGCAAAACCGAGCAAATAGGCAATTTCACCGAACGCCAGTTCGGTATCGCGAATGTAGGTCATGGCCAGGTCGCGGCGAGTGTCGTTGAGAATCGCCCGGAACTGAGTCCCTTCTTCCGCCAGCTTGCGCCGCAGGGTCCAGGTCGGCAGTTTCAAGCGTGACGCCACTTCTTCCAGGTCGGGTTCCCGGCCGCCATTGAGCATCGGCCCGAGCAAGCGGGTAATGCGCTCGCGCAGGCTGCGGGTGCGCGTCAACTGCTCCAGTTCCCGTTCGCACAACTGCACCAGTAATTGCCAGGTACTCGGGCAGTGTTCCGGGTTGCGCAGGGCCAGGGTTTGCTGGCTAAGGCGCAACTGATTGTGCTCGGCGCCAAACTGGATCGGGCAGTCCCCAAGCACGCTGTAGCGCTCGCTGTAGTCGGGGGCCTGGAACTCGATTTCGATCCGCTGCGCCTGCACCGGTTGCGCATTCAGGCTCGACAACTGATGCAGCCAGCCGGCGATGATCGAGTCCACCACGAAGCGGTTATAGGCGTTGTAGGGGCTGATGGAGTAGAAGCGCAGCCACGCACCATCTGCATCCTCGTGAAAGCTCGACTGGCCGCGATAGTTGGAGCCGTACAAGGCTTCGAAGCGCGTCAGGGTACGGGCGGCTTCGCGCACGGTGGGCGCCTGGGCGGCGGTGACCCCGGCGAGCCCGGCCTGGCTCAGGCGGCTGAGCTGGCCCATGCGCAGGCCCAGGCTGGCATCGCCGGTCAACTGGATGGCCGCAAAGCCCAGGCGCATATAGCGCGGGATCGACAAGCGTGCACCCGCCTCGGCCAGGCGTGCCGGGTCAAGGCCGTATTGCAGCAGCAACGGTTGCGGGTCCAGGCCATGGCTGTGGATCGCATCGGCCAAGGTGTGGACGAAGCCCACCGACAAATCCCCAAGCCGCACCGGCTTCATTGAGTTACAGCCACACGTTCAGCAGGCGCGCGCCACGGGCATTGCCGTCGGCGAACACCTGGCCGTTGCTGCTGAGGAAGCTTTGCCCGGCGCTGCCCATGTCAAAGAACTGCCCGCGCAGGAACACGCTCATGCCGGCGGTGGCCTGGCTGATGGGTTGCTGGCTGATCAGGGTCAGGCGGTGCCAGGCTTCGCCTTCGCTGAGCTCTTCGGGCTTGAGGCTGATCTCGGCTGGCGTCGACACGCTTTTGAAGCCGCGCCACGGCTTGTCCCAGGTCTCGCGGCCAATCACGAAGGCCGGCACCGCCACCAACTGGGCGCCTTGCTCGTTGAGCTTGCGGTAGTTGTCCGGGTACCAGCTGTCGCTGCCGATCAGGATGCCCAGGCGCCCGGCCGGGGTATCGACCACGCTGACGCTGTTTTCATCGCCCGGCTCAATAAAGCCGCGCTCGTCAAAAATCGGATACAGCTGGCGTTGCGGCTGGCCCAGCGGCAAGCCATCGCGGTCGAAGACCACACTGGTGTTGTACAGCGCGCCATGGCCGATCTGCAGCTGGCCCTGGTTGACGCTCGGGTTGGGCAGGGCAATGGAGCCGGCCACCAGGGTCACGCCGAATTCCTTGGCCAGGCCACCGAACAGCACTTGATAGTCGCGGGCCATGGCCGGGGCCTTCATACGCAGGTAGGCGTCGTCGATACGGTCGTCACCCTTGGCGCTGATCAAGGCCCGCAGGAACAGCAGCGGGTTGCTCGCCGACAACCAGTTCATCGCTTCCTTGAGGTTGGTGGCCTGGTACAGCTCGTTCTTTTCGCCGCTGACCATCAGCCAGGTGCCGATATGTTCCGGCAGTACCACGATGGTCTTGTCGTTGATCAGGCCCTGGTCACGGGCGTTTTGCAGATAGGCCGCCAGCTTGAGGTGCAGGCGTTCCAGGCTCTGGTAGTCGGCGGGGAACAGTTCCGGCTGGATGCCCAACAGGTTGCCGCGGTCGGCGGGCACGCCTTGGTCGACGGCCAGGTTGATCCGCAGGTCGGACAGGTAATGGCCCACGGGGCGCTCCTGGGTCCAGACCAGATAGGCGGAAACGGCGGCGACCAGGGCCATGATGAGGGTGAAGCCAAGAAGTTTACGCATGGGGCAAATGACAACGGACCGTGTGCTGGGTTTGCATTTTCTCTCAAATTTCTGGGCTGGGTACGAAAAACCGTGGTTTGGCACGAAAATCTCAAAAGCCTTGAGTGCGTGTTTTCGCCGCGGGCCGGATCTTCCAGGGTCGACAGTAACGGGTTGTGACCACAGGTGCACGCGCGCGGGTCAATGCCGTGGGATGTTACTCGTGCGCGCACCAGCTTCTGGCAGATTGTTACTTTGTGCCTCAATACCGTGCGCAAGTTCCTCGCCAAGGTTGATTCGCGCAATGGGTTCACGGAGGGATGGCCGCGCAACTCAAGTGTTTCAGCGCCTTACAGGCCTCTCTGTACAACGACGCGTCGAGTTGGCAACAACCTTGCATATGCTTGTATGTACAAG